>NZ_MEHT01000008.1 GCF_001870675.1 Roseinatronobacter thiooxidans | reverse complement strand
GAAAAGTCTCGCAAAACTGACCTTTGTCACGCATTGCGGCATCTTGTGTCAGGTGCGGAAGATCAAACCTGATTGCCGCTGCGTGCGGGGTGGTCACAGCCACCCGCACGCAGCCCGCTTTCATTTGCGCTTTTCTTTCGCGAAAAGATGTATGCACAATGCAACCAAAGCAAATGAAGGAATACTCCCAATGACTGCGAAACCTGTCGTCCTGATCCCGCGCAAGCTGGCGCCTGCTGTGCTGGAACGCGCGAATGCCACTTATGATGTCATTGTGAACGAGGATGACCATGTGTTTTCGCGCGAGGAACTGATCGCGGCGTGCCAGAATGTCGATGCCGTCTTGCCGTGCCATTCGGAACATTTCAGCGCCGATGTCATCCAAGCTTTGCCCGCGCGCCTGAAAATCATCGCCAATCATTCCGTGGGCGTCGATCATGTTGATCTGACGGCGGCCAAGGCGCGCGGCATCGTGGTGACGAACACGCCCGATGTCCTGTCAGACGCGACCGCCGAAATTGCGATATTGTGCATGCTGGGGGCTGCGCGGCGCGGATCGGAAGGGGACAGGATGGTCCGCGACGGGCGCTGGAACTTTTGGTCCCCCGCCTTCATGGTGGGCCGTCAGGTGACGGGCCGCCGTTTCGGTGTTGTCGGGATGGGCCGTGTCGGGCAGGTCACCGCCGAGCGTGCGCGCGGATTCGGGATGGAAATCCATTATCACAACCGCACCCGCCTGACTGCCGAGCAGGAAAAAGGCGCAATTTTTCATGAGTCTCTCGAAAGTTTGCTGGCAGTCTCTGATGTGCTGTCATTGCACTGTCCGACAACGCCTGACACCATAGGTATCATCAATGAGCGCACTTTGGCGATGCTGCCGGAACGGGCGATTCTTGTGAATACGGCGCGCGGCGCTTTGGTCGATGAAGCCGCGCTGGTGCAGGCGCTGAAAAGCGGTCAGCTGTTCGCAGCGGGCCTTGATGTGTTTCGCACCGAACCGGGCGGAAATCCGGAACTGTCTGTTTTAGATAATGTTTTCATGCTGCCACATATCGGGTCCGCCACCTTTGAAACACGCGATGCAATGGGGTTCCGCGCCCTTGACAACCTTGACGCGTTTTTTGGTGGCAGTACTCCGCTTGACCGGCTGGTTTGATCGCAAGTGAAACAAATCCGTATTGGGCATGGGAAATTTTACAAGTTAATTTCATACGTTAGCGCAGAAGACTTACCCTAGGTAACTTAAGTACTTGCATTTGCTGGATTGCTAAGTACAAATTTGTCGCCTCGGGTTCCTCGGACCCCGACATATATCTGGGAGGATGCTATGAAAATGAAATCGACACCAACGCGCTCTGCTCAATTGTCGCGTCGTTCGTTCTTGACCAAAGGCGCGCTGGGCGGAACTGCCGCTGCGGGCGCAGCCCTGGCTGCGCCTGCTGTGCTGGCGCAAGCCCCAATCCAAATGCGCATGCAGACATCGTGGCCAGCGGCCAATATTTGGCAGCAATTCGCACAGAACTACGCTGACCGCGTCGAAGCCATGTCGGGGGGCCGGATCAGTGTGGACGTGCTGCCTGCCGGGGCAATCGTGGGTGCGTTTCAGGTGATGGACGCGTGTAGCGATGGCATTCTGGACGCGGCGCATTCCGTACCGCCCTATTGGTACGGTAAATCCAAAGCATCATCCTTGTTCGGAACAGGCCCGGTTTATGGCGGCGACGCGATCAACCTGCTGGCTTGGTTCAACGAGGGTGGCGGCGATGAATTGTACCGCGAGCTGACACAGGACATTCTTGGCCTGAACGTTGTGGGCCGTCTGGGCTATCCGATGCCGCTGCAACCTTTTGGCTGGTTCAAGGGCGAAGTGAACACCGTCGCCGACCTGCAAGGCTTCCGCTACCGCACCGTTGGCCTTGCTGCCGACCTGTTGCAAAAGATGGGCATGAGCGTTGCGCAGCTTCCGGGCGGTGAAATCGTCCCTGCGATGGAGCGCGGCGTGATTGACGCGTTCGAGTTCAACAACCCGACATCTGACCGCCAGTTTGGCGCGCAGGACGTGGCCAAGAACTACTATCTCGGGTCTTACCATCAGGCGACTGAAACCATCGAGTATATCTTCAACAAAGACTTCCTTGATGACCTTGATGATGATCTGCGTGCCATCGTCATGCACTCGGTCGAAGCTGCCACGTTGAAAAACATCGGCTTTGCACTGGATTCCTATTCAGCCGACCTGAAAGCACTGGTCGAGGAAGACAATGTCATCCTGCATCAGACCTCTGACGAAATCCTTGATGCACAGCTTCAGGCATGGACAGAGCTGGAAGCAGAGCTGATGGCCGAAGACCCGTTCATGAAAAAAGTGCTGGACAGCCAGCGCGCTTGGAACGAGCGGACCGCTTATTACCAGATCATGAACGATGGTAATGCCAGCACCGCGCGCGCCTATGAGCATGTCTTCCCCGGTCGCCTGAACCAAGGCTAACTTGACTGCGACACGAACGGCCCGGCAGCTTCGGCTGTCGGGTCTTTTCGGTCAGATGGGTTTCAAATGATCAGCTATATAAAGTTCGCCGACGCATTGTCCGGTTGGTTCGGCAAGGCATTCGCGTGGCTTATTATCTTGATGACCGCAGGCACCAGTTACGAGGTGTTCATGCGATATGTCCTCAATAAGCCGACGCCTTGGGCACTTGATGTGTCGTTCATCATGTATGGCACCCTATTTATGATGGGGGGCGCATATACCCTGTCACTTGGCGGGCATGTGCGGGGCGATTTTCTGTATCGCCTTTGGAAACCGCGCACGCAGGCATGGGTCGATCTGGTGCTGTATATGATCTTCTTCTTCCCCGGCGTAACCGCCCTGATCTTCGCTGGCTGGAAATATGCCGCCCGGTCCTGGAGTTACGCAGAAGTGTCGGTCAACAGCCCCGCGGGCATACCGATCTATCAATTCAAAACCATCATCGTCGCAGCCGGAATTCTGTTGTTTATCCAAGGGATTGCACAAGTGATGCGCTGTATCATCGCCATCCGGAACAATGAATGGATGGTTGCCAAGAAAGACGTGTTGGAAACCGAAGAGCTGCTGATCAAGCAGGCATCAGAATCTAAGAAGGACGACCACTAATGACCGACCCTCAGGTGGCCTTGTCGATGCTTGGCATCTTTATCGTCCTGGTTTTTCTTGGGTTCCCGATCGCCTTTACCCTGATGGCGATGGGCATCATGTTCGGCTATTACGCCTTTTATGACGAAGGGCGCATGTGGCGTGCCTTCAATCGTTTAGGTGAAGACGCTGGCCTCTGGGAACAATGGTCCCTTTGGGTGCAGGGGTTCTTCAACAACCGAATATTCGACCTGTTCGTGAACCAGACCTTTACGGTCATGTCGAACGAGGTTTTGACCGCGATCCCGTTATTCCTGTTTATGGGCTATATCGTGGAGCGCGCGAATATCGTGGACCGCCTGTTCACCACGCTGAATATCGCAGCCAAGGGCCTGCCCGGGTCTATGGGTATCGCCGCGCTGATCACCTGCGCGCTGTTTGCGACAGCCACAGGCATTGTCGGGGCTGTTGTCACGCTGATGGGGCTGTTGGCGCTGCCTGCGATGCTGAAAGCCAGATACAATACCAGCTTTGCAGCGGGCATCATTTGCGCAGGCGGGACATTGGGCATTCTTATTCCGCCCTCGATCATGCTGATCGTCTATGCGGCGTCTTCGGGTGTGTCTATCGTGCGGCTCTATGCGGCAGCGCTTTACCCAAGCCTTGTGCTGGTGGGGCTGTACCTTGCGTATATTATTGGCCGGTCAATCATCCAGCCCAGCTTTGCGCCCAAACCCACCAAGGAAGAAGTGCCCGACATGCCCGTGGGCCAACTGTTATGGATGCTGGCCACATCCTTGTTCCCGCTGGCCTTCCTGATCCTTGCGGTTCTGGGGTCCATCCTGTTCGGCCTTGCAACACCCACAGAGGCGGCTTCTATCGGGGCATTGGGCGGCATTATCCTAGCGATCGCCTATCGTGCCATGACGTTCGAGCGGTTGCGCGAAAGCGTCTATCTGACCGTGCGCACAACTGCGATGGTGTGCTGGCTATTCGTGGGGTCTTACACCTTTTCTTCAGTGTTTTCCTACCTTGGCGGCGAGCATCTGATCTCTGAGTTCGTGATGAGCTTTAACCTGACGCCATTCCAGTTCCTGATCATGGCGCAGCTGATCATCTTCCTTCTGGGCTGGCCCTTGGAGTGGTCCGAGATCATCATCATCTTTGTGCCGATCTTCCTGCCACTTCTGCCCCTGTTCGGCATCGATCCGCTGTTCTTTGGCATTCTTGTGGCGCTGAACCTGCAAACGTCGTTCCTAACGCCGCCGATGGCAATGTCGGCCTATTATCTCAAGGGGATAGCCCCGCCAGAAGTGCAACTGACACATATTTTCAAAGGCGTTCTGCCGTATCTGGGAATGGTGTTTATTGCGATGGCGATGATGTATCAATTCCCTCAGATCGTGTTCTCTCTGCCGGAGGCAATTTATGGGCGCTAATTCCCCCACAGCAACACGGCGGCCAGAGCGGATCATTGGTCTTGATGCGGTGACAACCCGTGACAGGCTTGGCAACGGCATATTGCGGGCAACCGATGTCGCTGCCGCCTATCTGGCACAGGTCCGCGCACGCGAAGACGATGTGCAGGCGTTTGTCTGTCTGGACGAAGGGCATGTGATGACACAGGCCGAACGTCTGGACGACATGCGCAAGGCAGGCTTGCCGACGGGGCCGCTGTTTGGTGTGCCTGTTGCCTTGAAAGATGTGATCGACACCAAAGGCATCCCGACTGAAAACGGCACTGTCATAGATGCAGGGCGCGTGCCCTCTGCGGATGCGACTGTCGTGCGCAAACTGAAAGCGGCGGGTGCCGTGATCATGGGCAAGACGGTTACGACAGAACTTGCCTTTCTGCAGCCCGGCAAAACCCGCAATCCGGTCAACCCCGCACATACGCCCGGCGGCTCTTCTCAGGGGTCGGCGGCGGCGGTGGGGGCCGGAATGGTTCCGCTGGCAGTTGGCACGCAAACAGGCGGGTCGGTCATCCGGCCTGCGGCCTATTGCGGCGTTGTCGGCTACAAGCCCAGCTTCGGGGCCATTTCGCGCAGCGGCATTCTGATGCAATCGCCAACGCTGGACACAGTGGGCGTCTTCTCGACCACTGTCGAAGGTGCGGCCATGCTGGCAGATGCCCTGTTCGGCGATGACCCAAGCGATCCGGCAACAACCCCCTCTGCCCCACCTGCCTTGCTGGCGACGGCACTGTCAAAAGTGCCGGTGCGACCTGCGCTTGCCATCGTCTCGACCATGCCGGGCGGGGTTCCTGCCTCTGAAGATATGACTTTGGCGATGGAAGAACTGACGGGCATCTTGGGCGAGGACTCTTTCCCGCTTATCCTGCCCCCGATGTTTGACGAGGCTGCCGAAATCCGCGAAAGGATCAATTTTGCGGAAATGGCCAAGTGTTATTACAGCTATGAAAGACGGGGCCGCGACCAGTTATCGGCAGTGACCTTGGACGCGATCGACCAAGGCAAGGCGATACTTGCGCGCGATTATCTGGCCGCGCTGGACTGGCCGAAGCTGTTGAACACAGCGCTGGACGAAATCTTCATGCGCTGCGATGCGATCATCTGCCCTGCCACCCCCACATCCGCGCCAGAAGGGCTATCTTCAACAGGCAGCGCCATCTATAACGGGGTG
This sequence comes from Roseinatronobacter thiooxidans, assembly GCF_001870675.1. GTDB lineage: Bacteria > Pseudomonadota > Alphaproteobacteria > Rhodobacterales > Rhodobacteraceae > Roseinatronobacter > Roseinatronobacter thiooxidans. Next base: position 19,339 of record NZ_MEHT01000008.1, on the reverse strand, counting down.
TGGACATTGTGTGGTGTGCCGGCTGTCACCTTGCCTGTGTTCGAGGATTCCAACGGAATGCCGATGGGCCTGCAACTGGTCGGACGGCGCGGAAATGACGCCCGCCTGCTGCGCACGGCACGTTGGTTGATGAATGAAATCAAATCTGCCAGCGGGGAGATGACAGATGGTTGACCGCATTCTGGCACTTTTTGCCTTTATCATGCTGGGTGTCTTCGTGGGCATTCTGGTCTACAAACTGCAGCGCTGGGACATTACCTTGGTTGCCGGATTTGCCATGCTGCTGGCAGGCTGGGATTTGTTGCGCAAACAAGACAGCTGACATAGACAGCTCTCGGCAATCATCTGGCGGCAGAAAAGGTGTGATAAAACCCTTTCCTGCCGCCAGATGCCTATCATCGGCAAGGGCCGTTTATGAACGGCTTTGCAGGTATTCCAGCAGTGTTTCAGCACCTGAAACCTGCAGCGGAACGCCCGGCGGATTGTCACAAAAGCCCGGTTCCACGAACAGCTTTACGATCTTGCCATCCTCCACCAGCATGGAGTAGCGCCAGCTGCGCATGCCCATACCCTGGGCAGAGCGGTCCACCAGCATACCCATTTTGCGCGCAAACTCGCCATTGCCATCGGGCAGCATAAAGACCTTCTGGATATCTTGCGACTTCGCCCATTGAAACATGACAAACGCGTCATTCACCGCAACACAGATTACAGTGTCCACGCCTTGGGCAAGGAATTGGTCATAATGCTGTTCATAGCCCGGCAGATGACTTTCAGAGCAGGCGGGCGTGAACGCACCCGGCACCGCAAAGAGCACGACCCGCTTGCCAGCGAAAATGTCATGCGTGGTCAGCGGCTTCCATTCAAACGGATTATCGCCTGCGATCTGAGGGTTCCTTACCCGTGTATGGAACACGGCATCTGGTACATTCTGGGGGGTCATCGAAAGCCTTTCTGCGGCAGTTAGTGCCCAAGCAGGCGGGTGCTGCCGGGCACATTCACGTTCCGAATGCAGCGACACCACCAAGGCGGTGGTGTCGCGCATATCGGGTATGGTCACTATCCCCGTGCCTGCATGGCTGTCAACACACCCCTACGGATTGGTTGCGCGGGTAAAGTTGTATTGCACCACATGGTGACCAATCGTCAGAAAGGCCGTGGCTGTGGCGCCATGCGGCGGTGTTGTCGACAGTCGCAGCATCGTGCCGCCCCAGTTCATTAGCCCGCTTGTGGACCAGCTACTGGCAATGTCCCACGCCTGAATTCCGTTTTCACCGGAAATTGTGAACGGTTGGGCGTCCCACTCCCAACTGGGAATGGAGGCTGGGCGCAGGTGCCAGTTTTCATAATAGCCCCCCCAATGGTAGGGAACATCGACATTCACGACCAATGTTGGAACAGGCCCCACCGGTGCCACAGGCTCGACCGGCGCCACCGGGTCGTCGGAACACGGCACCCTCACCTTGAAATTATCCAGACCCCAGCTTTCATCGCTGCGATCCTGATCCAGGCGCGCAAGAAAGCCCAGATTGAAAGATGACGGCGGATTGGTCACATCCATGACAACGCGCCAGCGTTGGTCATTGAACCCGGCAAAGCCAAGATTGCTGCCGACTTCCATTGGTTGCAGCGAAATTGTGTAGGTTGCACCGCCCACATCCGACGTAATTGTGGTGGCATTGCTGTACTGGCCAACCCAATGTGTGAACACTTTGTGGCCAATCAGCTGGTTGTTGACCATGAAATCCATTCGGTCGCCCAGCGCACCCGAATTTCCGTAGCCAATACCGTCCCAACTGTCGATGATATACAAGTCAAACTCGACTTTCAGTGCATTGGTGCCCGATGGCAAGCTGCGTGACCAAGTGACGGTTTCATTCCGCCCGAACCGGCCAAGGAAACGGGTGAAGCTATTATTTTGTTCTGTGTTGTTGCGCGACCAGCCAACGGTTGCCCAGTCTTCAAAATTCATATCCGCAAGCATATCACCCGTGCATTGCGCAGGCGGTTCTTCCGGTGTGGTGGTGCCCCCACCTTCACCGCTGCCACCACCACCAGTCCCGTCAGTGTCCGGATCGGAGTTACAGATCCCCTCTGACCCGGGAGAGGCGGCAACGCCTTCGCTGGGCAAAGGGTAGCGGCCTGAATTCAGGTAGAAATATTCAAACCATTCCTCGGAATAGGGGTCCATCCCGCAGGACATCATCTGCACTTCCTTGGCCGTATAGGCCCCTTCCCAAATCTCGAAATGGTGGATGGTGCCGCACATCCATGTGCGGTCCCAATCGGGCGTGTTGTGTTGAGCAGGGTCTGTGTACACGCCGCTGCCCCCAAGCTGCCAATATTCCTGATTGCCAGCCAGCGTGATCGGCACATCGTCGCGCCGGTCCATCAATGCGCCGTTGAGATACAGGTCCATCTGGCTGAAGTCATGGTCAAAGGTGATCTGCATGTCATAGGTCACCCCCGGCTCGACACTGCCGGGCGGCGCATATAGGAAAAAGTTTGTTCCGGCATATTGTTCGCCATAAAACTCGATGTTCGACCAGACCTGAAAGCGCACAAAAACCGCCCCATCGCCGGTAACAAAGGATGAGAAATGCCCCGGTTCGTTCTGGTTCACCGCATCGCGCGAGAACAGGGCCCAGGCCGAGTTGTCGGCGCTGTTCCACCACAATTCCCGCGTGGTTGGATTATAGCCATAGCTGTTGTTGCGCGGCAGCCCGTCCAGATTGAAGACCATGCGGACAGTTGCACTGGTCAGGTCGTAATCCGCATGCCATGGGATAACGATCTGACGGCGGTTATCGTTGTTTTCGCGGCGGCGTTCGCCGGGGTTGCGGCAATTGTCCAGATGGTAGCCGCCATCATTCTGATACAGTCCATTGCTGTGCTGACGCCATTCCGGCAGGCCGATCCGGCCCACAGGTTGCGCCGAATTGCGTATTACGGCTTCGTCAAAGTTGCGGTTGCTGGAGTTGTCAAACGTCCATAGCCCCACTTGCTGCAAAGTTTGCGACTGCCCGCCAACTAAGCTGCCGCCGCCTTCTTGGCCGCCTGTGCCGCCATCGCCCGCCCCGCCAGTGCCAGTGCCGCCATCACCTGTTCCACCAGTACCGCCGCCGCCATCGTCCGGATTACCCGTGCCGCTATTGCCATCGATCGGGGCATAGGGGGCCATCTCGCCTGCGGCATAGGGGTCATACCCGGCATCCGGGTTGCCCCATTCCGCGTTGTTGCTTGCAAAAACCGGCCCCACCCCTTCAAAGTTCAGCCGTGGCGCAAAGCGCGGGCGGCTGGCGACCTGAGCATCCAGTTTCACCAGCCCCGAAATTCCGGGAATCGAGAAGGGTGGCGTCCAGGTGCTGAATGTTTCCACAACAATAAGCGCCTCTCCCAGCAGAACAGGGGGAACAATGCCGGTCAACTCTTCCAGATTTTCTGCATCTGCCAGCCCGCGTGTGCCATAGGACCATGCAAGAACATGTCCCTCCTCCTCATTATCATGCGCGACAGAGCTGACGCGAATGCGCGTGGGCGTGCGCGCGCCTGACAGCGCATCGAACAAATTGTTCAGCTGATCAATATCGTCGCTGGTGATAAGGTCCGTCTCGCGCGACAGCACATCGACGACCGAATTTGCAGCAATCTGCACCCGCGTCTTGGACCGGAACCCGTCATAGAACACGAATGTGGCCACGATTGCCCAAACAAGAAGCGGCGCGATCAACACCGCCTCGACGCTAAGCGATCCATCTGTGTCACGCGCAAACCGCGTCCGAGGAAACTGGATTTTGAACATGGTTTTCATACTCTCACTCTCAGACAGGTTCATTCACGAACACGGCAACAGATACAGACATGAAATCGTCATCAGGCCCGCGCGGTGCCCCGAATATCCAGCCATTCAGCACGATAAAGGGGTTAGAGACAGTGCATGTGCGAATAAGCATCAGTTCCTGCCCGCCGCCGCCGGGGTTGAAATCCAGCACAGGGTGGAATTCTTCCTGGCGATTGACGCATTGGACATTGGGATCAAGCGTCGCAAATTCAGCGGGAGTGATCGGACGCATTTCGACAGTGATCGTTTGCGCGCATGTCGGGGTCAGGATGGTGTTGCTGCAAATCGCTTCCCGAAATCCGTCAAAGCCGTTGGCGGGCACATTGCCCAGCCGCACGTCGCGCACTGCAATATCAAGTGCCCTGTCAAGATATATCTGACGCAGCATCATGACGCTGAAATCCGTCGATGTCAGAAACATGGCGAAAATCAGCGGGAAGATAATAACGAATTCCACAGTGGCGCTGCCATCTTCGGCGCGCCACAGATCTGACAGGATGCGGTGTTTCATAGCGTCAACCTGAGTGAACGGGCGTTGATCTGGCGGCCAATGGCTTCAAACGTGGCGCGCAGCCCTGCCCCATTGGTGTTGAAGAAATGCGATTGGCTAGAGGCGCAATTGCTCATGAGCTCAACGCCTTTTTCCGGTGCTTCAAACGCGATCCCATAGATCAACACCCCCTCGGCCCGAAGGTTGTGGCACACTGACAGGGCGTTTTCGTCCTGAACCGAAGGCTGGAATCTGGCACCACAGCAGTTTTCACCATCTGTCATAACCACCATCACGCGCAAAACATCCGGCGTGTCGATTCCTGCGGGCCGGTTCGCCATAGAGGGCGAGATTTCCCCCGCAACGATCCGCTCGGCAATGAAGGGGCGCATGTCAGCGTCCATGAACATTGCGCCAAACCGCAGCCCCAGATCGATCGAGGTGGACCCCATCGGTTGCAGCGATTCAATAATGGCCACTGCGGCATCTTCTGACGTTACCAGCGGGCGTGTAACCCGGTGGCCAAACAGGGGGCCACAAATGCGCCGCGACAGCGCAGCCTGACGGTTGTTGCGCACGGCATTGGCCGCAGCAGGGTTGCGCCCGATAACGGCCTCAGCAGTCGGGTTGCCCCGAAAATCGCTCAACTCAGACCAGTCCTGAAATTCGACGCAATATTGCGGTGTGCCATTTGCGTTGGACATCGCACCGCTGACATTTTCCATATAGTCCAGCAGTCCGGGCGGGGGCACAACCCAGCTTTCATAAGGGACAATCGTGATGGCAACATCGCCTTCTTCACGGTCCTGCATCAAATCACGCACCATTTCGGCGGCAGCGCTGCGCAGGTTTTCAATCCGCGACTGGCCATTGCCTGTCATCGCGGTCATTGACCACGAAATATCCAGCACCATCACAACTTCGACCGGCAAAGGGGCCGAAATTTCGGCGCGCGCAGGTGTTGCTACGCCCAGCGTATTAATGTCGATCAGCGACATCAGCATCGTGCTGATTGTGCCTTGCGGCTGGACTGTCACACGGCGACCACCCGCGATGGGGTCTACCTGAATGTTCATCCGGTCGATCTGCGCAGATGTGAACCCCTCGGCCAGGAAATACCCGCGCACATGGTCTGTGGGGTTCATATCGCCATCGCCATCGCGGCGCATATTTGCCGCAGCCAGCACCGCACGATCGGCGATTCCCTGTAGCTGCACGCGCTGTTGTTCATATCGGGCGATATCTATCGCAAGGGATGCTGTGAAAAGCATCGCAACAAAGAAAAAGATCCCCAATATTAGCAGAGCGCCATCTTCGTCCCGCCAGAACGACGGTCTTGGACCTGAAAGACTTTTCATGTTAATACCTTGGAAGCTTTAAATTGCGCGAATATTGCTTATGAATGTGTTTGTGATGTGGCAAAGTTAGGCTGTTTTCGGGGCATCCGGCGTGCCAAGCCTGCCCTTTGGTGCCAGAGCGCCAAACCACAGCATTTCGACAGCGCAGCGGACCCGTTCACCCCAAAGACATTAAACGGCATGCCGCACTAAATTGGCGTAAACAGACAGCGCGGGCGGGCTGGTTGCACGCTGTCTGCCGCTGATGGCGCGCGTGCAACAGGGCAGCATCGCCCCGCATCGCCACTGGCGCGGTTTGGCTGAGTTTTTGTTGCTGGCAGCCACCATTGAAAGCGGGGCGTCAGTCGCGCGCGGTGATCGCCGTGCCATCAGCAAGCGCACTGGCGGGGTATAGAACCACGCGCGCCCCCTCAGGCAGGCCATCCAGAACTTCGGCTTGCCCGTCAGCAAGGCGGCCAATGCTGAGGGCGCGCTGCTGCGCCCTGCCTGCCTCTTCGGTAAAGACGGCCCATCCTTCGCCTTGCCGAAACAATGCCGCTTGCGGCACCTGCAAGACGGCATCCTCTTCCCACAGGATCAGGCGCACATGCACGCGGAACCCCTCGCCCAGCCCTGCGCGGCGGTCTGGCGGGCTGAGCAGATCCAACCGCAGGCGCACGCGCTGTTCTTCGATCCCCAGCGCCGAAACACGGGTGAATGCCGCAGGCTCGATCCGGCGCAATTGCGCGTCTAGCGTGCCTTCGCCGCCCCACCGTTCGACCACGGCGCGCGCGTGCGGCGGGATTTGCACCGCGTCTGTTGACAGAAGGTCCAGTTCAATCTCCATCTCTTCCAGATTGCCAATTGTCAGCAGGGGCGCGCCAGCCTGAACCAGACGCGCGCTTTGGTCGGTCACAGACAAGACAATGCCGGTCTGCGGGGCGCGGATACGCACGCAGCATTCGCCGGGTTCCCCATTGGGGCCGAAATTGGCTTGCGGGCCCATCAGCTGCGCTTGCGCGCGGATGCGCGTGGCCTGAGTTAACTGTAACTGCGATTGGGCGGCCGCAAGCGCCTGTTCGGCGGACTGATGCGCGGCCTCGATATCTTCCAGCATCCGTTGGGCGATGGTGCCGCGCGCGGCCAATGCCCGACCCCGCTCTAGCTGCGTGGCAGCATGGGCAAGGCCGCTTTCGGCCTGACGCAGGTTGCTTTCTGCCAACGCCACAGCGGCCTCGGCTTCGGCCACGGCGGCTTCGGCCTGCGCACGCGCGCGCGCATCCATCAGCGCCGGATCAGCGGGCTGGATAATGGCAACCACAGACTCGCCCGCAATCACATGGTCCCCGATTTCAACAGGCGCGCGGGTAGCATTGCCCGTGATCGGTGCCGTGATCGTATAGGGCGCACGCACACGGGTAACCCCCTGTGCCACAAGTGCCCCCTGCATCGGCCCGCGGGCCACGATGCCCAGATCAACCGGCTGCGCCTGCGGCCAGAGCGCCCAGACCAGCGCGGCCGGAAGCGCTGCACCTGCAAGACCAATCCAGACTTTACGCATGATGCCCATCTTGTTCTCCAATTCAGTCCCGCGCCTTGAGCGCGGTTGCCAGATTTACCTTGTCCAGCCGCCGCCGCACCATCAGGACAGAGCCTGTCGCCGCCACAAACACTGCCAGCGCGGCCAAGGCAAAAGTGCGGCGGGTGATGTGGAAGGGGATTTGGAACATGTCGGTCGACATTGCGCCCACCAACCCCATCGCCAGAAAATACCCAAGCCCCCAACCCAAAGGAATGGCCAGCAAGGTCAACAACATCATTTCGCCCACCAGCACATAGCCCACCTCGGCGCGGCTGAAGCCAAGAACCCGCAGGCTGGCCAGTTCATAGCTGCGCTCTGACAGCTGGATGCGGGCGGCATTATACACCACACCAATCGCAATCAGCACCCCGATGACAGTATAAATGCCGACCATCGTCAGCAGGTTTTCACTGAGTGTCGCGTCAAATTGCCTGCGCACCTCGGCCCAGTCGGACAGGCCCGCGACAGCGGGCGTTTCCTTGATTGCCGCATTAAGATCGGCCATGCGGTCGGACTGCACTGCCAAATGGATCATGTTGACCTGCGGCGCGATGTCCATTGCCGCAAACAGCGCGGCGGCAGAGATATGGGCCTCCTGGCCCATGCCCTGCCGGATCACCTCGGTCACGGGCAGATGCAACACAGACCGCGGGGCGGCCAGCATTTCCAGCCGCAGCGTGTCACCTGCGCGAATATCCAGCGCATGGGCCAGCATCTCGGGCAAAACCACCCCATGCGGTCCCGGCGTGACCACACGGCCTGCATCATCGACCAGACGCGAGAGTTGCGCATCCGGGAAATGGCCTTGCACTGCGGTCAACCGGCTGAGATGGCCATTGACACCCCGCACGGGCATTGCGAAGGCCCCTTCGGCCCGCAGCACCCCCGGCAGGGTCAGCGCGTCCTGCACAGCGGCATCCGGCTGGGCCTGCGCCAGCATCAGTGTCACCTGTTGGCGATTGGCCTGCTGAAAGACACTGTCGCCCAACTGTTCGACCGCGTCGAAGATGAAATAGCTCATCACCAGCACCCCGACCGAGGCAGAGACACCAAACAGCGTGATCGCCGCACGCCCCGGCCAGCGCAGGATCGAGCGGAAAATCATCATCGTGGTCTGGCGCAAATGCAGGGCACCCAGCACGCGATCAGCCGCGCCACGCGCGAAACTGGGCGGCGCGGGCGGTTGCATGGCTTCCGCCGGAGGCAGTTTGAGCGAGGACCACACCGCACGCAGCCCCCCCAGCACCGCAGTTGCCAGACCAAGGACCGCAGAAACCACAAGCGCATGCGTCCCCCAGTCGCGGATGATAAACGGAAAGCGGAAGAAATCGCCATAAAGCCCGATCATCGCATCCGCGATCCACCAGCCAAAGCCCCATCCCACCACCACGCCGATAACACCGATCAGAAGCGCCAGCTTCAGATAATGCCCCGCAATTTCGGCGCGCCCATAGCCCAGCGCCTTTAGCAAGCCGATCTGCGTGCGCTCCAGCGCGATCAACCGGCCCAAGACCATATTCACCAAAAAGGCCGCCACGATCAGAAAGATGGGCGGCATGAACGCTGCCATCGCGCCAAGCTGTTGCAATTCACCGTCCAGAAACGCATGCGACACCTGACGCGCGCGCCCATAGGCCCCTGTCCCGCCATAGGGGTCTAGCAGCTGGTCCAGCGCCGCAATCACCGCGCGCTCGTCTGCGTCGCGGGTCAGGCGCAGGGCAATGTCGTTTACGGCACCGCTCATGTCCATCGCCGCTGCCGCTGCGGCCGCGTTCATCCAGAGCAGGCCATAGCGGCGGTCATCGGGCATCATTGCGCCCGGTGGCATGGTATAGATGAATTCGGGGCTAAGCACCCAGCCGGTTACAGTCAGGTCCCGCATCTGGCCATTGAGCACGCCGCGCAGCCTGCTGCCCGGCGTCAGGCCATGAATTTCGGCAAATGGCTCGGACAGGGCCACCTCATCGGCGCGGTCGGGGTCTGGCAGGCGGCCATGGCGCAGCAGCGGCAGGTTCAGCGCCGGGCCTGCGGCAGGAAGCGACAGGATGCGCCCGCTTGCAGGTTCGGCCATGCCCTCGATATCCAGCACGGCCTGAAAGCTGATGCGCCCCTCGGCCTGCGCCACACCGGGGATCAGGGCCGCCGCTGCAACCACATCGGAGGGCGCGCGGGTGGCACCGGCAAAGACATCGGCAAAGCGGTGGCGTTCGTAATAGGCCGCCTGTGTCTGGATCAGCGTGGCCTGTGTGGCTTGCGCGCCCACCAGCACCATGACCCCGCAACCCAGCACCAGCGCGATGGCAAGCACTTGCGCCCAGATCTTGCGCAGGTCGCGCAGCATTTTGCGGTCAAGCGCCCTCACCAGCTGACCTGCGCTGGCAGAACGCGGTCGGTATTTGGATCGTCGCGCACCACCTTGCCATCGGCCAGCACCACAACACGATGCGCGATACGCTGGATGCTGGCGTTGTGGGTAATCAGAACTGTCGCGGTGCCCAGATCGCGGTTGACCTCATACAGCGCGTCCAACACCTGAATGCCGGTTTTGCTGTCCAGCGCGCCTGTGGGTTCATCACACAGCAAAACATCGGGGCGCTTGGCAATCGCGCGCGCAATCGCCACGCGCTGCTGTTCACCCCCTGACATTTCTGCCGGGAAATGGTCCATCCGATGGGCAAGGCCCACGCGCTCCAACGCTTCCTCGGGGGGCATGGGGTCGCGGGCAATCTCGGTCACAAGCGCCACGTTCTCGCGCGCGCTCAGGCTGGGGACCAGATTGTAGAACTGGAACACAAACCCCACATGGTCGCGCCGAAAGGCAGTAAGCTGCCGGTCTGTCGCTTGGCTAAGTTCGGTGTCCCGAAAGAACACCCGACCACCGCTGGGCAAATCCAGCCCGCCAAGAATATTGACCAATGTTGATTTGCCCGAGCCGGACGCCCCCAGCAGCACGACCATTTCGCCTTCGGTCAGGCTCAGGTCAACGCCGCGCAGCGCCCATACCTTTACCGCCCCGGTCTGGTATACGCGGGTCACGCCCTCGGCCCTGAAGACCGGCAAGGTAGGGGTGTCTTGAATCATAGATGTATATTAGGCGTTTCTTCAGAAAATGGGCATGATTCAGATCAATCTGCACCACATGCGCCAGCGCATTGATACAGGCAGCCAAAGGCCAAGCTGTGCTTGCACTCTGGGTTGTGCAATCTATTCTCATGCACTCAGAAAATGAAAACCGGAGGGAAGTTTCCATGCCAGATGGCAGCACAACACCATCACGCCGCAGCATCGTCGTGTCAGAGTTCACCAACAGCGTGCTTGACCCCGCCGCGCCGATGTTGGGACCAATCGAGAATGGTGGCACGATCATCGCCAACACGGCGCCCGGCTGCTGGGGGCCAATGATCACACCGCGCCTGCGCGGCGGGCATGAGGTAACAACCCCTGTCTTTGTCGAAGGCGCGGAAGTTGGCGATGCGGTGGCCATCCGCATCCGCGACATTACCGTGACATCCATCGCCACGGCATCGGGCCATGACAGTTCACCCGAAGGGTTCTGCCTTGGCGACCCCTATGTAGCCGCGCGCTGTCCGGCCTGCGACACAGTCTGGCCGGAAACCCATATCGAGGGGATCGGGCAGGATGCCGTGAAATGCGATGCCTGCGGCAATGCGGTGACCCCTTTTGCAATCGTCCACGGCTATACTGTGACCTTTGACGAAACCCGCGCTGTGGGTCTGACCTTGCCCAAAGCTGCGGCAGAAACCATTGCGCAAGACGCCAACCATTTCGCCGCCCTGCCAGATGGCAGCCGCCAGCATTCGATCCTGACCTTTGCGCCCTCAGATATGCCCGGCACAATGGTGCGCATGCGCCCCTTCATGGGCCAGCTTGGAACCTGCCCGTCCATGGCCATGCCCGACAGCCACAATGCTGGCGATTTCGGGGCCTTCCTTGTGGGTGCGCCCCATGACTATGCCATCACTGCCGAGCAATTGGCCGAACACAAGACCGATGGGCACATGGATATTGACGCCGTGCGCGCAGGCGCGATCCTTGTCTGCCCTGTGAAAGTGCCGGGCGCGGGCGTCTATATGGGCGATATGCACGCCGCCCAGGGCGATGGCGAGATTGCGGGCCACACGATGGATGTTTCCGGCAGCGTTACCTTGCAGGTCGAGGTGGTGAAGTCCTACCCCATTGATGGCCCTGTCCTGTTCCCGCTGGAAGAAGACCTGCCCCCACTTGCCCGCCCGTTTACCGCGGCAGAGCAGGCAAAGGGACAGCGCCTTGCTGCAAAATGGGGCGTGGCAGAGATCGAACCCTTGGCCCCCATCAGCGTGATCGGCACTGCCGCAAACCTGAATGCGGCGATTGACAATGGCCTTGCCCGCGCGGCCCAACTGCTGGGCATGACCGTGGCCGAAGTGCGCAACCGCGCAACCGTCAACGGCGCGATCGAGATTGGCCGTGCGCCGGGAGTGATTCAGGTCACCTTCCTTGCGCCTTTGGCCAAGCTTGATGCCGTGGGACTTGGCGATTACGCGCGCGAACAATACGGGCTTTGACCCGAGAGGGCACAGCAGACCGCAGGCCAGCATGGCCTGCGGTTACACCTGCAAAACGCATAGCGCACCGATACGCGCGCGCCGCTGTTGCCCAGAGCCATAGGGTGGCGTGAGATTGGGAATATCCGCGTCAATGGCCGCACAATCCGGCAGATAGGCTGCATTTGCGAATATCGACAGTCCGGCACAGGGCAAATTCAGCCGCCCAGTTTTCACTTTATATGCCATATCCGGCTTTTCCTTGTCCTGACTGACTTCTCACATTGCCTATAATGTGTTCAAACGAAGTCATTTTAGGCCATATTGTATACAATTTTATTATGGGGAAAGAAAATTGCCGCCTGCGGACGGACAGGTGATCTGCGCAGACCTATGACGTTGCAAATGCCGCTGTGCTGCGGCGTGACCAACAGATCATATGAAAGGAAGACACCTTGGACCGTCGCAAGTTTCTTTCCGCCTCTGCCCTGTCTGCCGTAGGTGCAGGCATCGCAGCCCCGACCATTGCCCGCGCACAAGACACATTCAACTGGCGCATGACCAACAGTTATGGCCCGACCGCCCCCTTCTACACTGTCGGTCCCGGCAGCCCCACTGACATGATCGAGAAAATCCGCATCATGTCTGGCGGGCGGTTGAACATCCAGCATTTCGCCGCCGGAGAGTTGATTCCAGCCTTCGAAGGGTTTGACGCTGTTCAGCAAGGCGTGGTCGAGATGAACGCCTCGAACAGCTACTTCTGGTCGGGCAATGTCTTTGCCGCGCAGTATTTTACCACTGTGCCTTTCGGCATGTCCTTTATGGGCCATATGGCGTGGCTGTTTCATGGCGGCGGTCTGGAACTGTGGCAGGAAGTGTACGAGCCGTTCGGCCTTGTCGCCTTCCCCATGAACTCCACCGGGGTGCAGATGACCGGCTGGTTCCGCGAACCAATTCAAGAACTCAGCCAGCTCAACGGGCTGCGGATGCGCATTCCGGGGCTGGCGGGGCGGGTCTATGCCTCGCTTGGTGTCGATACGCGCCTGCTGCCGGGCGGCGAGATTTTCCCCGCGCTGGAACGCGGTGTCATTGATGCCGCCGAATTTGTCGGCCCCTATCAGGACCGCGCGCTGGGGCTGCATCAGGCCGCGAAATTCTACCACACCTCGGGTTGGCACGAACCGGCGACAACGGGCGAATTGCTGATTTCCAAAGCCGCATGGGACAGCCTGCCCGAAGATTTGCAAATGATCGTGCGCCAAGCATCGCAAGCGGCCTGTCTGGAAAGTCTGACATGGTCAGATGCGGTCAACGGCCCTGCATTGACTGATCTGGTCACAAACCACGGCGTCACGGCAGCGCCCTTGCCCTCGGATGTGGTCAGCGCCTTGCGCGAAGCCACCCTTGATACGCTGGAGACAGAGGCAAACGCATCCGAGATTACCCGCAAGGTGCATGACAGCTATTTCGCCTTCAAGGCCGACCATGACGGCTGGGCGCGCATCAGCGAAGTGTCGTGGTTCAAAGACATTCTGGAGATGTAGGCCAGATGATACCCGCACTGACGCGTTTCGTGCAGTTTCTTGAGGCGATTGTCAGGGGCTTTGGCGCACTGGCCGCTTGGGTCTGCGTGGCGCTGGTGCTGCTGGTAGCGGGCGATGTTTTCGCCCGCTACCTGTTTCGCACAGGCGCGGTCTGGGCGCAGGAATTGCAATGGCACCTGATTTCCCCCATCGCGCTGTTCGGCATGTCTTACGCGCTGCTATCTGGCGAACAGGTGCGCGTAGATGTTCTGTATGAACGCTTCTCTCCTCTGGTGCAGCGCATCATCGAGATAATCGGCGGGCTGCTGATGATCTTGCTTGGGGTGTTGCTGGTCAAGCTGTCGCTGCCTTGGGTCGAAATGTCCTATGCGCGGGGCGAAGGGTCGCCCAACCCCGGGGGCCTGCCCTACCGTTTCGCCCTCAAGGCGCTGATCCCGCTGGGGTTCGGGCTGCTGGCGGTGCAGGGGCTGGCCCATGTGCTGCGCCATGCTTTTGCCTTGCCGCCCCGCAAACCTGCCTGAGCCGCGCACCCAAACAACAAGGTAAGCTTCCATGAGCCCCAATGAACTGTTGGCGATTGGCATGATCGCCGCTTTCTTCGTGCTGTTGATTATTGGCATCCCAGTCGGGCTTGCGCTGGCGTTTTCGGCCTTCTTTTTCGGCTATATCGGCTTTGGCCCCATGCTGTTCAACCTGCTGCCCTCGCGCATTTACGGGGTGGTCACCAATTACACGCTTATGGCCATTCCGTTATTTGTCTTTATGGGGGTCATGCTTGAGAAATCGCGGCTGGCCGAAGAGTTGATCGATGTGGTCGGCCACCTGTTCGGCAATATCTCGGGCGGGATGGGGGTTGCGATTATCTTTGTGGGGGTGCTGTTGGGCGCAGCCACAGGGATTGTGGGCGCAACCATTGTGACGCTGGGGCTGCTGACACTGCCCACATTGCTGCGGCGCGGATACCCCAAAACCATCGCCACAGGGATGATCTGCGCAAGCGGAACCTTGGGGCAGATCATTCCGCCCTCGCTTGTGCTGATCCTGCTGGCCGATATTTTGCAGGAATCCGTGGGCACCATGTTCGCCGCTGCAATGGTTCCCGGCCTGACGCTGGCGGCTGTCTATATGATCGCCATTCTGGCCTATGCATGGTGGAAGCCCGGATCCATGCCGCCCATTCCGGTAGATGAGCGCCGCGCGCTGTCGCGGGGGGCATTGCTGCGCAAGGTGGTGCTGGTGGTCGGCCCCCCTGTCGGGTTGGTGGTGGCGGTGCTGGGCAGCATCATCGGCGGCATCGCTGCCCCGACCGAGGCCGCCTCGATGGGCGCCGTGGGGGCGCTGTTATTCGTGGCGCTGTCAGGGCGGCTGACGCTTGGCATGCTGTATCAGGTCGCACGTTCGACCCTGCTGATCTCGGCCATGGTGTTCTTTATCCTGATCTGCGCGCAGGTTTTCGGGCTGGCCTTTCGCGGGCTTGGGGGCGAGCATCTGGTCGGGCGCATGTTCGACATGGTGCCGGGCGGGGTGACAGGTGCGCTGCTGTTTCTGATGCTGCTGATCTTCATTCTGGGATTTTTCCTTGAATGGATCGAAATCACCTATATCGCGCTGCCTTTGTTCCTGCCGTTTTTCATGCAGGCGGGGGTTGATCCTGTCTGGCTGGGCATTCTGATCTGCCTGAACCTGCAAACCAGCTTTCTGACGCCGCCTTTCGGCTGGTCGCTGTTCTTTCTCAAGGGGGTGGCCCCTGCGGGCGTCAGTACGATGGATATTTACAAGGGGGCAATTCCGTTTATCGGGTTGCAATTTCTTGCGCTTGCGCTTGTCTTTCTGATGCCGGGTCTGGCGACCTGGCTTCCCACTGCAATAGGATGGTAACATGCTGAGTTCTGCTTATGGCTTCAATGGCGGGGTTTCGGCCCCGCACCGGGCCGCAGCCCTTGCCGGGCGCGATATTCTGAATGCGGGTGGCAGCGCGGTCGAGGCGATGGTCGCCGCCGCCGCCGCAATCGCCGTGGCCTATCCGCATATGAACGGCATTGGCGGTGACGGGTTCTGGATCATCCACCGCCCCGGTCATGCGCCTGTGGCCATCTCTGGCTGCGGGCGGGCGGCTGAACTTGCCTCTGTCGATTGGTATGAAGCGCAAGGGGTGCGCGACGCCCTGCCCGCGCGCGGGCCACTGGCGGCGCTGACAGTCCCCGGCACGATCGCAGGCTGGAAGGCCGCGCTTGAACATTGCCCGCGCGGCAACCGTCTGCCCTTGGCCGATTTGCTGGCCCCTGCCATTGCATTGGCGCGCGACGGCGTGGCCGTGACAGAAAATCAGGCACGCACCACAGCCGAGAAGCTGGACGGGCTGAAAGATGTGCAAGGCTTTGCCAATGCGTTCCTGCATGAAGGCGCCCCGCCCAAGGCAGGCCACCGGCTGCGCCAGACTGCCTTGGGCCAGACCCTTGCGCATCTGGCAGATAGCGGGCTGGCGGATTACTACCAAGGCGACATTGCCAAGACGCATGCAACCTTTCTTGAAGGTACGGGCAGCCCCTTGCGCCGCAGTGATTTCACCGCGTTTGACGCAGAGGTGACAGCGCCGCTGACCACGCAGGTGCGCGCAGGCCAGCTTTGGAACATGATCCCGCCCACACAAGGCGTGGCATCGCTGATGATCCTTGGCCTTTTCGACCGGCTGAATGTGGCACAGGCCGAAGGCTTTGAACATCTGCATGGGCTGATCGAGGCGACGAAACTGGCCTTCATCCAGCGCAATGCCGAACTTGGCGACCCTGACTACATGGCCACACCGGCACAAGACTGGCTGGACGCTGCCACGCTGGACGCGCTTGCCACACAGATCGACCCGGCGCGCGCGCGCCCATGGCCGGAAATTGCCAAACCGGGCGATACAATCTGGATGGGGGCCGCCGACAAGGATGGCTGTGTGGTCAGCTTCATTCAATCGGTGTTCTGGGAATTCGGCTCTGGCCTAGTATGCGATGACACCGGCGTGTTCTTCCAGAACCGTGGCGCTGGCTTCTCGCTGACCCCCGGCCCCAACCAGTTGCGCCCGCGCGCGCGCCCCTTCCACACCCTGAACCCCGCATTGGCCAAGCTGAATGACGGGCGCGTGCTGGCCTATGGCACGATGGGCGGCGAAGGGCAGCCGCAGACGCAGGCGGCCGTGTTCAGCCGATACGCCATGTTCGGGCAGGATTTGCAGCAGGCCATTACCGCCCCGCGCTGGCTTCTGGGCAAGACATGGGGCGATGCCACCACCAGCCTGAAACTTGAAGACCGCTTTGACCCCGCCTTGGTCGCGGCCCTGAAAGATGCAGGTCACGAGGTCGAGATGATCGCGCCCTATAGCGACATGGCAGGCCATGCAGGCGGTGTCGCCTATTGGCCAGATGGGCTGATCGAGGTGGCGTCCGACCCCCGCGCCGATGGTGCAGCGCTGGGATTCTGAAATGGACAATTTGACTATCTGGAACATGATCCCCCTTATCGGGGGGATCATGGCAACCGGCGCTGTCGCGGGCACTTTGTCCGGGCTGTTGGGTGTGGGGGGCGGCATTGTCATTGTGCCGGTGCTGTTTTGGGTTTTTGCCCTGCTGGGGCTGGCCCCCGAATTGGGGATGAAAGTGTCCGTCGCCACCTCGCTTCTGACTGTTGCTGCAACCGCATATTCCTCGGCGCGCGCGCATCATGCGCGCGGCTCGGTCGATATGGGCCTGCTGCGGCATTGGGCACCTTGGATGGCGGGCGGGGCATTATGTGGGGGCATTCTTGCGGGTGTCGCCTCTGGCCGCGCGCTTCTGGCGCTGTTTGGCACCATCGCCCTGTTGGTCGCATGGAACATGGCGCGCCCGAATACCCGCATTCTGGCCCCCGCCCTGCCAACCCGACGCGGCATTCAACCCGCTATGGCGGGCAGTGTCGGGGTGATCTCGGCCATGATGGGTGTTGGATCGGGCACATTGGGCGTGCCGCTGATGACCGCGTTTTCGGTGCCGGTGCATCGCGCGGTGGGCACAGCGGCTGCGCTGGGGCTGGTGATTGGCCTGCCTGCGTCACTTGCCATGATCTTTGCGGGTCTGGGGGTCGAAGGGCGGCCCCCGGCCTCGGTCGGGTATGTCAATCTGGTGGCGGTGGCGCTGATCTTGCCGTTGTCCATCGCCTGTGCACCCCTTGGCGCGCGCATTGCGCATGCGCTGAAACCAGTCTGGATCAAGCGCGCCTTCGCGGTGTTTTTATGCCTGACATCGCTCAGGATGCTTTGGTCCGCGTTGGGCTAGGCTGTTTGGCGGCGGGCAAGTGCAGCAGCATCGCCTTTGCGGCGCTGGTCAGGTGGCGGCGCAAGGCCTTATCCGCAGCAGCGCCATTGCGCTGCATCAGCGCCTCGACAATTTGCGAATGCTCGGTATGCGAGCGGCTGATGCGCGAGCGGTCTGCCAGTTGCCGCCGCCGGAACGGGGCAAGTTTCAGGCGCATGGCTTCGGCCATGGCCTGAAATTCGCTGTTGCGCGCGCCGCGATAGATCAGCTGGTGAAATTCGGTATTTGCCTGCTCATAGCCCAAAGTGTCTTGCGCGGCCATGATGCGGCCCATGTCTTCATGCAGGGCCTCAAGGCGGGCGCGCTCTTCCATACCCATCCGCTCTGAGGCGAAGCGGCCACACAGCGCTTCAATCTCGCCCATAGCCTCGAATAATTCGCTGATCCGCTCTCGGGTAATCTCGCTGACAACCGCGCCGCGAAAGGGCAGACGGGTCACCAGCGCGCGGGCGACAAGCACTTGCAATGCCTCTCTCACTGGTGTGCGCGACACCTGATACCGCTCTGCCAGTGCCGTTTCATCCAGCCGTGTGCCTGCGGCCAGCTCCCCTGCAATGATCGCCGCTTCCAGCTTCATGGCAATTGTCGTCGCTAGAATGTTGCGCCGTTTTTCAGCCACGCTCTGCTCCATCTTCCAACTGGCAACCCGGCGGGCAGGTTAGCACTTGCACCCCGCCCACCACACCACTTTCTTCATGGCCGGACAGGACTGCCCAAACGGCCTGAAAGCCCCTTGCCCTGCCGCAAAGCACGGCGCGGCAAACCCCGAACCGCCCTGCGCAGCCTCAGGGGCGTCTTGCGACAAGGTCAATCTCGACCAAGGCCCCAACGGCAAGGCCGCTGACACCAATGCATGTGCGCGCAGGCAGCTTTCCGTCTTCAAAATAGCTTTTATAGGTCGCGTTCATCTGTGCATAATCGCGGTCGAAATGGGTCAGGTAGACACGGGCCTGCACCACGTTTTTCAGTTCCAGCCCCATCCCTTGCAGCACAAGACCCAAATTATCCATCACACGGCGCGTCTGCGCCTCTACCCCTTCGGGCAGGGCACGCTCCGGCTCTCCGGGCCAGGTGGGCATCTGGCCGGTCAGGAAAACCCAGCCATCCACTTCGGACGCATGCGAAAACGTGGCAACGGGCGTAGGTGCTGCGTCGATCATGTGGAATGTCGGCAAGGGCATTGTGTCTTCCTTTGGCGGGTGCATGACTGTCTATCGTTCCAAGAAGGGCATTTTATCCAAGGGCGGTCAACCTTGATCCTGCCATGCTTGGCCCCTCTCCCTTGTGCCTTGTGCGCCTTTTGGGCCTCATGCGCGCAAAGGGCTTGTGGCCCATCTCGCCGGACTGATTCGCGGCGCAGAAGATCGAAAGCCGCAATGTGGGTGCCTGCATCAAAAAGGGAATGTTCGTTTTACGCCGAAACCTGGCAGTTCCGAAAATTTAAACCAGAACAAACTACAAACAAATCGCTTTGAAATCTTCGAATAAAAATAAAGCAACATTATATGCGGCAACTCGAAAAAAAACTTGCGAAATGAGCATGCATCAAACTAGCCTGCGGCCAAAGCAACGCTTGCGCTGGGGAGGGCGGATGCCGCAACTGGAAAAATTCGGAAATTCCGCACAGACTGCCCATGACCTTCTGATCATTGGCGGCGGGATCAACG
>NZ_MEHT01000007.1 GCF_001870675.1 Roseinatronobacter thiooxidans | reverse complement strand
GCGGCTGTTTCTTAGGAAGGCCAGTCCGAAGACTGGCCTTTGTGTATGTTCTCAAAAAATCAGGCGGGTTGGTGGGGCCGGATGAAAATTTCAACGCGGCGGTTTTGTGCGCGCCCTGCCGGTGTCGCATTGCTGGCAACAGGTTGCGTCAGGCCGCGCCCTTGGGTCTGGATGCGGTTTGACGCCACACCTTGCGCGCGCAACACCTGCGCCACAGACCCTGCGCGCCGTTCCGAAAGGTTCTGGTTATACGCGGCGGTGCCGGTATTGTCGGTATGGCCCACCACAATCACGTCACTGCGGGGGAAGTTTACCAGATTGCTTGCAATGGTGCGCAGGTCGGCTTGCAGATCGGGGCGCAAGGTTGCGCTGTCGGTTGCAAACAGCAGGTCTTGCGGCAAGGTCAGGATCAGTTCTTGTCCGGTATTGCGAACATTCACATTATCCCCAAGCTGGCGCCGCAGCTCTGCGGCCTGACGGTCCAGTTGCTGACCGATCAGCGCGCCGGTTGTGCCCCCGATAATGGCACCTGCGGCAGCGCGGCGGCCATCGCCAGTGGCGGCACCGATTACACCGCCGACAGCAGCACCTGTCAGGGCACCGCCCAATGTGCGGTTCTGTGTATTATTGGGGTCTGGTGCGCAGGCCGCCAAGGCCAGTACAGCAGCACCAAGCGACAGGGTTGACACAGATACCTTCATCAAACGTTCCTCCAAAAGGTCAAGACTGCGATATACACCTGTATAACACATAAGGTCACCTCACGTTCCCTTTATCGCAGCTTTTCCAGTTTGGGCCTGCGGTGCTGCATCGTGGCGTGCGGCTTCCCATGCCAGCATTGCGCGTTTGCGCGGCACCCCCCAGTGGTACCCCCCCAAGCCCCCGGTGCTGCCGCGCAGGCAACGGTGGCAGGGCAACACAAACCCTATCGGGTTGCGCCCTACAGCAGTGCCTATGGCCCGCGCCGCGCGGTCCATGCCGATGGCCCTGCCGATGTCGCCATAGGTGGTGACCTCGCCCGATGGCACCTGCAACAGCGCCTCCCATACCTTGATCTGGAACGGGGTGCCGATCAGGTGCAGCTGCGCCTGTCCTGATTGCGCAAAGGCTGCCGCCACATGAGGGGCTGCGGCCTGCGCATCCTCACTATACTGCGCCTTGGGCCAGCGGTGCATCATTTCGGCCAGAATTGTGTCATGCTGGCCATCATCGGCAAAGGCCAGACCACACAGACCGCGTGCGCTGGCCATGCCAAGAGCGCGGCCAAAGGGTGTTTCAAACCAGCCGTAACGAATGCTTAGCCCCGCGCCACGGCGGGCATATTCGCCCGGCGTCATCGCTTCCCAGCGCACAAACAGATCATGCAACCGCGCCTGCCCCGACAGGCCCAGTTCATGCGATGCCTCCAGGGTGGTCAGGCGGTCCGACAGCAACCTGCGCGCATGGCCAAGCGTCAGGTATTGCTGATACCGCTTGGGAGAAACACCAGCCCACTGGCTGAACACGCGTTGAAAATGCGCCGGACTCATGCCCATATCCTGCGCCAGATCGGGCAGGCTGCGCTGTGCGCCGCCGGGCGCATCGATCAGGGCAATCGCGCGCGCGACGATCTGGTAATGATAGCTGTCTTCAGCCGCGGGTGCATCTTTCATGGCGTGTTTTCCCCAAATATCCCCGCAGGCTAACCCAGCCGCGCCTGTGACGCGACCCGAAACCTGCGCAAACGCGCCATTGCAACCACTTCACAAGTGAAATACGACTTTCCAAAATGCTAAAAACATAGGCATGCGGGATGAAACTTGGGCTTTTCTTTCTGGTTATCGGCTATCTGCTCAGCCAGTTCTACAGGTCGTTTCTGGCCGTTCTGTCGGGGCTGCTGCAATCCGATATCGGGGTGACAGCGGATGATCTGGCGCTGTCCTCGGGGCTGTGGTTTCTGGTATTTGCGGCCATGCAACTGCCTGTCGGTTGGGCGCTGGACCTGTTCGGGCCACGCCGGACGACAGCGGTTTTGCTGGGGGTAGGGGGCACGGCGGGTGCGGTGGTGTTTGCGCTGGCACAAAATGCGCTGCATCTGCATCTGGCAATGGCGCTGCTGGGGATTGGCTGCGCGCCGGTGCTTATGGCGTCTTACTACATCTTCGCGCGCAGCTTTCCGCCTGCGATTTTTGCCACACTTGCAGGGGCGGTAATCGGGTTCGGCTCGCTTGGGAATATCCTTGGGGCCTTGCCAATGGCATGGGCGGCCGAGATGTTTGGCTGGCGCCCCTCCATCCTTGCGCTGGCGGGCGTGACGGCGCTGGTGTCTGTGGTGCTGTGGAACGTCATCCAAGACCCGCCCAAAGTGGATGCACCGAAAGGCGAGAAAGGCAGCGTGCTGGGCCTGCTGCGCATTCCCGCTTTGTGGTTCCTGATCCCGCTGCTGTTTGTCAATTATGCGCCTGCGGCGGGGTT
This sequence comes from Roseinatronobacter thiooxidans, assembly GCF_001870675.1. GTDB lineage: Bacteria > Pseudomonadota > Alphaproteobacteria > Rhodobacterales > Rhodobacteraceae > Roseinatronobacter > Roseinatronobacter thiooxidans. Next base: position 267,492 of record NZ_MEHT01000007.1, on the reverse strand, counting down.
GCGGGGGCTATGGGTCGGTCCCTATTACACCGATGTCCATGCCGCGGGGGCGACAGGCATCGGGCAGGTCAGCTTGCTGATGGCGCTGGCCATGATTGCGGGCAATTTCGCCTATGGCCCGCTGGATCGGTTGCTGGGCACGCGCAAATGGGTGATCCTTGCGGGCAATCTGGCGGGGGCGCTGTGCCTTGGGCTGCTATGGGGCTTCCCGCTGGCGGGGTTCTGGCAGGCGGCGGTGCTGTTCGCGGCTGTGGGCTTTTTCGGCGCGTCCTTTCCCATGATGATGGCGCATGGCCGCAGCTTTATTCCGGCGCATATGACAGGGCGGGGGGTCACGCTGCTGAACCTGTTTTCCATCGGCGGGGTCGGGGTGTTGCAGGTTATCAGCGGGCGGGTGCATGCCTTCGCACCACAAACCTCGCCGGAACTGGCCTATCAGGCATTGTTTGCGTTCTTTGGGCTATTGCTGCTGATCGGGTGCATAATATACGCCTTCTCGACCGACCGGACAGATTAGCGCCCCTTCCCCTTTCGCCGCATTTGCGCTATGCCCCCGTCGACGTTTCAAAAGGAGAGCCATTATGGGCTACAAGATCGCCGTCGTTGGTGCCACGGGCAATGTGGGCCGCGAGATGCTGAATATCCTGGCCGAGCGCGAATTTCCGGTCGATGAGATCGTGGCGCTGGCGTCACGCCGCTCGATGGGGACCGAGGTCAGCTTTGGCGACAGAACCCTGAAATGTCAGGATCTGGAGCAGTTTGACTTCACCGGCTGGGACATTGCGCTGTTTGCGATTGGTGGCGAAGCCACCAAGACCTATGCGCCGCGCGCGGCCAAGACCGGCTGTGTGGTGATCGACAACTCCTCGCTGTATCGCTACGACCCCGATGTGCCGCTGGTTGTGCCCGAGGTGAATGCCGAAGCGATTGACGGCTACACCAAGAAAAACATCATCGCCAACCCCAACTGCTCGACCGCGCAGATGGTTGTGGCGCTGAAGCCCCTGCATGACCGCGCGCGGATCAAGCGGGTGGTGGTCAGCACCTACCAATCCGTGTCGGGTTCGGGCAAGGAAGCGATTGACGAGCTGTGGAACCAGACCAAGGGCCTGTATGTGCCCGGTCAGGAAGTGGCCCCGTCGGTCTATCCAAAGCAGATCGCGTTCAACGTGATCCCGCATATCGATGTGTTTCTGGATGACGGCTCGACCAAGGAAGAATGGAAGATGGTCGCCGAAACCAAGAAGATCATGGATAAATCGATCAAGGTAACCGCAACTTGCGTGCGCGTGCCGGTCTTCGTGGGCCATTCCGAATCCATCAATATCGAGTTCGAGGATTTTCTGGATGAAGAAGAAGCGCGCGATATCCTGCGCGAGTCGCCCGGTATTCTGGTGATCGATAAACGCGAGCCGGGGGGCTACATGACGCCGGTGGAATGTGTGGGCGAATATGCAACCTATATCAGCCGTATCCGGCAGGATTCGACCATAGATAACGGGCTGAACCTGTGGTGCGTGTCGGACAATTTGCGCAAGGGTGCTGCATTGAACGCGGTACAGATTGCCGAAGTGCTGGGAAATCGGTGCCTGAAGAAAGGCTGATCGCTTTGGCGTGATGCAAATACGGCGCGGGCAGTGCAGCCCGCGCCTTTTGCGTTTCTGCGCCGCGTGGCGCGGATTGTCACAGGGGTTTCCGATCGGAAATGGGGGCGGCGCATACAGCGTCCGAAATGTCGTAATCGCGGCTGTGTCGCGGCATCCGGCCCGCTATATCGACCCATGAGCGACACAGAGCCGCAGGGAAATTGACATGACTTTCAAAACCGACATCGAAATCGCACGCGAAGCAAAGAAAAAACCGATTCAGGAAATCGGCGCAAAGCTGGGCATTCCAAGCGAACATCTGCTGCCTTTCGGGCATGACAAGGCCAAGGTCAGTCAGGAATTCGTGGCCGATGCGCGCGGGCGCAAGCGCGGCAAGCTGATCCTTGTGACAGCGATCAACCCCACTCCGGCGGGCGAGGGGAAAACCACCACCACAGTGGGTTTGGGCGACGGGTTGAATGCCATCGGCAAACACGCGGCAATCTGTATCCGCGAAGCCTCGCTCGGGCCGAATTTCGGCATGAAAGGGGGCGCTGCGGGGGGCGGCTATGCGCAGGTCGTGCCCATGGAAGATATGAACCTGCATTTCACCGGCGATTTCCACGCGATCACCTCTGCGCATAATCTGCTGTCTGCGATGATTGACAACCATATCTACTGGGGCAACGAGCTGGAGATTGACGAGCGGCGCATCACATGGCGGCGCGTGATGGACATGAACGACCGCGCGCTGCGCGACATGGTTGTGTCCTTGGGCGGCGTCTCGAACGGGTTTGCCCGCCAGACGGGGTTTGACATTACCGTGGCATCCGAGGTGATGGCGATTCTGTGCCTTGCCGCAGATCTGGAAGATTTGCAGCGCCGTCTGGGCGATATCGTCGTCGCTTACCGCCGCGACAAGACGCCCATCTATTGCCGCGACATCGCCGCAGAAGGCGCGATGACGGTGCTGCTGAAAGATGCGATGCAACCCAATCTGGTGCAAACGCTGGAGAATAACCCCGCTTTCGTGCATGGCGGCCCATTCGCCAATATCGCGCATGGCTGCAATTCGGTCGTGGCGACACAGACCGCGCTGGGGCTGGCCGATTATGTGGTGACCGAGGCGGGTTTCGGGGCCGATCTGGGTGCCGAGAAGTTTTTCAACATCAAATGCCGCAAGGCGGGGCTGAAACCTGCTGTTGCGGTGATCGTGGCAACAGTGCGCGCGATGAAGATGAATGGCGGCGTGGCAAAAGCGGATTTGGGTTCGGAAAATGTCAGCGCGGTGGAAAAAGGATGCCCGAATCTGGGGCGCCACATCGAGAATGTGAAATCTTTCGGGGTGCCGGTTGTGGTGGCGATCAACCATTTCCATTCCGACACACCGGCCGAAGTGCAGGCGGTCAAGGATTATGTGGCCGCATTGGGCACCGAGGCGATCTTGTGCCACCACTGGGCGGAAGGGTCCAAAGGGATCAGTGCGCTGGCAACCCGCGTGGCCGAGCTGGCCGATAGCGAAGTGGCGCAATTTGCCCCGATTTACGCCGATGACATGCCGCTTTTCGAGAAGATCGAGACCATTGCCCGCCGCATCTACCGCGCGGATGAGGTGCTGGCCGATGCCAAGATCCGCAACCAGCTGAAGGAATGGGAAGCGGCGGGCTATGGGCATCTGCCGATCTGCATGGCCAAGACGCAATATTCTTTCACAACCGATCCAGCCCTGCGGGGCGCGCCTGACAACCATTCGGTGCCTGTGCGCGAAGTGCGGCTGGCGGCAGGGGCCGGGTTTATCGTGGTGATCTGCGGCGAGATCATGACCATGCCGGGCCTGCCGCGCAAACCTGCGGCGCAATCGATCCGCTTTAATGACGAAGGGCTGATCGAAGGGTTGTTCTGATCGCGCGGGATGGTGGACGGCGCTCGCGCGCAAGCGCGCATCGCCCCACCCACCATCCCGCAAATGCGCCGCATTGCACCCGTGGCGCTGGGGCGGTAGGACGCCAATATGCGACAAGATATGGTGTGCTGATGCGTCTTCCTTCTGAATGCCGAAATATGGCCGAACTTCGTGTGCAGATTGACCGGCTGGACCGCCAGCTGATTGCCCTGCTGGCAGAGCGCGCAGGCTATATTGACCGCGCGGCGCAGTTGAAGCCCGCCGAGGGCTTGCCAGCCCGGATCGGCGCGCGGGTAAACGAAGTGAAGGCCAATGTCCGCGCAGAGGCAGTTGCAAAAGGGTTGGACCCTGACCTTGCCGAAGGTGTGTGGTCGCAACTGATAGACTGGTCAATCGCGCGGGAAGAGAAAACGCTGGGCCGGGATGAACAGGAATAGATGAGATGACAGCACATATTATTGATGGAAAAGCTTTTGCGGCGCAGGTTCGCGCACGGGTCGCAGATCAGGTTGCGATGTTGAAGGACCAGCACGATCTGACACCCGGGCTGGCGGTGGTTCTGGTGGGCGAAGATCCGGCCAGTCAGGTCTATGTGCGCTCGAAGGGGAAGCTGACGGTCGAAGTGGGCATGGCCTCTTTCGAACATAGGCTGGATGCGGGCACGCCCCAATCAGACCTGTTGGCGCTGATCGCCAGATTGAATGCTGATCCCGAAATTCACGGCATTCTTGTGCAGTTGCCGCTGCCATCGCATATCGATTCCGATCTGGTGATCAATGCGATTGATCCCGCCAAGGATGTGGACGGCTTTCACATTTCCAATGTGGGGCTGTTGGGGACCGGGCAAAAGTCGATGGTGCCCTGCACGCCGCTAGGGTGCCTGATGATGCTGCGCGCGCATCATGGCAGCCTGTCTGGCATGAATGCGGTTGTGGTGGGGCGGTCCAATATTGTGGGCAAGCCGATGGCGCAGCTGTTGCTGGGCGACAGCTGCACGGTGACGATCGCCCATTCGCGCAGCAAGGATTTGCCCGCCATTTGTCGGGGCGCGGATATTCTGGTGGCTGCTGTGGGGCGGCCCGAGATGATTCCGGGCGATTGGGTCAAGCCCGGTGCCACCGTGATTGATGTGGGGATCAACCGTGTTGCGCATGGCGACAAGACCAAGCTGGTGGGCGATGTCCATTTTGAAAGCGCGGCTCAGGTTGCGGGCGCGATCACACCTGTGCCGGGTGGGGTGGGGCCGATGACCATCGCCTGCCTTTTGGCCAATACGGTCACAGCGGCATGCCGCGCACATGGCCTGCCAGAGCCAGAGGGGCTGACCGCTTAACCGCCGATCAGCACAGCATGCATGATGCGGCCGGGGATCAGGGTGAAGGCACCGGCAATGACCAGCCCGCCCCAGACCATGCCCAGCATCATGCCGCGATGCTGCGCCACGCGCCCGCGCCGGATTTGCCATAGCGCATAGACAATCCCGCCGATGACGTAGACCGAGAGCAGGTGAATCCAGCTATAGCCGAATACCGGGCCACCATGCGTGATCCAGAAGCTTGAAACGGCAACACCCAACATGGTGGTGACCCAAAGCCAGCCAAGCTGGCGGTGCGCGCGCGACCCGCGCGGGCGGGTGAAAATCAGCACGGTCAGGCAAATTACCAGCAGGGCTGCAACCGTGTGGATCTGGATGGCCAGACTGGCCTGCGTCAAGGGGGCTAAGTTCATTGTAAAATACCTTTCGAGAGCTGTCTTTTGTCTGCTTCGAGGGTTTGCCAAGCGTTGTTTCTCGCGGCAATACTGGCTGCGTGAATGGTACAAGGGCTTCGTGAATGGCTGCGTCTGGCAACGCTCTGCACTCCGCGCTTCGTGAATGGCAGGCGCTTCTAGCTGTCTGGGCAGGGGTGAGTGTGCTTGCGACGCTCGCCGGACCCTTCGGCACGATGGAAGCCTTGGCGGTCGTGCCGCGCGCATTCTACTGGGCGGGTGTTGTGGCTGTGGCGATCATGCTGGACCGCGCGCTTGTCCGATTGGGCCGAGCCATGCGGCAGGGGCAGGCGTTGCGTCTGGGGCTGGTGGTTGCCTATGCCATGATCATGGCAAGTCTGGTCTGGCTGCTGAACAGCTATCTGTTTGAAGAGTGGGGAAGGGGCGCGCAATGGCTTTGGCTGGTTTTCATCATTCTGGTAATCTCGGGGGGTGTTCATGCGCTGTTTCGCTGGTTCCAGCCGCGCGCGGACCCGGCTGCGCACACAAAGTTTCTGGCGCGGCTGCCTGTGCAGATACGCGCAGAGTTGATCCGGCTGGAAGCGCAGGATCACTATTTGCAAGTGGTGACAGAGAAAGGCGCAGACCTGATTCTGATGCGCATGAGTGATGCAGAGAACGAATTGGGCAAGGCAGGGCTGCGGGTGCATCGGTCGCACTGGGTGGCGCGCAGCGGTATTCGAGAGGTCCGGCGCAAACAGGGTCGCGTCACCCTGATGATGCGGGATGGCGCGGTGGTCCCTGTCAGCCGTGGCTATATTGCCGCGCTCAAGCAGGCAGGGCTTATGACCTGAGGGTTATTCCCGCGCCGCCCTCATATCCGCGCCCAGCCGCTTCCACAGGCTGGCGGCGTGTTTGTCGACCTCCAGCACCAGCAGCAAGATGACCCCTGCAAGCGCGCATTGCGCGATCTGCCATGGGCCAAGCGCGACTGTGTCAAACAGCGCCTGCATGAAGGGCAGATAGGTGAAGCCCGCTTGCAGCACGACGACAATGGCCACGGCAAGCAGCACGGCTGGCGTGCCTTTCACGCCTTGCCAGCTGATCGACCAGCCATGCCGGTAGCGCACGGAAAACAGATAGAACACTTCCATTGCCACAAGCGTGTTCAATGCCATGGTGCGCGCCTCATCCAGACCGGCACCTTGCATTTGCGCCAGTGCGAACTGGCCGAAAATTCCCATCGCGAACAGGATCGAGACAAGAAACACCCGCCACAGGATGAAGCGTGACAGGATCGGGGCATTGGCGCGGCGGGGGGGCTGGCGCATGATCGCGGCCTCGGGGCGCTCGAAGGCCAGTGACATGGCAAGCGCGACAGAGCTGACCATATTCACCCAGAGTATTTGCAAGGGCGTGATCGGCAGCATCAGCCCGAACAGCACGGCAATGATCAGCGAGATCGACTCGCCGCCATTGACGGGCAACAGAAAGGTGATGACTTTTTTCAGGTTGGCATAGACCGTGCGGCCCTGTTTCACTGCCTCGGCGATCGAGGCGAAATTGTCATCTGCCAGCACGAAATCCGACGCCTCGCGCGCGGCCTCGGACCCTTTCTGGCCCATGGCAATGCCGGCATCGGCGCGTTTCAGGGCAGGGGCGTCATTCACCCCGTCCCCTGTCATGGCCACAACCTGCCCGCGCGCTTGCAGCGCCTCAACCAGCCGCAGCTTGTGTTCGGGGCTGGTGCGGGCGAAAATATCGGTGCGCTTGATCGCGGCTTCCAGCGTGGCGTCATCCATCTGGTCAATCTCGGCGCCGGTCAGGGGCTGGTCGGTCTGGCGCAACCCGATCTGGCGGCCAATGGCGGCTGCGGTGCCTGCATGGTCGCCCGTGATCATCTTGACCGAAATGCCCGCGCTGTGACACTCGGCCACAGCGGCGATGGCCTCGGGACGGGGCGGGTCGATCAGGCCGACCAGACCCAGCAAGGTCAGCCCGCTGGCGACCGCATCATGGGACAGATCGCCACTTTCCAGCGGCATTTGCGCAAGGGCCAGAACGCGCTGGCCGTCATTGGCGATGTGCTGCGCGGCGCGGTCCCAATAGGGTTTGTCCAAGGGCGTGTTGCCCTGCTTGCCCAGTTGGGTGTCGCAATGGGCCAATATGCGTTCCGGTGCGCCCTTGAGCAGCACCATCCCGTCATGCAGCACCGCCATATAGCGGTAGCGGGCATCGAAAGGGATGCTGGCGCGCGGGTCGGGGCGGTTTTCAAACTCGGCCCCCAGCTTGCCTGCGAAAGCCAGAAGTGCGCCTTCCATCGGGTCGCCTTCGACCCGCCAGCCCTTGTCACCCTGCACAAGCGCTGCGGTGTTGCACAGTGCCGCGACCTGCGCCATTGCCGCAAGGATGTCTTGATCGCCGCCCTTGACCTCGCCCTCGGGCGCATAGCCCTGGCCTGTGATTTCGACGACTTCATGCGCTGTCACGGCACTGGCGACCATCATTTCATTGCGCGTCAGGGTGCCGGTTTTGTCCGAACAGATGGTCGAGACTGCCCCCAGTGTTTCAATAATCGGCAGGCGGCGGATGATCGCATTGCGCCGCGCCATGGATTGCACGCCAATCGCCAGCGTCACTGTCAGAACAGCGGGCAGCCCTTCGGGAATGGCGGCCACGAACAGGCCCACCACGATCATGAACGCTTCGGCAAACGGCATGTCGCGCAGGGTCAGGGTAAAGGCCAGAATGCCAGAGGCCAGCACAAGGATGAACCCTGTCAGGTATTTTGCAAACACCTCCATCTGGCGGATCAGGGGGGTTTTCAGGCTTTGCACATTCGACATAAGCGTACTGATGCGCCCGATTTCGGTTTGCTCGGCCGTGGCGGTGACCACGCCGCGCCCTGTCCCTTCGGCCACCATCGTGCCGCTGAAGGCCATGGGCGCGCGGTCGCCCAGATCGGCATCGGCCGCGACCGCTGCCGTGGCCTTGCGCACAGGCACCGACTCGCCTGTCAAGATTGCCTCTTCAACAGTCATGCCAGAGACTTCGATCAGGCGCAGATCGGCGGGCACCTTGTCGCCTGCTTCCAGTATGACAATGTCACCCGGCACCAGATCGGCCCCCGCCACCGCCATGCGCTGGCCTGCGCGAATGACATTGGCCTTGGGCGCCAGCATGTCGCGCAGCGCGTCAAGTGCGGCTTCTGCCTTGCCTTCCTGCACAAAGCCGATCACGGCATTGATAATCACCACTGCCATGATCACACCTGTGTCAATCCAGTGCCCCAGCAGCACGGTAATGACCGCCGCCGCGATCAGTACAAGAATCAGCAGGTTGTTGAACTGGCGCGCAAGCCGCGCCAAGGGGCCGGGGCGCGGGGCGGCTGGCAGAATATTGGGGCCATAGGTGTCAAGCCGCTTACGCAACTGTGCAGCGTCAAGCCCCTTGGGTGTGGCGTCCAGCGCGTGCAAGACATCTTCGGCGGAACTGGCCCAAGGCGGCGGGGTATGCGTCATGATATGTCCGTGTTTGCGTCAGGGTGCGGTAAATCCACCATCGGCCAGATGATAACTGCCGGTGATGAAGCTTGCACGGTCTGACAGCAAGAAGCACGCCAGCGCCGAGATTTCCTCGGGGGTGCCGATGCGGCCCATCGGGTGCAGGTCTGCCAGCCCGTCCAGCATCTCTTGGCTCAGGTTGTCGGTCAGCAAGGGCGTCTGAACAAATGCCGGGCCGACCGAGTTGATGCGCACGCCTTTTTGCGCGTATTCCATCGCGGCTGTCTTGGTCAGCCCCAAAACCGCATGCTTGGACGCCACATAGGCGGATGAATTGGCAAAGCCCACCGACCCAAGGATTGACGCCATGTTGACAATGGCCCCCCCGCCCGCGCGTTCCATCGCCGGAATCTGGTAGCGCATGCCATAGAACACGCCATTCAGGTTGACAGTGATAACCTGTTGCCATGCATCAATCGGGTATTCGCCAACAGGGGCCTGCGCGCCGCCAATGCCTGCGTTGTTCACGGCCAGATGCAGCGCGCCGGTCTGGTCTTCGGCAAAGGCCACCAGCGCCTCCATCGCGCTTGGGTCCGAGACATCGGCGGCGAAAGGGGCCGCTTTGCCGCCACGATCAAGGATGGTTGCGACAGTGCTGGCACAGCCATCTTCCTTTAGGTCCGAGACGATGACAAAAGCGCCGCTTGCGCCAAGTTCCAGTGCAATAGCCTCGCCAATCCCAGAGGCGGCCCCTGTAACGATGGCGGTTTTTCCTGCGAAGTTGAACATATCTTGCCCTCCTGACCCGTGTGAAGATTTGCGAGCATCTGACGGACCCTCGCAAGCGGCATCATGGCGGATCAATCACACGCAGTCTTTGCGCTGGCGCAAGTCTTGCGGGAAATATGACATATTCAACAGCATGTCGCGCTGACCCCAAAGGCATTTTGGGGTCAGGCGCCTGTCATGCACCGCAAAAGATTATGGAATAAGCGCCGCGATGATCAGATCGGCGGCTTGTTCGGGGGTCGTTTGCGTCGTGTCGATACGGATCTGCGGGGCCTCTGGCGGCTCGTAGGGGGAATCGATGCCAGTAAAGTTTTTCAACTGCCCTGCGCGCGCTTTCGCATACAGCCCTTTCACATCGCGGGCCTCTGCCTCTTCCAGCGGGGTGTCGATGAAGATTTCCATAAACTCTCCCGGTTGCATCATGGCGCGCACCATCTCGCGCTCTGACCGGAAGGGCGAAATGAAGGCGGTGATCACAATCAGCCCTGCATCGGTCATCAGCTTTGCCACCTCGCCCACGCGTCGGATATTTTCCACGCGGTCGGCATCGGTAAAGCCCAGATCCTTGTTCAGCCCGTGGCGGACATTATCGCCATCCAGCAAAAAGGTGTGGCGGTTCATGCGCGCCAGTTTCCGCTCGACTAGGTTGGCAATGGTGGATTTCCCCGACCCTGACAGACCCGTCATCCACAACACCATCGGTTTTTGGTTTTTCAGACTGGCGTGATGGGTGCGGCTGGTATCGGTTGCCTGCCAATGGATATTCTGCGCGCGCCGCAACGCGAAATGGATCAGCCCCGCGCCAACTGTGCGGTTTGTCATCTTGTCGATCAGGATGAAGCCCCCCAGATCGCGGCTTTCAGCATAGGCGGTGAACGGGATGTCGCGGTCGGTGGTGATATTGGCCACGCCGATGGCATTCAGGTCCAGCGTTTTGGCGGCCAGATGCTCCATCGTGTTGACATTCACCTGATATTTCGGCTGCGCCACAGTCGCACTTACCGTTTGCGGCCCGATTTTCAGCCAATAGGCGCGGCCCGGCACCAGTTCTTCCTCATCCATCCAGATCACACTGGCCTCGAACTGGTCGGCCACTTCGACAGGGGCGTTTGCCGCTGTGATAACCTGCCCGCGCGAACAGTCGATTTCATCTTCAAAGCATAGTGTAATGGCCTGTCCGGCCACGGCCATGTCCAGATCGCCGCCATGGGCCACAATGCGCGAGATGCGCGAGGTCTTGCCAGAGGGCAGCACGCGAATTTCGTCGCCCGCATGAATCTGCCCTGCGGCAATGGTGCCAGAGAAGCCGCGGAAATCCAGATTGGGGCGGTTGACCCATTGCACCGGCATGCGAAAGGCGTTTCGCTGGTTGGCACTTTGGTCCAGTTCCACCACTTCCAGATGTTCCAGCAGAACCGGCCCTTCAAACCACGGTGTCTGGTTGCTGCGCGTGGTGATATTGTCGCCCGCCAGCCCCGAAATCGGGATAGGCGTGAAATCGACAATGCCGATACTCTCGGCGAAGGCGCGGTATTCGGCCACGATCCGGTCAAACACAGCGCGGTCATAGCCCACCAGATCCATCTTGTTCACCGCCAGCACCAGATGGCGGATGCCCAGCAGATGCGCCAGATAGCTGTGCCGCCGCGTCTGGGTCAGCACACCCTTGCGCGCATCAATCAGGATCACAGCCAGATCAGCGGTGGAGGCACCTGTCACCATGTTGCGGGTATATTGTTCATGGCCCGGTGTATCGGCCACGATGAATTTGCGTTTTTCGGTGGAAAAAAAGCGGTAGGCCACGTCGATGGTGATGCCCTGTTCACGCTCTGCGGCCAGCCCATCGACCAGAAGGGCGAAATCAATCGCATCTCCTTGGGTGCCGACGCGCTTGGAATCGGCCTCCAGCGTGGCTAGCTGGTCTTCAAAAATCATCTTGCTGTCATACAGAAGACGCCCGATCAGCGTCGATTTCCCGTCATCCACCGACCCGCAGGTGATGAACCGCAGCATGGTCTTGTGCTGGTGGGTGTCCAGATAGGCATCAATATCTTGGGCAATAAGGGCATCGGTTTTGTAAATCTCGGTCATCAGAAATATCCTTCCTGCTTCTTCTTCTCCATCGAGGCGGCTTGATCATGGTCAATAGCGCGGCCTTGGCGTTCCGATGTGGTGGTCAGCAGCATTTCCTGAATGATCTGGGGCAAGGTCTGCGCGCGGCTTTCGACTGCCCCTGTCAGCGGGTAGCAACCCAAAGTGCGAAACCGGATCGAACGCATGACAGGCGTTTCGCCCTTCAGCGGAAAACGGTCGTCATCGACCATCAGCATCAGCCCGTCGCGGATGACAGTGGGGCGCTCTGCCGCGTAATACAGCGGCACAATCTCGATATTTTCCAGATGGATATATTGCCAGATGTCCAGTTCCGTCCAGTTCGACAGGGGGAAAACCCGCATCGACTCGCCCTTGTTCTTGCGGGCATTGTAGGTGCGCCACAGTTCTGGCCGCTGGTTTTTGGGGTCCCAGCGGTGGCTGGCGGTGCGGAAGCTGAAAATGCGTTCTTTCGCGCGGCTTTTCTCCTCGTCGCGGCGCGCACCGCCGAAAGCGGCGTCAAAGCCATGCAGGTCCAGTGCCTGTTTCAGCCCTTCGGTTTTCCACATATCGGTATGCAGCCCGCCATGGTCGAACGGGTTGATCCCTTGGCGCTGCGCGTCGGGGTTTTGATGGACCAGCAATTGCATGCCTGCCGCGCGCGCCGCACGGTCGCGCAGCGCATACATGTCGCGGAATTTCCATGTTGTATCCACATGCAGCAGCGGAAAGGGCGGGGGCGAGGGGTAAAAGGCTTTTTTCGCCAGATGCAGCATAACCGCACTGTCCTTGCCGACCGAGTACAGCATCACAGGCGCATCGGCCTGTGTGACCACCTCGCGCATGATGTGGATGGCTTCTGCCTCAAGGCGTTGTAAATGTGTAAGAGTATGGCTGGACATAACGACTCCGTCCTAAGGTTTAAAACTGTTGTTTGCCGAATACTGTTGCGGTAATGCCTGCGCACCTCCCATATGGGAGGTGGGTTGGGGGTTTCGTGATTACACCACAAGACACCGAGGTTTTGATCGCCATGTCGCAGGCAGGGGCAGACGGGGGCAACTGGCCGCCGATGCTGCGCGCGCTGGCCGCGCATTTGCAGGCCGATGGGGCACGGTTCTATATGCCAGCGCAGGTCTGGTCTGAGAGTGACGCGCAACTGGCGCCCATGCCTGAGGTCTTTGTGGGCCTGCGTCTTGGGCGGGTCTATACGGGCGAAGAACTGCTGGACCGCGCCCCGGCACTTGGGGGGGCGGCGTCTGATTATCGCGCCATAGGGGTGCGCCTGCCGCAGGGGGTGGGCTGGTTGATGCTGTCGCGCCAGCGCGGGGATTTCAGGGCAATGGACAGCGCCGCGCTGGCCGCGCTGGCCCCGCATCTGGAACAGGCGTGCAAGATTGCGGCAAGCACTGCGCATATGGCACAGCGCGCAGCACAGGCGGAAGATATCGCGCGCCGGATGGGCGTGGGATGCGTGGAATTTGACGCACGCGGCCAGCCGCAACCCCGCGACGCTGTCGCGGCAGAATTGCTGGCGCAACTGCCCCGCATGCCCACCCTGCCGCGCGATATGGGGCAGACGATGCTGCTGGCGCTTGCGCCCGATCTGGAGCTGTTGTGCCACCGCGCTCCCGATGGGGCGGTGCAGGGGGTCTTGCGCGCAACCCGCCAGCCTTTGCCCCCGCCCCCGGACCTTGCGGCAGCGCTGCATCTGAACCTGTCCGAGGCGCGTCTGGTGCGCGCCTTGGCACAAGGGGCCAGCCTGTCCGAGGCGGCACAGGCGCTTGGCCTGACACCACAGACAGCGCGGTATTATTCCAAACAGGTCTATGCCAAGTTGGGCGTGCGCGGACAGCCCGACCTGATGCGCCGCGTCTGGACCAGCGCGTTGGTTCTGGGCTGAGGGGGCAGGTGCTGCGGGGGTCTTGTTTCAGTGTCACCCGTCTTGTGCCAAGGGGCGCAGCTTAGAACGCGCCCGCGTCAAACATCGGGAATGTGACCCCCAGCGCCCAAGCCAGCACCAGCCCAAGCCCCAACCCGCCTGCCGCAGGCAGGCCGGTTCTGCGCCCCACCCAGCCCGACATTGTGCCAAACAGCAAAAAAAACAGCACAATTACCGGCAGGATGATCAGCAGGAAAAACAGCGCCTCGAAATTCAGCGCAACGGCCAGCCCGAGAGAGGCCAGAAATGCCACCCGTGCCAGCACCACGCGCCACAGCCGCGCCTTGCCGCCCTGGGTTAAAATGCCATCGGCCAGCAGAAACGGAACCGCCCCCAGCGCCAGACCCGCAATAATGACCATGCGGCCCGAATGGGGCAGGAAGGACGCCACATAACGGTCGATCACGCCGCCAAGAACAGCGATCCCGAACAGCGCAACCGCAGCACCCACCCACCAGATGCGCGCAGGAAACTGGCCTTGGAACTGCCCCCAATGCCACAACAGCGCCAGCGTCATCAGCCCGTACAGCCCCAGATGCAGCACCAGATAATCTGCAACAAGCACAGGCAGCACGCGAATCTCGAACGGGGCAAGGGCAAGCGGCACCAGCAGGGCAGGGGCCAAGGCCGCGACCAGGACGCGCTTGGCAGATAGGGGCGGCGGGACAGGGCCAGCGCCCGCAGGCAGCGCGCGCGCAAGCGGCCATGCCAGCGCGACTGTGGCCAGCAGCAGCGCCGCGATCCAGCCGCCGCGCTGCGCGACCGGCCCGCTGCTGTCGCGCCCGAAACTGGCATCAAGCCAGTCGCGCGCGGCATGCAGGGCCGTGGCGGAATACAGCACGCCCACATGCTCGACCTTGGGGGCGATGACGGCGCGCCGCCCTGTGCCTTGTGCGGGGTCGCCCACACTGTCGCCTGCGCGGGCTTGCGGGTCGGTCAGGCGCAGCGCCCTGAGCGCCTCTTCGGCCAGCATCGCTTCCCATTCGCCCGCAATGACCAGCAGGTTGCGCGGGGCGTCTGCGGTGACCGCCTCGCTGAACATGGAAATGGCGACGACAGCATCTGCGCGCGGCGCTTCCAGCGCCTGCCGCACAATGATGTCAGAGGCCATCGAATGCCCCAGATAGACCAAGCGCCCATCGGCGCGCGGATGGGCGAGTGCCGCGCGCGCCACACGCGCTGTCTCGTCCATCAGCAACCGCGTGGTGCCGTCAATCGTGGTCACATCGCCCGACATGGGGCGCGGGTTGCGGCCATGGCCTTCAAAATCGAAACTGGCCACAACATAGCCTGCCTCCGCCAGCGTCAGGGCGAAAGGGTCCATCAACTGGCGCGAGCCTGCAAAACCGTGTGCAATGACAACAACCGGGGCCGCGCCAGCGCCATTGCGCAGATACAGCGTGGCGGGTGTGCCCCCTTCAACTGTCACGGGCGTGATCGTCAGGCCCGCGCGGTCCCCCTCCAACTGCCAGATGGACAGCCCGATAATAAGCAGGGACAAAAGGGCGATCAGACGGGGCATATTTCCTCGCAACACAGCTTCCCCCTAGAGTGAGCGCGTTTTCAAGGCAGGGAAAGTGCAAAACGACTCTGCGGGTAGGTTGGAATAAAGAGATTGAGGGTTGATCCTTCGCAGACAGCACCCTAGTAAGGCGCAGATTTCATCAGGCCGCCGCCAGAGCGGCCTGTCATACATGCGAGGATGCTCATGCAAGTGACCGAAACCCTGAACGAAGGCCTCAAGCGCGGCTACACCATCACTGTGACCGCAGCTGAACTTGCGGCGAAAGTCGATGAGAAGCTGGTCGAGGCGCAGCCAGAGATCGAGATGAAGGGCTTTCGCAAGGGCAAGGTGCCCATGGCGCTTCTGAAAAAGCAGTTCGGCCAGCGCCTGTTGGGCGAAGCAATGCAGGACGCCGTTGATGGCGCGATGAACAAGCATTTTGAAGACAGCGGCGACCGCCCCGCGGCGCAGCCCGATGTCAAAATGACCAATGAAGACTGGAAAGAAGGCGATGATGTTGTCGTGGCGCTGAATTACGAAGCGCTGCCCAAGATCGACGCGCCCGATTTCAGCGGCATCGCGCTGGAAAAGCTGGTGGTTAAGGCCGATGACGCCGCCGTGCAGGAAGCGTTGGAGAATCTGGCGAAGAACGCGCAGAATTTCGACGACAAGGATGGCGCGGCCGAAGACGGCGACCAGATCACGATGGATTTCGTGGGCAAGATCGACGGCGAGGCGTTCGAGGGCGGCACCGCCGAAGATTTCCCGCTGGTGCTGGGGTCGGGCCAGTTCATTCCGGGCTTTGAAGAGCAGCTTGTGGGCGTGAAAGCCGGTGAAGAAAAAGCTGTGACTGTGAATTTCCCTGCCGATTACGGTGCAGAGCATCTGGCGGGCAAGGAAGCGGTGTTTGATTGCACCGTCAAGGCCGTGAAAGCCCCTGCCGAAGCGGTGATCGACGATGAGTTGGCCAAGCATTTCGGGGCAGAGAGCCTTGAAGCGCTGAAAACCCAGATCAGCGAGCGGCTGGAAGCGGAATATGCGCAGGCATCGCGCGCCGTGCTCAAGCGCGGGCTGCTGGATGCGCTGGACGCGGCTGTGAATTTCGATCTGCCCCCGTCGCTGGTGGAAGCAGAAAGCAAGCAGATCGCGCATCAGCTGTGGCATGACGCACAGGAAGATGTTGATCAGCATGATCACAGCCATGGCGAAGTTGAAACGACCGAGGAAAGCGACAAGCTGGCCGTGCGCCGCGTGAAGCTGGGCCTGCTGCTGGCAGAGATCGGCCAGAAGGCCGAAGTTGAAGTGACAGATCAGGAAATGACGCAGGCGGTTATCGCGCAGGCGCGTCAGTATCCCGGACAGGAACGCGCATTCTTCGAGTTCATCCAGAAAAACCCGCAGATGCAGCAGCAGTTGCGCGCGCCCATCTTTGAAGACAAGGTTGTGGACCATATCATCGCGCAAGTCGCTGTGACCGAGAAAGAAATCGGCAAGGATGATCTGCAAAAGGCGATTGAAGAGCTGGAAAACGAAGCCTGATTTCCGGCTGACCATGTTTGACCTAATTGAGAAGGGCGGCCCGATGGGCCGCCCTTCAAGTTTTTTGACGGTGCTGGCGCGGGCGCTTACGCGCCCCGCGCCAGAGCGGCCACACCTGTGCGCGCAACCTCGACCAGCCCAAGCGGGCGCATGAGTTCGGCAAAAGCATCGACCTTCTCGGGCGTGCCTGTCATCTCGAACACGAAGCTTTCCAGCGTGGAATCGACCACATTCGCGCGGAAGATTTCGGCAAGGCGCAAGGCTTCGATCCGCGCCTCGCCCCGGCCCTTGACCTTGAACAGCGCCAGTTCGCGCTGCACCGATGGCCCCTCAACTGTCAGGTCATGCACTTCATGCACGATCACCATGCGTTCCAGCTGCGCCTTGATCTGGGTGATCACCTGCGGCGTGCCCGATGTCACAACCGTGATGCGCGACCGGTGGCCCATATGGTCCACCTCGGCCACGGTCAGGCTGTCGATATTGTAGCCGCGCGCGGAAAACAGCCCGATCACACGGGCCAGCACGCCGGATTCGTTGTCGACACTGACCGCAAGCGTGTGGGTTTCGATCAGTTCCGAATTCGGGTCGCGCAGGTCATAGGCGGAATGCTTGGACGAGCCTTTTTTGATTTGCAGAGCAGACATGTTTTTTCCTTACACCAACACTGCGCCAGAAGCACCGATAACGCCCTGCGTCTCGGCGTCGCCCAGAAGCATGTCATTATGGGCATTGCCCGAGGGGATCATGGGGAAGCAGTTTTCGTGCTTTTCCACCAGACAATCGAAAATCACCGGCCCGTCATAGGCCAGCATTTCGCGGATCGCGTCATCCAGATCGGCCTCGTTGTCGCAGCGGATGCCCTTGCAGCCGAACGCCTCGGCCAGTTTGACGAAATCGGGCAGCGCTTCGGACCAAGAGCTTGAATAGCGTTCGCCATGCAAGAGTTCCTGCCATTGGCGCACCATGCCAAGGCGTTCATTGTTCAGGATGAACTGCTTGACGGGGGCGCGGTATTGCATGGCCGTGCCCATTTCCTGCATGTTCATCAGCCAAGACGCCTCGCCCGCGACATTGATGACCAGCGCATCCGGGTGGGCAATCTGCACCCCGACCGAGGCAGGCAGGCCATAGCCCATGGTGCCCAAGCCCCCCGATGTCATCCAGCGGTTGGGGTCTTCGAAGCCCAGGTATTGCGCCGCCCACATCTGGTGCTGGCCCACTTCGGTGGTGATGTAGCGGTCCATGCCTTTGGTCAGCGCTTCCAGCCGCGCAATGGCATGTTGCGGACGGATCGAGGTGGCGCTGGGTTTATAGGCCAGACAATTCACGGCCTTCCATTCTTCAATCTGTTTCCACCAGCGCGCCAGCCCTTCGCGGTTGATCTTGCGCCCGCGTGATTTCCAGATTTTCAGCACATCTTCCAGCACATGCCCCACATCGCCGATGATGGGCACATCGGTATGAATGACCTTGTTGATTGAAGACGGGTCAATGTCGATATGCGCTTTTTTCGAGTCGGGGCTGAACGCGTTGATCCGCCCTGTGATCCGGTCGTCGAACCGCGCGCCGATATTGATCATCAGGTCGCAATCATGCATCGCCCAATTCGCCTGATAGGTGCCATGCATGCCCAGCATGCCCAGCCATGCCTGACCGGATGCCGGATAGGCCCCAAGCCCCATCAGGGTCGAGGTGACAGGAAAGCCTGTTGCCTCGGCCAGTTCGCGCAGCAGTTGGCTGGCCGCAGGGCCAGAGTTGATGACGCCGCCGCCTGTGTAGAACACAGGGCGTTCCGCAGTCTCGATCAACTCGACCAGTCTGGTGATCATCTCGGGGTCACCCTTGACGCGGGGGGCGTAATGGCTGGTTTTGGCCTTTGGCTTTTCGCAATAGGTGCCGGTGGCGAATTGCACATCCTTGGGGATGTCCACCAAAACAGGGCCGGGGCGGCCAGAGGTTGCAACATGAAACGCCTGATGGATCGTTTCCGCCAGCTTGTCGGTTTCCTTGACCAGCCAGTTCATCTTGGTACAGGGGCGGGTGATGCCGACAGTGTCGCCTTCCTGAAACGCATCAGAGCCGATCATGAATGTCGGCACCTGACCGGCAAGCACGACTATCGGGATGGAATCCATCAGCGCATCGACAATGCCGGTCACCACATTGGTTGCACCGGGGCCAGAGGTGACCAGCACAACACCGGGCTTGCCGGTCGAGCGCGCATAGCCTTCGGCGGCATGGATCGCGCCCTGTTCATGGCGTACAAGAATGTGGCGAATGTCGTTTTGCTGAAAAACCTCATCATAGATGGGCAGTACAGCACCGCCGGGATAGCCGAACACCACTTCGACGCCCTGATCCTTCAGGGCCTGAACCACCATCTTCGCTCCGGTCATCTGACGTGTCATCGTTTGCTCCATCCAACGTCGAATTCAAATGCGCTTTAGCGCGGCGGCAGGCATTAAAAAAGCCCCCGTGGGTTTCGGGGGCGCATGGGTTCCTGAGTGGGAGTCCGTTACCGGCCCATGCGCATCTTTCCCACAATCCCTACGAGAGCATTTTCCATTGCCATCCACCATTCGCCAGCATGCCGTAACTAAGCGCGCGATATCCCCGCGTCAATGCCGGAAAAAGGCGAGATTGCGCAAAATGGGCAGATTTCTTTTCATTTGTTGCGCGCGGGCGGGGTAAACCTGTCGGTGGTGTATTTACAAAACCAGTTTTTTAGTTATATTTGGGAGTATGAGCACACAAACCGATTCCGCCGCCGCAGCCCTCGCGGCCCTTGGTCACCCCGCACGGCTGACATTGTTCCGGCTGTTGGTGCGGGCTGGCCCTGATGGGGTGCTGGTGGGGGAAATCGCGGCGCATCTGGATATGCCGCTATCCACGCTTGCGCATCATCTGCGCAGCCTGAAACAAGCGGGCCTTATTGTGCAAACCCGCAAGGGGCGAGAGGTTGAGACGCGCGCGGATATGGACGCCATGCGCGATGTGCTGGATTTCCTGATGAGCGAGTGTTGCAAGGGCGTGCCAGCATTGGCGCGCCAAGATTAAAGCCTCAAAATTAAGCAGTGCGCCAAATATAACCAGAAAGCCGGAGATATAGATATGACCGACCATTCCCTTCCGCAACCCGGCCCTTTGGCGGCGGCGTGGCAGCATTTGTGGCGCAAAGAGCGGCCTTGGGTGGCATTTCTTGTCATCTTGTTGGGGGTGAGTGTGGTTGATCCGGGGCAATTCGGGCCATCTGTGGCGAAAGTGGCAAATGCGCTGGTGTCGATTGCCCCCTTCCTTGCTGTCTCTATTCTGATTGCTGCATGGGCCGGGGCCACAGGGGCAGATAACCTGATCGCAAAAGCTTTTACCGGCGCGCCCGCGATGATGATTGTGATGGGCGCGCTGGCGGGGGGGCTGTCGCCGTTTTGTTCCTGCGGGGTAATTCCGCTGATTGCAGCACTTCTGGCCATTGGCGTGCCATTGGCGCCGGTCATGGCGTTCTGGCTTGCCTCTCCCTTGATGGACCCGTCAATGTTTGTTCTGACAGCCGGTGTGCTGGGGCTGGAATTTGCGATTGCCAAGACGCTGATCGCGCTTGGCATGGGGGTATTGGGCGGCACTGTCGTGCATCTGATCATCCGCGCAGGCGGGCTGAGCGACCCCTTGCGCGAGGGGGTGGGCAATGGCGGCTGCGGCGGCACGAAAGTGCGCGCGCCAAAGCCGCCCGTCTGGGCCTTCTGGCAAGACCCTGCGCGGGTCAGCAAATTCCGCACTGAGGGGGCCAAGACATTCCTGTTCCTGCTGAAATGGCTATCGCTTGCGTTTCTGCTGGAAAGCCTGATGCTGGCGTATCTGCCTGCCGAACTGGTCACGCAGACGCTGGGCGGCACTGGCCTTGCCCCGATTGCGATTGCAACAGTTGTGGGGGTGCCCGCCTATTTCAACGGCTATGCGGCACTGCCGCTGATCGCCACGCTGATGGATCAAGGCATGCAGGCAGGTGCAGGCATGGCGTTTCTGATCGCAGGCGGCGTCACCTCTCTGCCTGCGGCGATTGCGGTCTGGGCTTTGGTCAAGTTGCGTGTCTTTGCGCTGTATATCGCAATTTCGCTGGGCGGCGCGTTCGCAATGGGCATGCTGTTTCACCTCTGGACGCAGGTCTGACACTTCCTGCACATGGTGCTGACTGGGGCTGCGCGCCGCCCGCATGAGTGCGGCGCCGGGTCATATTCACGCACAGGTTTCGTCAAGATATCGCCCTATTCACACAGTAAACACGCCTTCATTATCGCCAGATTCTTGAGGATATTATGCGGATAAGAAATTTTTTGCAGAGCGAAGATGGCGCGGTAACCGTTGACTGGGTGGTGCTGACTGGCTCAGTTGTTGGGTTGGGGCTGTTAAGCGCGGGGCCGGTGCGGGTTGGCGTGGCCGAACTTGGCAATACGATTCAACAAACCCTGTCCGGCGGAAGCGTCGGGCGGCTTTACGACTTTCTTGGCAACAGTTTCGAGCTGGTCTCGGCCAGTTTCGAGAATGGCGATACGAGTGGCTGGAATGTCGGCCGCATCAGCTACACAGAGGCGCTGGGCCATTTCCTTGGCCCTTTCGCAGGGTCCGAAGCCCCGATTGAATATGCCGTGCGCCTGCCCAGTGACACAACGCGCGCAGTGATCGAATTTGACCTGCTGACGCTGGACAGCTGGGATGGCTGGCGCGCAGACAATCTTAACAATGATGTCCATCTTGGCGGGCGTGGTGATGGGGTGGCTTTCCAGATCAATGGGCAGGAAGTGCATTTCAGCGCCTTTACCAGCAACTCGACCCAAAACCCGACCGGCAGTTTTGAACTGAATGGCACCACATATGACGTCAACATCGTTCACCAGCGCGCCGGCTATTTTACCGACAGCACGATCAGTGATAGGCCCGAAAGTTGGCGCGATGGGGTCTGGCGGGTGCAGGTTGTTGCCGATAATCCACCGCCACAGGGCTTTAATTTCGGGCTGAAGGCCACGACCAACCAGCATGTCCGCGATGAAAGCATGGGGCTGGACAATTTTTCGGTCAGGGCGTTTCGGGACTGACATATCTGTACGCCTTGCGTCTTGTGAACGCAAAACGTGCTGGCGGCATCACATAATGCGGCACGGCCCCAACGCCTTGCGACTCTCGCGCGGCAATGGTCTATTGGTGGTGTAATCACCCCTTGTAGAATCGAGCAGCCCATGTCCGACCTGTTGTCGCAATCCGAGAGTTACGATGCCTCTTCCATCGAAGTGCTGGAGGGGTTGGAGCCGGTGCGCAAGCGCCCCGGCATGTATATCGGCGGCACCGATGAACGCGCGCTGCACCATCTGGTTGCCGAAGTTCTGGACAACTCGATGGACGAGGCCGTGGCGGGCCATGCTTCGCGCATCGAGGTGGAGTTGCACGCCGATCATTCGATCACCATCCGCGACAACGGGCGCGGCATCCCGATTGACCCGCACCCCAAATTCCCCGGCAAGTCGGCATTGGAGGTGATCTTGTGCACCCTGCATGCTGGCGGCAAGTTTTCGGGCAAAGCCTATGAAACTTCGGGCGGGTTGCACGGGGTAGGGGCCAGCGTGGTCAATGCGCTGTCAGATCACCTGCGGGTCGAGGTGGCGCGCAACCGTGAACTTTACGCGCAGGAATTCTCGCGCGGCATTCCACAAGGGCCGGTGGTCAAGGTGGGGCCAGCGCCCAACCGGCGCGGCACAACCTTTACCTTTCACCCCGATGCCGAGATTTTCGGGGCGCTGAAATTCCGCCCCGCGCGGCTGCTGAAAATGGTACGCTCCAAGGCCTATCTGTTTTCGGGCGTGGAAATCCGCTGGAAATCCGCGGTCGAGGATGGCGACACCCCGATGGAAGCGGTGTTCCACTTCCCCGGTGGTCTGGCGGATTATCTGAACGAGCAGTTGAAAGGCAATCTGACCTATGCCGACAAGCCCTTTGCGGGCAAGGTGGGCTTTCAGGAAAAGTTCAACCAGCCCGGATCGGTGGAATGGGCGATCAACTGGACGCCCGCGCGTGACGGGTTCGTGCAATCCTACTGTAACACTGTGCCCACGCCCGAGGGCGGCACGCATGAGGCAGGTTTCTGGGCGGCCGTGCTGAAAGGCATCCGCGCTTATGGTGAATTGGCCAATAACAAAAAGGCCGCACAGATCACCCGCGAAGACATGATAACAGGCGGTTGCGCGCTGGTGTCGTGCTTTATCCGAGAGCCGGAATTCGTGGGCCAGACCAAGGACCGCCTTGCCACGACCGAGGCCGCGCGCCTTGTCGAAGGGGCCGTGCGCGACCATTTCGACAACTGGCTGGCCGCCGACCCCAAAGCGGCAGGGGCAATCCTTGATTTTCTGGTGCTGCGGGCCGAAGAACGGCTGAAGCGGCGGCAGGAAAAGGAAACCAGCCGCAAGACCGCCACCAAGAAACTGCGCCTGCCGGGCAAACTGGTGGATTGCTCGGCCACCAACCGCGCGGGCACCGAATTGTTCATCGTCGAGGGGGATTCTGCGGGCGGGTCGGCCAAAATGGCACGCGACCGCAGAACACAGGCGCTGCTGCCCCTGCGCGGCAAGATTTTGAACGTGCTGGGCGCGGCCTCGTCCAAGATGGGGACGAATGCCGAAATCTCGGATCTGTGTCAGGCGATGGGGGTGGGGCTGGGTACCAAGTTCCGGCTGGATGACCTGCGCTATGACAAGATCATCATCATGACCGATGCCGATGTGGACGGGGCGCATATTGCAGCGCTGCTGATGACGTTTTTCTTCACCCAGATGCGGCCCATGATCGATGCAGGCCACCTGTATCTGGCCTGCCCGCCGCTGTTTCGCCTGACCCAGGGGGCCAAGCGCGTCTATGCGCTGGATCAGGCCGAAAAAGACCGGCTGATGGCCGAAGGGTTTGGCGGCAAGGGCAAGGTCGATGTGTCGCGCTTCAAGGGCTTGGGCGAGATGGACGCGAAAGACCTCAAAGAAACCACCATGGACCCCGCCTCGCGCCGGTTGATCCGGGTGTCGGTGGATGACGACCTGCCGGGCGAGACGTCAGATCTGGTCGAGCGGCTGATGGGCAAGAAGCCGGAATTGCGGTTCCAGTATATTTCAGAGAATGCGCGGTTTGTGGAGGAGTTGGATGTGTGACTGGACATAAAAAGCCTTGATGAAGACTACTTTACGGAACGGCAGGAATATCTTTGCGCGGGATCAAGGGCGTCAGCCCGCCGCGCAAGCGCCGTCGCGCCCCCGAGCGGCGGCGCTTTGGCCACCACAAGCGCATAGCCTGACCGTCATTCGGACATTGCCAGCATAAAGCTCAATAGCCCAACGCGTGGGGCGCCCCCGCGCGCGACGGCCCTTGCGCGGCTTTGCGCTTTGCTTTTTGTGTTTGCGCTTGCGTCAATAGGAAGACCGCTTGCCACAAACCCGCAACGCCTTGGCCACCACAAGCGCATAGCCTGACCGCCATTCGGACATGGCCTGCATAAAGCGCAATAGCCCAACGGGTGGAGCGCCCCCGCGCGCGACGGCCCTTGCGCTCTGGTTCCCCGACGCTGGTCGCAGATCACCCGCGCGCCGCACCCGCCCCGCGCAGCAACTCCTCTGCCGACATCGCGCGTTTGCCTTCGCGCTGGGCTTCCAGCACTTCCACCGCGCCTGTGCCACAGGCCACGGTCAGCCCGTGCAGGAGTGCGCCCGGTGTGCCGTCCCCGTCCACCGCGCGCGCGTTCAGAAGTTTCAGCCGCCCAAGCGGGCTGTCGATCCACACCCCCGGAAAGGGGGAGAGGCCACGGATCTGGCGCGCGACCTCTTCGGCGGGGCGGGTCCAGTCCAGACGCGCCTCGGATTTGTCGATCTTGGCGGCATAGGTGACGCCATTTTCGGGCTGCGCTGTAGCACGCAGCGCGGGCAATTCGGCCAAGGCACGCGCAATCAGCCGCGCGCCCATCTGCGACAGCCTGTCATGCAGGGTCTGGGCGGTGTCCAGCGGTGCAATTGGGGTCGTGTCGCGCAGCAGGACGGGGCCTGTATCCAGCCCCGCTTCCATCTGCATGATGCAGATGCCTGTCTCGGCATCGCCCGCCATGATCGCGCGCTGGATGGGTGCCGCGCCGCGCCAGCGCGGCAGCAGGCTGGCATGGATGTTCAGGCAGCCCAAGCGCGGCGCGTCCAGCGCCGCTTGCGGCAGGATCAACCCATAGGCGACCACCACAGCAATATCGGCCTGAATTTCTGCAAATTCGGCCTGTGCGGCTGCGTCTTTCAGGCTGGCAGGGTGGCGCACCTCCAGCCCCAGGGCCTCGGCGCGGGCATGCACAGCTGTCAGGCGGGGTTTCTTGCCCCGCCCTGCGGGGCGCGGGGGCTGGGTATAGACGCAGACCACGTCATGTTCGGCATGCACGGCCTCTAGTGCGGGGACCGAGAAATCGGGCGTGCCCATGAAGATAACGCGCATTCTGTCGGTCCTTTCTGGCGAGGGGCTAGCCCGATTTGCGGGCGCGGCGCAGCAGCATGTCGCGTTTCAGCGGGCTGAGATGGTCGAAATACATCCGGCCATTCAGATGGTCGATCTGGTGTTGCACGCTTGTCGCCCAGAGATGCACGAAATCGCGCTGCTCGACCTCGCCTGCCGCATTCAGGAACTGAACCGTCACCGCGCGGGGCCGTTCGATCCGCGCCCAGACGCCGGGCAGGTTGGGGCTGCCTTCATCATGGGCGCGCAATTTGGCGCTGGCATGCAGGATTTCGGGGTTGGCCATGCACACCGCTTGCCCGCGCCCCTCTGACGCATCGACCACGGCCAGCCGCAACATCACGCCGATTTGGGGGGCAGCAAGGCCCACGCCGGGCATTGCCTCCATCGTGTCGATCATATCGGCCCAGATGGCGCGGATCTCGTCCGAGATCCCCTCAACCGGCGCGGCGGGGCTGCGCAGCCGCTTGTCGGGCCAGCGGATGCAGGGCCGCACGCTCACCCGCGTGCCTTGTCGCGCTTGAGTTTCTGCATCTTGCGGGTGATCATGCTGCGTTTGATCGTGCCCAGATGGTCGATGAACAGCTTGCCATTCAGGTGGTCCAGCTCGTGCTGGGCGCAGGTGGCCCACAGCCCATCGAATTCTTCTTCATGGGTTTTTCCGTCCAGCCCCAACCAGCGCAGGGTCACCCGCTTGGGGCGGGTGACTTCGGCATAATGTTCGGGAATGGACAGGCAGCCTTCCTCATAGGTGTTCACCTCGTCCGAGGTGGCGATAATCTCGGGGTTGATCAGCGCCATGGGGCGGGGGCTTTCCCCCTCTTCCTTGACGCAATCCATCACGAACAGGCGCTTTAGCACACCGACCTGCGGCGCGGCCAGGCCCACGCCCGGCGCGTCATACATGGTTTCCAGCATGTCTTCGGCCAGTTTGCCGATATCTGTGCTGACACTCTCAATCGGCTGGCACAGCTTCTTGAGGCGCGGGTCGGGGTGGATCAGGATCGGTCTAATGCTCATGACCGGCGATGTAAGCCAAGCCAAAGCGCCGTTCAATGGCTTTTGTGCTTGCACCTTGCGGACAGGCGGGCCAGCTTTGGTGCGAAACGGAGGGCAGACATGAATTTCGACCAGATCATCGACCGGCGCGGCACGCATTCCACCAAATGGGACATGATGGAAAAGCTGTATGGCGTGTCGCCTGACACAGGCATTGCCATGTGGGTGGCCGATATGGATTTCCGCCCGCCGCAAACGGTGCAGGATGCGCTGCAAGCCGCACTGGATCATGGGATTTACGGCTATTTCGGCGATGATTCCGCCTATCGCGCGGCGATCTGCTGGTGGATGGACCACCGCCATGGCTGGCAGGTGGCGCCGGGCGATATTTTCACCACCCATGGGCTGGTCAATGCGGTTGGTCTGTGCCTGCACACATGGACGCAGCCGGGTGACGGTGTGGTTTTGTTCACACCTGTCTACCACGCCTTTGCACGAACCATCCATGCGGCGGGGCGGCGCGTGGTCGAATGCCCGCTGGCGCTGGTGGGGGGGCGCTACGAGATGGATTTCGACGCCGCCGATGCGCAGATGACAGGGGCAGAGCGGATGTTGATCCTGTGCTCGCCCCATAATCCCGGCGGGCGGGTCTGGAGCGCGGAGGAATTGCGCGGAGTGGCAGAATTCTGCGCGCGCCATGATCTGCTGCTTGTCTCGGACGAGATACACCATGATCTGGTCATGCCCGGGTGCCACCACACGCCCATGCCTGTGGCCGCACCCGATTGCGCAGACCGGCTGGTTATGCTGACCGCTGCATCCAAGACCTTCAATCTTGCAGGCACGCATTGCGGGAATGTTATTATTGGGGACGAGGCGCTGCGCCGCCAGTTCGGGGCAACCCTGGCCGCGATGGGCATTTCACCCAATTCATTCGGTTTGCATGCCGTAACGGCCGCCTATTCGCCCGCAGGCGCGGAATGGGTCGATGCGCTATGCGCCTATCTGGATGGCAACCGCAAAGTGTTTGATGACGGGGTGAATGCAATCCCCGGCCTGCAGTCCATGCCGCTGGAGTCGACCTATCTGGCATGGGTCGATTTTTCGGGCACAGGCATGGATGTGGCCGAATTCACTGCAAGGGTGGAACACGAGGCGCAGATTGCCGCCAATCATGGGCCGACTTTCGGCACCGGCGGCACCAGCTTCCTGCGCTTCAATTTGGGCGCGCCGCGATCCGTGATAGAGGACGCAGTCGCACGGTTGCAGCGCGCCTTTGGTGATCTGCAATAGTGCCGCGCACAGGCCCTGCGCATGTGCGCAGCTTGTTATCCCGACGGGTTGGGGCCAAATCAGTCGGGTAGCAAAAGGAGTTTAGCAATGGGCCAACTGGTCAATGGAGAATGGTCAAGCGCATGGTATGACACCAGCAAGACCGGCGGCGCGTTCAAGCGCGATACATCGCGGTTTCGCAACTGGGTCACCGCCGATGGCAGTGCCGGCCCCTCGGGCGAGGGCGGGTTCAAGGCCGAAGCGGGGCGCTACCACCTGTATGTGTCCTATGCCTGCCCTTGGGCGCACCGCACCTTGATCTTTCGCGCGCTGAAAGGCTTGGAGGGGATGATCGATGTCTCGGCAGTGCATCCCGAAATGCTGGATGACGGCTGGACCTTTGGTGATGATTTCGACGGTGCGACCGGCGATAAGCTGTTCGGCTCTGCCTTTATGCGCGACATCTATACCCGCGCCGACCCGCAGATTTCGGGGCGCGTGACTGTGCCTGTGCTGTGGGACAAAAAGCAGGGCAAGATTGTGTCAAATGAATCGGCAGAGATTATCCGCATGCTCAACTCGGCCTTTGACGGGCTGACCGGCAATTCCGACGACTACTACCCCGAAGCCCTGCGCGAAGAGATCGACGCGATCAATGCGCGGGTCTATGACGAAGTGAATAACGGCGTTTACAAATCGGGCTTTGCCACCACGCAAGAGGCTTATGAGAAGGCCGTCTACCCGCTATTCGACGCGCTGGACTGGCTGGAAGAGCGCCTGAGCACGCGGCGCTACCTGATGGGCGACACGCTGACCGAAGCGGATTGGCGGCTGTTCACCACACTGGTGCGCTTTGACAACGTCTATCACCTGCATTTCAAATGCAACCGCCGCCGGATCGTCGATTACCCGGCCCTTTGGGCCTATACGCGCGATCTGTACCAACACCCCGGCGTGGCGCAGACTGTGCGGATGGACCATATCGTGCGGCATTACCATTACAGCCATGACACGATTAACCCCAACCGGATCATCCCGATCAATCCTGTGCTGGATTTCGATGCCCCGCATGGCCGCGCATCTCTGTAAACAGATCACATAAAAACGACTCCCCCTGAGGGTTTTCATGCGCTAGCGTGTGACAAGTTTCTCAGGGGGTGTTATGCGTTTTCTTTCAATATTTGCAGCAGTTCTATCGGTTGGCCTTGCATCTGGTGTGCAGGCCCAAAGCTGTGGTGGCAATTTCGGCGCTTTCGTGGAGGGGCTGAAATCCGAGGCCGCCCAACAGGGCCATGACCGTGCCCGCATTGACAGTTTCTTTCGCAATGTCCGGCAAGAACAAAGCGTCATCAATGCCGATCGCCGCCAAGGCATTTTCCAGCGCCCGTTTCTGGATTTCTCGCGCGCGCTGATCTCGCAAGGCCGGATGAGCAATGGTCAGCGCAATTATGACCGCCAGCGCGCGGTGTTTGACCGCGCACAGCAGCAATACGGGGTTCAGCCCGGCATCTTGCTGGCCTTCTGGGCGTTCGAGACGGATTTTGGTGCAGTTCAGGGCGATTTCAACACAGTGAACGCGCTGGTGACTTTGGCGCATGACTGCCGCAGGCCAGAGTTGTTCCGCCCGCAGGTTTTCGCAGCACTGGAAATGTATCGCCGCGGCATGCTGGACCCTGTGCAGACGCGCGGCGCATGGGCGGGCGAGATTGGCATGGTGCAAAAGCTGCCCTCGGATATCATCAATTACGCTGTCGACGGCGATGGCGACGGGCGGATTGATTTGCAACGCTCGGCCCCCGATGCGCTGCTTTCTGCCGCTGCCATGCTGCGCGCCAAGGGCTGGCGCGCGAACGAGCCGTGGATGCATGAAGTCGCGCTGCCGCAAGGGCTGGACCTGACGCGCACGGGTATTCGCACCGAGATGACAGTCAGCCAGTGGGAGCAATTGGGCGTGCGCCCCACGCATGGGCGTTTGCCATCGGGCAATCTGCGGGCCTCGGTCATTGTGCCGCAGGGCCATCGGGGGCCAGCCTTTATGGTGTTCCACAATTACCGCGTGCTGTTTGAATGGAACCAAAGCTTTATCTATGTCACCACGGCTGCCTATTTCGCCACGCGCCTGTCGGGCGCGCCGGTCTATCAGGCCGGAAACCCAGAGACAGGTTTGAATCAAGACCAGATGCGCCAGTTGCAGCAACGCCTGTCACAGCGCGGCTTCAATGTGGGTGCGGTTGACGGGATCTTGGGCGCGAATACGCGCGCGGCGGTGCAAGATATTCAAGCCCAGCTTGGCCTGCCTGCCGATGGCTGGCCAACCCCGCAACTGCTTGGGATGCTGTGACGAAAAATTAGCCGCAGCGTGCAAATTTAACTTGGTTCAGGGTGGGTTTTCTTCCACTCTGGGCCTGATCTGCGCAGTCGGATCAAGGCTTTTTTCATGATTTCAATTTTGGAGATTAAAGATATGGGACGCAGAGATGACCTGATCGCGCGTTATGCAAGCGATCTGCGCGAAAAATGCGGGGTTGAACCCGATATGGATTTGCTGCGCAAAGTGACGATCGGGTGTGGCCCGTCGATCTATAATGCCGATGCCAGCACAGTCGCGGCCACCCAACAGCATGAACTGGACACAGTGCGCCGGAATTTTCTGATAAAGCGGCTGGGTCTGTCTGACGGACAGGAGTTGCATGATGCGATTGATGCAGTGATCGAACAATACGGACGCTCAGAGCGCAACAAATACCGCGCTGTCGTCTATTATCTGCTGACACGGCATTTCGGCAAGGAAAGCGCTTATAGTTGATGGTTCCTATCTGACAAAAAAATGCGCAATGACAGGTTTGAGGGCCTGGCGGAGATTGGAAAGATGACCCAAGCCGCGTAGCGTCGGGCCGTGGTGCGGCGATCCTCGCGCCCTGCTACAGCACTTTATACCAGCCAAATCCGCGAAAGATCAAGGCTTTGCGCGTAGCCAAGCCAAATCGCCGTGCCGGGGTACGGCCCGGCGATGCGCGGCGGCGCTACGCGCCTTGACTCCGCGCAAACGGCTGAAAACCCCGCCAAACCGCCCTTTGTCACGCAGGGCGGCATTTTGTGTCAGGCACGGAGCACTAGCGCAGCAATGGCCCGTCCTGATCCAGATAATCGGGGTCGAACCCTGCAAGGGTTCCAAGTGCGGCAATGTCATGGAACATGACACGCCCTTTCTGAAAGGTGACCAGCCCATCTTCGCGCAAATGACGCAAGACGCGATTGACATGCACCGCGCTCAGGCCAAGGATATCGGCCAAATGGTATTGTGTCAGCGGGCAGTCAAACCCGCTTGCATCGCCGATGCCGACAAGTTTCAGCCTTGCGCGCAGTTCCAGCAGGAAATGCGCCATGCGCATCTCGGCAGAGCGCCGCCCCAGATTGACCAGATGCTCGACCACCATCGCCTCATCCCGCGATGCGGCCCATAGCACAGCGGTGGCAAGGCGCGGGGCTTGCGCGAAACTGTCCAGAATATCGGATGCCAGCACTTCGGATGCCTCAATGCGGGTCACCGCTTCCAGACTATGATCCGAGGTTCGGAACAGAATGCTGCGCAAGCCCAGAAAGTCACCTGCGATCTGAATGCCGACGATCTGTCGCTCGCCATCTGGCAACATCTTGTAGGAACAGGCCCAGCCTTCGGCCAGAATGAAGGCGGATTTGTGGTTTTGCCCTTCATGGATCAGGGAATGTCCGGCAGCAAAGCTGCGCCTGCGGCGGTGAAATCGCGCCAGCGTGTCCAGATCGGTGTCTGACAACACCACAAAAGCAGAGAGTTTTTGGGTCAGGGCGCTGTGCGCGATTTGCATGCATGTCGCCCCAAGGCATGGCGGAATGCTGCCAGCCCTTCCAGATCGTTTATAAAGTTCCGAGTCAAGCTGCTTTGGATCAGTCATTTCAACACGACAACCCCTAAGATCACGCAACGTTCCCGATGACGCGGATGCAGGCGCATCCGTTCCTGTCCATATGAAAGCGAGGCTGATGATGACTGTCCCCAACGATATTGCCGGAACAGCCGCCTTGGCCATTTGTGAAGCGCTGCTTCTGGCGCTGAATGACCGCAACATCCTGCCCGAGAAAGAGATTGTCGGCCTGTTGCGGGATGCGGCAGATGCCCATGAATATGCCCCCGCTGGTGATCACGCAGACAAACACGCAGCCGTCGCAGCCCTGATTAACGGGATTGTAGCGGGTGGCAACTCTGTCCGGCGGCGGTAAGGGGGCGCGCGGCAGAAAGCCTGCACCGCCCAAGCAGTGCAGGCTTTCTGCCAACCGGCAGTGAGCGGGCGCGCTGAAAGCGTTCCGGTTTTTTGGTGCAACACCGAAACGCTTTAGCTTTTTTGGTTTGGCCGCAATTTTGAACCGAAAGTCTGTCAGTTTTTTCCTGAGGTTGCTTTAGCCCTTGCGCGAGGCGTCTTTTGCCTTGCCGATGGCTTTTTGAAATTTGCTGTCGGATTTGCTGGCCTTGCCCTCGGATTCATTTGCCTTGTAATCCGATTGCGGTTTGGCAGCTTTTGATCCTGATGCGGCTTTTTTCTTCTTGTCGTTACCCATCGCGTTGGTCCTTTCAGAAGGGGGTTGGCGCTGGCCGAACACACCGCAAGGCCATATGCGCCACCAGACAGCTTTCGCTGGTTGCCTGCACCCCGACACTAACCTGCATCAGGGACTCCCGCATGTTTTGTGCGGCGCGCCCTTGGGTGTTATGCGTGCGTCAGCTTCAGCGGTGGCAAGCGCTGTTCCAATTCCGCGCGGCGCGGCTCGTGCTGGGGGGGCAGCTTCAGGCTTTGGCCAAGGCTGGACATCGGCTCGTCCGCATCAAAACCCGGCCCGTCAGTGGCGATTTCAAACAATATCCCGCTCGGTTCGCGGAAATAGATGGCTTTGAAATACTGGCGGTCCTTCACCTCGGTTACGTTTTCACCCCGCGCCAGCAATGCCGCGCGCAACTGTTGCTGATGCGCGCCGTCGCGCGCGCGAAAGGCCACATGGTGGATGGTGCCAGGGCCGGGGCGGGCCTTGCGCGGCGTGTCCGCGCGCCACAGGTCCACCACGCGCCCCGGCGCATCGCCGGGCAGGGTGTAGCGCAGGCGTGTGCCATCCGGCCCGCGGTCTTCGCCCGCAAAGGCATAGCCGAACACCTCGGTCAGAATTTGCGCCGTGGGGGCAGGGTCCGCGACCCATAGGGTGACCGAATGAAACTCGCCCCATGCGCCCGCATCCGCATCTGCCACCATTTCAAAGGCTTGGCCATGCGGGTCGCTTAGCGACAGCACCTGCGCGCCAAAGCGCGTTGTTATCCGCCCGCCAAGTTCGGCATGCCACCGCGCCAGATCATCGGGCGCGACCGCATAGGCAAAAGCCTGCGCGGCCCCTGCGCCCGCCTGCCCCTGTTCGCGCGACTCGCGGTTGAAGAATGTCAGCACGGAACCGGGCGTCGCATCCTTTGCGCCATAATACAGATGGTACATTTCAGGCGCATCGAAATTGACCGTCTGTTTAATCAGCCGCGTTTTCAGCGTGCTTGTGTAGAATTCCAGATTTTCCTGCGCTGGGCCGGAAATGGCAGTGACATGGTGCAGTCCTGCAATGGGCGCTTGCGCGTGTGGGGGTGTCATGGCGTGCTCCTGCATATTGACTTGAGCCACATATAGCGCAATTCGCGGCCATCCGCATGGGACACAGGCCAACAGCTGCTGTGCTAAGGCGCACAGGTGGCTGGCACAACTGCCCGCTCAGGCATCATAGCGCGTGGCCCCTCTGCGGCTTTCATCGACAGGGGTTTTCAGCACACTGGCCTGATGCGCGCGTTGTTCACAGCCCGCGCGCGGGCAGATGCGGCAGTTGATCCCGATGGGCGTGGCCGCGGCCCCTTGCAGGGCAATCCCTTCGGCATAGCCGATTTCCGGCGCATGCTGGATCGTGCAGCCCATCGCCACAGTCAGCCGGTTATCCTGCCCGTGGCGTTCAAATGTCGGGCGGTCCACAGTGCGCGCGAAGACGAAATATTGCGAAGCATCGGGCATTTCCACCAGCTGCGGCACAATCCGCCCCGGCAGGCGAAAGGTCATGTGCACATCCAGCTTGGGGCAGGCACCGCCATATTCGGCCAGATGAAAATCGGTTGCATTGAAGCGTTTGGTCACGTTGCCCGCCTTGTCCAAACGCAGAAAGAAAAAGGCAACACCCTGCGCCCCTTCGCGCTGCATTGTTGTGGCGCGGTGGCAGGCCTGTTCAAAACTGACACCAAAGCGCGTGGCCAAATGGTCGAAATCATATTTCGAGGCGCGCGCCTCGGCCAGAAAGGCGTCATAGGGCATCAGGACTGCGGCAGAGAAATAATTTGCCAGTTCCACCAGACAGCGCGCGCGACCCTGTTTGTCTTCAATCCCGGAGGTGACAAGCAACCCCTCGATCTGGTCGCGGCATTCGATCAGCCCCAGAACATGCACCAGCTGAAAGACACGGTTGGGGTGGTCAAGGGCTTCGGATAGCAGCACTTCGCCGCGCCTTTGGTCATATTGGCGCAGGGTGCGGGGCAGGTCATTGACCCGCACCTGCCGGACAGAAATTCCATGGCGGTCATGCAGGCGCGCTTTCAGCGCGGCATACAGGTCATCTGTGGCGGGCGGTGCATCGCCCCAGACTTCAGCTGCGGCCTGTTCCAGCACGGGGAAATGGTTGCGCTGGCGGCGAAAGAAATGATGCACGGCCCCTTCGGGCGATGCGCTGAAAATCGGCTCCATCTCTCCGGGGTGGGCGGCAAGGGCCAGCAACTGGTCAGAGGCGGTCATATAGGCGCGGTGCAGGCGCAAGAAGGCCTCGATCACAGTGGGGCTATGGGTCTGCGCGCCGCGCAATTCATGCAGATCGGGGCGCGTGCCGTCAAATAACGGGTCTTGCAGCGCACCGCGCATATCTGCCAGCCGCGCGCCTGCGCCATCTTCGGCAATGTCGTGCCAATCCACACCGTAATGTTCAAACAGCCGCAGCAAAATGGCCACAGACACCGACCGCTGGTTGTTTTCCAGCAGGTTGACATAGGCCGCGCTGATCCCCAGCCGCCGCGCCATATGGGCTTGGGTTTCACCGGCATCCTGTCGCAGGCGGCGCAGATGGGGCCCGATAAAGGTTTTGCGCATGTTGCCATCCCTCGACAGTCTTTGCAAATGTTGTGTTTACAATATTACAAGAACACGTTTGTGTAAACTCTCGCATTTACAGCAGAACCCGCTTTCATTCGCAGCATCGCGGTTGCGTCTGTCATGGTGACGCTAACGAGGGAGGATTCGTTATGCTGACCGGCACTGCCCATCTGTTCATTCCCGGCCCCACCAATGTGCCCGCTGACGTGCAGCGCGCCATGATCGTGCCGATGCAAGACCACCGCGCGCCGGAATTCGGCGCTTTGTTGCAGCCTGTGCTGGCAGGGCTGAAGCCCGTCTTCGGCACGCGAGAGGCGCAGATTGCCTTGCTTCCCGGTTCCGGCACAGCCGCATGGGAAGCGGCAATCACCAACACGCTGAATGCGGGCGACAAAGTGCTGATGGCACGCCACGGGCAGTTTTCCGCACTCTGGGCCGATATGGCGCAGGCGATGGGCTTGCAGGTCGAGATTATCGATGTCGCATGGGGTGCGCCCTGTCCGGTGCGCGAGGTGGAACGCCGCCTTGGTGCTGACCGGCATGGCGAGATTAGGGCGGTGTTTGTCACTCATAATGAAACCGCAACGGGTGTCACCTCGGATGTGGGTGCCGTGCGTCACGCGCTGGACGCCTGTTTCCATGATGCGCTGTTGTTTGTGGATGGTGTGTCCTCTATCGGGTCCATCCCCTTCGAGATGGACCAATGGGGCGTCGATATGGCCGTGGCGGGCAGCCAGAAAGGGCTGATGTGCCCCGCAGGGCTGGGCATTCTGGCCGCCAGCCCGCGCGCCCTTGCCGCGATGGAGAACAGCCATATGCCACGCAGCTTTCTGAACCTGCGCGCCATGCTGGCCGCGCATGAGGGTGGCTCGTTCTGTTTCACCCCGCCTGCGCAATTGCTGCACGGGTTGCGCGCCGCGCTGACGCGGTTGCACAGCGAGGGGCTGGAAAATGTCTTTGCCCGCCATCACCGGCTGGCCGAAGGGGTGCGCGCGGGCGTGGCCGCTCTTGGCCTGTCCACTGTGGCCGAGCATCGCATCTTCGCCTCGGACACGGTGACCGCCATCCGCACCCCCCACGGCATTGACGCGCGCGAGGTGATCTCGATCGCGCGCACGCGGTACAACACCCATTTCGGCGGCGGGCTTGGCCCGCTTGCGGGCAAGGCGTTCCGCATCGGCCATTTGGGCGATCTGAATGAAGGCATGTGTCTGACTGCCCTTGGCATTGCCGAATTGTCGCTGAAAGCGGCGGGTGCGCCTGTCACCCTTGGTGCTGGCATTACCGCCGCGCAACATATCTTCGCTGGCGAAGCCCAAGCGCCTGCCCTGTCCATAGCCGCCGAATAAGGATTTCCCCCGATGAGCCATTCTCTTTATCCGCTGCGCAGGCAGCGGCTGCAACGCTCTACGCTTGCAGTACCCGCATCGAATGTCACCATGATCGACAAGGCCGCTGAAAGTGCCGCCGATGTGGTGTTTCTGGATCTGGAAGATGCCGTGGCCCCGCCCGAAAAGGCACAGGCCCGCAAAAACGCGGTCGAGGCGCTGAACCGCATCGACTGGGAAGCACGCGGCAAGACTGTCAGTGTGCGGATCAACGGGTTGGACACGCCCTATATGTACCGCGATGTGGTCGATATCATGGAACAGGCAGGCGACCGCGTGCATATGCTCTTGGTGCCGAAACTGGGCGTTGTGGCCGATCTGTATATGGTTGAAGCACTGGTCAACCAGATCGAGCAGGCCTGTGGATTGACCCGCCGTGTGGGGATCGAGGCGCTGATAGAAACCGCCCTTGGCATGGCCAATGTCGAAGAGATTGCCCGCTATGCCGCCACATCCGACTCGCGGTTGGAAGCGTTGCATTTCGGGGTGGCGGATTACGCAGCCTCCATGCGCGCGCGCACAGTCAATATCGGCGGGTTGAACCCCGCCTATCCGGGCGATCAATGGCATGCGTCACTGTCGCGTATGATCATTGCCTGCCGTGCCTATGGTTTGCGCGCGCTGGACGGCCCCTTTGGCGATTTCGCCGACCCTGATGGCTATATTCTGGCCGCCGAACGCGCTGCGGCCCTTGGGTTTGAAGGGAAATGGGCCATTCATCCAAGCCAGATCGAGATGGCAAATACCGTTTTCAGCCCGCCAGAGGCCGAAGTCACCCGCGCACACCGCATTATCGAGGAATTGCGCAAGGCCGAAGCGGCAGGCAAAGGGGCCGCCGCGCTGGATGGCAAGATGATCGATGCAGCATCCGAGAAGATGGCGATGAACGTGATTTCACTGGCTCAGGCCATCGAGGCGCGCGGGCAAGCCCCTGTTGCCGCCGAATAAAAGAGGGATTGATCATGGATATTCACGAACATCAGGCCAAGGATCTTTTAAAACGCTTTGGCATGCCCGTCCCCGATGGCGGCATTGCCTTTGCACCCGAACAGGCCATGCACGAGGCGCGCAAACTGGGCTTTCCGGTTGTCGTCAAGGCGCAGGTCCATGCAGGCGGGCGCGGGGCGGCAGGCGGCGTCAAGCTGTGCCAGTCCGAGGCCGAAGTCAGCGCCTTTGCGCTGTCGCTTCTGGGCCGCAATCTGGTGACCAAGCAGACGGATGCGGGCGGCAAGCCCGTGCACCGACTGCTGGTGGAACAGGCCACGGATATTGGCAAGGAACTGTATCTGGGCCTTGTTCTGGACCGCAAATCCGAACGCATCATGATCGTCGCCTCGCGCGAAGGGGGCATGGAGATCGAGGATCTGGCCGAAGAACAGCCCGACGCCCTGATCCGCATGGTGATTGACCCCGCCGTGGGGCTTGCGCCGTTCCAGTCGCGTGAACTGGCCTTCGGGCTGGGCATGGCAGGCGCACAGGTTGCGCAATTCGCCACGGTGCTGCGCGCCTGCTACCGCGCCTTCCGCGATCAGGATGCCACGATGGTGGAAATCAACCCGCTGGTTATCACTGGCAGCGGTGATCTGGTGGCGCTGGATGCAAAGATGAGTTTCGACACAAACGCGCTGTTCCGCCGCCCCGAAGTCGCGGCCCTGCGCGACCCGGGCCAAGAAGACCCGCGCGAAGATGCCGCCGCTGAACATGGCCTGAGCTATGTGGGGCTGGAGGGCGATATCGGCTGCATCATCAATGGCGCAGGGCTGGCGATGGCCACGATGGACATGATCCAGCTTGCAGGCGGGCAGCCTGCCAATTTCCTTGATATCGGGGGCGGGGCCAGCGCGGAGCGCGTGGTCGCGGCCTTTCGCACTGTGCTGTCAGACCCGAACGTGTCGGTGATCTTGGTCAATATCTTCGCAGGCATCAACCGCTGCGACTGGGTGGC
Organism: Roseinatronobacter thiooxidans; assembly: GCF_001870675.1. Classification (GTDB taxonomy): domain Bacteria; phylum Pseudomonadota; class Alphaproteobacteria; order Rhodobacterales; family Rhodobacteraceae; genus Roseinatronobacter; species Roseinatronobacter thiooxidans. The sequence goes on along the minus strand of NZ_MEHT01000007.1, from coordinate 229,629 downwards.
CGCTGGTGTGGTGCAAGCTTACCGCGACCTGAACCTGACCCTGCCGGTCGTGGTGCGCCTTGCGGGCACCAATGTGGAAGAAGGGCGGCAGATCATTATCGAGTCGGGCCTGCCGCTGCTGTCTGCCGATACTTTGGCCGAAGCCGCCGCCACTGCGGTGGCCGCACGCCCCCGCATGGCCGCTTGAAGGAGCATTCACAATGACCATTCTGATTGACGAGAGCACCCGCGTTATCGTGCAAGGCATGTCCGGGCGTATTGGCAAATTCCACGCCGAAGACATGATCAAACACGGCACCAATGTCGTGGGCGGTGTAACGCCGGGGCGGGGGGGCGAAACCGTATTGGGCCGCCCGATTTTCAACACTGTGAAAGAAGCGGTCGAGGCCGTGGGGGCAGAAGCCTCGCTGGTCTTCGTGCCGCCCCCCGGTGCGGCGGATGCGATTATGGAAGCGGCCGAAGCAGGGCTGAAATTCGCGGTCTGCGTGACAGATGGCATCCCCTCGCAAGACATGATGCGCGTCAAACGGTTCCTGCGCCGCTTTCCCGCCGCGCGCAAAATGCGCTTCATCGGCCCCAATTGCGCAGGCATCATCAGCCCCGGCAAAGGGTTCATGGGCATCATGCCGCCCGCAATCTACCTGCCGGGGCGTGTGGGCATTGTGGGGCGGTCGGGCACTCTGGGCTATGAGGCCGCCAGCCAGATGAAGGCGCTGGGCATTGGCGTGTCCACCTCGGTGGGCATTGGCGGTGATCCGATCAACGGCTCATCCTTCCGCGACATTCTGGAACTGTTCGAGGCAGACCCCGATACCGATGCCGTCATGATGATCGGCGAAATCGGCGGCCCGCAGGAAGCTGAAGCCGCCGCCTATGCGCGCGATCACATGACCAAGCCTGTTGTGGCCTATATCGCCGGTCTGTCGGCCCCCAAGGGCCGCAAGATGGGCCATGCGGGCGCGATCATCTCGGCCTTTGGCGAATCTGCACAGGAAAAGGTCGAAATCCTGTCTGCTGCGGGCATTACAGTGGCCCCCACACCGTCTGCTATGGGCGAAACCATCGCGCGCGTTCTGGGTGCGAGGCAGGCCGCATGAGCAAATCCGAAGGCCCGATGCACGGCACCGCCGCCACCCCGCAAGACGCGCAGGCCTGGGTCGGACGCGTCGAGACGCGCGAAGGCGCGCTGTCGCCCGAATTTGCAGGCATGCTGATGGGCGCGCTGGGGCAACCGGCGGCCCCGCAACCCGCCATTCACACAGGCGCAATCATGCCGGTTCTGTGGCATTGGGCGGCGTTTCCCGAATTTGTGCCGATTGCAGATATCGCCACTGACGGACACCCCAAACTGGGCGGCTTTCTGCCGCCCTTGCCCTTTAACCGGCGCATGTGGGCGGGCGGCAAGCTGGCCTTCAAGGGCCGCTTTGCCATTGGCGAGAAGATCACCAAACGCTCTGAAATCCTGAGTGTCGATTTCAAGACCGGCCATACCGGCGACATGGCTTTCGTGCGCGTCGGCCACGACCTGCGCGGGCAGGGCGGCGCGCAGATCCGCGAGGAACAGGATATCGTCTATCTGCCGATCCCCGACAGGTTTCGCGCGCCGCGTGCCATAGCTGCGCCAGAGGCCCCGATCTTCAACGAACGGGTCGAAGTTGGCCCTGTGCGGCTGTTTCGCTATTCGGCGGCGACGTATAACGCGCATCGCATCCATTATGACCGCGACTATGCCACAGGGGCCGAACGCTACCCCGGTTTGGTTGTGCATGGGCCGATGCAGGCGACATTGCTGATGGAAGCGGCCATGCGCCACACCGGCCACGCGCCCACGCGCTTCAGCTTTCGCGGCGTGCATCCGATGTTTGACGGGCATTTGCACCTGCAAGCCGAAGCCGATGGGCCGGGGGCGCTCAAGCTCTGCACTGTGGCCGAAGCAGGCCACCAAGGGCTGCAAGCCCGCTTTGACTGGGAGGAATAGCCAATGGGAATTCTCAAGGGGATGCGCGTCATTGAAGGGTCGGCATTTGTGGCAATTCCGCTGGCGGGCATGACACTGGCGCAGATGGGCGCAGAGGTGATCCGCTTTGACCGCATCGAGGGGGGCTTGGACGCCAAGCGCTGGCCGGTCACGAAAGACGGGCAAAGCCTGTTCTGGGCGGGGCTGAACAAGGGCAAGAAATCTGTCGCGGTCGATATGAAATCGCCCAAAGGGCGCGAATTGATCACCCGCATCATCACCGCACCGGGCGAGGATGCGGGCCTGTTCCTGACAAATCTGCGCGTGCGCGGCTGGATGGACCATGAAACGCTTTCGCGCTACCGCAAAGATCTGGTGATGGTGGCGCTTCTGGGTGACCGGCATGGCCGCGCGGCGGTGGATTACTCGGTCAACCCGTCCTTGGGCTTTCCGGCGGCCACAGGGCCAGAGGGGTCGTCCGACCCTGTCTCGCATGTGTTGCCCGCTTGGGATTGCATTGCAGGCAATATGGCCGTCACGGCCCTGCTGGCGGCAGAGCGGCACCGTTTGCGCACAGGGCAGGGGCAGGAAGTGCTGTTCTCGCTGAAAGATGCGGCGGCGGCGATGCTGGGCAATCTGGGGATCATTGGGGAAGTGGCGGTCAATGGCACCGACCGGGCCAAATATGGCAATGCGCTATATGGCGGCTACGGGCAGGATTTCATCTGCGCCGATGGTGCGCGCGTCATGGTCATTGGCCTGACCGACCGGCAATGGCGCGGGCTGGTAAAAGCCACTGGCACGCAAGACGCGATTGCCGCTTTGCAGGCCCGCATTGGCGAGACCCTGTCGGAGGAGGGCGCGCGCTTCCGCCACCGCGCTGCGATTACCGAAATCCTTGCCCCGTTTTTCGCGCGCCATGGCGTTGCGCAATTCGCCGCAGAGTTTGACCGCGCAGGCGTGACATGGTCGCAATTTCGCAGTTTCGCGCAGGCGGTTCACGAAGACCCTGACCTTTCGCCGGAAAATCCGATGTTCCATATGGTGCACCAGCCCGGCATCGGCCGCTATCCGACGCCCGCCTCCCCGCTGGATTTCTCGCAAAGCGCGCGGCAAAAACCGGCCCCCGCCCCCGCTCTGGGCGCGCATACCGAAGAAGTGCTGGCCGATGTGGCTGGGCTGTCAGGGGGCGAGATTGCGGCGCTGTTCGATGAGGGCACGGTTACCGGCCCGCGCGGCGACAAGTTTTTTGTCACTGCGGCAGAGTAGGGGCATGCAGCCCCTGCACCGCATACCAAAAAGCGGGGGTGACTTGCGTCACCCCCGCTTTTCGCGTCACACGGACTGAACTTTCGTTCAGGCCAGAACGAGGTTCGTTGCGGATTCACGGCCGTTACGGTCGCTTTCCAGATCGAACTGTACGGCTTGGCCGTCATCCAGCTGGCGGATGCCAGCGCGCTCAAGAGCGGACACATGAACGAAAACGTCCTTGGAGCCATGCTCGGGCGCGATAAAGCCAAAACCTTTAGTTGCGTTAAACCATTTCACGGTGCCTTTAGCCATCGTGATATCTCCTTATTATAGTGCCATCCGCAGTATTGCGATGACTTGGCTCAGTGTCGTCAGAGTCGCAACTGAAGCCGGAAGGAGACAGAAGATCGAATGAAGAAGCTTTGCCTGACCCATATGCCCGTTATCCAGACAGATTGCAAGGGGGACGGCACATATACCTGTCTTTATTTGGGTTTGGGCGCGTGTGGGGCGGGTTTGTGCTGGGCTTCGCGCAGCAGGATAACGCCCCCGCTTAGGACAATGATCGCGGCGCCGGTGATCGTGCTTAGGCCGGGAATGTCGCGCCAGATCAGCCAGCCCAGCCCTGTTGCCCAGATCAGCGCGGTATAATCGAACGGGGCCACCAATGCCGCAGGGGCCAGCCGGAACGCCTGCCCGATCAGCGCCAGCCCAAGGCTGCCACATGCGGCAATCGCAAGGAACAGGCCCATATCCGCAGGCTGGACGGGTTGCCAATAGGCGGCGGCCATGGGGGCTGCATAGATCATTGGAAAGAACATGGCGAAGAGCATCATTGTCCACAGCCGTTCGCCCCGCCCGATCCAGCGCGCGCTGATCATGAAGATCGCATAGCACAGCGCCGTGCCTACGGGCAGAAGAGAGGCCATCTGAAAAGTGGCCCCGCCCGGCTGCACAATCACCAGCACGCCAGCAAAGCCCAAAAGCACCGCAGACCAGCGCCGCCAGCCGACATGCTCGCCCAGCAGCGGCACTGACAGCGCAGTGATGAAAATGGGCGCAGAGAAGACCAGCGCAGTGGCTTCGGCAAGGGGCAGATACATCAGCCCTGTGAAATACAGCCATGCCCCCGTCACCATCAGCAGCCCGCGCAGCGCATGCAGACCCATATGCGCGCTGCGCAGTGCCTGCGGGCCGAACAGGCCGAAAACCAGCGCCGCAATGATCGGCACAGCAATCGCATTGCGCAAAAACACGATCTGAATGGGCGGGTATCGGTCGGTCAGCACTTTGGCCAAAGCGTCATTGCCCACAAGAAACGCCACGCCCGCACAGATGGCCAGAATGGCAAGCGGTGTTTCGCGTGCGTTCAATGTTGCGATATGGCGCATGCGTCCTCTCGTCTGGCATCGGGCGATTTACCGCTAACAGAGTTTCCCGCCAGATACGAGCGCGGCGTGCAAGGGCCTGTTGGTGTGCCCCGCATGCATGGGCACGGAACCTTGCCCAATCCTGCGGGTTATAGGGGGACATGTGTTCAGTAAAAGGAGAGTGTCATGAACTGGGACCAGATCGAAGGCAAATGGAAACAGATGAAAGGGTCAGCAAAGGACCAATGGGGCAAGCTGACCGATGACGATCTTGATCAGGCCGCAGGCAAGCGTGACAAGCTTGTTGGCAAGGTTCAGGAAAGATACGGGATCGCCAAGGACGAGGCCGAAAAGCAGGTCGATAGCTGGTCTTCCGGCCGGTAATCGCCCGACCCGGTGCCACCTTTGGTGGCACCGGGACTTTCAATCGGCGTCTGAGGGGCGGGATGGTGGCATCTCAAGCTCTGATGTGGCGGGAAGCTGCGCCGCCGAACCCGACAGCAGGTTTGCAAACACATGCCAGCGGGGCACCTGCTCTGCGATGACGCGCAGCGCCACCAGAATGGGCACAGCAATCAGCATGCCCAGAAACGACCACATCCATGCCCAGAACGCGACCGACAGGAACACCAGCACAGTGTTCATGCGCAGGCGTTTTGCCAGAAAGGCAGGGGTAATCAACTGCCCTTCCAGCGATGTCAGCAGCAGATACACCCCGCCCACCAACAGCACACTGGACAATGTGTTGAACCATAGCAGCGCCACAACTGACGCCAGCACAACCCCCATGACCGCGCCCAGATAGGGAATGAAATTCAACAAGAATGCCAGCACCGCAAATAACAGCGGCACCGGCATACCCAGCGCCCACATGGCAAGGCCAATGCTGACCCCCAGCCCTGCATTGATCAAGCTGACAGTGCCCAGATAACCGCCAAGGTTGCGCTCGACCTCGCGCAGGGCAGTCAGGGCTGCGCGCTTTTCGCCAAAGCCGTCAAAACTCTGGATGATTTTCAGATAGATCAGGTCGCTGGAAGACAGCAAGAAGAACAACAGCACCAATGCAAAGATGACCTGCGCAACCATCGCGGGTGTCTCGGTCAGGTACAGCAGCGCGCCGCTTACTGTGCTCATTAACAGATCATCTTCCTCATCGCCATTTTCCCCGTCTTCGGCGATACGCGCAGGGCGCAGATCGGGGATGTCATTCTCGGCCCCGGCGCGGAAATTCTGAATGACAGCCAGAAAGACATCGCGCGCCGCTTCAATTCTGGCAGTGATGTCGCGCACGATATCGGGCAGGTTATTGGCCACTTCCATGATCGGCCCGCTAAGCAGGAAAAATATTGCCGCAATTCCCATCAACAGGCTAAGCACCAATACCGCAGCAACGCCCGAGCCCGGCAGGCCAATGCGCTGCGCGCGCCGCTGCAAGGGCACAAAGACAAAGAACAGCAACAACGCCACCACCACAGGCAGCAGGAATTCGCGCGCATATTGAATAGCGGCAAGCAACAGGATGATGAAAATCCCCACCACCGCTGTCGAGGGCACAGCGGCGCGGCGCTCTGCGCCAGCATCATCGGAGCGTTTGAGGTCGGGCGCAGGCAGGGGCAAGGGGATATCCAGCAATTACGGGGAAGGCGTCACACTACAGAACGCGTGATCTTGGTAAATGGTTCCAAGTGCGGCGAATTTCGGGAACCGAAGGCAGGCGGGCAGCGTTACAGATTTGCCCTTTCCCAAAGAAGCGAGCCTTGAACATGCCGCGACTGCCGCACCGGTTCCGTCGAAAAATCCGCGCGGCTGTGGCCGCTGTTCTGGGGCTGGTTCTGTTCTGGTTTTTATTGATTGCCCTGATGCCCTACCGGCGCGAGTTGCGCCACGCCGTGCCCCCCGGTGCCGCGGCCTGTGATCCGCAATTTCCGCGCGACATGGGCGGGCTGAGTGGCAGCCCCATCATGGGGGGTAACCGGATCGACACTTTGCTGAACGGGGATGCCATATTCGCGGCCATGCTCTCTGCGATCCGCGCCGCGCAGCATTCGATCACCTTTGAAACCTATATCTATTGGAGCGGCCAGATCGGCACGCGCTTTTGTGACCTGCTGATCGAGAAGGCGCAGGCCGGAATTGCCGTAAAGGTGCTGATCGACTGGTTTGGCGGTTTGCCAATGGATGATGACCTGATCGAGCGTATGCACACAGGCGGGGTAGAGTTGCGCATGTTCCGCCCCATGCGCCCGCGCACGCTCTCGCGCCTGAACAACAGGACACATCGCAAGGTGCTGGTGGTTGACGGCAAGACCGGCTTCATTGGCGGGGTTGGCGTGGCCGATGTCTGGATGGGCAATGCGCGCACCCCCGATGAATGGCGCGACACGCATTATTGCGTCACAGGGCCAGTTGTGGCGCTGATGCAAAATGCCTTCGCCCATAACTGGGTGGAAGCCAGCGGCGAGGTTTTGCGCGGGCAGGCATTTTACCCGCCGCTTTCGCCCGTGGGCACAACCGAAATCCAGATGGTCAAAAGCAATACCGGCAGCCGCAACGAAATTCATCTGATGTTCATGACAGCGCTGGCCGCCGCGCAAGACCATATCCGCATCTCGACGCCGTATTTCGTGCCGGACAAGGTGGCCATTGCGCAATTGCTGGAAGCGCGCGCGCGCGGCGTGAAGGTTGATCTGCTGATCGCAGGCAAACATACGGATTCGTGGCTGGTGCGGCGCGTCTCGCGCACATCATGGCGCAAGCTGCTGGACGCGGGCATTCGCATCCACGAATACGCGCCGACATTCCTGCATGCCAAGCTGGTGATTGTCGATGAATGCTGGGCCTCTGTCGGGTCGGCAAATTTCGATGAACGCTCTTTCCGCTTGAACGACGAGGCCAATCTTAACGTCTATGACACCGCTTTCGTGGCTGAACAAATCCGCATTTTTGAAGCAGATTGCGAACGCGCCCGATTGGTGCGCGGGGACGATCTGGACAAGATTGGCTGGCTTGACCATGTTCAGGCTGCGGCTTTGGGGTTGCTTCGGCCCCATCTGTAGGGGGCTTGCCCACAGGTTCCCCGAAACGGCCAAGAAGCTGTGCCAGATGGTCCGGCAGCGCCTGCGATGCACCAAGCGGATAAGAGCGGCGCAGGTTCTCATTGATCTGTTGTGTCTGATGGGCGGCGGGGGTCATCGGCTCTCTCGGTTTTGTGTGATTTTACGCATGCGTTGTCAGCAAGTGTAATGTCTGTGCCTTCAATCGGTTCCGTCAAATCACGCCGGTTTTGTGCCTTTGCGACAATCGTGTGACAGAGCGGGGCATGGAACCTGATGGCTGTGCGCGCGTTTTGTCAGTGATGGTCGAGCGCAAGGCGCGCGGCGCGACGCGCGCAAGACACAGCTGTTTGGGCATGTGTCCCAAGCAGTCTGGAAAGGAAAAGTTATGACAGCCCCCGATACAAATCTGAAAAAGCAGAAAAAGCGCCACAAAGGCCCGCTGATCGGTATGGCGGTTGCTGTGACAGTGGCGGTGGTATTCCTGCTATGGATGCTGTCGAACAATCTGGGCACAGAGGTGACAGACGAAGATCAGGCAGCACCCGCGCAAGATGAAGAAACTGTTGGCCCGCCCGCTTCGGGCAGCGTTTCAGGGCCAGGGGACACGGGTGCCCCACAAAGTTTCGAGCCAGAGCAAGCGCCGGAACCAGAGCCTTTGCCCGGCGAGTGACAGTGTGACCCCTTTGGGTCTTTGGCCCCTTGCCGGTGCTGGCAGGGGGCTTTGGCCTGCGCGAGGGGGCCTGCAAGGACGGATATTTTCTGTGCCACCCGCTGGAACCGATATCCGTGATCCGCGTTTGGTTGGATGTCCCTGCTCGGGTGTCGGGTCTCTCATCCCTCCCGGTCCCGCTCGGGTCTTTGCCCGCCTTGTCCGGTCCCTCGTGGCAAGGCGGGCATTTTTGTCAGCAGCTTGTAATTACAGTGACGGGGAACAAGGTCACAATCGTGGCCGCCAGCCCGATCCATACGGCCATGCGGGGCAATCTTTGGTGCCGCTCTTGCCCTGATGGGGCCAGTCGCAGCAGGGGGATAAAGGCGATCAGCCCCAAAACCCAGACGCCGATCAACAGCATCCGTGCGCCCCCATCCAAACCTTCCGGGCCGCTTCCGCCTGCGCAGGCCCAACCATGCAGCGCATAGATCAGGCTGAACAGGAACGCCCATAGCATCGGGCCGCTGATAAGAAGCGCAAGCCACCTCATGACACCCCCACCTGCGCAATAAGAACCAGCGCCGCGAGCAGTGCAACCGCTGTGGTAAAGTGCTGCCACATCTGCCATGCCCCCAAGGCACCCTGCGTCTGCGGGGTAATCTCGCCGCGCCGGAACTGGTCCAGCACGAAGGCCGCCATTGCCGCTGCCACCAGCATATGCAGCCCGACATAGCCTGCAACTGCTGCGCGCAGCGCGTCGCGGGCATGGGCGGTGGGGTCATCCATCTGGCTGAATGCAAGCCATAGCAGGGCTGCCAGCGCCAGCAGGTTCGCGCCCAGCCCAAGGGCGGCCGCGCTGCGCGTGTTCAACCGCCCGACCAAAGCCGCAAGAACCAGCGCGATGCCGATCACCCCCAGCCCGACCAGACTTGTCACAGTGTCGGCCCCTGCGGCGGGTGGCGGTGTGGCGGGGGTGACCACAGACAAAAACGCCACCCCGAACAACAGCGAGACGAACAGCGTGCCATCCGCCACCAGCACAGCCGCAAGCCCCGTGCGCGCCAAGCTATGCTGCGCACAGTGGTGGACAGGCAGGTTCAGGTTGGGCGCAACCTCGACCGCGCGCAGATCGCCCGCGGGCGCCATGCCGCGCGCCCAGACCCAGATCAGCGCGCCCACTGGCACCAGCGCCAGCGCGGCCAGCCTATACTGGCCCGCCAGCATCATCAGCACAAACACCCCGATACTGGCCGACAGATACAAGGGCAGCGCCGTATTGCCCGGCAGAATGGCCACATGATGCGGGCGCGCCACCCCGACGGATGTGACCAGCAATTCCCGTCGCCCCCGTGCCGCCCCCGCCAAGGCCCCTTCGCCCCGCGCCAGTGACAACACCGCATCGCGCGCGCTTTGCCCCAGATGCCGCGATATGGGCAGCGAGGCGAAGTTATAACTGGGCGAGGGGACCGGCATGGCCCAATCCAGCGTTGGCGCATCCCATGGATCGCGCCGCGTGCGCTGGCCCAGTGTGGCCTGCAAGATCAGGTCCAGCACAAACATCGCAAAGCCGATTGTCAGCACGAAGCTGAAGATGGACGAGGTCAGGTTCAGCCAGACCCATTCGGGATTGTCGGGATAGACATCTATCCGGCGCGGCATGCCCATAAGGCCCGTCAGATGCATGATGAAAAACGTGCCGTGAAAGCCCAGCAGAATGACCCAGAAGGCAGCTTCTCCCACGCCCCTGATGCGGGCCTTGCCTGTGATCAGCGGCAGCCAGTAGGTGGCCGCTGCCATCATCGGGAAGACAAACCCCCCGATCAGCACATAATGCAGATGCGCGGTGACAAAGGCCGTGTCATGCGCCTGCCAGTTGAACGGCACAATGGCCAGCATCACGCCTGTCAGCCCGCCCATGACGAATGTCAGGAAAAAGCCGCAGATATGATACATCGGCAGATGCAGCTGCGGATGGCCCTTCCACATGGTGCCGATCCACGCGAAAACCTGCACCGCTGTCGGCACCGCCACCAACACCGAGGCCGCCGAGAAAAACGCCAGCGCCATATGCGGAATGCCCACTGTGAACATATGATGCACCCACAGCCCGAAAGACAGGAACACCAGCGCCAGAATGGCCGCAACAATAGCCCCGTAGCCCAGAATCGTCGTGCGGCACATGACAGGAATGATCATCGACATAACGCCTGCTGCAGGCAGGAAGATGATATACACCTCCGGGTGGCCAAACAGCCAGAACAGGTGCTGCCACAGCAGCGGATCACCCCCGCGCGTGGGGTCGAAGAAGGGCCAGCCAAAGGCGCGCTCCAACTCCAGCAGCACTGACCCTGCAATCAACGGCGGAAACCCCACCAGCATCATCGCACTCGTGCCCAGCATATACCATGCAAATAGCGGCATTTCGGTCAGCTTCATGCCGGGGGCGCGCTGGCGCAGGATGGTGACGGTAATCTCCACCGCCGCCGCCACGGCAGAGATTTCCACGAATGTCACCCCCAGCAGCCAGACATCGGCATTGATGCCGGGGGAATGGGTGGCATCCGACAGCGGTGTGTACATGAACCAGCCGTCATGCGGGGCCACGCCGAATAAAAGCGCGGTCAGCATGATCAGCCCGCCAAACAGATAGCACCAATAGCCAAGCGCTGTCAGGCGCGGAAAGGCCATGTCGCGCGTGCCCAGAAGCTTGGGCAAAAGCCAGATGCCCAACCCCTCCAACATGGGAATGGCGAACAGGAACATCATGATGCTGCCATGCATCGTGAAAATCTGGTTATACAGGGCCGTGTCCAGAAACGCGCCCTGATGGGTGGCCAGCTGCGCACGGATCAGCATGGAGAGAATGCCGCCAATGGCAAAGAATACCAGCGCCGTGCCCATGAAGCGCAGGCCAAGCGTGGTGTGGTTGACAGCCGTAATCTGGCCCCAAAGGCCGCGATCATTGCGCCAGACCCGCGTCAAGTCGCGGTGCAACGCCAAGGCGCGCTGGGCGGGGGCAGGGGCAACATGCACGCTGTCCGCGCGCGCGGATGCGGCGGCGGGTGTGGGGATATCGGTCACGGCGCACCCTCCTGCTGCTCTGTGCCTTCATCGGACAAATCCGGCGGCCAATCCGCATGCGCCTGCACTGTAAAGCGCATATGGGCATGGCCCACGCCGCAGAATTCAGCGCAAATCCCGTCATAGATGCCGGGAGTATCTGCCTTCAGCCGGGCGCGGTTGGTCCGGCCGGGGATGGCATCCATCTTGCCGGCCAGTTGCGGCACCCAGAAGGAATGGATCACATCCTCGGATGTGATCAGAACATCCACGGGCTGGCCTGCGGGAATATGCAGCAGGTCTGTGCTGCGCATCGCGGCGCCATTTGCGTCTTCATGGGTGAATTCCCACCCCCATTGAAAGGCATGGGCCTGCACTGTCACGGCACCGTCATCGCGCGGCAAGATCCGCTCGCCCACCCACAGCCCTGCGCCCAAGACACTGCCAAGGATCGCCATTGAAAACCACAGGCCAAGACCATGCGTCCAGACCCGCGCTTGGGTCTTGCGCGGTGCGCCAAAGCCCATCGCCAGCAGACCCAGCACAAAAACCGTGATCAGCGCAGCACCCGCCAGCATGGCCCACCACAGCCACGCAATTTCCGTGGCAATCGGCCCAGAGGGCTGCAAGGTCGATAGCGGGCCATCGCAGGCCGCCAGCAGGCAAAGCGCGCAAAGGGCAAGGGCAGGGCGGGTCATAGCGGGTCAAACCTTGCCGGTATCTGGTTGCCGCGCGGTTCTTGCAAGATTGCGGGCATCAGGGCGATGAAATCCTCTAGCGCGGGTTTTGCCAGCACCAGCCACAGAACCAGCCCCATCAGCGGCACCAGCGCCAGAAGCGACAGGCCCGCCATGGGGGTGCGATATGCCCCTTGCCCCTCGCCCGCCTCTACGATCACATGGCCCATCCACGCATGCAGCAGCACCATACCCGAAACCGCAACCAGCTTGGCCAGCATCCACGCCTCCAGCACCTCTAATGCGAAGATCAGGATTGTGCCGAAAGTCACGGCAATCACAGCGGCAGGGGTGATGACGCCTGTATAGCTGTAATGTGTCAGCCAGCGGAATTCGGCAAAACCTGCCTGTGTGCGGTTCTCTGGCCTGCGGCCATAGACATGCAGGATAATCGGCAGCACGATCAGCCCTGCGCACCAGATCGACAAGGCAATGATATGTGCCGCCTTCAATGCTGCGATCATATGCGCATATCCCTGTGCAACAGCCGCTGCGCCATCACGCCTGCCAGCACGGCCACCGGAATCATTCCCGGCACCCACATGATCAGCCCTGCAAGCTGTTGGTCTTGTAGCGCGGACAGCCCGAAGCGCTCGGCCTGGGCCAGATGTTCCAGATAAAAGGGGCGCTGCGCAAAGGTCAGCAGCGCGCCAAGCAGGCCCATCTGCCCGACCATTGGCACCAGCCAGATCACATGTTCCAGCTTGGCCGCGCGGCCAAGGACAGTGGACCAGAACGCCCATGCAGGCACGATCAGCGCCGCCTGCATGCCCCAATAGACAAGCGCGCTGTCCCATGCCGCACTATAGGCTTGCGGGATGTGCCATAACCACAATGCGCCAGACAGCGTGGCAAAACTGGCAGTGACAGGGATTTTGCGCAGCGGAAAGGCCAGCGCAAGCGCAGGGGCCAGAATGCCGAAAACCACCAGATGATGCAGCGTGCGCGCGGCAAACAGCGCCACTGTCAGCGCGCAAAGCGGCGAGACAAAGGCGAGCACCGCCGCGCCAAAGGCCACACCCGATGCCCCTTGCCTGCCCCTGTCTGTGCCGCGCAAGGCCCAAGCCCCCGCGCCACCAAGGGCCAGCAGCGCAAAAATCAGATACGGGTCAAGGTTCCATGCCCAAAGCCAAGTGCTTTGGTCAGGCGCGGGGCCGCAATATGGGTGGGCTTGTGTCATGTCTGGTTAAATGGATTGGGTGTCATATCGTCCTGATAAGGCTGGGTGTTGGGGTTGCATGCACGAAGGGGCACCCGTCACAGCACCCCGAACACGAACAACAAGATGATGACAGGGACGGGAATACCGACGAACCAAAGCAAAATGCCGCGCATGATCTGACCTTTCCTTGCTGCCCGAAAAAACACAAACCTGCCAACATAACGTTACATGCGCGGGTTGGTTCCGAATGCTGCCTGCGGCTGTGGCGCAGGCCCCGAAAAAAGGCCCGCCAGTTGGCGGGCCTTGGCACTCGTTACGCAACACGGGTTACAGGCGAGAGGATGTCAGCCCTGATATTCGGGCAGGCTTTCCATCTCTTCCTGTGTCATTGGCAACTGAACGCGCACATTTCCATCCGTGTCATTCCACAAGATGTCGATGTCATCGATCTCCAGTGCGACAGTGTGTTCGCCCATTCCAAGGAAACCGCCAACATCCATGATGGCATGTGTCACAGTGCCATCATCGCCGATGACAAGATCGTCCACTGTGGCGATTGACTCGCCTTCGCGGCCATAGACATCAGCCCCCATCAGGCGGTCTGCGGTGCGGTCTTGCGCACTCATGACCTGATACCCTTGCGGCACTTCTGTGCGCGCTTGTGACTGGGTTGTCATGTCATCTTGCGCTTGCATGCCGTCACCGGCCTGCATGTCCATGGTGTCGGTGCGGCCCTCGCGTTCGGCTACATCGCCGTCATGGCCCATTGTCCCGCCGGGTTCTGCCTGCGCATCATGATAGCTGCGCTGTTCAAACCCCATGGCCAGCTGGTCTTCGCTCCATTCCGGCAACGCTTCCAGTTGCTCTTGCGTCATCGAGGCGACAACGAAGAAATCGTCAATATCTTCTGGTGTGCTGTCGTCACTGACGAAATACAGATCGTCAATATCAACCATCACACTGCGCGCCCCAAGACCAAGGAAGCCGCCCACATCGATCAGGATACCACGGATTTCGCCATCCATCGTGATGATGATGTCGTCAATATTGCCGACATTCTCCCACGAGTCGCGGCTGGATGCGAACACATCGCCACTTTCCCACCGCATGCGCGAACGGTCCGCCGCTTGCCCTTGTGCCATGCGATCTTCGGACAGGGCGCGCGTTTCCTCTGTATCAAGCGTATACAGATTCATGCCGGTGAAATCGGTTGCCAGAAACGCAGGTACATTGCCTGTCATCTGGTCCATGCCGGCGCCAGTTGCCTGCTGGTCCATTCCGGTATCTGTTGTCTGCGCAACTGCCCCCATCGAGGTTACAGCGACAATTGCGGTTGTAAGCATAAACTTGTTCATCACACTACTCCTATAGTCCGTTTGGCCCCATGAAGGCTCTGACAAATAAACCAACGAGAATTAATTGGGTTCCTGAAAACTTGTGTGTTTGATCGGGGTATTTGAAAACATGAGGTTATATCTGCTGTTTTCTCCCGGAAGATGCGGGCGGGGTTTTGGTTTCTCATGTAGGGGCTGACAGAAAAGGCCCGATTGCAAATTCAAGGGGCAGAGATTTTTCGCCTGAAATCAGGGCCGAAACGGCCCGATGGGCAGAAATTCAAAAGCGGCCGTCCCTACCGCGCAGCCTGCGGCACACTCGAAAACCCTGTGAAAACAGGCGCAGTTGTCTGGTGCAAAGCGGGTAATTAAAACAGCCGCCGACAATTCGGCGCCATGCTGCCTTTTTAATAGCGGCAGAACCTGTGACTTGGAATTTTTTAAAAGCGCAACTGACACTAACGTTTGCGCAGCATATGCGTTCCCGTCTTATTAAAATAATATTCCGTTACTTGTGAAAATCACATTTTGGTACTTATCCGATGTTTCGAGACAACGCCTCATCCCATACCTTTGCTGATGCTGTCAGATGCCATGCGCCACGGGCTATGGCACCGATTGCAGCACTGCCACGCAACGCCTCGGGCAGTTTACAATGTTTTAGGGATTGTGAGATATAGGATTGTGCAGGTAACTTTCGGTCTGGGCTTTGGGAAATCGCGCCGAAAGGGGGGTGTTGTGGGCGGCACAAAACATATTTGCGCGGGGGGGACATGGTAGGCCCGACCAATCTGGACACCGCCGCCCTATCTGCTGTGGGCCCGCAGATTATCCAGCTTCATGCGCGTGTGATCGACATGCTCAGCGATCTGATCCGCACGCCGCTGTCCCAGACAGATGCCGCGATAGAGCGGGTTTTGTCACAACTCGCCCGCCTTAGCGATATGGACCGCGCGTATCTGGTGCGCCTGCGCCGCACCCCCGAGGGGGAGCGGATCGACACCACACATATATGGCACCAGAACAGTGGCGCGGACGGGGCGCGCGCCTCGCCCGATAGGCTGCTGCCTGCCGTCATCCCCCTTTTGCGCGCGCGGTTCGACACAGATACCCCTGTCGAGATACCCGATGTCGGTGCCCTGCCGCCGTCTGCGCCCGAAAAGCGGCATCTTGCGGCGCAGGGCATACAGGCGATGCTGGCTTTGCCAATGCAGGCCGGTGGCCGATGCGCGGGCTTTATCGGGTTCGATTCCGCCTGCCCGCGCGCGGCCTTCCACAGTGACACTGTGCAGATGTTCAAAACCGTGGCCGATGCCGTGGGCAATTTGCTGGCGCGGGTCGATGCGGAAACCGAAATCGCGCAGACGCGCGACTCGCTTGCGGCTGCGCGCAACAGGTTGCAGGCCACCTTGGACGCAGTGCCGGACCTGATTTTGGAAGTGGATTCGCAGGGCCGCTATCGCAGTGTTCATACCAGCGATCCCGGCCAGATGATGCTGCCCGAAGACGCGTTGTTGGGCCGCAAGGATGAAGACCTGATGCCCCCCGAAATCGTGGCCCTGAACCGGCGCGCAATGTCCGAGGCATTGGCGAATGGCGTGTCTGGCCCCCACCCGTTCGACATAGAAACGCCGCGTGGGCGGCGTCGATATGCCCTTACTGTTGCCACGCGCAAATCCGACAAGCCCGGAGAGGCACCGGGTTTTGTGTTCATTTCGCGTGACGTGACAGATGAATGGCGCCTTCAACGCGAGCGGGAGCGGATGAGCCTGATCGCGCAGCACATGACCAATCTGGTGCTTATTGCCGATACCAAGCAACGCATCGAATGGATCAACCCCGCATTCGAGGCGCGCACCGGCTGGAAACTGGCGGATCTGCGCGGCAGACGCCCCCAAGACGTCTCGCGCGGCAGGCATACGGATGCACTGACATCAGAGCGGATTGACCGCGCCATTGCCGCCTTGCAGCCCGTGCGCGAAGAAATTCTGAATTACACCCGCGATGGTGTGCCTTATTGGGTAGATGTGCAGCTTTACCCGCTGCACGCGTGTGACGGGCAGCATGTGGGCTTCGTCTCGATCGAAACCGATATTACCGACAGGAAAAGGCAGGAAACAGCACTTCAGCGGCTTGCGCATGACGCCAATGAGGCCCGCGCAAGGCTGGAAATGGCGGTCGAGGCGCTGCCCGATGCATTTGCCTATTACGATGCCGATAACCGGCTGGTTTTGTGCAATCAACGCCACCGCGATCTGTATCCCGCAGCCGAAGCGGGCACCTGCACCAAGGCCCCTGTCGCGCTGATACCCGATGGCGCGGGGCCACAGCCAACGGATGCGCAGGCCACCACACATACGCGGATGGCGGGGGGGCGGTGGTTGCGGGTGATCGAACACGCCACCCCCGATGGGGGCCGTGTTGCCATGGAACTCGACATTACCGAGTTGAAAGAGGCAGAGCGCCGACAGGCCGACATCATCCATGGGGCGCAGGCCGGAACATGGGAATGGAACCTTCTGACCGACACAAATCTTATCAATCCGCGCTGGGCCGAAATTATCGGCTACACACCAGAGGAAATTGCACCGGCAGATATTCACGTCTGGCGCAGGCTGGTTCACCCTGACGATCTTGCCGCCGCCGAACGCGAGCTTGCCAAAGTATTCTCCAGAGAGATTGACCGCTTTGAATATGAAAAGCGCATGCGTCACAAGGCAGGCCATTGGGTCTGGGTTTTGTCGCGTGGCCGTGTCGCCCGCTGGACGCCGGAAGGGACGCCCGAACTTATGGCGGGTGTGCATATCGACATAACCGCGCTGAAGCGCGCGGAAGAGCGTCTGGAACAGATTATTGACGCCGCCTCGGCGGGGATATGGGAATTTGATGTGCTGACCGGCACACAAGATGTGAATGACCGTTGGGCAGAGATGCTGGGCTATACCCGCGCCGAACTGTCGGTCCAGCCCAATTTCGGGTTCCAATCCCTGATGCATCCTGACGATTTCGCGCTGATGGAAGCGCAGCGCGACCAGTCCCTGTCCATGGGATGCGAAACATTCGGACATGAAATCCGCATGCGCCACCGTGACGGGCATTGGGTATGGATCTTGTCGCGCGGGCGGGTTGTCGCCCGCGATGAGGCAGGACAAGCGCTGAAAGTGGCGGGCATCCATCTTGATATCACCGAACGCAAGCGACTGGAATCGCAGCTGGTGGTCGAGCGGGATTATCTGGCCCGCCTGATGGACACGTCCGCATCAGGGATCGCGGCACTGGATGACAAGGGCCGCATCATCTTTGCCAATCGAGAGGCAGAATGCATTCTGGGCCGCGGGGTGGACAGCATGCAGGACATGCCATGGAACCTGCCCGACTTGCAAATTCAGGCGCTGGATGGTGGCCCGTTCGACCTTGCAGCGCTTCCGTTCGCGCGGGCCATCGCCGAAAAGCAGATCGTGCGCGATGTCCGCTTTGCTATCATCCGGCCGGACGGTACGCGCCGCGCGCTGTCGGTCAATGCCGCGCCCATCACCGCCGAAGAATTGCAGGTGCGCGTCGTCGTGTCGATCAGCGACATCACCGCGCAAGCCGCCACCGAGGATGAGTTGCGCGTCACCGCCCAACAGGCAGAGGCCGCCAATCAGGCAAAATCGCGCTTTCTTGCGAATATGAGCCATGAAATCCGCACGCCGTTGAATGGGGTGCTGGGCATGGTGCAAATTCTGGAAGATGAATTGTCAGACCCGATGCACAAGCGCATGCTGGGCATCATCCGCGATTCCGGCGAAACGCTGCTTAGCATCCTGAATGATCTGCTGGACATGTCCAAGATCGAGGCAGGCAAGCTGACATTGGAGAAGGTGGCCTTCGCCCCGTCAGATATCGCCACCCGCATCGAGACTATGCACAAGCTGGTTGCTGTGGGCAAAGGGCTGGAGTTTGACCTTTGCCTGGGGCCGGACACGCATCTGTTGCGCAGTGGCGACCCTAACCGCCTTAGCCAGATCCTGCATAATCTGGTGGGGAATGCGGTGAAATTTACCGAAAAAGGGTCTGTCAAAGTTGCGCTGGCCATCTCGACCGATGGCCAGCTTGACATCAGCGTGCGTGACACAGGCATCGGGATGAGCCTTGAGCAACAGGCCCGCATGTTCGAGGATTTCGAACAGGCAGATGGCACAGTCACCCGCCGCTTTGGTGGCACCGGCCTTGGCATGTCGATTGTGCGGCGGCTGATCGGGCTGATGGGCGGGCAGATTTCGGTCGAAAGTGCCTTGGGGCAGGGGACCACTGTGCATGTCCGTCTGCCACTGCCGCGCACAACCCACTGCGCCGAACAGGAACAGGCAGGGGCCGAAACCTCGCTTCAGGGGATGCGTGTGCTGGTGGCCGATGACAATGCCACGAATATGCTGATCCTGAAATCAATGCTGTCCAGCCTTGGGGTAGAGGCGGTTTCGGTCAGCGATGGCCGCGCCGCCGTCGAGGCGTGGGAGCCACAGCGCTTTGACGCGGTCTTGCTGGACATCTCGATGCCGGAACTGGACGGGATCAGCGCCTTGGCGCGCATCCGCGCGCGTGCCGCCGCCCAAGGCGGCCCCATGACACCGGCGCTGGCAATCTCTGCCAATGCCATGACGCATCAGGTGGCCGAATATATCGCGGCGGGGTTCAGTGCGCATGTGGCAAAGCCCTTCAAACGCGCCGATCTGCAAGCCGCGCTGTCGGCGGTTATTGCCGCGCGTGTCTGACAGCGCCGATGCGCGGCGGCAATGTCGCGGCCTTGTGAAGGCCGCGTTTGAAACTTCGCATCCCCGCCCCCCGTATCCATGATAGGATCACCACAGTTGGAGGTAACATGGCCGTTTCACGCAGAGTATTCCTGACAGGTTCCGCAACCGCATTTGGTGCATATGCGGTGTTGCCCGGTGTGGCGCATGCCAATACCGTGGCTTTCGATACGCAATGGGACCACCTGACATTCCGCAGGCTGTCGCCCAACCGTTTCGAGCTGCGCCAGAGCACTCTGACCGTCATCTCGGAAGGGACATCTTCCATCCTCTACCGCATTCTGCCCCCTGCCTTGCGCGGCCAGACCAGCGCATCCTGGACATGGGAGGTGGAAAGCTCGGCCCCGCCCTCGGATTTGTCGCAGATCGGCAATGATGACAGGAATCTTGGGGTGTTCTTTGTCAGCATGCCCGAACAGGATGCAGCGGGCGTGCGCGAGGGGACCAGTATTTCGCGCCTGTTGCGCAACCGCTCGGCGCGGGTGCTGATGTATACTTGGGGCGGCAACCAGCCGCCGGGCACGGTTGTGCCCAGCCCGCATGCGCCTGACAGGCTGCGCAATCTGATCACGCGGCGGCCCGAAACGGGGCGCTTCTCGGAAACGGTGGATCTGACGCGCGATTTCCCGCGCGTGTTCAACACCCCGCTAGAACGGTTGGTGGCAGTGGCCGTCTCGTCCAACAGCGAGAATACGCCCACCCGCGTGGTGGCCCATGTGCGCAACCTGACACTGGGGTAGCGTTGTCATTTGGGCGGCTTACTTGCCCTGCACTTCGGGCGCAGAGGCGTGGCGCGTGCGCCAGGCGTAAAGTGCCCAAGGCACGGCCCCAAGCAGTGCCGCGCCAGCAACCGCCGCCCCAAAGACCACACTGGCCGCAACAGCGGACTGCGCAGCGATGCCCACAAGGGGCCATAGCAGCGCCGCCGCCCCTTCGCGCAGGCCCCAGCCATTCAGCGTAACAGGTACAAGCATGACCATCAGCGTCAGGGGCAGAATGAAAATCGCCACCTCGAACGGCACGCTTATGCCGACCGCGCGTGCCGCTGCCCAGAAGCCAAACAGGTTGCAGGCCAAAATCGCAATGCTCAGCCCCAGTTGCGCAGGCCAGACTTGGCGCGCGAACCACGCAAGGCGCAGCGCCTTCACCAGCTTTGGCACAATCCGCCCCAGCGCATAGGCCGCAGCACCTAGCGCCAGCATGCCCCCCGCCAGCGCCAGCCCCACCGCCGCGCCATACCACAGGCCCACCCCGAGAATGGCCGTCAACGCCAAGGCAATCTGCCCCGCCAGCCGTTCAATCACCACAGTTGCCGCCGCCATCTGCCAGCCGCGCACATGGCGCATGCGCAACACGCGCCCCAGATCGCCCAGCACGCCACCGGGCAGAAAGGTGTTTACCAAAACCGACAGCCCGTATTCGCTAAGCGCATGGCCGCGCGTCAGGGGCAGGCCCAAGGCCCGCGCCGTGACGCGCCAGCGCAGCGCCGAAAGCGGAATTTGCACACTAAGCGCAAGGCAGGCAAGCGCGAACCACAGCCCCGATGCGGCCTGCAAATCTGCAACAATATCGCCCGCCCCGAACTGCCACAGCACGGCTGCAAGCAAACCCATCGACGCCAGCGCGCGCGCCAAAACCTTGATGCGCGCACTCATGGCGCGCCGGTGCTCAGCCGGTCCAGCAGCAGATCGCGCAAGCGGTCTATGCGCAGCGCAGGCAGATCAGGGGCGGGCAGCATGCCTTCGGTCCAGCCAATCTCGGCAAAGCGGCTGACCAGATCTTCGGGGCCGATAATGTGAACCGGCACATCAAACCCCTGCACACCAGAGACAAAACGCGCGGGTTCATGGTCGCCCAGCATGACGATCAGCGGCGGGTTATCGGCATGGCGTGCCGCCCATGCGCCCACAGTCTGAAGGCTGTAATCCACCGCCAGCCGGAACTGGTCGCGCACACGGTCATGGTCGCGCCAGACCACTTCGGGCGGATCACCGGACAGCGCCCATTGGTTAAAGATGGTGCCATCGCCAATCTGGTCCCAGTCCACCAGTTCAGGGATCGGCACCCAAGGCGCGTGCGACGACACAAGCGCCACCTGCACCACCTGCGCGCCGCGCGCGGGGTGGTCGCGCTCCAGCCTGTCCAGCGCATGCAGGGTAAACTGGTCAGGCATGGTCACCCAGTTAAAGGGTTCCCCCTCATACCCCAGATCGGCAGCATTATAGACCGCGTCAAAGCCGAAATAATCGCCTTCCGGCCAAGGGAAGATATGCGCGGGTTTTATCGCCACTGTGCGCAAGCCTGCCTCTTGCGCGAAATGGAACAGGGTCTGGCGCGGGCTGGCCAGCAGGGCGCGGTAGCGGCCTTGCGTGTTCAGCCACATGCCCGACGCGACTGATCCGTGCGTCAACCAGCTTTGCCCCCCCACCATCGGCGCGCTCGCCCAGCCTGACCGCATGGACAGGCCGCGCGCGCGCAGATCATCCTCAATCGCGTGCAGGGTGGCAGTATGGGTTGGCACATATAACGGATTCTCGAAACTCGACCGGCCATAGCTTTCGACATAAAGCAGGATCAGATCGCGCCCCTCCAGCCGGTCCAGCAAGGGGCCAGCGCCGCGCATCGGGTCTTGCAGGGCCGCTTTGCGGAAGGCCGCGATGTCGGCGCGGGTGTCGCGGAACTGCTCTACCCGTTCAATGCCCACCCGCGCGGTAAAGGCTGCGCCCGGAAGGGCTGCGCGCACGGTTTCTGGCAAGCTCCATGCGCGTCTGGCCTGCCCGATTTCCGCGATGGCCGCTGCCGCAGCGGGCACCAGCAGAATGGCCGCCCCCACGCGCGCCAAGCGGGGCACAGGCAGGGCGGCCCAGACCCCTGTTGCCCACCACAGCGCAGCGATCAGCGCCGCGAAGGCCACCAGCGCGCCCCCTGCCGCCAGCGTGGCCAGTGGCAGGCCAATACTGCCTTGCAGCAATGTCCAGCCCGCATGCACAAGGCCAAGGTCCACCAGCAGGTTGAACCCGCGATTGAACGCGATGAACGTGCCGAAATCGGCCAGTTTCAGCAGCACGATCACACCGAGTGTGCCCACCAGTGCTGCGCGAAACCCGTAGCCAAGCGCACCCCGCCCCAGCAGCACAAGTGCCGCAAGGATAACGGGCAGTTCCAGCGGGAACAGCCGCAGCGCGCCCCATGTCATTGCTTGCGGGTGGTTGGGCTGGATCAGCACCAGAAACAAGACGACGCTCGCCAGCACCACCCGCACAAGCGTCATTGCACGCGCCCATGCTGCTGGAACTGCCACCGGATATCGACCGCGAAAGACAAAATCATCACCGATAGCAGCACGCCCGCGATCCCTGTTGACAGCGGCGGCACGACAATCGGGGCCAGCAGGGCGACTTGCACAATCATTTGCATCGCGGCCATGCATTTGCGCCAATAGGCGTCGGGCAAGGGGATGCGCAAGGCAGCCCAGAACAGGCTGGCGCCAAGATAGGCAGGGCGCAGCACCCCCAGCGCGACAAACCACAGCCCCGCCTTGTCGGCCTGCCATGCCAGCAGTGCCAGCACCGTGGCAAAGGCCACATCCGATTCCACATCGAACCGCGCGCCGAATTCCGACCGCAGCCCGCTGCGCCGCGCAAGCCACCCGTCCAGCCCGTCCAGCGCAAGCGTCAGGGCCGCAAGCCCGACCAAGGCCCAGCCCAGTGTGCCAAGCGCATTGGGCACAAAGACCAGCCCCGCCAGAATGCATATTCCTGCCCCGCGCGTGGCGGTCACCACATTGCACCATCCCAGCCGGTCATGCGGATAGGCACCTCGCCACAGCGCCGCCACCATGGCCGCCCCGCCCAAAGCCAGCATCAACGCGGTCGCCACGGCGGCATCGCGCGGCATGGGCGCGCCGCCAAACTCTGCCAGATTATAGCTTAGCCAAATTGCCATCGGGCCAAGCACCGCCAATGTGCCTAGCGCCTGCACCATCACAGCGCGCGACGGGCTGCTTGGGGCAAGTTTGGTTTGGGTTGGAATATGTGTCATCCCCGTCATCTTAGTGCACATGCCCAAAGGTCAATCCATATCGCTCAAAACACACGGTTTGATGATAGACAAGCGAACTTGCCTTGCGCGGATATGCACTATTGTCTAGCGCATAGGCTTTCGTGACAGGATATAGCCATGGACGCTCGGACGATTGAATATAAGAAACTTTCAGGCACCACGCGCCTGCTGCATTGGGTCAGTGCGGTTCTGATTGTGGCGATGATCCCGATCGGGGTGATCATGCAGCAAGAAGGTTTGGCGCGCCCCACCCAAGACCTGATGTTCATCCTGCACAAGAATGGCGGGGTGATTGTGTTGCTTTTGGTGGTCTTGCGGCTGATATGGCGCGCGGCCTATCCGGCACCGCCCCTGCCTGCGCATATGCCCAAATGGCAGGTAAAAGCCGCGTCCGGCGTGCAATGGGGCCTGTATGGCATGCTGATCGTGATGGCGCTTAGCGGGTATATCCGTGTGCGCGCGGGCGGGTTTCCGGTCGAGATGCTGGATGCGCTGAATGTGCCGGCAATGGTGCCACGCTCTGACGCGCTGGCCGAAACGGCGCAGACCATCCATTCCAATGCGCGCTTTGTTCTGGTGGCGCTGATACTGGTGCATGTGGGCGCGGCGCTGCGCCACGCAGTTGCGCGCGACGGGGTGTTCAGCCGCATCTGGCCGCCTGTGGGGCGCGGATGACCCATGCGCTGACCCCCCAACGCCGAAGACACATTTTTGTGACTTCGGCCCTGACAGCGGGCCTTGGCGGGTTGCTGGTTCTGGGGCTTGACCTTGGGGCCACGCATCCGGCGCTGTCGGCGTTGGTGACGGTTTTGTTCCTGATCAACAGCTATATGCTGATTTCTGCCGCCGGAGTGGCGCTTGCAGGTGTCGCACGCGCGCCTGCGCGCGCGCCGCAGACCCTGCCGCCCGCAGATCGCTGCGCGGTCTTGTGGCTGCTTTGCGCAGAGCCGCCAGAGGCCGTGTCCAGCAGGATTGCCGCATTCTGCGATGCGCTGGATCATGCAGGGCAGGGGGCCAATACGCAGGTTTTCGTGTTGTCCGACACAACCGACCCGCAGGCTTTGGCGCGGGAACAGGCAGCGTTTCGGCCTTTGGACGCGCGGATCACCTACCGCGCACGCACAGCACCTGTCGGGCGCAAGCCGGGCAATTTGCATGACTGGTTGACCCGGTATGGCGCAGGGTTTGACACAATGCTGGTGCTGGACGCCGATAGCAGCTTCACTCTGGCGCGCCTGACAGATTTGCGCCATCGCATGGCGGCAGACCCGGAACTGGGGCTGATCCAGTCGGCCATCAGCCTGCGGCCTGCGAATACGCGCTTTGGGCATATGCAGCGCTTGTCCTCGCGGCTGTCGGGGCCGGTTTTTGCCACGGGGCTGGCACGCCTGAGCGGGGATGCGGGCAATTACTGGGGGCATAACGCGCTGCTGCGCGTGCGCGCCTTCCGGCAAGTCGCGGCCTTGCCGCATCTGTCGGGGCCGCCGCCTTTTGGCGGGCCTGTGCTAAGCCATGACTTCATCGAAGCGGCCTATTTGCGCCGCGCAGGCTGGAAAGTGGTTATCGATCCCGATGCGCGCGGCAGTTTCGAGGATGCGCCCGAAACCCTTGCCGCCCATCTGCGCCGCGACCGGCGTTGGTCGCAAGGCAATCTGCAACATCTGCGTCTGCTTGGCGTGGCAGGCTTGCACCCGTCCAGCCGCCTGCACCTGATGGCGGGCATTCAATCCTATCTTTCGGCCCCGATCTGGCTGTTGCTGGTGGTGCTGACCGGCTCTGGCGCGGTGCATGCAACGGCGGCGGTGATTGTGCCGCTTCTGGGTGTGCTGGCGGCCTTGCTGGTGCCGAAACTGGCCGCGCTGCTGGCGCGCCGCGATTTGCGGCGCCATCACTGGCGCCGCCGCATTGTGCTGCGCGCGCTGTGGCGCGAGCTTGCCTTGACCACCCTGTTTGCCCCCATCAGCATGGTGCGGCGCACGGGGTTTGTGCTGTCCGTGCTGTCGGGGCGGGCGCAAGGCTGGGTGCCCTCTGGTCTGGCGGCCAAAGCCCCGCGCCTGCAAGGGCTGGCCGAAGTGGGGGTCGGGCTGGTCATTGTGGCGATTGTCACCTTGCCGCAAGCGCTGATCAGCTCTTATCAGGCGGCGCAAATGTCGGGGCTGCTGGTCATGCCGGTGGCGTTGCCGCTTCTGTTTGCGCCGTTTCTGTATCGGTGGTTCGACCATGCCGCGCCGCGACATTCTGTTGCCGCCTATTATGACGCCAGCACCCGCCGGTTTCTGAATATGGGCGGCAGCGGGGCCGCGCTTGCCATCCATCGCCCGCTTTGGGCTGATGGGGTCAGCAGTGTCGAACAGGCCTCTGGGCATGTGAACGACCTGATCGCCGAGGCGGCAGAAACCACGCTGGGCCGCGCGCCTGTGAGCGTGCGCGATATGGGCTGCGGCGTGGGCGGCACGCTGTTCCACCTGGCACAGCGCTGGCCCGAGGCGGAACTTTGCGGCATTACCATCAGCGATGAACAGGTCAGGATCGCCCAACAGGTGGCGGCTGCGCGCGGGCTTGCGCCGCGCTGCACCTTCATCCGGTCTGATTTCACCCTGCCCATGACCCTGCCCGCAGCAGAGTTGGTCATTGCGGTGGAAAGCCATGTACATGCGCGCAGCGCGGCGCAATTTCTTGCCGCGGCGCGGCGGCATGTGCTGCCCGGTGGCGTGTTGGTGGTGGTCGATGACATGCTGGCCCGGCCAGAGCACGCCCTACCCCCTCTTGATGCCGCGCGCGTGAAAGCCTTTCGCAGGGGCTGGCGTCTGGGCCATGTGCCTGCCCGCAGCGACCTTGTCAGCGTGGCGGCAGAGACGGGTTTTGAAGCGGTGCAGAGCCGCGATCTGACCCCGCTGTTGAAACTGAACCGTCTGCGCGACCATGCGCTGCGTGTTGTCGGGCCTGCTGCGGACAGGCTGGGGCTGGCGCAGATGCCGCTATTTGGCAATATGATCGGCGGCAACGCCCTGACGGAAGGCTACCGTGCCGGTGTGATGCGCTATACATTGATGGTTTTGCAGCGGCGTGAAACCGGCCAATCTGCCAGTTGCACATTGCCACAGGCGAGTTCCGAAATCTCGGCATGATCCTGTGTCGCGTGTGGCTGGGGCGCAGCGCCAACCCGTGACACATTTGCCCCTCGCGCAAGGGCCGACAGGTCACAGCCCGCAGTGTCACTGCGCTAGCCGGTTTGCTGCAAAGTGCCCGTCTGTGCGTTTGGCTGCCGCCCTGTCTCTGCCGCCTCTGCTTGCGCCGCCCCCGATCCGGCAGTTGAGGAGATGCAAAAGCGCAGATGCGCGACCGTGCCGCCAGCAGCGCCGGTGCGCAATGTCAAATCCCCGTCAAGCGATGTGGCGAACTGGCTTGCCACAGACAGGCCAAGACTGTCGGTCTGCGCCAGATCAAACCCCTCTGGCAGGCCGGGGCCATTGTCGCGCAGCTCCAGCGTGGCAAAAATCTGTCCATCTGCCTCTTCACAGCCCAGCAGCACGTCAATGGCAATCCTGCGGTCCAGCTGCGCGCCATGTTCAATCGAATTCATCATCAACTCGCTGGCAATCAGGCCAAGCGGCACTGCCACATCATTGGGCACGACCAGCGAGGCGGCCTTGATCGACAGATCCACCGGCTTGCCCAGTTTTGCGACATCCAGCGTGTCCTGCAACACTTCGCGCAGATATTCGGCGGCATCGACATGTTGCATGTCCACCGAATGCAGGCGGCGTTGCAACCGCGAGATCGACTTGATCCGCGCCTGAGAGGCGGACAATGCGCGCCGCGCGCCCTCATCCTTGGTTTTGGCCGTTTGCAACCGCAGCAGCGCCACGATGGTGGCCAGATTGTTGGACACCCGATGCTGCAACTCCGAGAACATCAGGCTGCGCGATTGCGCCACGTCATTTGCCTTGAGCCGCGCAAGGTTCAATTCGCGCAGCGCCCAGATTGCAGCAGTGATGAACAGCACATCGGTTGTGGTGATCAGGACATAAAAGCCGATCGCAAGAACCGCCCCGAGTGTCAGGCCGAATTGCCCCACAGGGGCAATGAACCAGAACCACGCAATCATCCCGCAGACCAGCGCCACGACAATGCCACACCGCACCGAGGCAAAGACCAGCGACAACATGACCGCAGGAAAAAAGGTCAGAAAGGGAAAGCCCGGTGGCAACACGTCATCCAGCGCGAACCGCAGCGAGGTTGCGATCGTAATGGCCCAAAGGCCGAAGATCACCTGATATTTCAAGCTGCGCTGCGCCATCAAGGCGGCGCTCAGTCCATTCATGAACTTTCCAAAATACCCGCGCGATTGAAAAACGGTCGTATCTGTGTCGGGACGCAAGCGACTTCCTGTCTTGAAGGGGCGCACTCCCCCCGAAAGGGTGTGAAATGTGCCTTTTTTATCCACAACTGCCCAAAGCGTGCCGCATATTCCGGTAAGAGGCAAGAGGTTTGTCCCCGCGCCGTTACGGCAGCTTGGGTTCCGGCAAGAAATTGCAGGCTTTGGAACCGCCGCGCATTTGAAGAGTTACATAACTTCTAGATGTATTCGGCACAAAGGCGTTTGCGCGGCATCCTTTCAAAGCGGCCTGTTGGCCAAGTAAGCTGACCCGCCAGACGCCCCACACATCATCACATACAGCGCGCCGGACAGGTGCGCGAACAGGAGTTATCATGGCGCGACAATCACCTCAGAATTCGGACACGGATATCAGCGCAAAAGCCGCGCAGGCCAAGGATAATGCCGCGCGCACCGCCCAAGATGTCGAGGAGCTGGCGGAACTGACCTATGACGAGCTGCGCGAGCAGCTTGAGCTTGTGAAAAACGACCTTGCCGAACTGACATCGGCGGTGAAACGGGCAGGGCAGCAAACCGCCCGCCACGCCGCAAGAACAGCGCGCCGCAGCGGACGCAGGGCGGTCGAGACAGCGGGCGAAGGCTATGACTATGCCGCCGATCAGGTGGAAGATGTCCTTGGAACCGCCGAAGATTTCGCCAAGGAGCGCCCGGCCCTTGCCTTGGGCCTTGCGGCGGGTGCGGGGTTCTTGCTGGCACTGGTCATGCAGCGCCGCTGATGCTGGTCCCATACCAACAGATCAGGCGCAAGCTGCATTGGCAGATGCGCCAGATTGTCATGGCAGCACTGGGGGCGGCCTTTCTGCTGGCAGGGGGCGGCTTCCTTGTTGCGGCGGGCTGGATGGTTATTGCGCAAGAGTTTTCGCCACTTGTCGCAAATCTGGCCTGCGGCGCGATCCTAAGTGGCGTGGGCCTGATTGTGCTGGCCGCGCGCGGGCGGGGCGCGCCGGAAATCCCCACCATCGACCAGCAGTTGCGCGCGAATGCGGCGCGGGGTGAGCATTACCAACCGAAAGGAGAGTTTCCCGCATTGATGGAAGCGTTCCTGTTCGGGGTCAGTGTCTATACCCAAGTCAGGAACCGCAAGCGCGAGCGCCCGCGCAAATAGCGGCAAGGGCTGCGTCGCCGCGCGATGCAGCCCTGCTTTGTTGCGGTCAGCGATGCGCCGCCAGTCTTTCGCCAAATCTTGCACCACTCACACTGCGGAAAGCGCCAGCAGCGCGGCCAAAGCTATGGCCAGCACAGTCAGGAAAATTGCGAAAAACAGGGCGAGTTTCGGGCGCATCTCAGACCAGCTCGAAGATTTCGTAATCGATATGGCGGGGTTTGACACCAAGATCATGCAACTCGTGGCGCAGGGCCTGCACCATCGGCCCCGGCCCGCATAGCAGATGCGGCCATCTGCGCGTATCGGCGGGCAGATGCTGGATCAGCGTCTCGCGGTTGACGCGGCCTTGCGCGCCCTGCCACCCCTCTGGCGGGGTTTCGATGACATGCACAAGCGTCAGGTTCAGGCGTCTTTTCATCGCGTCCAGTTCCTCGCGGAAGCTGGCCTCTTCCCATGTCGGGTTGGCATAGATCAATATAACAGGGCGCGTGTCGCCGCGCGCGTCCAGCGCATGCAGGTTGGCCAGAATGGGCGTGATCCCCACACCGCCTGCAATCATCACCAGACCGGGGGCTTTCGCCATACGGTCGATCGAGAAGGCCCCATAAGGCCCATCCACATAAGCCCGCGCGCCCACAGGCGTTTGCGCCAGTTCTGCGGAATGATCGCCCAGCGGCTTGATCGAGAAGGCCAGATTCGGGCCTTTCTCGGGGGCGGTGGAAATGGTGAAAGGATGCTCGACCAGCGAATAGGGCGAGCGGTCTATCTTCAGCCAAGCAAATTGTCCCGGCTTCCAGCGATGCAGCGCGCGGCCTTCGGGTTCCAATTCCAGCGTATGCACGCCGCCGCGCTCTGCAGTGTTGGACACCACGCGCCACGGGTTGCGCGCCGAGAACCACGGCCGGATCAGATGTGTATAGACCAGCACCGCCACAAACCCGAATGTCACCCCCAGCCATAGCGCGCGCTTGGCGGGCGTGTCGGTCAGATTGCCCACGCCCAGCACATGGGCAGTGGCGGCAATCATGCCAGATATCGCCAGCCCCAGATGCAGCCTGCGCCACCATTCATGGCGCAGATGCAGGCGTTTGCGAAATTCCGATGTGACAATCAGTGCCAGAAAACAGCCCAAACCCACGCGCCCTGCGGTTAATTCCCAGCGCGCCTCCAGCGGGTTGAGGACACCAAGCGCGGGTTGGTGGAACACATAAAGCAGGCCAAAATGCCCCAGCATCAGCGCCACTGCGCCCCAGCTGAGATAGCGATGCGCCAGATAGACAATATCGGCCCCGAACGGATGCGTGATCCAGCGCAAGCGCCCTGTCAGCGCGAATTGCAGCGCCGCCAGCGCCATTGCGCCAAACCCCAGACCCATGCTGAAATTCCATATTCCCCCGCCAGTGGGGGCAGGCCCTGCATAATGCAACACCGCAAAAGGCGCGACCACCGCGCCCGCGCCCAGCACCAAAAGGGCTGTTGCATGGATCACCACGTCAAACGGGCGATCTGCGGCGGGCTGGTGGGCGCGGGCCACGCGGGTTGTGGGTTTGGACGGTGCCTTCATCGTTTTTTAACGGGCGGGGGGACGGATCGGTTCCACAAAACCTGACACGGCGCCGGAGTGTCAGGGCTTGGTTTGTGGCATTTTGGTGCCGATCTGATAGTCAAAGACCAGTTTCCCCCCATGCCAGCCCGTGGCCGCCGTCAGCCCCGCTGCCACTGCGGACAAGATCAGCCCCAAGGGCAAAACCGCGCCTTCATAATCCCCGATGCGATAGGCCCAGTTGGTTCCCAGTATCGACAGCAACATGACCGCCAGAATGAAATGCGTCCAACTGGCAGAGCGGTTGCGAATGCCCCGCACCAACAGCAATTCAACTGTCCCTGTAACCCCTGCAACCACGCCCAGCAGAAATGCGCCGAAGGCCGCCCACCCTGCGGCGCGCGCCCAGAACGCATCTCCTGTCCACCAATACAAAAGGTCTGCGCCAAAGACCGACATTGTCAGCGCAATGGGAAAGGCCACCAGCATGGCATGCAGCGGATGCCCCGCCAATGCGATGCGCGACTCGGTCGCATGCAGGGCGCGGTGTTCGTCAACCGGGTCGTCCAACTTGATCTGCGGGTCTGACATGGGCTGTGCCTTTCGGCCAAACGTATTGGGGCACGGGTTATGCCTGTGCGTGCGGTGCGGTGTCATTCAAACCGGAATCGCCCAGACGCAGGCGCAATTCCCAGCCATGGCCTTGGTCATCCTGCACCCTGCCGCTTTCAAATTCGGCATGCATCTGTAGGGCAAACGCCGTCATCAACTCTTGTCCCAACCCGTAGGCCACGCTTCCGGTTCCCGCATCGGCAAGCGAATTGCGCACCTGCAAATCTGCATATCCGTCGCGTGCGCGGAAACTGATGGTCAGGCGCGGGGGCGTATCGGGCTGCGGGGCTTGGGCATGTTTCAACGCGTTTGTCAGCGCCTCGGCGAATAAAAGCGCGGTCGGGATGATTTTGTCAGGCGGCAGGATAACAGGTTCAAACTCTGTCTTCACATCAATTTCGGCCTGTTCGGACCGCGCAAGGGCCAGTGTCTCGCGCAAGATCGTTTCAAGGAAATCTGTCGCATTCGTGTAAGAGAGGCGGTCTTGTTCATACAGCTTGCGATGGATCGAGGCCAGCGAGCGGACGCGCGCCTGAACCCCTTGCAAAATGCAGCGCGCCTCTGTGTCGGTCACTCGGCGTAATTGCAGGTTCAGGATCGAGCCGATGAGTTGCAGATTATTCTTAACCCGATGGTGAACCTCTTTCAGCAAGACTGTCTTCTCGCGCAAGGCATCTTCGCGCTCGTCTTCGTCGCGCCGGATCAGACGCGCCATTTTGGTGAAGGTCGAGTCAATCTCGCGCAGTTCGGTCGGGGCTTCTTCGGGCAGGCGCTGGAATTCGGCGCGATTGCCAAGGGCGAAGCGCCGCAACTGCCTGTTGATCTGGCGCAGATGCCGCACGACCATATAATGCACAGCAAACATCACCACCGCGACCGAGGCCAGCCACATCAGCAATGGAAAACCGACGCGCCAGTAATTGAACTCGCGCAGATTGCTGGATTGCGCGGCATTCCAGCTGCCAAGGACGTATAATTGCCCCGGCATCAGTTCTGCTATGGTGAACAGCCGCTTGTCCCCGCCATAGCTGGGGGCCGTAAAGACACCCTCGCGCTGGTTGATGATCCGTTCCAGCATCTCTGGTTCCGGCAGGAAATCGTCAGCATCCGGGGTGTCGGAACTGGTCAGCGTCTGGCCACGGTTGTTGACAAGGTAAGAGATGCGCGGCGAGTTTTCGTTATCCGGTGCCGTTGCGATCATATCGAAACTTCTGCGAGAGATCGAGATCGAGAGGAAGCCAAGCAAGGTGTCCTCCTCGAATACAGGGCGGTTGATCAGCACAACAGGGCGGCCGGTAATCGCCCCCGAGGGCTGAAAACTGAATGACGCCCTTGGGTTTTGGACGGATTCGGCAAAAGTCGGGCTTGCGCTGAAATCGACAGGCTCCCCCTCTGAGATGCAGGTCATCAGCCCATCGACCCCGATAAAGCCTGCAAAAGCATAAAACGCTGAATCTGCGATAAAATTTGCCAGAAAGGCAGAACAGGCGGCTGTGTTTTCCAACCTGTCAACAACCAGCTGCGATAGAGTATCTGACGCCAGCATGGCACTTTCAAGCAAGGCGCGCTGGCCGGTCACTGTCTCGACGGTGCGGGTAATCAGGCGCGATTCAGATGCGGCCTTTCGCGCCTGCCATGTCTCCAACTCTGAATAGATGGCAATAGAGCCCAGTGGCGCAAGCGCGAGAGTCAGCAAGATCGCAAGGCGTGTCGCCAGACGGTTGCTGATTTCAGGCAATGTCAAATAGCGCCGCTTGATGGCTACACCCTCAGAATATTGTCGGGGCCGCGGCCATGACGGCTGCAACAGAACTGTCGGTCGGATCAATCTGTTCTGCCTGATCGAGATGCAGAATTTCGGCCAAAGCTTTGCGCCCGCGATTGGCGCGGCTTTTGATTGTTCCGGGGGCGCAGCCACAGGTTTCGGCAGCTTCCTCGACCGAGAAGCCCAAAGCCCCCACAAGAAGCAACGCTTCGCGCTGCTCGACAGGCAGGGTGCGCATTGCATCATTCAATTCTTGCAGGGCCAGACGGCCGTCATGGTCGGGCTTGGAGGCCAGCTTGGCGGCAAAGCTACCTGTGCTGTCAGACACTTCCTTGGCGCGTTTGCGCTGCTGTGACAAAAACGCATTGCGCAAAATGGTAAACAGCCACGCGCGCAGATTGGTGCCTTGCTTGAACTGGTCAAACTTGCTCCAGGCTTTCAGCACTGTATCCTGCACAAGATCATCCGCGCTGGACACATTTCCTGTCAGCCCGCGCGCGAAGGCGCGCAAGGCGGGCAAGTGCGTGACAATCTCATTACGCGGATCGGCAGCAGGCGCGGGCGCCTTTTTTTCCGTGGTCATTCGTCACCTGACTTTTTCTGAGCGTCTTTCTCTCGCAGCGCATTCAGAAGGGAAGTCAGGCTAGGGGGCAGGGCTTCGGACGTGGTGTCGGAGTAAAGCCGTTTCAGGTTCTCATCGATTTGTTGCGCCACCGATGGCGAAATCGCATTGGAATCGGGGTCGTCCTTACCACTCATTATCATCATTTCGCCAAAGGCTCCAACTTCTCTAAACCTGACATGATCCTGCCGGATGCGCAAGGCAGCGCTCATGGCTGCATCAGGGAACCAAACGCAGAGTTATGTGTTTTGGTTCCTTGAAACATTAAATGGTTACCCGAAGACGTCAGAATTCCCTGATTGTCACATGAAAAGATGGTACTACTTCATGCACACACCCTTGGGAGAGAACATGTCAACATCTTTGCAGATTGCAAAACAACTGCCCTATCTGCGCCGGTATGCGCGCGCCCTGACCGGATCACAGCAATCGGGTGACAGTTACGCAGCCGCAACGCTGGAAGCAATCTTGCAAGATCGCAGTCTGCTGGATGATGCGTTATCCCCCAAACTGGCGCTGTTTCAGGCATTTCATACAGTCTGGCAGACCACAGGCGCGCCCGTCGGCCTTGACCCTGTCGAGGGGATCGAGGCGCGCGCGCAATCATTGCTGGCCGAACTGACCCCAAACACGCGCGAGGCGTTGCTGCTGCGCTCGCTTGAAGATTTGTCCTATGACCAGATTGCCCAGATTATTCAGGTGCCCGTGGCCGAGGCGCAGGAACTGATCGCCATCGCCTATCACGAAATGTCGAAATCCGTGCAAGGGCATATCCAGATCATCGAGGATGAGCCGCTGATCGCGCTGGACATCAAAAGCATTGTTGCCGAAATGGGCCATAATGTGACAGGCATCGCGCGCACCCATACAGAAGCGGTTGCTTTGGGCAAACGCGAACGCCCTGATCTGATATTGGCAGATATCCATCTGGCGGACAGCTCTTCCGGGGTTGAAGCCGTGACCGAGCTGTTGGCGCAATACCCTGATATTCCTGTGATCTTCATCACCGCCTATCCCGAACGCCTGTTGACTGGCGACAAGCCGGAACCGGCATTCCTGATCACCAAACCCTTCGAGGAAGAGCAGGTGCGCTCTGCTGTGTCGCAAGCGATGTTCTTTGCCTCCACCCAGACGCTGAATGCCTGAATTTTAACCCCCGCACGAAGAAGGCCCGGCAATGCCGGGCCTTTTTTATGGGCGCTGCACTACACCCGTTTGTGCGCGGACGGAACCGAGGGGGCGGGCAAGTCGTTCTTCTTTCAATGGTCGCAGATGCGACGCACATTGAAAGGAAACACCATGCTAGGCTGGGCTCTTACTTTTCTGATCGTTGCTCTGGTTGCTGCGGCACTTGGATTCTCCGGTATCGCGGGTGCGGCATCATCGATTGCGCAAATTCTGTTCGTTGTGTTCCTTGTGCTGTTCGTGGTCGCAATGATCGCGCGCGCAGTCCGAGGGCAACCGCCGATGTGACATAACCCAAAAAGCCGGTTCTGCGGGACCGGCTTTTTCACGTTTCTACAGCGAAAGGCCAACTCATGGACCCCAAAGACATTAAACATCTGAACCCGAAAGTGGCCCCGACTGCCGGTGACCCCATCGAAACGGTGCCTGCCACACAGGAAGGCCCGGGCGATGACCCGCTGGACAAGATCGCAGAGGTGCATACCCGCGTGCTTGATACCATCGCGGGATTTGAGAAATTCTCGCAAAAAGCAGAGCCGGAGTTCAAACCTGTGTCCGACACGTTTCTTGCAACCCATAAAAAGCATGAACGCGAACTGGCCGAGTATTTGCGCAAATCAGGGCGCAACCCCGACAAGGACGGGTCATTTTTCGGAACGGTCAACAGCTCTCTCATCGAAATCCGGTCATGGTTTGAAGATGTGGATGACGATGTGATGGACCGCGTCGCAGAGGGCGAAAGACATGTGCTTGAAGGCTATGAACAGGCCCGCAATGCCAGCCAGTCCATCGAGGCAAATGCAATGCTGGCGTTTCATATCAAAGAGATCAACGCCATGATGCGGGCACATGGAACGTGATGATAGGGGGAATGCGTGCCGAGCGGCAAGCCGCGCACCAGCGCGCGCGGGATGGCACAGCTAGCGTTCATACGCAAAGACGCGCAGCAATTGCGCAGCCCCCTTACGCCACAGCCGCAGCGCGGGCACAGCGGCTGCGGCCAGTACGGCCACACTGGCCCATAGGCCCAGCCGCGCCCAATCGGCGGGAAAGACCTGCATGGGCAAGCGCCAGCCAAAAGCCTGCACATTGATGACCGACAGCAGCACTTGTGCCAGCAACACCCCCACAGGCAGGGCAAAGACCATCGTCAGCAGGCCAAGCACCAGCGCGCGCGCCAGTTCCAGCGCGGCCAGATGCCGCGGCGTCAGCCCCAGCGCCCAAAGCGGGGCCAGCTGCGCCAGCCGCATGCCCGACAGGGTGACAAGGGCTGCAAACAGTGCCAGCGCCGCAACCGACAGCGTCAGGACATTCAGCGCGCGGGTGATCAGGAAGGTCCGCTCGAATATGCTGAGCGACAGCGCCTTGGCCTGCGCCTGATCGGTGATCTGGGTGGCTGGCAGGCCGAAATCATCCTGAAGGGCGGCGATCAGGGCAGGGGCGTCCGAGGTGCGGAGGGCGAATTGGCGGATGGGGGTGTCGGGGTAGGCCGCGATAAAGCGCTCTTGCGACAGCACAGCCTGCGCCAGCGGGTTGCCGTAAT
Source organism: Roseinatronobacter thiooxidans (assembly GCF_001870675.1). GTDB lineage: Bacteria > Pseudomonadota > Alphaproteobacteria > Rhodobacterales > Rhodobacteraceae > Roseinatronobacter > Roseinatronobacter thiooxidans. Next base: position 193,421 of record NZ_MEHT01000007.1, on the reverse strand, counting down.
CGGGGTAGGCCCCCAGAACCGGCAGGGGACCAATGCCCGGCAAGTCCAGCGTCGAGGTGCCGGGTCGTAGCCCGGCACGGCGGTAGAGTTGCTCATTGACCAGCACACCATCGCCTGCCGCCAGCCTGTCCCAGACATTGGCCACAGGGGCGATCAGGGGCCAGTTGTCGCGGAAGGTGGCGTGGTCTTTCATCGCGTAGACCTGTGCGGGCTGGCCGCCAAGTGTTGCGTCAATGCGCTGCATGGGCAGGATGGCATCGGCGCGCGGGGTGAGGAAAGCATGCAGGGCTTCGGCCTCGGACGGGCTGCGGGGCAGGACATTCACCTCGGCCACAAGGCGCAGGTCCAGCCAGTCGATAAAGGTCGCGCGGAAACTTGCGACCATTGTGCCCACCCCGATATTGGCCGAAAGAGCCAGCATCAGCGCCATAAGTGCCAGCGACAGGCGTGGCAGGTTCTGGCGGCTGTCGGCCCAGAACCATTGCGCCACAGGCCCGCGGGCCATGCGTTCAGCCACGGCCAGCAGGGCAGACAGCACCAGCGGCACGGCCAGCGCGGCTGCAAGCAGAGTTGCGGCCAGCAGGGAAAATCCGGCGACAAGCCCGCTGCCGGTCAGGGCAAGGACACCCGCCAGCCCTGCCAGCGCCAGCGCCGCCGCGCCTTGCAGGCGCATCATGCGCGCGCTGGCATGCGCCCATGCGCGGGGCTGCGCGGGGGCAAGCACAGGCATATGCCACAGCCGCCACAGCGCCTGTGCGCCTGCCAGCGCGGTGCCTGCCAGCGTCATACCCAGGCCCGCCAGCGCCCAGAGCGGGTCGAATTGCAGGCGGCCGGGAACCGGCGCGCCGTAAAGCCCGCGCAACGTCAGCGCGACGTCGGGCAGCAGGGCGGCGGCCAGCAGATAGCCCATGGCAAGCCCCGCAGCCCCTGCGACCAGCGCGAACAGCACCATTTCGCCTGCAAGGCAGGCGGTCAGATGGCGCAGCGGCAGGCCAAGGGCGCGCAGGGTGCGAAACATGGCGCGGCGCTGCTCGAAGGCCAGCCCAACCGCAGAATGCACAATGAACAGCCCCACTGCAAAGGCCAGCAGGCCAAAGGCTGTCAGGTTCAGATGGAAACTGTCGGTCAGGCCCGCAAGCTCTGCCCCGTCATCAGGGGCAATCAGGCGCAGCCCGGGGGCAAGCGTTTCCAGCGGTTGCAGCCCGTCGGGTTGGCTGGCCGCAAGGCTAAGGCGGGTGATCCAGCCATCAGCGCCCAACAGGGTTTGCGCAGTTGCGATGTCGAACAGGACTGTGCCGACCGGCACGGCCTGCGTGGCGCGCAAGGGCTGGTCTGTGGGGCCGATTTCTGCAAGCGTCTGGGGGTGGGCATAGCCAAGCCCGTTGAAAAACCCCTCCAGATCAGACGCGGCAAGGGCCGCGCCCATGCCTGCCTCGGTGCTGAGCGGGTCGATCCCCAGAACCGTGACGCGGCCTGTGCCCAAAGCCGCGCGCCCCTCGATCACAGGCGAGACATGCCAGCCCGCGCGGCGCAGGCGGGCGAATTCGGCCTGATCCATCTGGCCAGAGGCGTGTTCCAGACGCGCGGTGCCGCCATCCGACAACAGCCCCTCGGCGGTGCTATAGGCCGCGCGGGCCTCGGCATTCAGGGCCTGCACACCGGACCACAGCGCGGTTGCCAGCGCCAGCCCCACCAGCAACATGACCAGTTGCAAGGGATTGCGCCACCAATGTGAGATGAGCGCGAGAAGGGCCGCGCGCGTCATGGTGCCTCTGCAAGCTGGCCCGCCCGCAGATGCGCGCGGGCATCGCACCGCGCAGCAAGGCGGGGCGAATGGGTGACCAGCAAAAGGGCCGCCCCCGCCTCAGCGGTCAGCTGCAACATCAGGTCCAGCACCTGATCGCCTGTCGCCTCGTCCAGATTGCCGGTGGGTTCATCCGCCAGCACAAGGGCAGGGCGCGCGGCAAGGCAGCGCCCTATGGCCACGCGCTGCTGCTGCCCGCCCGAAAGCTGTTCGGGGTAGCGCTGCATCAGCCCCCCCAACCCCAGCCGCTGCGCCAGATCGGTGACGAACCCGTCATCTGCCTTGCCCGCCAGCCGCGCCTGAAACCCCAGATTGGCCGCGACACTTAGCGAGGGGATCAGGTTGAACTGCTGAAAGATCAACCCGACCTGCCCACGGCGCAAACGCGCGCGCCCCGCATCGCCCATGGCGGTCAGATCCTCTGGCCCTACAAAGATGCGGCCCGCATCGGGCTGCTCCAACCCCGCAGCAATATGCAAAAGGGTGGATTTGCCACTGCCGCTCTCGCCGGTCAGGGCCAGCGACTGGCCTGCCTCCAGCCCCAGAGAGACAGCGTTCAGCACTTCGACCCGCCCTTCGGCGGTTTCAAAGCTTTTGGTAATATCGTAAAGGGTCAGCGCTTTCATGAAGCCTCCTGTGTTGCACAGTTTAGGCGTGCGCGGTGCGATTTCCAGCGGTGTTGGGGGGCTGTCTGCCCCCCGCCATGCATGGCATGGCCCCCCCCGAGAGTATTTGGCGCAAGAAAATGGGGCCGTCAGGTGCCATCATCCCATAACTCGGCGTCCCAGATGGCGGGCGTGCCGCAGATGTTCGGGTCGGGCGCGGGGATGTTGGCGGGCTCTTTCAGCGCATAGGGCAGGGTGCCCAGCAGGTGCAGCAAGACAGCCAGCCGCGCGCGATACTTGTCTTCCGCGCGGATGACTGTCCAGGGGGCATGCGTGGTATGGGTGCGCTCGAATGTCTGGGCGATGGCATGGGTGTAGCTGTCCCATTTGCCCAACCCCTCGATATCGATGCGCGAGAGTTTCCAATGGCGCATCGGGTTGCCTTCGCGCGCCAGCAGGCGGCGCAATTGTTCGGCGCGCGAGACATTCAGCCAGATCTTGACCAGATGCACACCGTCGCCCACCAGCATGCGTTCAAATTCCGGCACTTGCTGAAAGAATCGCGCGCGCTGCTCGGGGGTGCAGAAGCCGAAGACATGTTCAATCACGGCGCGGTTGTACCACGAGCGGTCAAACAGCACCATTTCGCCCCCCGCAGGCAGGCGTTCGACATAGCGCTGGAAAAACCATTCGCGCAGCTGGCGGTCGGTGGGTTTTGGCAAGGCTTCCACCCGGACAGTGCGGGGATTGGTGACTTCGGTGATGCGGTTGATCGCGCCGGATTTACCGGCCGTGTCGCGCCCCTCGAAGATGACGATGACGCGTTGCTGCGTCTCGGCCAGCCAGTGCTGAAGTTTGGCCAGTTCGAATTGCAGCGGGGTGAGGGCGTCTTGATAGTCGGATTTGTTCATCCAGCGGTCATAGGGGTAGCTGCCGGCCAGCGTGTCGCGTTTGCGCGCCTGCTCGACCGTGCGGCGTATTTCTTCGGGGGCGTGCTGGTTGAGGAAGGCTGTTACCTTCCCGTTGAGTGGCATTGGAATTGAACTCATACGCGGACCCTCTCATGCTGACCCATGCAGCAGAAAGGCAAATAGAGCAGGATGCAAGAGATTCTGGAGCGGGCGGCGGGAATCGAACCCGCGTCATCAGCTTGGAAGGCTGAGGTCTTACCATTACACAACGCCCGCGCTTCTGCAGGACGTAGCAGCCGCCTGCGCGCGGGTCAAGACCCGAGGGCGGATTGGCGCGGCAGGAAAATGGTAAACAGCCCCAGAAGCGGCAGAAAGGCGCAGGCCTGATAGACCCATGCAATGCCACGGGAATCGGCCAATACCCCCAAGACCGCTGCCGCGATTCCGCCCATGCCAAAGGCAAAGCCGAAAAAGATGCCCGCCACCAGCCCCACGCGCCCGGGCAGCAGGGTTTGGGCATAGACCACAATGGCCGGAAAGGCCGAGGCGATGATGACCCCGATGATGACCGACAGCACCGCCGTTGCCCCAAGCCCCACATAAGGCAGCATCAGTGTGAAGGGCAGCACGCCCAGAATCGAGGCCCAGATCACCACCAGCGGGCCGAAGCGGTCGCCAATCAGTCCGCCCAGCATGACCCCTGCCGCAGAGGCGGCAAGAAACAGGAACAGCATCTGCTGCGCAGGCACGATGCCCAGATCGAACCGCTCGATCAGGAAAAACGTGTAATAGCTGGAAATGCTGGCCGTATAGGCGTTCTTGCTGAAGGTCAGGATGGCCAGCACCACAATCGCCCAGATCACGCGGTTGCGCGCCAGTCCATGTGTCTGGGTGAGCCGGCCCTTGCCTGCGCTGGCGCGGGTCAGCGTGCCATACCACAGCCCCACGCGGTTCAGGATGACCATGCCCACCAGCGCCATAATGGCAAACGCCGCCACACTTGGCCGCCCCAAGGGCACAACAATGAACGCGGCCAGCAAAGGGCCAAGGGCCGCGCCGAAATTGCCGCCCACCTGAAACAGCGATTGCGCGGTGCCGAATTTGCCGCCAGAGGCAAGCCGCGCGATGCGGCTTGATTCCGGGTGAAACACCGCCGAGCCGATGCCGATCAGCATGGCCCCTGTCAGCAGCCCGCCATAGCTGTCGGCATAGGCCAGCAGGATCAGCCCGCACAGCGTGGACCCCATGCCAATGGGCAGCGATTGCGGCATGGGGCGGCGGTCGGTGACAAGGCCAACCAGCGGTTGCAACAAGGATGCGGTGACCTGAAAGGCAAAGGTCATCATCCCGATCTGCCAGAAACTCAGGTCAAATTCCAACGCCAGCAGCGGATAGATCGCGGCCAGCAGGCTTTGCATGATGTCATTGATCATGTGACACAGGCTGATTGCCAGCAACACAAGCCATGTGGTGCGTTCGGCAGTCGGCGTCTGGGCGGTCAGGCTCATGTGGTATAACCTTCACATGTTCAGGATTGACGCATAGCCCAGCACTTTTGCAATGACAAGATGGCACAACGGTAGAGGGGCGCGCTTATAAAAGCGGCGAGGCCAGCGCCACTGTGTTGTTGCGCAACCGGCGCAGGGCGGACCAGCGCTGCACCTCATCCCCTTCAAGGGTGCGGGCGCGCGCGATATAGCTGTGCTGGCGGGCATCCAGCGCGGCGATGACCTGGGTGGATTGGAACATCAGCGAATTTTCGTAGTTCAGGTCAAAGCTGCGGTGGTCCAGATTGGCGGTGCCGATCATGCCGAACAGCCCGTCAACCGTGACGATCTTGGAATGGATCAAGCCTTCCTTGAACAAGTGAATGCGCACCCCTGCGCGCAGCAGGTCAGGATACAGGCTTTCGCTGGCTGCGCCCACAATCAGGCTGTCATTGCGCGCAGGCAGGATCAGGTCCACCCGCACCCCGCGTTCGGCTGCGGAACATAGCGCTGTGTGCAAGGCTTGGTCGGGCACATAATAGGGGGTGGTCAGGAACAGATGGTCGGTGGCCGCATAGATCATGGCGCGCATCGCGTCGGACGGGGTGGTATAGACGTCATCCGGCCCGGAGGCGATGACTTGCGCAATCACCGGCCCTGCATTCGGATCTGGCGCGTCGGTGCTCAACAGCGCGCTCAGGTCTTCGGCGTGATGCGTCATCCAGTCATGCAGGAACACCGCCTGTTGCTGGCGCACAATCGGCCCTTCCAGCCGCATCAGGATATCCACCCAAGGCGCGAAACGGGGCTTGATGGCAAAGGCGGCATCGGCGCAATTGCGGCTGCCAACCCAGCTGATGCGGTTATCGACCACCACGATCTTGCGGTGATTGCGCAGGTCCAGACGCCGGAACAGCAGGCTGACCAGCGGGTTGCCCACAGGTGCGGCACGTTCCAGCGCAACACCCGCGCCCTGCATCTGCCGCCATAGGGGCGAGCGGATCAGGCGCCGCGCGCCGTGATCATCGACCAGCACGCGGCAGGCCACGCCGCGCCGTGCGGCGCGGCACAGGCTGTCGGCCATGCGGGTGCCTGTTATGTCAGGCAGCCAGATGTAGAACAGCACATGCACATGGTCTTGCGCCGCGTCGATGGCGGTGAACATATCCTCCATCATCGCATCCCCTTCGGGCAGAAGGGTCAGGCGGTTGCCTGCAACGGGAATGAACCCGCTGGTGGCGTGGCCCGCCGCGAAACTGGGAATGGCGGGGCCTTGCAGGGTCAGGGGCTGGTCGGGGCTGCTGGCCTGTGCGGCCAGCAACTGGTTGCGCACCTCGCGCATGCGTTCGCGCTTGGCCCGTTCCAGCCGGATTTCGCCAAACAGGAAATAGGCCGCGATCCCCACACCCGGCAGGGCCGAGATGACCGTCACCCAAGCCAGCCGCGCAGAAGGGGTCAACCCCGCGCGCAGCAACGCGCGGATGATGAAACTCACCTGCAATATAATTACCAGAGCCAGCGTTGCGCCTGCCATCGTTGACATACCTTGTCATGGCCTTTGCGCCAAACTGTCACGTTGCGCGGGCAGAGTCACGCATGCACGCAGATCAGAAATGCTTGAAGCCCCGCGACATAGGCTATTTAAGGCAAGTGTCATTCATTTATGCCTTGGGGTGTGTCATGTTGCTCAAGCCGCTTGTTTTTGATCGTTATGTGGCCCCTGCGCGGCTGCGCCCGCAGCTGTGGCGGCTGGTTTTGGGGCTGGTGCTGCTTTTCGTCATCTACATTCTGTGGATGGGCGCGATGGCGGGTGTCATCGGTCTGGCGCTTGGGGCCAGCCGGCTGGAAGAGGCGCTGGGCGCGATTGGCACTGGCAGCACGCCTGCATCGCTGATCCTGTTGCTGCTGACATTTGTGGGCATGGCCCTGGGGGCTTTTGCGGCTGCGCGCTGGGTGCATAAACGCCCTGTTGCCACGCTGTTTGGCCCGCGCGACATCGTGTTGCGCGATTTTGCTGTGGGGTTCGGGATTTTCGCGCTTGTGGCGCTGCCCGGCATCATCTGGTTTCTGGCAACGCTGGATCTGACACGCGGCGTTGCGTGGAATGTGTGGCTGATGTTCCTGCCCCTCGCGCTTGTGGGGTTGTTGATCCAGACAGGGGCGGAAGAGCTGGTGTTTCGCGGCTATATGCAGCAACAACTGGCGGCGCGCTTTGCCTCGCGCTGGGTCTGGATGGTGCTGCCTTCGGTTATCTTCGGGCTGGTGCATTACGCACCCGAGGAGATGGGCGGGTCTGTCTGGATGATTGTGTTCCTGACAGGGGCGTTTGGCCTGTTGATGGCGGATCTGACCGCGCGCTCTGGGTCCATCGGCATGGCGTGGGGGCTGCATTTCGCCAATAACTTGTTTGCGATCTTGCTGTTCACCACCGGCGAGGCGCTGGACGGGCTGGCGCTGTACCGGCTGCCATTCTCGGCCAGTGATACAGAGACAATCCTGCCGCTTCTGGGGCTTGATCTGCTGGGCATGCTGCTGGTCTGGGCGATTTGCAGGCGGGCATTGCGCGGGCGCTGATTGCAATTCCCGCGCCAGCCCATTATCTGACTGCCATCTTGTGCAGGGACTGCCCGATGAACTGGATCACCAATTACGTTCGCCCCACGATCAACTCGCTGTTTTCACGCCGCGAGATGCCGGAAAACCTGTGGGAAAAATGCCCCAGTTGCGGCACGATGCTGTTTCACCGTGAATTGACGGATAATCAGCGCGTGTGCAATTCCTGCGGCCATCACATGACGGTCAGCCCGCGCGAACGCTTTGCCGCGTTCTTTGATGGCGGTCTGTATACCGAAATCGCGGTGCCCCAGCCGATTGCGGACCCGTTGCAGTTTCGGGACCAGAAGAAATACCCCGACCGCATGAAAGCCGCGCAAAAACAGACCGGCGAGAAAGAAGCCATGCTGGTGGCCGAGGGCGAGGTGTTTCGCACGCGGCTGGTTGCTGTGGCGCAGGATTTCGGCTTTATGGCAGGGTCCATGGGCATGCATGTGGGTAATGCCATCATTGCGGGCTGCGAACATGCCATCAAGCGCAAGCTGCCCTTGGTTCTGTTTTCCGCCGCAGGTGGCGCGCGGATGCAGGAAGGAATTTTGTCGCTGATGCAGATGCCGCGCACGACTGTTGCCGTGGATATGCTGCGCGAAGCGGGCCTGCCCTATATCGTGGTGCTGACCCATCCCACCACCGGCGGCGTTACCGCCAGCTATGCCATGTTGGGCGATGTCCAGATTGCCGAACCGGGCGCGCTGATCTGTTTCGCAGGGCCGCGCGTCATTGAACAAACCATCCGCGAGAAACTGCCCGAGGGGTTCCAGCGCGCCGAATATCTGCTGGAACATGGCATGCTGGACCGTGTGACCCCGCGCCCGAAACTGCGCGCCGAGATTGCGACAATTCTGCGCATGCTGGGGGGCCTTGGCCCTGTGGTGCATGGCGATCTGCCGCGCCCCGACCCTGCCGCAGTAATCGAGGCGGCACAGGCCGAAGCCGCCGCCCAAACGCCCGAGGAAAAATGAGCACGGCCAACTCTGACGCGCTGCTGGCGCGGATGATGCAGTTCCACCCCAAGATCATTGACCTGACGCTGGACCGTGTCTGGCGTCTGCTGGCCGCGCTCGACCACCCCGAACGCCGCTTGTCGCCTGTCATTCACATTGCGGGCACCAATGGCAAAGGGTCAACGCAGGCGATGATTCGCGCGGGGCTGGAAGGGGACGGCGCGCGCGTGCATGCCTATACTTCGCCGCATCTGGCGCGGTTTCATGAACGTATCCGGCTGGCAGGCGCGCTAATCTCCGAAGAGGCGTTGTCGGCACTGCTGGACGAATGCCTTGCCGCCAATGGCACGGACGCGATCACCTATTTCGAGATTACGACCTGCGCCGCGCTGCTGGCTTTCGCGCGCATGCCTTCGGATTACACGCTGCTGGAAGTGGGGCTTGGCGGGCGGCTGGATGCCACGAATGTGGTTGACCGCCCCGCGCTGACAGTCATCACGCCGGTTAGTCTGGACCACCAGCAATATCTGGGCACCACCCTGCCCGAAATTGCGGCCGAGAAGGCGGGCATCCTCAAACGCGGGGTGCCCTGTGTTGTCGGCCCGCAAGATGAGGCCGCGCTGGATGTGATCGAGGCGCGCGCCGCGCGCCTTGGCGCGCCGCTGCTGGTTTATGGCCAGCATTGGCATGTCAGTGTCGAGGGCGGACGGCTGGTCTATCAGGATGAAACGGGGCTGCTGGACCTGCCCTTGCCCAACCTGCCCGGCCCGCATCAGGTGCAGAATGCAGGCATGGCGCTGGCCGCTTTGCGCGCGCTGAACCATAGTGCAGGGGCGGAAGCCGCAATGACGCAGGCGCATTGGCCTGCGCGTATGCAACGCCTGCGCACAGGCCCATTGGTCGATGCGTTGCCGCAGGGCACGTTATGGCTGGATGGCGGGCATAATCCGGCAGCAGGCAGCGCGATTGCAGCCACGCTGGCGCAGATGAATGTCGGGCGGTTGTGGCTGATCTGCGGCATGCTGAACACCAAGGATGTGGTGGGATTCATGCACCCTCTAAAGGATGTGGCGCAGCATCTCTACGCAGTCTCGATCCCCGGCGAGGCCGCAACCCTACCGGCAGAGGCCACTGCACAAGCCGCGCGCAGCGCCGGGATTGAGGCCAGCGAGGCGACAGATGTTCTGTCAGCGCTGCAATCCATTGCCGCACAAGACCCAAGCGCCCATGTGCTGATCTGTGGCTCGCTCTATCTGGCGGGGCATATTCTGCGCGAGAATGGCTGATTTGAGGCGTCACAGACGCCATTTTTCAGCCAGTAGCTGGACTTCGCACCAAATCCTTTCCGGTCGCCGGAACCCGCTGGTGCGGCGCGTGTGTTCGATGAAATCCTTGCACGCGTCCACATGGTCTACAAATTGCTGTTGAATATTCTCTCGGACAATCTGTTCATCAAGTGTGGCGGACTTGATCGCAATCGCAAGCGCTTCATATTCATTCAGGATGTTCTTGATCGCCGCATGTTCCACGATGGTCTTTCTTGCGGTTTCATCGTCATCAGGGGCGTTGTGGCCATGACCGTTGCTTTTCAGCCGTTCATATTCTTCCGCGACCGCTCTCAGCTTTTTGGGGCCGATCTTGATTTCAAGAAAGACGTTTTTGGCCTGAATGTAGTCCCTGTCCCAACTCAGCTTGCTCAGATAGTCGAACGTATTTTTCTTTCTTGAGATGTCCTGCGCGTTGTGGATTGCCTTTTGTGCGAAATACCACGCGCCAAATGCAGAGATCAGTATCGCAGCGGGGGCAAGTAACAGCTCAAAATCCATTATTCACATTCAAACCCTGAAAAAGCAGAAGACCCGCCAAAATTCGGCGGGCCTTTAATTCGTTCGTCTTACAAGCTAGCCGCCATACCCTTCACGAGGTCCGTTCGGCCAATGATGAAGTCTTTTTGACATTTCCACTCCTTGCAAACACGTGCTGAAAGTACCACAAATTCCTTCACTGTCTACTAACACCTATGGCAGTCAGGGGCAGTTTTCCAGCTTCTGCGGTACATTTTCTGATAGCTGCCGCTTACTCGCCGAACTGTGCCAGATAGGCATAGATATCTTCAGCAGAGCCGCGCAGGCGGTGGTTCATGTTCGAGCGCGCACGCGAATCGCCTGTGACCTCGCGCAGATAGCCGCTTGGGTCGGTTACAAAGGCGACGAAGCTTGCTTCGTCCCAGACAACGCCATGTTCCGCACCCGCCGCAACAATCGCACCAGAGAAACGGGCATAGCCGTCATATGCACCTGCCTGACGCCCTGCAACACCCCAAAGGTTGGGGCCAGTGGGGGCCAGACGCTGGATGACAGTGCCATCAGGGTCTACAACGCCGTGGCAGCTTGCGCATTGGCGGAATTCAGATTCGCCGGCAGCCGCGTTGCCGGTGGGTTCTGCCTGGGCGACGAACGGGGTTGCCACCAGTGCAGCGACAACAAGAGATTTCAGTTTTGTCATGGATCGTTTCCTATTGCTTGGGTAAGGCATGAGCAAGCTGCCGCGCGCTTTCAAGTACTGCCTAGCAATAAGCGTTTCGGCGGCAAGTGGCAAGCGCTTCGCAATCTGGGCGCGATGACGGACAGTTGCGCAAACGTTATGGAAACGCAGATTTTGGATGAAAGTAAGATGGCCCCCCCCCAACAGCACAAGTCCGCAAGACATGCCTGATCTGAAGCGCGCGCGCCCACGCTGGCAGGTGATTTCGGCGCTGGGGGTCGTGATGATTCTGACATGGGGCAGCAGCTATTACCTTATGACCGTGCTTGCAGCACCTGTTGCGGCGGCGACAGGCTGGGGGCTGAATGCGATTACCGGCGCCTTATCCGCAGGGCTGCTGACTGCGGCGCTGATCTCGCCTCGGGTGGGGCGGATGATCGCGCGCTATGGCGGGCGGCCTGTTCTGGCCGCGGGCGTGGTCGCGCTGGCCTTGGGGTTGGTGCTGCTGGCTGTGGCGCAGGCCCTGTGGGTGTTCTGGCTGGGCTGGCTGGTCTTGGGGCTGGGCATGGCGGCCACGCTATATGACCCCGCTTTTGCCACGCTGGGCCGCCTGTATGGCGCAGATGCGCGCAGCGCCATCACCACGCTGACGCTATGGGGCGGCTTTGCAAGCACTGTGTGCTGGCCGCTTTCCGCCCTGATGCTAGAGATGTGGGGCTGGCGCGGGGTCGCGCTGGCCTATGCGGGGCTGCATCTGTGCCTGACCTTGCCGCTTGTCTGGCTGGTTCTGCCCCGAGAGGTGGAGGCCCCGCCGCCCGCGCCCGACCAGATTGCCCCGCCCCAGCCCCTATCACAGACCGAGGCGCGCCAGCTTGCGATGATGGCCGGTTTGCTGGTGTTGAACGGGTTGGTGGTGGTGAATGTCTCGATCTGGCTGTTCAAGCTGTTGCAGGCGCAAGGCATCACTCTGGGGCAGGCTGTCGCGCTTGGGGCCTTGATCGGGCCTGCACAGGTTGGCGCGCGGCTGATCGAGATGGCAGGGCGCGGGCGGCATCATCCGATCTGGACGATGATCGCCTCGACCGGGGCGATCGGGGCGGGGCTGGTGCTGCTGGCCTCTGGTGCGCAACTGCCAGCCTTGGCGCTGATCCTCTACGGGGCGGGCAACGGGTTGTTTTCCATCGCGCGCGGTGCGCTGCCCCTGGCGCTGTTCGGGCCTGCGCGGTTTCCGGTGCTGATGGGGCGGCTTGCGCGTCCGGCGCTGATGGCACAGGCAGTTGCGCCCATGGCGGGCGCGTTCATCATCAGTGCGGCGGGCGCGGGTGTCACCCTGTATCTGCTGGCCGCATTGGGCCTGACCAATATGGCGCTGACATGGGCCATGTGGCGCAGCACGCGCCACCCGCTGCGCGCATGAAAACGCCGCCCCCACAAGGGGGCGGCGCAAAGATGTTGCATTCAAGCGCGATTATGGCAGCGCAGGAATAACCAGATCCGGCATTTCACCTGTCAGCGCATGCATGAAGGCCACCAGATTATCCAGTTCTTCATCCGCGAAGTCCTGACCCAGCATCTGCTGGCCCATCAGCTGGACTGCATCGCGCAGGTCCGCGACCGAACCGTTGTTGAAATACGGATAAGTCACTGCGACGTTGCGCAAAGTGGGTGTGCGGAAGGCGAACATGTCAGCTTCGTCGCCGGTCACGATAAAGCGCCCCTCATCGGTAGAGCCTGGCAGCTCGAACCGGTGGAAGCCGCTATCGGTTAGTGCCGGGCCATTGTGGCACGCCACGCAGCCTGCATCGACAAACAGTTTCATTCCTTCAACCTGCGACTCGCTCATTGCCTGCACATCGCCTGCAAGGAAACGGTCCAGCGGCGAATTGGGCGTGTTCAGCGTCCGTTCAAAGCTGGCAATCGCATCGGCAATGTTTTCCGCGCGGATCGGGTCTTCGTCACCGGGGAAGGCGGCGGCGAAATGTTCGTGATAGATGTCAAATTCCTTCAGGCGCCGGATGGCGGCTTCCAGATCCATGTTCATCTCGATCTCGGCCTCGATCGGGCCAAGGGCCTGGCCTTCCAGATCAGGTTCGCGCCCGTCCCAGAATTGCGACCCAAGGAAGCCAGAGTTCAGCACGGTTGGCGTGTTGCGGTTGCCCACTTGCCCGTCATGGCCCACGGCTGTGGGAATACGGTCAGACCAGCCCAGTGCAGGGTTGTGGCAGGTTGCGCAGCTGATCACGCCCGAACCGGAAATGCGGGGTTCAAAGAACAGCATTTTGCCCAGTTCCACTTTTTCGGGAGTGAGCGAGTTTGCCGCAGGAATGGGCGGCAGATATGGCAGCGGTTCGAAGAAATCCATGTATTCTGCGATGTCTTCGGCATGAACTGCCGTGACACTCAACACCAGGGCCATGGCTGTTGCGCCAAGGCGGTGCAGTTGTCTGGGGGTCATGTGGGCCTCCTGTTCGTGTTACTTTATCATCAACCAGTGCAAGGCCAGAGCCGTGCAGTTTTCGCGCGCGTCTGATGAACAGAATAACAGAGTCGTGAGCCTGTGCCTTGATGCAGATCAAACCTTGGATTGTTTCTAAAGTTGTACCTTCAACTCGAATTATTAGTGTTTACACTCAGATGTTTGGCGGCCATGGCCGCTGTGCTTCGGCAGTGATCCATGCCTGCACCCAAGGCGGCAATTCGGGGCTGTCCGCCTCCTTGCCCAAGGCGCGCAAAACCTGTGCGGGCGGAACGATTCCCTGCGCCGATGTAAAGGCAGAGCGGATCAGAATATGGTTGGCGCATTCCGTGCCTTTCCACATGGCCTGTTCCATATACAGGAATTTGTCATCCCAGCCGATGCAGCGGCTGCGCAATTCAAACCGCTCGAAGGCGCGGATGCGGCGGCGGTAGCGCGTGGTATTACCTGCCACAGTAATGCCCCAGCGATTCGCGCGCAGCACATCCATCAGCCCAGTGCGCATGGCCATCGGAATGCGCCCCAGATCATACAATGTCAGCGTGCGGCCATTGTTCAATTCCACCCACGGGTCCAAGTCCCATGGCCAGCAGCGGTGGTGCGAGACATGCAGATCACACACCCCAAGGCGGGGGGCGTTGCGGTATTTCAGCATTTCTTTGGCAAAGCGGATGAAGGGATACATGGGCGCGCTCCTTTGGGGCAGCGGTGGGGGACGGCGCGCGCCGCGTCAAGACTGGCCGTGGGGTTATGTTGCCAGCTTTTCCAGCACTGCCGCGCCGAAACGTTCCAGGCGTGCGGTGTCCATACCCTTGATCCGCGCCAGTTCAGCCTCGGTCACGGGGTGGGCGGTGGCGATGGCGCGCAGGATGGCGGGCGACAGGGTCAAAAGCTTGTCAGTGCCATCTGGCCCGCGTTCCAGATCGCGGGCAAGCGTAAACAGCGCATCATATAGATCGCCCGCATCGCGGCCCGCCAGTTTGCGGCGTTGCGGGTGCTGCGGCGCAGGGGTTGCGCCTGTGATGATCGCCAGAAAACTGGCGCCATGGCGGTCCAGCTTGGTGGCCCCCACGCCCGAGATGCGCGCCATTTCGTCCATGTTGGCGGGCCGTGTCTCGGCCATCTCGATCAGGGTGCGGTCGGTGAAAATAACATAGGCGGGCACGCGCGCCTCTTCGGCCAGCGCGCGGCGCTTGGCCTTCAGCGCCGACAATAGCGGCGCATCTTCGTCAGAGACCAGCGATTTCACCGCAGGGCGGTCTTGCGCGCCTGTGACAGTATCTTCGCGCAAGTGGATTTCCGCTTCGCCCCGCAGAATCGGGCGCGCGGCTTCGGTCATGCGCAGCGCGCCGTGGCGTTCTGGGTCGGGGCGGACCAGATCGCGGCCCATCATCTGGCGAAACACCACCTGCCATTTTGCGCGGCTCAGGTCTTTGCCCGCAGCAAAGGTCGGCAGCGCATCATGCCCGCGCTGCACCACTTTGGGGGTGGAATTGCCGGTCAGTATGTCGATCAGATGGCCCGCGCCGAAACTTTCGCCAGTGCGAAGAATGGCCGACAGCGCTTTGCGCACAGGCGTTGTGGCATTGAACAGCTTGGCGGGGTTGGCGCAGATGTCGCAATTCCCGCATGGCTCTGACGCATCGCCGAAATAGGACAGCAGCACCTGACGGCGGCAGCCCGTCGCCTCGGCCAGACCCAGAAGCGCATTCAGACGCGCGTGATCGGCCTGTTTGCGTTCCAAAGGTGCCGGGCTTTCATCGATTTGAGAGCGGCGCAGGCGAATGTCATCGGGGCCAAACAGCGTCAGCGTGTCAGCGGGCGCGCCATCGCGGCCCGCGCGTCCGATTTCCTGATAATACCCTTCAATCGACTTGGGCAGGTCGGCATGGGCGACCCAGCGGATATCGGGCTTGTCCACCCCCATGCCAAAGGCCACAGTCGCCACCACGATCAGGTCATCTTCGCGCTGGAACAGTTCTTCCACCATGCGGCGTGCGTGTGCCTCCATGCCGCCATGATAGGCGCGCGCATTGTGGCCTGCTTCGCACAGCCCTTGCGCAAGGGCTTCGGTGCGCGCGCGGGTGCCGCAATAGACAATGCCGGACTGCCCCTTTTGCGCGCGGGCATAGGCCAGAATCTGCTCGCGCGGCTTGTTCTTGACGGCAAAGTTCAGCCGGATATTGGGCCGGTCGAACCCGCGCAGGAAGATTTGCGGCGCGGCCCCGTCGAACAGCCGCTTGATGATCTCGGCGCGGGTTTCTGCATCTGCGGTGGCGGTAAATGCGGCCAGCGGCACATTCAGGGTGCGGCGCAGATCGCCCAATCGCAGGTAATCGGGGCGAAAGTCATGGCCCCACTGGCTGACGCAATGCGCCTCGTCCACGGCAATCAAACCGCAGCGCGCGCGGCGCAGCATGTCGATCGTACCCCCCGATGCCAGCCGTTCGGGCGCGATATACAGCAATTTCAGCGCGTTGCGCGAGATGGCGTCAAAAACAGCGTCTGTTTCTTCCTCGGTATTGCCAGAGGTCAGCGCACCTGCCGCAACCCCCAATTCCTGCAACGCGCGCACCTGATCGCGCATCAGCGCAATCAAGGGCGAGATCACCACAGTTAGCCCCTCTCGGCACAGGGCGGGCAGTTGGAAGCACAGCGATTTACCCCCGCCCGTGGGCATGATGGCCAAAGTGTCTTGCCCGGCCATCACCGCCTCGACAATTTCCGCCTGTCCGGGCCGGAAGGCAGGAAAGCCGAAAACGCGCGACAGCACCGCTTCGGGCGGCTCGGCAGGGGCAAGGCTAAGGGGCAATGACATGGGCCTAGATAAACGCCGCCGCGTTGTTAATCAGGATAACGCGAATGGCGTAAATCGCGATAAGCGCGATCAGCGGCGCAAGGTCGATCCCGCCCAGATCGGGCATGAACTGGCGAATGCGCTGATAGGCCGGTTCCAGCAAACGGTTCAACCCGTCCCAGATTGACGCAACCAAAGGCGAACGCAGGCTGAGCACCTGAAAATTTATCAGCCAACTCAGGATGATATGCGCGATGATGATGAATTGCGCGACATTCAGGATAAGCAGCAGGATCTGGATGATGGACAGCATGGGACACTCCGTATAGGTTCGGGCAAACCTAAGCGGGCCGCGCCCAAAGGGCAAGCGCGTGCGGGCTGTTTGCTGCGCTGCACTGGACATTTGCGCGGGTTCCGATAGGTAGCCACGCATTGACCTTCAACGATGGTGTGCCATGCTTGTTGTCCTTTCGCCTGCCAAGAAGCTTGACTGGACCCCAAAGGGTGCCCCGCGCGCGCTTTCGCGGCCTGCATTTCAGGACGATGCAGTGGTGCTGGCGCAAGAGGCGCGCAAGATCGGTGCGGACGGGTTGAAACGCCTGATGAAAATCAGCGACAAGCTGGCGGCGCTGAACCTTGAACGCTTCGAGAGTTTCGCCCCCCAGCCCGACCCGAATGCAACGCGCCCTGCGATCCATGCTTTCGCGGGCGATACCTATACAGGGTTGAACGCTGCCTCGCTCGATGCTGATGCGCTGGCTTGGGCCGAGGGGCATTTGCGCATTCTGTCGGGGCTGTATGGCCTGCTGCGACCCTTTGACGCGATGCAGCCCTACCGGTTGGAAATGGGCAGCCGGTTGCACACGGCGCAGGGCAAATCCTTGTACGACTATTGGGGCACCCGGATTTCCGAGGCGCTGAATGCCACCGCCGCGCAGACCGGATCGCAGGTTCTGGTGAATTGCGCGTCGCAGGAATATTTCGGCGCGGTGGCCCCTGCGGCACTCAGGCTGCGCATTGTCACGCCTGTATTCAAAGAACAGGCCGAAGGCGAAGAGCCGAAGATCATCAGCTTTTACGCCAAGAAAGCCCGTGGCGCGATGGCGCGGTTTATTGTGGAAAACCGCCTGACAGACCCTGCGGCGCTGCTGGATTTCGACACTGGCGGCTACCGCTACGCGCCAGACCTGTCGCAGGCGGACCAGCCAGTATTTTTGCGCGCTGTTCAAATTCACCCCTCCGACATGGAAAATTCTGTCGGGGCATGATCGCGCAAAGCGGCCAAAAGTTCTGCCTTTTTCAAGGGTTTGCTTAGCATGGCATTCATGCCTGCATCCAGCATGCGCGTGATCTCTTCTTGCAAGGCATGGGCGGTCAGCGCGATGATCGGCACCGATTTGCCCAAAGCAGTGGCGCGAATACGCCGCGTCGCCTCGCGCCCGTCCATTTCGGGCATCGAGACATCCATAAACACGATATCGGGGGCAATCTGGCTGAACATCTCTACCGCAAGCCGTCCGTTTTCCGCCATGTGCAAGTCGATCTCCATGTTTTTCAACATCTTGGTAAAGACCAGCCGGTTGACCTTGTTATCTTCGGCATAGAGTATCCGCAGCTTGCGCGCTGTCCCTTGGCGGGCGGGTAGGGCCGGTTTTGCGCGATCGCCCCCATCAGACGGGGGCGCGGCAGCGCGCGCAGGGCCATGCAGGGCGGCCAGCAAATTGCGCCAGATCAGGGGTTTATGCAATGTTGCAAAAACGCTGTGCTGCGCAAGTTCGGATTTGATTTCGGCAGGGTTGGAACACAGCACCACAACTTTTGTGGCAGGGCTGTGTTGGGCCAGTTCGGCCAGCAGGCCGCCGATCCCGCCTTCGATCAGATCCTGATCAATCAGGGCAAAATCTGGGGGCGAGCGGGCAATCTGGCGCTGCACTGTATCTTTCTGGGTGGCGGTCATCACTGCGACAGACAGCGCCTTGAGGCGGCGCGCGACAATCTCGCGGCTGATCAGGTGGTCACTGACAAGCAGGGCCGAGCGCAGACCTTCCGGCAAATCCTGCGGTACAGGGGCGGGCAGGTCGTTTGCTACGGGAAAATCCAGTGTCACCCCGAAGCATGACCCCACACCTTGTTCGGATTCCACCCATATCTTGCCCCCCATCTGCGCGACAATGCGTTTGGTAATGGCAAGGCCCAGACCTGTGCCTTCATAGCGGCGTCTGGCGGTTTGTTCCACCTGACTGAATTCGGTAAAGATATGCCCCTGATCCTTGGGCGCGATGCCGATACCGGTATCTTCCACCGTGATCGTCACGATCTGCCCTGTCTCAGAGGTGCCAAGCCCCACTGCGCGCACCAGAATATAGCCGGTTTCGGTGAATTTGATGGCATTGCCCACCAGATTGGTCAGAATCTGGCGCATGCGCCCGTAATCCGCCACCAGATGGGCGGGCAGGAACATGTCATAATCCAGTATCAATTCAATCCGCTTGCTGCGTGCCACTGGCGCAAGCAAGCTCAGCACTTCATGGATGGTTTTTTCCAGATCAAAGCTGGTCGGGTTCAGGTGCAAGCGGCCTGCATCCATTTTCGAGAAATCGAGAATGTCATTGATGATGGACACCAGCGCCTGCCCGCTGCTGGAAATGGTTTGGGCATAGCTGCGCTGTTCTTCATCCAGCGCGGTTTCTGCCAGCAATTCGGCCATGCCGACAACGCCATTCATCGGCGTGCGGATTTCATGGCTCATATTGGCCAGAAAGGCCGATTTCGCCTCTACCGCGGCTTCGGCGCGGGTCTGTGCGTCGCGCAATTCGGCCTGATAGCGCAAGGCATCGGTGATGTTATGCACCAGAGACACATAATCGCCATTCGCAACGCGGCGGTCTGTCAGTCGGACCGACATGCCGGTCAGAAAATGCAACTCTATCGGCGGGATATGCGGCTGGCGCCAGCGGCGCAACATGCTGAACACCCATTCATCGGCGCTAAACTCTCCCAATTCCACCAGATTTTCATGCGCGCAGATTTCCAGAATGCGGGTATAGCGAATGCCGGGCTGCACCTCTGCAAAGGGGCGAAACACGCTGAGATAGGCTTGATTGGCCAGAATCAGCGCCTGATCCCCGTCAAAGACGGCAAACCCGTCTTGCAGGGTTTCAACCGCCTCGCGCAGGCGCAGGTTGGCAAGGTCAATCTCGGAATGGGCGACCTGCAAATCCTGGCTGACCTGTGTATTCACCCCTTCCAGACTATGGGCATGGCGCCGGATTGCGCCCAGTTCCTCGCGTTGGGCGATCACCTGATCGGACAGTTTGAACGCATGGTCGCGCAGATGTTCGTTCATGGCGCGCAAATCGCGCTGCGCCTGTTCATACAGCCGTTCCGCCCGTAGCCGCGCGCGCCGTTCGCGCGCCAGTCGTTCCGGAAAAGAGATGTCACAATTCATGGTACAACAGCGCATGCAGGGGGCGATCGGGGGCAGTATCGGGCCAATTCTTGAACACCGGGTTAAGATGGGGGGCGCGCGTTGTGCTTTCAGGCGGTGCATTGCGCGCGCAACTGACGCAACTGGCCCGCGCCCCCTTTCCTAGCTGGGGCAGACAGGCTAGGCTTCGGGCAACGCTTCCCCTGCTTCAGGTGTCATATGACTGCAAACCCCGCTGCGATGGATTTCCTGCTGACGCGCCGCTCGCGTCCGGCCAAGATGCTGCAAGCACCGGCACCTGACGGTGCGCAGCTTTTGCCCTTGCTGCAGGCCGCCGCCCGTGTGCCAGACCATGGCAAGCTGGAACCGTGGCGCTTTGTGGTTCTGGAACGCGCCGCCTGCGCCCGACTGGCCCCGATGATCGCGGCACGCGGTGCAGAACAAGGAATCGCGGAAGAAAAAGCCCTCAAGGCGGCGGCCACATTTGCACAGACACCGCTGGTTGTGGCGGTCGTGGCCAGCCCGAAACCCTCTGACAAGATACCCGAAATCGAACAGACCCTGTCTGTGGGCGCAGTATGCCTTGGGCTGGTCAATGCCGCACTTGCATCAGGCTGGGGCGCGAACTGGCTGACAGGCTGGGTCGCCTCGGACAGGGCCATTTTGCAAGAGATGGGCCTTGCCCCGCAGGAATGGGTCGCGGGCTTTGTCCATATCGGCACGGCGCAGGCCACGCCGCCTGACCGCCCGCGCCCCGATATTGCCGCGCTGACAACATGGATACGGGAATGATCCGCCCGCAGGCGGCAGGCCAAACCACCATCCACAACCCGCCATCCGGCGCCCGCGCCGTGCAAGACCCTGAAGGAACCGCAGCATGATCGACGCCTTTGCCAAAGCCATCGCCCAGTTGCGTGACCCCCGCTTTCGCGTTCCATTATGGATCGGGATTGCGCTGTCTGTGGCGCTGTTATTCGTGATCTATGCCTTTGTGCTGCTGTTGGTGCAGCTGCTTATACCGGGGGCGCTGTTTTTGCCAATCACGGGGCAGGTGCAGGGCATCGGATCGTTGTTTTCCTTCGGCTCTATCCTGTATCTGCTGGGGCTGTCGGTGTTTCTGATGGTGCCTGTCGCGTCGGTTTTCACAGGGCTGTATCTGAACGATGTCGCAGACGCGGTCGAGGCAGAGCATTACCGCGGCCTTGATCCGCGCCAATCCGTGCCGTTCCGCGAACAGGCCAATGACGCCATGCGTTATTTCGGGCTGCTGGTGGCGCTGAATGTGCTGGGGATGGGTGTTTTTGCCGTGTCCAACGGGTGGGGGCTGGTGTTGCTGTGGCTGGTGAACGGTTTTCTGCTGTCGCGCGAATATTTCACCATGGTGGCGCGCCGCCGCCATGACGGTGACGCCGCGCGCGCGTTGCAAAAGCGCCATATGTTCCGCCTGTGGGTGCCGGGCACTGTGCTGGCCGCTGGCCTAAGCGTGCCGGTGCTGAACCTTGTCATGCCACTGGTGGGGGCGGCGGTGTTCACGCATATGTATCACCGCCTGCACCAGCCAGCACCTAGCCCCGACCTGTAAGCCGTTCCAGCATCGCAAAGGTGATCA
Organism: Roseinatronobacter thiooxidans; assembly: GCF_001870675.1. Lineage (GTDB taxonomy): Bacteria > Pseudomonadota > Alphaproteobacteria > Rhodobacterales > Rhodobacteraceae > Roseinatronobacter > Roseinatronobacter thiooxidans. The sequence continues at coordinate 172,264 of NZ_MEHT01000007.1, read as the reverse complement.
CCTCGGAAATGATGATGCCTGCGATCACCAGAAACGCGGGTGTGGCGATGACTGTCACCAGCTTGACCTTGCGCAGCATCTGCGCATCCGACGGCGCGGAAGAGGGGGTGCCGGGCACCACCTCGCCTGCCTCGCCCTGCGTTTGCAGGCGAAAGGGCAGTACCAGAAACATGGTCATGAACCAGATAACGCCATATAGCGCGATTGCAGACATGATTGACATCAGACTTGCTCCAACTCCACCAGACAGCCGTTGAAATCTTTGGGGTGCAGGAACAGAACAGGCTTGCCATGCGCGCCGATTTTCGGCTCTCCGGTGCCCAGAACGCGCGCGCCCTCGGATTTCAGTTTGTCGCGTGCGGCCAGAATATCCTCCACCTCATAACAAATGTGGTGAATGCCGCCTGCGGGGTTTTTGTCCAGAAAGCCCTGAATCGGGCTGTTCTCTCCCAGCGGGTAAAGTAACTCGATCTTGGTGTTGGGCAAGGTGATGAACACCACTGTCACGCCATGGTCGGGTTCATCCTGGGGCGCGCCGACATCGGCCCCGAGTGTCATGCGATATTGTGCGGCGGCCGCTTCCAGATCCGGCACGGCGATAGCAACATGGTTCAAACGTCCGATCATCCTGTCCCTCCAAGATATACATACTGCATCTGCTTATGCGGGGCTGGCGGCGATGTGGCAAGATGCCAGTAGCGCGCATCGGACCAAAGCTGCGCAACTGCGCATGGGTTTAACGGCTTCTTAGTCAAATTGGGGTGAACTGGGGTCAGCAAAGACGGAGGGAAGAATGAACACGCATTCCGCATATTCCGGCCGCAGGGCTGGTGAACGACCCGCTGTGGCGGGGGTGTCGCACAGGTACCAGCAGGGCGGAACCCTGTTGCTGGTGGAAGACAGCCGCCTGTTCAGTGACGCGATCCGCATCATGTTTCGGGGAACAGGCGGGCGCTTGCGCCGCGCCGATACTTTATGCCGCGCAAGGCGGCATCTGGCGCTGTATACGCCCGATGCGGTGATCATCGACCTTGGCCTGCCCGACGGATGCGGGTTGGACCTGATCGCGGACTGTGCGCGCAGGCCCTTGCGGGTGCCGCTGATCATCGCCATCTCGGGCCAGCCGGAACTGGAAGCCGCCGCTTGTGCCGCAGGGGCCGACAGGTTCATGGCAAAACCGATTGCCAGTCTGGCACAATTTCGCGCAGCCCTGGCCCCGTCCTGTTTCGCAACTCCCCCGAATGGCCTTGGTTTGCCCAAAGCGGTGCCGGATATGGGGGCGATGCGCGATGATTTCTATCTGGCGCTGGATTTGTTGCAGGGGCCAGACAAGGGCAACCGCCGCGCCTATGCGCTGCAATTCATCGAAGGGCTTGCCCGCAGCTTGCACGATACGGCCATGCTGGATGCGCTTGGCGCTGCGCAAAACGGGGCAGGGACTGGCCCGCTTGTCGGGGTTTTGCGCCACCGCCTGCGCGCGCAGCCGTTGATTTAGCGCGCGCGTGTTGATGGAAGAGGTGTGATTGCGGCTGAGAGACCTTAGGAGACACTGGAGAAGCAACCCAAGCCATGCAGCGTCGGGCTGTGGTGTGGCGATCCTCGACCCGTGCTATAGCACCTTATGCCAGCCAAATCCCCGTAAGATCAAGGCTTTGCGCGTAGCCAAGCCAAATCGCCGTACCGGGGTACGGCCCGGCGATGCGCGGCGGCGCTTCGCGCCTTTGTTCCGCGCGAGCTGCGCGCGAACGGCGGTCGCGTCCTGCACAGCCCCCATAGAAAACCGCTTCAGATACCTGCAAGCCGCGCCAAAACGGGCGCTATATGCACACCAGATGCAGTGCCGATGCGGTTGCCCATTGGCACCCCACGCGCGCAAAAGCGTCAGGGCGCGCGGGGCGTGCCCGCGCGGCTTTGTTTCAGTCCTTCGGCGCGATCCGCAGGCCAAGGTCGCGCAACTGCTCATTGGTTGGCGCAGAGGGGGCCACCAGCAGCAGGTCTTCGGCGCGCTGGGTCATGGGGAACATGATCACCTGCCGGATATTCGCCTCATCCGCCAAGAGCATCACGATCCGGTCAATCCCTGCCGCACAGCCGCCATGGGGCGGGGCGCCGAATTTGAACGCCTTGACCATGCCGCCAAAGCGCTTGTCCACTTCGGAATTCGGATAGCCCGCAATCTCGAACGCGCGATACATGATTTCCGGCTTGTGGTTCCGGATCGCCCCCGAGAGGATTTCATAGCCGTTGCAGGCCAGATCATATTGATAACCCTTGACCGCCAGCGGGTCGCCATCCAGCGCGGCCATACCGCCTTGTGGCATGGAAAACGGGTTATGGCTGAAATCGATCTTGCCGGTTTCCCCGTCGGCCTCATACATCGGGAAATCGACGATCCATGCGAAAGCAAAGCGGTTTTCATCGACCAGCTTCAACTCGCGGCCAATCTCGTCGCGGGCTTTCGCCGCCACGCCCTCGAATTGCGCGGGCTTGCCGCCAAGGAAGAAGGCGGCGTCGCCTTGCTTTAAATTGAGTTGGTCGCGAATTGCCTCACACCGATCTTGGCCAATGTTGTTTGCGATCGGACCTTTAGCAACGGTATTGGTCGAAAACTCGTATTCTCCAATAGGTTTCGGAGCTTCTGGATCTTTGCCAAGCCGAAGCGCCTCGTTGTAGTCTCGTTCAATGTTTTGGAGATTCTTTAATCTCTTTGTATCAGGATGATTGACATCCAAAACGATATTGTTCGGATATCCTTCTGCTTGCCAAACAATATACCCCATGCCCGGCAACCCTTGCGCTTGGGCAAAGGCGTTCATCCGGTCACAGAACTTGCGCGACCCGCCTGTGGGCGCGGGGATGGCACGAATCTCGGTGCCTTCATTTTCCAGCAATTTCGCAAAAATCGCAAAACCCGATCCGCGGAAATGCTCGGACACGACCTGCATTTCAATCGGGTTGCGCAAATCAGGCTTGTCGCTGCCGTATTTCAACAGCGACTCGGCGTAAGGGATGCGCGGCCAGTCGGCACAGGGATCAACCTTTTTGCCGCCTGCGAATTCCTCGAACACGCCTTGCAGCACAGGGCCAACCGTGCCAAACACATCTTCCTGCTCGACAAAGCTCATTTCCACATCAAGCTGGTAGAAATCGGTGGGCGAGCGGTCGGCGCGGGGGTCTTCGTCGCGGAAACAGGGTGCTATCTGAAAATACTTGTCAAAGCCCGACACCATGATCAGCTGCTTGAATTGCTGCGGGGCTTGGGGCAGGGCATAGAACTTGCCCGGATGCAGGCGCGAGGGCACCAGAAAATCGCGCGCGCCCTCGGGGCTGGAGGCCGTGATGATGGGCGTCTGGAATTCGGTAAACTGCTGGTCCCACATGCGGTTGCGCATGGAGCGCACCACATTCGAGCGCAGCATCATATTCGCATGCAGCCCGTCGCGGCGCAGGTCCAGAAAGCGGTAGGCCAGCCGCGTTTCCTCGGGGTAGTCCGGCTCGCCAAAAACCGGCAAAGGCAGGTCGTCGGCGGCACCCAGAATATCCATTGCGCGGGCATAGACTTCAATCTCGCCGGTTTTCAGCTTGGCGTTCACTAGGCTTGCATCGCGCGCCTTCACAGTGCCTTCAATGCGGATACAATATTCGGCGCGCAGTTTTTCAATATCCTTGAACGCGGCCGAGTCGCTGTCTGCCAGCACTTGCGTGATGCCAAAATGGTCGCGCAGGTCGATGAACAAAACCCCCCCGTGATCGCGGATGCGATGCACCCAGCCCGACAGGCGCACAGTTTCACCCACATGGGCGGCGGTCAGATCGGCGCAGGTATGGCTGCGATAGGCGTGCATGATATGCCCCTTTTGGCTGCAAGTCGTCCGGCTGTGGCGATACACAATCTGACGGGCCAGAAGTCAAGGGCCGTTGGCCTATGTCCAGTGCATCTGTGCCGCGCCAGACAGCACGGCTTGGGCGATGGCCAGCTGGTCAAAGCCCAGATCCTGCGCGCTGCAACACGCCACCACAGTGTCGTCGCGCATCAGGATGAAATCCAGAACCGCCAGCAAAAGCGACTCATCCGGCCCGGTCGGGGCCACCAGTTGCGCGCGCAAATCCTGCGCATCTGCGCCGCTGGCGGCCAGAAAGACGGGCAAATGCGTGTCTTGCGCACACAGCCAGTCCAGCGCGGCCAGCGCAATCTCTTCAGCGCGCGTGTGATTCATTCGGTCCACCTGTGCAGATAGAAAGGGTTTGTTAACCACTCTGCGGTAAATCTTCAGACATGATTAAGCAATCCATAGGGTGGTCACAATGCCTGCTCAGATTCTCGTGGTGGATGATCTGCTTCTCAGCCGCATGATTCTGCGCGCGAAGCTGACAGCGGCCTGTTATGACATACGCCTTGCGGGAACAGGGGCAGAGGCGCTGCGCCTTGTCTGTGACAATGTGCCCGATCTGGTGTTGCTGGATTTCAACCTGCCCGATGCGACAGGGCTGGAAATTTGCACGCAGCTGCGCCGTAACCCCAAGACCCGCAATGTCCCCGTCATCCTGTTTTCTGCGGATACATCGCGCGCCACATGTCTGCGCGCGCTGGAGGCAGGGGCCGATGATTACCTGAGCAAACCGCTGGATGACGGCTATCTGATGTCGCGCATTCGTGCCTTGCTGCGCTCCAGCGCGGTCGAGAAGGAATTTCAGGCACGGGCCACGCCGGGGTTGCGCTACGGGCTGGCAGAAGCTGCGGCAGTTTTCCAACCCACTGCACAGGTTACGCTGGTGCGCGGTGGGGGGGGCTTTGCCCCTGTCGCGGCCAACAGGCTGGAGGGGGCTGATCCCAGCCTGTTTACCCATAGCTGTAGCGTGTCAGATGTTCTGGCAGAAAAAAATCCGGCGCGCGATGCGGATGTTCTGGTGCTTGCCCCCGAAGTTCTGGAAGAACAGGGGCTTCACATTATCGCCGAGCTGCGCGCGCGCCCTGCGACCTGCCGCATTCCCATTGCGGTGCTGCTGCGCGAGAATGCGGCCACCCCGCGTGCAATCGTGCTGGATCTGGGCGCGGAAGAAGCGCTTCGCCTGCCGCTGGAGACGCAAGAGGCGCATTTGCGCTTGCGCGCGATGATCAAGCGCAAGCACAAGATGGATGCTTTGCGTCTGGCGCTGGGGGCAGAGCTGGACCTTGCGTCCCGCGACCCTTTGACAGGGCTGTTCAACCGGCGGCATGCAATGTCGCGCCTGTCCGATCTGGTTGCGGAACGGCCCAAAACGGCACCGGGAACCTATGCCATATTGCTGATCGATCTGGATAATTTCAAACGCGTGAATGACAGTTTCGGCCATGGCGCAGGGGATGAGGTGCTGGTCGAAGCCGCAACGCGGATGCGCGCTGCCATCGGCCCGCAAGATGTGCTGGCGCGCTATGGGGGCGAGGAATTTTTGCTGGTCCTGCCGGGGGCAGACATGGCGCATGCGCGCGACATGGCCGAAACGATCCGCCGCAGGATCGAGGGGCGCAGCTATACGCTGACGACAGGCGGCTACAGTCTGCGGGTGACGGCCTCTATCGGGGTGACAGTGCAGCAATGCGAAGCATCCGACCCCCCCATGAGCCGGCTGGAACGGATCAGGCGCGTGGTGGAGTATGCCGATCAGGCGTTGCGCAAGGCGAAATCCTCGGGGCGCAACCGTGTCACTCTGGGCCGCTGCGCCGCGATTGAGGGGCCGGGTGCCGCCGACCCCCTTAGTCGCGGGCGCGCCCCCCACTGCGCCAAGGGCGCGACGTGACGCGCTCTTGCAGGGATGCGGCATAGGCGCGGCGCTCTTGCGGTGACATGGCGCTGACCTTGGCAAGAAGCTGGTCATGCATCTGGTTGCTTATGCGCAACAGCCGTTCTTGCGCCTGTCGCAGCGCGGCGGAAAAGGCGTCGGCGTCGAAATCCTCGGCCTCCAGGGCTGCTATCATCTCTCTGGGGGCCGTGCGCGCGCCGCGCTCGGCGCTGCGGGCTTCGCGCCATATCGCGCCGGTGTCGCGGCGCAGCGCGCGGCGGTCCTCTGCGGGCAATGCCGCGACCGATGCCCGCAACAGCGAACCGGAGGTTCCCGCACGCGACGCCATGCCCCAGATCATGCCCGCGGCTGCCAGATTCAACATAACCGAGATCACAAGCACCAGTTTAAGCCACGGAAAGCGGCGTTTCGTCCGGGTTTCGTCCATATCTCAGAACTCCAACAAAAGGGGGTCATCCAGCCCGATCAGCTGTATGGCAATCAGGTCCATCGTGCCAAGCGCGCCCTGCATCCATTCGGGCGCGTCCAGCGCAAGGCCCGGCATCGGCAGGCTTACCCCGATCCAGAAACCGGCAACCGCCACAGCGGCCCCGCCTGCAAGCCCGGGTGCGGCCCAGCCTGAAAACCAGTTGCGCCAAGGCGCAAAGCCCTGTTTCCTGCGCGGGGCAGGCATCAGGCAGGCATCTGCATCGGCCAGAATGCGGGCACGCAGACCCGCGCCAAGCTCTGGCGGGCTGGCCTGTGCATCCGCAAAAAGCTGCGCCAACAGCGCGTTTTCCGGCGGCTGGTCTGCGCCCTGCGCAGAGGTTTCGGTCTTGTCACTGGTCATCATCATACCCCAATGCATCGCGCGTGCCGGCCAGAATGGCCGACAGGTTTCGTTTTCCCCGTGCCGTCAGGCTTTCGACAGCTTCGACCCCCAGCATCATGATCGCGGCAATCTCGGGGTTGGACAGCCCTTCAAGATGGCGCAGAATCACGGCCTGACGCTGGCGCTCTGGCAGGCGGGCAAGGGCCGCTTCCAAGGCTTGCGCGCGGGCGGCCTGCATCATCTGTGCGTGCTGGCTCAGGGACATGTCGGGCAGGTCCGGCATTTCGTCCAGCGTTTTCCTGCGCCGCCGCAGCCTGTCCGTGCACAGGTTGGAGGCAACGCGGTACACCCAAGTGGCGGGCTGCGCGGCCCCGTCCTGCCAGTCAGGGGCCACCCGCCACAGCCGCAACATGGCCTCTTGGGTCACATCCTCGGCTTCGGCCCTGTCGCCCAGCATGCGCGCTGCAAACCGCAGAATGCGCGGCGCAATCAGATCGGTCAGCGCTTCGGCTGCGCGCCTGTCACCCGCAGCAAAGCGGGCCAGCAACGCCGCCTGATCCATATCTGATCGCTCTTCCAGCGGCATATATGCGCCCTAATCACAGGTCAGGCGCGGCACTGCGCACCCGACCCACGCCTCTGTTCAGTTCCGACCGCGCATCTGGTTGCGGCCCTGGTGCCCGCGCTTGTCCATCATCTCGGCAAAGCGCGCATATTCGGCAGCATCGATGACACCATCCTCATTCCTGTCAATCCGCGAAAACAGGCGGCTTGCCATATCCGCGCGCCCTTGGCCGCGCATCTGCGCAAAACCGGCGCGCAAGCCTGCCTCATCCAGCGTGCCATCCTCATTGGCGTGTTCCATCATCTGCGCGATCCTGTCCTCGCGCGCGGCCTCGCGGTGCTGCTGCAAGCCTGCCTGAAATGCGTCCAGCGACAGGCTGCCGGTGCTGTCTGTATCCAACTGCTCAAAACTTGGCATCGACATGCGCATTTGCGCAGTGGCAGGGGCTGCAAGCAGCATCATTGCACCAATCACGGCGGCTAGGCTAAGTTTTTCCATGGTCATCTCTCCTGTCCGGGCGGACATTCGCCCCTTGATACAGTGTCAAACGCAGCCTTTGCCCAATTCCGTCGCAAAAAATTGCCATGCCTTGCGGCATCGCGTCGCAAACACGGTGGGGGGGCTGTTTTTTCCGGCCCGGCACCTGTATCTGTCCGGCTTGATCTAAAGGAGCGCGCGCATGACACTGGCAGAACCCAAGCTGACTGATGACCGTCCGATGGCCCCCGCCATCCTGCGCGGCATTCAATGCAAATGCCCTGCCTGCGGGGACGGCGCGTTGTTAGAACGGTATCTGCGGGTGCGCGACGAATGCCCCAGCTGCGGCGAGGATCTCAGCCATCAGCGCGCCGATGACGGGCCTGCCTATCTGACCATGCTGGTCACGCTGAAAGTGGTCACACCGCTGATGGTTGCGGCCATGTTCGCATGGGACTGGCATCCCGCTGTCATGTTCGGGGTGTTTGCAACGCTGCTGGTTGCACTTTCGCTGTTTCTTCTCCCGCGATTCAAGGGCATGATCGTGGCCATACAATGGTCACGCCGCATGCACGGGTTCGAGGGGACGGATGGACGCCAACGCTGACAAAACCGCATTGCGCGATGCCGCATCTGTTCTGCTGATCCGCGGCAGCGGTGCACAGGCGCATGTTCTGATGGGCCAGCGCGGCAGCAAAGCCGCCTTCATGCCTGAAAAATTCGTCTTTCCCGGCGGCGCGGTCGATGCAACAGACCGCGACATCGTATTGGCGCGGCCTTTGGCCAAGTCCTGCCGGTTGCGCCTGTCACAAGGGCATGCCGCCCCCGATGCGCTTGCTGTCGCCGCAATCCGAGAGTTGTGGGAAGAAACCGGCCTGATGCTGGGATGTCCGGGCGACTGGCGCGACCCGCCTGCCGATTGGCAGGGGTTCGCGGCGCGCGGGCTGGTGCCCGATGCGCATGGCCTGCGCTACATCTTCCGCGCGATCACGCCCCCCGGCCGCCCCCGCCGCTTTGATGCGCGCTTCTTTCTGGCCAATGCCGATGCGGTCTTGGGCGATCTGGACGATTTCTCTGCCGCCTGCGACGAACTCAGCCATCTGCACTGGGTCTCTCTGCGAGAGGCGCGCCGCCTGAACCTGCCCTTCATCACCGAAGTCGTTCTGGCCGAGGCGCAAGCCCGGATCGAGGGCGAGGAGATGGCCGATTCGGTGCCGTTTTTCGACAATTCGACCGAGGTTTCGACCTTCCGCCGGATCGCGTAACACGGGTGCCGCCGGTCTGAAAACCTGCTGCGCGGGCATTGCCACCTGCCTGCATTTGGCTGGAAAGATTATATTATCTGGACAATTGCGTCCCGTTTCTGGTCTGATATGCGCAACGACGTTCCGCGCCTGCATGCCGCAGAGGATCAGAATCGGAGAGAGCATGGCAATGCCCCGCCAACCCGCGCTGAACCTGTCGCCACAGGTCTCGGACGAGGTCCGCAAGACCACCTGTTACATGTGCGCCTGCCGCTGCGGGATTGATGTGCATATGAAGCAGGGCAAGGTTGCTTACATCGAAGGCAATCGGGACCATCCGGTAAACAAGGGTGTTCTATGCGCCAAAGGCAGCGCGGGCATTATGCAGCACCTCTCGCCCGCCCGCCTGCGTGCACCGCTCAAGCGTGTTGGCCCGCGCGGGTCGGGCGAATTTCAGGAAATCTCGTGGGATGAAGCGCTGCAACTGGCCACCGACTGGTTGAAACCCCTGCGCGAGACAGCACCCGAAAAGCTGGCTTTCTTCACAGGCCGCGACCAAAGCCAGAGTTTCACCGGCTGGTGGGCGCAGGCTTTCGGCACGCCGAACTGGGCCGCGCATGGCGGTTTTTGTTCCGTCAATATGGCGGCGGCGGGTATCTATACGATGGGCGGGTCATTCTGGGAATTCGGCCAGCCCGACTGGGACCGTACCAAGCTTTTTCTGCTGTTTGGCGTGGCCGAAGACCACGATTCAAACCCCATCAAAATGGGCCTTGGCAAGCTGAAAGCGCGCGGTGCGCGGGTCATCGGGGTGAACCCCATCCGCTCTGGCTACAATGCCATCGCCGATGACTGGGTGGGCATTACTCCGGGTACAGACGGTCTGTTCATCCTGTCGCTGGTCCATGAACTCTTGCGCGCAGGCAAGATCGACTTGGGCTACCTCATCCGCTACACCAATGCGCCCTATCTGGTAAACGCGCATGACGGCCCCGAAAAGGGGCTGTTCCTGCGCGGGGACGATGGCAAACCGCTGGTGCGCGACCGCCGCACAGGCCGCGCGGTCGCATGGGACGCGCCAGATATCGCCCCCGATCTGGCCGCAGGGGTGGACATTGGCGGCGTCACGCATCTGCCGGTCTTCCGCCATCTGGCCGACCGCTACCTTTCGCCCGATTACGCCCCCGAGGCTGTGGCGCAACGCTGCGGCATCGCCCCCGCCCGCATCCGCGCCATCGCCGCCGAGATTGCGCGCGTGGCATTCGAGGAAGAAATCACCCTTCACCAGCCCTGGACCGATTTTCGCGGGGTCAAGCATGACACAATGGTGGGCCGCCCTGTCGCCATGCATGCCATGCGCGGTGTGTCTGCCCATTCCAACGGTTTCCAGACCGCGCGCGCGCTGCATATGCTGCAAATCCTGATCGGCAGTGTCGAAACACCGGGCGGTTTCCGCTTCAAGCCGCCATACCCCAAACCGCCAGAGGCCCATCCCCGCCCCCATGCGGGCCACAGCCCCGGCCAGCCACTGGATGGCCCGCATCTGGGCTATCCGCTGGGGCCGGAACATTTGCTGATCCATGATGACGGGCAGCCCAAACGCATCGACAAGGCCTTCTCATGGGATGCGCCGCTTTCAGCGCATGGGCTGATGCATATGGTCATCTCGAACGCCCATGCGGGCGATCCTTACCAGATCGACACGCTGTTTCTCTATATGGCGAATATGGCGTGGAACTCTTCCATGAATACCAGCGCGGTCATGGAGATGCTGACCGACAAGACCCCCGATGGCAGCTATAAAATACCCCGCATCATCTATTCCGACGCCTACGCTTCCGAAATGGTGGGTTTTGCCGATCTGGTCCTGCCTGACACCACCTATCTGGAACGCCACGACTGCATCTCGCTGCTCGACCGCCCCATCTGCGAGGCAGATGCGCTGGCAGACAGCATCCGCTGGCCTGTCGTCGCCCCTGACCGCAATGTGCGCCCCTTCCAGTCCGTGCTGCTGGACCTTGGCGCGCGGCTTGGCTTGCCGGGCATGGTGCGCGACGATGGCACGCCCAAATTCAGGGATTATGCCGATTACATCACCCACCACGAACGCCGCCCCGGTATCGGCCCGCTGGCAGGGTTTCGCGGGCCAGATGGCACAGGGCAGGGGCGCGGCGCGCCCAACCCCGACCAGATCAACCGCTATATCGAAAACGGCGGCTTCTGGACCTGCCATATCCCCGAGGATGCGCAGTTCTTCAAGCCGTGGAACGCGGCCTATCAGGATTGGGCCGTGGCACGCGGCCTTTATGACAGCCCGCAACCCTATGTCTTCAACCTCTATGTCGAACCCCTGCGCAAGTTCCAGTTGGCCGCCGAAGGGCATGGAAGCCGCCAGCCTCCCGACCATCTGCGCGCGCGCCTTATGGAAACACTGGACCCGCTGCCAATCTGGTATCCCACCTTCACCGACGCCGATGCAGCCGCCAAAGACTACCCGCTTCACGCGCTCACCCAGCGCCCCATGGCGCATTACCATTCATGGGGCAGCCAGAACGCATGGCTGCGCCAGATCCACGGCCACACGCCGCTTTATATCTCGGGCTATCTCTGGGCGCAGCATGGCTTTGAGGCAGGCGACTGGGCGACGCTCACCTCGCCCCATGGGCGCATCACCCTGCCTGTGGTGCGCATGGACGCGCTCAACCCCCACACTGTCTGGACATGGAACGCAGTTGCCAAACGGCGCGGCGCATGGGCGCTGGACCCCAACGCGCCAGAGGCCACAAAATCCACCCTTCTCAACCACCTGATCCATGAACTTCTGCCGCCCAGGGGCGACGGGCTGCGCTGGGCCAATTCCGACCCCGTCACCGGACAGGCCGCATGGTATGACCTGAGGGTGAAAATCGAAAAGGCCCCCGCAGGGCAAACCGTCAGCTACCCTGCCCATAGCGCGCAATCCTCGCCTGTGCCAAAACCGCCCCGCAATCTCGCCCATCAGGTCAAGGAATAGCCCCATGGCACATTTTCTTGCCTTAAATACTCACATCGCACCGCCGAAGGTAGCGGCCACACCAAAGGGGCGCGCCACATGACGACCCTGCCGCCCACCCCCGCCCGCAAACTGGGCCTTGTGATTGATCTGGACACCTGTGTGGGCTGCCATGCCTGTGTGATTTCCTGCAAGGGCTGGAATACCGAAAACTACGGCGCGCCGCTTTCGGATATGGATGCTTACGGCGAAAGCCCCGAAGGCACATTCCTCAACCGCGTGCATAGTTTTGAAGTCACGCGCGATGCGGCCCCGCCGATGGTGGTGCATTTCCCCAAATCCTGCCTGCATTGCGACGATGCGCCTTGTGTCACTGTCTGCCCGACAGGGGCCAGCTACAAACGCGCCGAGGATGGCATTGTTCTTGTCAATGAAACCGACTGCATCGGCTGTGGGCTATGCGCGTGGGCCTGCCCATATGGCGCGCGCGAAATGGACGGGGCCGAGAAGGTGATGAAGAAATGCACCCTGTGTGTGGACCGCATCTATAACGAGAACCTGCCCGAACAGGACCGCGAACCCGCCTGTGTGCGCAGCTGCCCTGCAGGCGCGCGCCATTTCGGCGATCTGGGCAATCCTGAAAGTGCCGTCAGCCAGCTTGTCGCGGAACGCGGCGGGTTTGATCTGATGCCCGAACAAGGCACGCGGCCTGTCAACAAATACCTGCCCCCGCGCGGGCGCGACACATTGCAGATGCCCGCTCTGGCCAGCCTGTGCGCGCCCGACACAAGCGCGCCAACCCCCGCCCGACCGGCGCAGGGGTTTTTGGGCTGGCTTGACCGCGCGCTGGAGAAGCTCTGACATGCATCCTGCCCCTTCGCTTATTCTGTTCACTGTTCTGTCGGGCATGGGGTTTGGCCTGCTGGTCTGGCTGGGCCTTGGGCTGCGCGCACCCACGGGGCTGGCGGCCTTCATCCTGTTCGGGCTGGGCTATGCGCTTGCCGGGGCGGGGCTGATTGCGGCGGCCTTTCATCTGGGCCACCCTGAACGCGCGCTCAAGGCGTTCTCGCAATGGCGTTCCAGCTGGTTGTCGCGCGAGGCGGTGTTCTCTGCGGCCACGCTCGCGCTTATGGCGCCGCATGCGGCGGCATCGGTGTTCTGGGACAGGCCATTGCCGCTGCTGGGCTGGTTGGGGGCTGCACTTGCGCTTGCCACAATTGTCGCCACCGCCATGATCTATGCGCAAATCCGCGCGGTTCCGCGCTGGCATCACTGGTCCACCCCGCCGGTTTTCGTGCTGGCAGCGCTTGCAGGCGGCGCGCTTCTGGCCGCGCAACTGACCCTTGCGCTTTGGCTGATGCTGGCGCTTGGCCTTGCCATGGCCGTGCATTGGGTCTTGGGGGATCAGCAATTCGCCCTCGCGCGCAGCGACACGGGCACCGCTACGGGGCTGGGCCGCTTCGGGCGCGTCCGCTTGCTGGAGCCGCCGCATTCAGGGCGCAACTATCTGCTGCGCGAGATGGTGCATGTCGTGGGGCGCAAACATGCCCGCAAGCTGCGTGTCATCGCGCTGGTGCTGGGCGCGGTTCTGCCTGCGCTGGCTTTGCTGCTGCCTGCGGGCTATGCGGTGGTCGGCCTTGCATTGCTTGCCCATATCGCAGGCATGCTGGCCCAACGCTGGCTGTTTTTTGCCGAAGCCGAACATGTCGTGGGCCTGTATTACGGCAAACGGTGACAGATGGCCTGACCAATGGTATGGGGCTGTCATTCAGGTAACTATTTCAGGAACGATTAACATGAGTTTGTTGAAAACACTTGCGGGTGCTGTTCTGTCGGGGGCCGGTGGGCAGGCGGGTCTTGCCGCGATTGTCATGCAGAACCCGAAACTGATGCAGGCCACAATGGGCCTGTTGTCCAAGGACAGCCCGATTGGTGGCCTGCCCGGACTCGTCTCCAATTTCCAAAGCGCAGGTCTGGGCGAGGCAGTGGCCAGCTGGCTGGGGGCAGGGCCGAACCAGCCGGTTTCAGGCGAGGAGGTGCAGACCGCACTTGGGGCCAGCGTGATCGACCAATTGGCCGCACAGGCGCGGATGACCCCGGCCGAGGCTTCTGCCGCGCTCTCAAAAGCCCTGCCCGCAATGATCGACAAACTGACGCCAAAAGGTGCCGCAGGCGCGCTGGATATGGGGCAGGTCCAATCCATGCTGGGGGGCTTTTTGAAAGGGCGCCTCTGACACAGGCGGCCTGTGTCAGATCATCCGGTTCCCTCTTGCGCTGGTCTTCTGCTAAAGGCACAGCAGGACCGAGCAGCCAGACAGAGCCATGCATGCGCGATCACGGCGGAAATATAGATCAGGCACAGGCCCGCTTTGGCGGGCAGGACTGGATTGACCTGTCCACAGGCATCAACCGCCAGCCCTATCCTGTGCCCGATATGCCTGCCCATGTCTGGACCGATCTGCCCACCCGCGCGGCACAAAATGCCCTGATGCAGGCCGCGCGGCACGCCTTTGGCACCAATGCGCTGGGCGTTGCGCTTGCAGGCGCACAAGCGGCCATCCAGATGATTCCGCGCCTGTTTCCTGCCGGGCGGGCCAAGGTTCTTGCCCCCACATATAACGAACACGCCGCCTGCCTGCGCGCCGCAGGCTGGCATGTGGCCGAGCTGGAGGAGATCAGCGCCTTGGCAGGGGCCGATCTGGCCATCGTCGTGAACCCCAACAACCCCGACGGGCGGCACCATGACCCCAAACTGTTGCGCGCCCTGTCGCAGCAGGTGGGCTGCCTTGTGGTTGATGAAAGCTTCGCCGACCCTGTGCCAGACCTGTCACTGGCCGCCCATGCCTGTGATCGGCTGATCGTGCTGCGGTCCTTTGGCAAATTCTGGGGGCTGGCAGGGGTGCGTCTGGGGTTCGCCTTTGCAGGGCCAGAGCGCGTGGCGCAATTGTCTGAAATGGCAGGCCCCTGGCCTGTCAGCGGGGCCGCGCTGGAGCTGGGGCGCATCGCGCTGGCCGATCGCGGCTGGCACGACCAGACCTGCGCGCGGCTGGCGCAAGAGGGCGCGCGGCTGGATGACATGGCGCTGCGCGCCGGATGGGCGCTTGTGGGCGGCACCGCACTGTTTCGCACCTATGCCACGCCAGATGCGGTGGGCGCGCAATCGGCACTGGCCCGCGCCCATATCTGGAGCCGCATTTTCCCCTATTCCGCGCATTGGCTGCGCCTTGGCCTGCCGGGAAACCCGGCGGAATGGGCGCGGCTGGAAAGCGCCTTTAACGGCAAGCCCTGAAGGGCTGTGTCTTGCGCCTTTTCGGGGAGTACCTGAGCAGGTTTGCGCGCCCCATTCCCGTAACCCGACCCTTCACGCAAGCGCATGGCAGGACACGCAGCGCCCAATTCAAGACAACCGGCAGGCACCTGACCGCCATTCCTTTTTCGCCTGCGCGCTTGGCCTGATACGGCTGCGTGCTATGCTCTGCCACCAGACCCCCCAAACGCAATAGCCCCCGCCATGCCCGCCACGCCGCCCCCGCTGATCCCCTGCCCGGAGGGGTTGTATTGCCCCGAAGGCGGGTTTTTCGTGGACCCTGTCCGCCCTGTGGCCCGCGCGCTGATCACGCATGGCCATGCAGACCACGCACGCGCGGGCCATGGCGCAGTGATGGCCACGCGCCAGACCCTCGACATTATGGCGCTGCGCTATGGCGCGGATTTCACGCAGTCGCGGCAGGTGGCCGAAGGCATTAGCCAGATCGGCGGTGTTCAGGTCAGCTTTCACCCTGCGGGCCATGTGCTTGGCTCGGCCCAGATTCGCATTGCGGGGGCAGGGGGCACAGTGGTGGTCACGGGCGATTACACCCGCACCCCCAACGCCGCCTGCGCCCCGTGGGAGCCGGTGCCTTGCGACATTCTGGTGACCGAGGCCACCTTTGCCTTGCCTGTTTTCCGCCACCCCGACCCGCGCGATGAGATTGCCAAACTTCTCGCCTCGGTCGCGGCTTTTCCGGATCGCGCGCATCTGGTGGGGGCCTATGCTTTGGGCAAAGCGCAACGCGTTATCATGCTGTTGCGGCAGGCGGGATATGATGCGCCCATCTATATTCACGGCGCGCTGCAAAAGCTGTGTGACTATCACATCGCCCAAGGCATCCCGCTGGGCGAATTGCGGCCCGCGACAGTGGCGCGGGGCAAGAAGGGCGATTTTGCAGGCGCGATTATTCTGGCCCCGCCTTCGGCCTTTGCCGCAACATGGGCACAGCGGTTTCCCGACCCTGTGATCTGTTTCGCCTCTGGCTGGATGATGGTCCGCGCCCGCGCCCGCCAGCGCGGGGTTGAATTGCCGCTGGTGATTTCCGACCATGTGGACTGGCCGCAACTGACCCAAACCATAGCCGAGCTTGATCCGGCAGAAACATGGGTCACCCATGGGCGCGAGGATGCAATCCTGCGCTGGTGCGAGATGCACCAGCGCAAGGCACGCCCCTTGCGGCTGGTGGGCTATGAGGATGAACCGGAATGATCGGTGGTTTCGCAGAGTTGTTGGAGCGGTTGGCCTTCACCCCCCGCCGCACGCTGAAACTGGCGCATCTTGAGGCCTATTTCGCCGCCACCCCTGACCCCGATCGCGGGTTGGCGCTGGCCGCCCTGACGGGGGGGCTGGACCTGCGCGCGGTCACGCCGTCGCTGTTGCGGGCGCTGGTGGCAGAGCGGGTGGATGCGGACTTATTCGCGCTGTCTTATGACTTCGTGGGCGATCTGGCCGAAACCATCGCGCTGATCTGGCCGGACGGGGCAGAGGGGAAGGATATTCCCTTGCATAAGGTGGTAGAGGAATTGCAGCGCACGCCAAAGGCGCAGCTGGCGCAGGTCATCGCCGCACGGCTGGATGCGCTGACCCCCTCGCGCCGCTATGCGTACCTGAAACTTGCGACAGGGGGCTTGCGCGTGGGCGTCTCGGCGCGGCTTGCGCGGCAGGCGGTGGCCGATTACGGCGGCCTTGATCTGGCCGAGGTGGAAGAGGTCTGGCATGGCCTGTCACCGCCCTATGAAAGCCTTTTCCACTGGGCAGAGAATGGCCCCAAACCCGTCAGCGCCGCATTTGCGCCGTTCCGGCCCGTCATGCTATCCACCGCCACAGACGCCGAAGCCTTGGCCATGCTGGACACTGCCGAATACGTCGCAGAATGGAAATGGGACGGCATCCGCGTGCAGGCCGTGTCCGAAGGGGGCACAAAGCGGCTCTATTCGCGCACGGGCGACGACATTTCGGCCGCCTTCCCCGATGTGATTGCCGCGATGGATTTTGAGGGCGCTTTGGATGGTGAATTGCTGGTCCGGCGTGGCGATCAGGTCGCGCCTTTTAACGATTTGCAAACCCGTCTGGGGCGCAAGCAGGTCAGTGGCCGCATGCTGGCCTCGCATCCGGCGGCGCTGCGGGTCTATGATGTGATGCTCTGGCAGGGCCGCGATCTGCGCGCCCTGCCATTCAGCGCGCGCCGCGCCGCGCTGGAAGCGGCGGTGCAAACCCTTGACCCCGCGCGTATAGACCTGTCCGCGCTGTTGCCCTTTGACGATTGGCACGCCCTTGCCACCCTGCGCGCCGCCCCGCCAGAGCCGGTGATCGAGGGGGTGATGATCAAGCACCGCGACAGCCCCTATCTGGCAGGACGCATCAAGGGGCATTGGTTCAAATGGAAACGCGACCCCATGCTGGTCGATGCAGTGCTTCTGTATGCGCAGCGCGGGCATGGCAAACGCTCGGGCTATTATTCGGATTTCACCTTCGGGGTGTGGGATGGTCCCACGCTGGTGCCCGTGGGCAAGGCCTATTTCGGCTTTACAGATGCAGAGTTGAAGGCGCTGGACCGCTTTGTGCGCGACAACACGGTGGACCGCTTCGGCCCTGTGCGCGCGGTGAAGCCGGAAAAGGTGGTTGAAGTGGCGTTTGAAGGGCTGAACCGCTCGCCCCGCCACAAATCCGGCGTGGCCATGCGCTTTCCGCGCATTGCGCGCATCCGCGATGACAAACCCGCATCCGAGGCCGACACGCTGGATGCGCTGATGCGCCTGCTGCCCGACACTGCGCGCTAAGGGGACACAGTCTTTTGGGGCGTTGATCCTGCTGCGAACTGCGATTAGTTTGCTCGCAATCTCGGGCTTGTGCCCCGAACCTAGCTGGAATGGTGCCCCCCGCAATGGATGATATCTGGCAAGGCCTTGTGATGGCCGCAAAGCTGGCCGTGTCACTGGATGGCGAATTGGTGGAAATCACCATCCGGTCATTGCAGGTGACGATAACCGCCACCCTGATTGCGGCGCTGATCGGCCTGCCGCTGGGGGCGTGGCTGGCGGTCAGCCGCTTTCCGGCACGGCGCTATATCATCGCACTTCTGAACGCGCTGATGGGCCTGCCGCCTGTGGTGGTTGGGCTGATTGTCTATATCCTGCTGTCGCGGGCGGGGCCGTTCGGGGTGCTGGGGCTGTTGTTCACGCCAACTGCGATGGTCATTGCGCAGGTCATCATCATCACGCCGCTGATTGCGTCTATCGCGCATCAGGCGATGCGCGAACTTTGGGCCGATTACCGCGATCTTCTGATCTCGTTGAACGCGACACGCATGCAGCGCATTGCCACATTGGTCTGGGACGGGCGGCGCACCTTGCTGACGGCCAAGCTGGCAGGCTTCGGGCGCGGCATTGGCGAGGTGGGCGCGATCATGATCGTCGGGGGCAATATCGACAATGCCACCCGCGTTCTGACCACGGCCATTGCGCTGGAAACCGGCAAGGGCGATTTCGCATTGGCGCTGGCCTTGGGCTTTATCCTGATTGGCTTGGCGGTTGCGGTCAATCTGGGCATTCACATGCTTTCACGCACAGAACAGGGAAGCTTGTGGTGAGCATGCAGTCCATCCTGCCCTTGACCCTTGAAGATATCGAGATCCGGCGCAACGGCAAGCGCCTGTTGGGGCCGGTGTCATGGGTGTTGGATGGGGCGGGGATCAGCATTCTGATGGGGCCGAATGGCAGCGGCAAAACAACATTCCTGCGCGCCATGCACGGGATCGAACGCATCTCTGGCGGGCGTATCCGCTGGGCGGCGCAGGCACCAGAGGTGCAGCAGGCGCAAGCCTTCGTCTTTCAGGCCCCGATCATGATGCGCCGCACAGTGCGCGATTCCATCGCCTATCCGCTGCGCCTGCGCGGCGTCAGCCGTGCGCAGGCGCGCAGCGCCGCCGAGGAATGGGCCGCGCGCGTTGGCCTTGGTGCGGCGCTGGCCCGTCCGGCCATGGTGCTTTCGGGCGGCGAGAAGCAGAAACTCGCGCTGGCCCGCGCCCTTGTCACAGCACCACAACTGTTGTTTCTGGATGAACCTTGCGCCAATCTTGATGGCCGCGCGACGCATGATATCGAACACATCCTGCAAGATGCCTGCAAGGCGGGCACGCGGGTTGTGATGTCCACGCATGATATCGGGCAGGCCCGCCGGCTGGCCGATGATGTGCTGTTCTTGCATGATGGCCGCCTGCTGGAGACGGCCCCAAAAGACCAGTTCTTCACCCGCCCCGCCACGCCAGAGGGGGCGGCGTTTCTGAAGGGGGATTTGCTGCTATGATACGTGTAATTGGAATTTGCGCCCTGCTGATGGCATGGGCCGCCCCGTCTGTTCAGGCCGAGACTTTGCGCATGGCCGTCACCACCTCTTTTGCCAATTCCGGCCTGTCAGACATTCTGTTGCCCGCGATCCGTGCGGATACAGGGCTAGAGGTGCAATTGCTGGTCGTTGGCACAGGGCAGGCGCTGCGGCTGGCGGCTGCGGGCGATGTCGATGCCGTGCTGGCCCATGCCCGCGCAGCAGAAGACCAGCTTGTGGCCGACGGGCATGCCACCCACCGGCGCGAGATCATGTATAATGATTTCGTCCTGATCGGCCCCGCCGATGATCCGGCAGAAATTGCGCAGGCCGACACGGCCGCTGGCGCATTGGCGCGCATCGCAGGCGCGGCGCAGCCATTTGTCAGCAGGGGCGACAATAGCGGCACGCATGTGCAGGAACTGGCCCTGTGGCAGGCCGCAGGCATAGAGCCGCAGGGGCGGTGGTACCGCGCCACAGGGTCTGGCATGGGGGCTGCGCTGAATTTCGCGGTCGCCACTGGGGGCTATATTCTGTCAGACCGCGCCACATGGCTGAGTTTCGGCAACAAAGGCGATCTGGCGATCCTGTTTTCGGGGGACGCGGCCTTGTTCAACCAATACGCCTATCTGCCTGTCAACCCCGACCGCCACCCGCATGTGAATGCCGCCGCCGCCCACCGGCTAGAGGGGTGGTTGACCTCGGATCGCGCGCGCGATCTGATTGACGGCTTCACCATTGCAGGCACACAGCTTTTCACCTTCAACGCAACTGGTGACTAGGCCGCGCGTCAGCTGTCCGCCTTCTCATGCGGGTCAAAGCCTGCGATCACCACTTCGCGGGTGCGGCAATCATCGCACATGGTCAACAAGCGCTTGCGGTCTTCGCCTGCGTCGCCCGAGAACATCCAGTGCCCGTCAAGCTTTTGCAACACGCGGTCAATGCTGGCGCGGGTGCCGAAGGGCTTGCCGCAGCATGTGCAGGCGAAGGGTTCTTCTTCTTTCAGGATGCGCTTGGGCGCGGCCCATGCGGTGAAATCCATCTGCGGGGCCAGTGTGATGGCCTGCTCGGGGCAGGTTGCCGCACAGATGCCACATTGCACACAGGCACTTTCGGTAAAGCGCAGCATGGGCATATCGGGGTTGTCCGACAGCGCGCCTGCGGGGCAGGCCCCCACACAGGCCAGACACAGGGTGCAGGCGTCAAGGTCCAGATCAACCCTGCCAAAGGGCGCGCCCTGCGGCAGCGCGATCACTTCGGCAGGGGTTGGGGCGGTCTGGTTCAACTCCTCCATCGCCAGCACCAGCAAGCCGCGCTTGTCATGGGGGGGCAAAAACCGCGAGCGTTTGGCGCGGGCGGGCGCGGCCGGGTGCCACAAGGCGGCCTCCAGCGCATCGGGGTCATCGGTCTGGATCAGGGTGCACAGGTTTGTGCCATGGCCAGTTTCCGCGCAGATCACCTCCATCAGGGCAAGGCTGTCTGCCAGCCCGTCCAGCGGGTGGGCGGGGCGTTCCTTGGCCAGCACATGCACGCCGGACGCGCCATATGCCAGCGCGGCCGCCATCAGTTCCGGCCCGATCTGGCTGGGTTCATTCACCTGCACCGGGATCACATGCGCAGGCAGGCCGCGCCCGAAGCGCGCGCTGGCATCCACCAGCGGCGCGCCATGCCCCTCGTCGAGGAACAGGACAATGGGCGCATCTTTCGCGCCCGCGTCAAAATACGCGGCCAGCCCCACACGCAGGCGGGCGGCGATATTGTCCACTACCGGCAGCGCATAGGCGGCAGCGCCGGTGGGGCAGGCGGCGGCACATTGCCCGCATCCCGCGCAGATATTGGGGTCAATCGCCACTGTATCGCCCGCCGAGGTGATCGCCCCTGTCGGGCACAGGTCCAGACAGCGGGTGCAGCCTGTCAGGGTGTTGCGCGAATGCGCGCACAGGCTGGGCGTGAAATCGATATATTTGGGCTTGTCGAACGTGCCCACCATCGCGGCGGCCTGTTTGACCAGCGCAGCCACAGCGCGCGCATCGCGCGGGTCGGCGCGGAAATAGCCGGGGCGGGTTTCATGGAACAAAGCCTGCCCGCCTGTCAGGTCGATCACCAGATCACAGCGCGACACCGCACCGTTGCGCGCGCCTTCAAATTCCAGCCGTGCGCGCGATGAAGGCGCGGGGGCGGCGTAATCATCCACTGTCAACTCGAACGCGCCCAGATGGCCCTGCGCGCGGCGAATGCGCCCTTGCAGCACCGGCCATGTTGTCTGGCGCGGAGGCATGACATCCGCACCGGGGGTCAGCAGCACTGTAATATCAAGGCTGTCGGCCAGATCGCGCGCCGCATCCAGCGCCACAGAATCGCGCCCTAGAACCAGCGCGACACCATTGCTTTCAAGGCTGACCACGTCAAAAGGCGTGGCATCCAGTTCGGCCATGGCCAGCAGCGCGGCCATTTTCGGGGTGGCACGCGCGCCATCTTCCGACCAGCCCGCCGCCTCGCGGATATTGACGAAACGCAAGCTGCCCTCAAAGCCCGCATCCTCGGCCACTTCGGCAAAAAGGGGCGCTTCTTGTGTGCAGGCCACGGTTACATCGGCAAACTCGCCAAGGGCTGTGCGAAAATGCTCAAGCTGGGCGCGGCACAACTGGCTGGCGGCGCGGCCCTGTGCGCCAAGCCGCACAGGCTCCAGCGTCATGGTTCCTTCGCAGGTGCAGACAAGTCGGGTTTTCTGGTGATCTTGCATCGGGCTTTTCTCTGGCCTTTGGCTGGACTATCTGACAGGCATATAGACCGCATCTGGCGCGAAGGGTAGCACCCTTACGCGATAAGACGACAGGGAGCATGCATGCAAACCGCGTTTGAAACCGAACAGGCAGGGGCAATCGCGCTGCCGCCGCCCTATACACTGCACCGCACGGACCAAAAAGATGTCCTGCGCGAAGCCGTGCGACTGGCCCCCACAGACGGGGCCGGCACGCTGGTGGTGCACCAATCGGCGGGGCATCTGGCCTTTGCTGTGGTGCTGGAACCGGAACAGCCCTTGGAACAGGCGCAAATGGCGTTTTTGCTGGGCATGGTGGCGGTGGCCGATGCGCTGGCCGCCCATTGCCCGCCCGAACGCTCTGTCCGGCTGAACTGGCCTGATGAATTGCGCTATGACAAGGCGCGAATCGGCGGTGGCCGGTTTGAAGTGGCCCCGAATACAGGCCCGCAGGATGTGCCCGACTGGTTGGTATTCGCCGCCGAATTGATCGCCGACCGCGACCATCTTGCCGAGCCCGGCGCATATCCCGACTCGACCTCGCTCAAGGAAGAAGCCTTTGATCCGGCCGAGGATATCATCTCGACCTTTGCCAGTTACATGATGCTGTATTTCGACCGCTGGGCGCATGACGGGGTTGACGCTGTGACCAACCGTTACCTGATGCGCATCGACCCGCCCCTGCTGCGCGGTGTGCGCCGGATCGAGGGGGACCGGCTGGTTGAGGTGACGCCGTCCAGCGGTGGCAAACGCTCTACGCCCTTGCTGGAAGGGTTGGGCAGCACCGGCTGGCGTGACGCAACGGGGCCAAAGCTGTGACCCGCCTGCCGCGCACCATCCGGCTGGATGCGTCGGATAAGGTGGTGTTCGCGCAAGCGGCAGAGCCGGGCGAATGGGCGGTGCCGGGAACATTCCTGTTCTGGGGCCGCGCGCCCGACACGCTGTCGCGCAAAGACGCGATTGCCTTTCGGTCTGGCTTTCTGGGGGTGGCCGGTTTCGGGCATTCCACGCTGGTGACCGTGCAAGAGGCCAGCGCAGACGAGCGCGCCGATATGGTCGGGATGCTGGCGCAAGGCCTTGTCACGCATCTGGGCGCACCGTCACTGGACGCAGCATTGCCCGCCGCCGAGGAAGAAGTGGCGCTTGCGGAAAGCCTGTGTGCCGCGCACCCGCTGAATACGCTGATCGCGCTGCACCGCCGCCACGAGGATGGCGCCATTGTCGAACAGTTCCGCACGCTCAAGCCCCGCGACGAGACGGCCTTTTCCGGCAGTCACTTGCAAGGCCATGACCGCGCGTTTCATTTTGTCGAAGAGGTCGAGGATCATGTCGATCTGTTTGCGCTGAGAGGGGATGACTGATGCCTGAATTCTGGGTTGCCTCTGGCCACCATCTGACACGGCTGGACCGCGCAGGGAGGATGCTGGTCACCGAAGAATTGATCCTTGCTTGGCTGGCCCGCCCCGAAGTGCTGCCCCCGATTGACGCCTGCATGGCCGAACGGGCCTTGCACAAGCGCCTGATGTCCAGCCCCCGCGCCAAAGTGTCGGAAATGGAACTGACCGCGCTGAAAGACCGCGATGCACAGGAAAACTGGCGCTTTCTTCTGGGGCTGCGCGACAGGTTGCTGGCGGCAGGGTCCATTGAAGAAGGCTATGCGCAGATCATCCGCGATGGCGTCACACTGCCTGCGGTGTTCATGGCGCAGCTTGTGCAACTGATCTTGCGCAACGCGCTGGATGGCTGCGATGATCCGCAGGTCTTGCGCGCGGCAGAGTGTTTTTTCCGCCCCCAGCGCAGCCATATCAAGGATGACAAACTGCTGATGGCGGATGAGGAACTGGTGCAGCTCTATGAGCAGGAAATGCACGCCTCGCCGCTGACGGCCATGTTTTCGGGCGGGCTGGACAGTCTGGATGTGCTGGGCGGTGGCAATGAATGGACCTATTGGTCCCGATCCGATGCGCATACAATGGTGCTGAATTTCGGCGGCGACCCGCAAGCGCGGCGCGGCATGGCGCAGGCATTGGAAGCGTTCATTCGCCATATGCTGGGGCTGGAGGTGACGATCACCCCCCAGAGCCGCGCGGATGATGTCGATCTGCGCTGGTTTGTCGGGCTGGACCCTGCAGGCACGGCCATCGGCAATGCGCTGTGGCATGGCAAGCCCATGCCCGCTACACTGGTGGGGCTGTTCCGGATGGAGGTCGCCGACACCAGCCGAATCCGGCCAGAGCTGCGCGGCCAGCCCATCTGGCTGATCCTTGGCCTTGGGGCCGATGGCGCGATCCGCATGAAGCCGCAAAACCTGCTGACGGGCCTGCCCTTGGCAGAACCTGCGCTGAACTGAAGGACATAAAACCATGCCACAGGAAACCTTGCGCATTTCGGTTCTTGCGATTCGCCGCCCGCCTGTCACGCGCTGGGGCAGTGGTGAATTGCGGCCCATAGCCGTGTTGCCGCAAGAACCCGATGCAGCGGCACATACTTTGCTGCGCAGCGAAGACGGGGTCGAGACTTGGTATCTGGGTGGCCGCGATCTGGTTTTGTATTCGGGCGATACCAGCCATCACCGCGACAACCTGCATGCGCAGCACCCGTCAATCTGGGTCGCCCTGCGCGGCCAGGACCCGAAAAGCGCCGAGATTGTGAATGTCACCGCCGACCCGTATGAGGGGGAAGGCTACGCCTCGGACCTTGATCTGTTGGTCGAAGCCGTGCCCATGCCCGAGGTGATCCGCGCGCGCGTGGCCGATTTCATTGATGCGCATCATGTCGAGATGCCGTTCAAAAAGCGCAAGCGCCTGCCTGCGGACCCCAATGCCATGACCGCACGCGCGCCGCGCATTCTCCAGACCGAAGACAAATGGGTTAACACCCCCCGCAAGAGGTAAGCCATGGCACAGCCCCCCGAAGATGACAGCTTTTTCAGCCGCTGGTCCAAGCGCAAGCGCGTCAGCACGGCAGAGCCGGAGGGGCCAGCGCCGGAACCCGCCCCGCCGGATGCCGCGCCAGACGCGGTCGAATCGCTCAGCGATGAAGAGCTTGCCAAATTGCCCACTCTCGACATGTTCTCAATCGAGACAGACATTCGCCCTTTTTTGCAAAAAGGCGTCCCACACGCTATGCGAAATGCAGCATTGCGCAAGAAATGGTTGCTGACCCCGTCTATCCGCGACCATGCCGACCCGGCGGTGGACTATGCGTGGGACTGGAACACACCCGGCGGCGTGCCCGGTGACGGGGTGGGACCAAGCGTCGAGAAAGCGGCGCAAATGCTGCGCGAGCTGACACAGCCACGCGGCGATGCAGCATCTGGTATGGCCCCGAAAGAAGACGCGGAATCGGCGCCGCTACCGCCACAGCCACCTGGCGATATTGCAGCGCAGCAGACCCCGCCAGAGCATGCAAACCCCCCCGAAAATGACCTGCCAGAGGGCAAAGAGCCACCCTCTGCCGCGACAGATATAAGTCAAGTAAATCAGTCAGATATCGAGGAAGCGCCCCTGCGCAGGCGGCACGGCTCTGCCCTGCCGGATTAAACTAAAGAAGTAACCGCGCTGCACCAAAAAACTGTTATCCTGTCTGGACAGGGTGGCTTGCTGGGGTTACACTTTGCATACTGTTGTATATCACTGCGACAAGCGCGAACAGGAACTAAAGCACATGACAGATAGCCAGCCCACCCGTGGGTCAGCAATCACTGCGGTTGATGCAGCCAGAAGCGAGCAATATCGCTTCTTGGCGCGTTTGCTGATGTCCGCGCCCGATCAGGCCCTGCTGGACGCGATTGCACAACTGGAAGGCGACCAGACCGCGCTGGGTCAGGCCTTTGCGGCGCTTGCGGCTGCGGCTGCGAATGCAGACGCGGCGGTGGTCGAGCGCGAGTATTTCGAGCTGTTTGTCGGTGTCGGGCGGGGCGAGTTGCTGCCTTATGCCAGTTTCTACCTGACAGGCTTTCTGAACGAGCGTCCCTTGGCCGTGTTGCGCGCCGATCTGGCGCAAATCGGTGTGGCGCGTGCCGAAGGCCGGTTCGAGCCTGAAGATCACATCGCACTGTTGCTGGAGGTCATGGCCGACATGGCTGCCGGTCAGATAGAGAGTGATGTTGCAGGGCAGGGCGCGTTTTTCGCCCGCCATATCGCCCCTTGGGCGGGGCAATTCTTTGACGATCTCGCAGTTGCGCCCAGTGCGCGCTTCTATCGTCCCTTGGCCGAGATTGGCCGTCTACTTACCGATATCGAGTCGCGGGCCTTCACGCTCGCGGCTTGATCAAAAGCAAGAACTTCAGCCGGGATAAGGTGGTGTCACGCTGCCAAATCCAGCCAGATGGGAGGGTTCCATGGCACAGGATAAAAGAAATCCGATCAGCCGCCGCGCCTTTTTCGGTGTTGCGGCAACAGGGGCCGCGTCTGCTGCGGCGCTGACTGTTGGCGGCGCGCGCCCCAGTTTTGCCCAACAAACCGGGGATGAGCGCACCCGCGCGCGCTATCATGTGACGGAACAAGTTGAAAACTTCTACCGCACCAACCGCTACTATCCTCGGGGGGACAACTGATGCTGGTCAAACGCAGAACCCGTGAGGCGGCATCGAGTGGCCGCCTGTCGCAAATGGCCGCTGGCATGGCCGCAAAACCACTGGATCGCCGCAGCTTTCTGCGCGCATCCGGTCTGACAGTGGGCGGCTTGGCCGCACTCTCGACCCTTGGCGCAGGCATGACCCGCCGGGTAGAGGCTGCTGGCTTTACCGACAACAGCCAGCCCATCGAGATCAAGAAAAACATGTGCACCCATTGTTCGGTGGGCTGCTCGGTTATTGCCGAAGTGCAAAATGGTGTGTGGGTGGGTCAGGAACCTGCTTATCACAGCCCGATCAACCGCGGCACGCATTGCGCAAAGGGCGCATCGGTGCGCGAATTGGTGCATGGCGACCGTCGCATCAAATACCCGATGAAGAAGGTGGGCGGCGAATGGCAGCGCATCTCCTGGGATCAGGCGCTGGACGAGATTGCCGAGAAAATGGGCGAGATTCGCACCAATTCGGGCGCGGATTCGGTCTATCTGCTGGGGTCGGCCAAATTCTCGAATGAAGGGGCATATCTGTTCCGCAAATTCGCGGCCTTCTGGGGCACCAACAACGTGGACCATCAGGCGCGTATCTGCCACTCGACCACTGTGGCCGGTGTGGCGAATACTTGGGGCTATGGCGCGCAGACCAACAGCTATAACGATATTCGCAACGCCAAAACCGTGATCTTCATGGGCTCCAACGCGGCAGAGGCGCATCCCGTCTCGTTGCAGCATGTCCTTGAAGGCAAGGAAACGCAGCGCGCAAATGTTATCGTGCTGGACCCGCGTTTCACCCGCACCGCAGCGCATGCAACAGAATATGTCCGCTTCCGCCCCGGCACCGATATCGCTGTCATTCACGGAATGCTGTACCATATCTTCGAGAATGGCTGGGAAGATACCGAATACCTGTCGCAGCGCGTCTATGGAATGGATCAGGTGCGCGAGGTCGTGAAAGATTACACGCCGGATGTGGTGGAAAACATCACAGGGGTTGATGGTGAAACCCTCAAGCGCGTGGCCGAGCAATTCGCCAAAGAACGTCCCTCGACCTTTATCTGGTGTATGGGCGGCACGCAGCACACTGTCGGCACAGCCAATGTGCGGGCCTATAACATTCTGCTGCTGGCCACAGGCAATGTGGGCGGCGAAGGCAATGGCGCCAATATCTTCCGGGGCCATTGCAACGTGCAGGGTGCAACAGATTTCGGCCTCGATGTGGGCAACCTGCCTTGTTACTACGGCTTGGGCGCAGGCGCTTGGCGGCACTGGAGCCGCGTTTGGGATGTGCCTTACGAATATTTCGTCAGCCGGTTTGACGTTGTTCCTGCAAAAGGTGGCCGCGATGGCCGCACGGCAGAGCAGAACATGGAAGTGCCGGGGATCACCTCGACCCGCTGGTTCGATGCGGTGACAATCGATGCCGAGGAAGTGGACCAGCGCGACAACATCAAAGCGATGATCGTGTTCGGCCATGGCGGCAACACTGTACCACGGATGCAGGACGCACAGCGCGGCATGAACGCACTGGACCTGCTGGTTGTAGCCGACCCGCACCCGACAACCTTTGCAGCACTGCATTCGCGTACCGACAACACCTATCTGCTGCCAATCTGCACGCAGTTTGAATGTTCCGGCTCGCGCACATCGTCCAACCGCTCGATCCAGTGGGGCGAGAAGGTCGTCGATCCGATCTTTGAATCGGACAATGACTATGCGGTAATCTATGCGCTGTCGCAGCGTCTGGGCTTTGCCGATGAAATGTTCAAACCCTATGAGATGGTGCAGGGCAAGTTCGGCATGGAACCCACGCCCGAATCCATCCTGCGCGAGATCAATCGCGGGGGCTGGTCCACTGGCTATACTGGGCAGTCGCCAGAGCGCCTGAAAGCGCATATGGCGAACCAGCAGCATTTCGATCTGATCACGCTGCGCGCCAAACCCGATGCACCTGAAGAGATTCAGGGCGATTACTACGGTCTGCCTTGGCCCTGCTGGGGCACACCAGAGCTGCGCCATCCCGGCACGCATATCCTCTACAACACCAACCTTCATCCGATGGAAGGGGGCGGCGCGTTCCGTCCGCGCTTCGGGCTGGAGCGGGATGGCGAAACCCTGCTGGCCGAAGGCAGCTGGCCCAGAGGCTCGGAAATTCAGGACGGCTACCCCGAATTCACCTATGCCTTGCTTGAAGAACTGGGCTGGGATGCGGACCTGACAGCGCGGGAACGCTCTGTCATCGCGTCGATCGGTGGCGAGAATATGGGGTCTGTCAGCTGGTCACTAGACCTGTCGGGCGGAATTCAGCGCGTTGCGTTGCAGCATGGCTGTGTGCCTTACGGCAACGGCAAGGCCCGCGCAGTTGCGTGGAACCTGCCAGACCCGATTCCGGTACACCGCGAACCGATCTATTCCTCGCGTCCTGATCTGGTGGCAGCCCACCCGACCAACGATGACCGCAGACAGCAGCGCATGCCCAATATCGGCAAAGTGGTGCAGCAAGACGTCGTGGATCGTGGCGTTGCGACGGATTTCCCGATCATCCTCACCTCTGGCCGGTTGGTCGAGTATGAGGGCGGCGGCGAAGAAACCCGCTCGAACCCGTGGCTGGCCGAACTCAAGCAGGACATGTTTGTCGAGATCAACCCCGAAGACGCCCGCACACGCGGCATCGTCGATGGTGGCTGGGTCTGGGTGACAGGGCCAGAGGGCGGATCGAAAGCGCGCGTCAAGGCGCTGGTCACCGAACGTGTGAACAAGGGTCTGGCCTTCATGCCATTCCACTTTGCAGGGTGGTTCCAGGGCGAAGACCAGCGGGGCAACTACCCCGCAGGCACGGACCCGATTGTTCTGGGCGAATCTGTCAACGTCATCACCACATATGGCTATGACCCGGTAACGGGCATGCATGAAGGCAAGGTTACGCTTTGCCAGATCGCAGCGGCGTAAGGGAGGATTAAGAAAATGGCACGGATGAAATTCCTGTGTGACGCAGACCGCTGCATTGAATGCCAAGCCTGTGTAACGGCCTGTAAAAACGAACATGAAGTGCCTTGGGGCATTAACCGTCGTCGCGTGGTAACCATCAATGATGGTCTGCCGGGTGAACGTTCGGTCTCCATGGCCTGCATGCATTGCACTGACGCGCCTTGCGCCAGTGTGTGTCCTGTGTCGTGCTTCTACACCACCGATGACGGTGTGGTTCTGCACAACAAGGACACCTGCATCGGCTGCGGCTATTGCAGCTATGCCTGCCCCTTTGGTGCCCCCCAATATCCGCAAACCGCCAACTTCGGCACGCGCGGCAAAATGGACAAATGCACCTATTGTTCTGGCGGGCCAGAGCCGGACATGTCTCAGGCGGAATACGTCAAATATGGCGCGAACCGTCTGGCCGAAGGCAAACTGCCGCTATGTGCCGAAATGTGTTCGACCAAGGCGCTGTTGGCCGGTGATGGCGATATCATCGCCGATATCTACCGTGAACGCGTGGTTACACGCGGCTACGGCTCGGGTGCCTGGGGTTGGCGCACGGCCTATGGCGACACGGTAACAGTATAAGAAGGGGCGCAAGATGACCTATCTCTCAAAACTGCTTGCGGCCCTGTCAGTGGTGCTGGCCTTCGGGCTGGTGGCACCTGTGGCACAGGCGCAAGTGAACCCGACACAAAGCTCGGTCAATGAAGATGCCATGTTTCAGGCATTGGGCGGAGAGAATACCGTTCTCTCTGGCCGGACCACCATTCCAGACCGCGAAGCCGGTGTGCTGATCAAACCCGACAACAAGGCCTGGGCCGTGTTGCAGGGCAGCACGCTGCACACATTGTCGATTGTGGCCGTGGTGGGCATGATCGCGCTTTTGACGCTGTTCTATGTGATCCGTGGCAAAATCCGGGTTGATAGTGGCCTGTCTGGCCGCACCATCCTGCGGTTCAACTCGATCGAACGCTTCGCGCATTGGACACTGGCTTCAACCTTCATCATTCTGGCGCTGACAGGTCTGAACCTGATCATCGGCAAATCGGTGATCCTGCCCCTCTTTGGGGAAAGCGCCTTTGGCACCCTGTCCGCATGGGGCAAGATTGCGCATAACTATCTGGCATGGCCGTTCATGGCGGCGCTGGTCATGATCGTGCTGCTATGGATCATCCACAACATCCCCGACAAGGTGGATATGGAGTGGATCAAGCAGGGCGGCGGCTTGTTGAAAAAAGGTGTTCACCCCCCCGCGCGCAAGTTCAACGCGGGCCAGAAGGTTATCTTCTGGACTGTGGTGATCGGTGGGGCAGGGCTGTCTTATACGGGCATCATGCTGTTGTTCCCTGCCGAAGCAGGCACCGCTGCGGATTGGCAGTTCTACCAGATCATCCATGCGCTGATCGCGGCTGCACTTTCGGCCATCGTGATCGCCCATATCTATATCGGCTCTGTCGGGATGGAAGGCGCGTTTGACGCGATGGGCTCTGGCGAAGTGGACGAGAATTGGGCCAAAGAGCACCACTCGCTATGGGTGGAAGAGGTGAAAGCCACGCAAAAGCGCAACACGACACAGGTCACGACACCGGCGGAGTAACGCCGGGAGGAGGGTTGTGACCTAACGCCCGGCGCCAGCAATGGGGCCGGGCTTTTTTACCCTGATCTTCGGAACACAGACGATAACGGGAAATGACAGGGCTTATGGAAGACGAGATTCGCGCCACCCTTGACACTGTCCTGTTGCCGAACGGCACGGGGCTTGCGGCCTCTGGCCGCGTGTCGGGGCTGAATGTGGCGCAGGGGCGCGTCAGCCTGTCAATCCAGATCACCGCAGACGAGGCGCAGGCCTTCGCCCCAATCCGCGACGCGGCCGAAGCGAAATTGCGCGCTTTGCCATCGGTGACATCGGTGTTTGCCGTGCTAACCTCGGAACGCGACACCCCGCCACAGATCAAGCCCGCCAAACCCGCCAAGGCTGACCCGCTTGCAGGTATTGGGCATGTCATCGCGGTGGCCTCTGGCAAGGGGGGGGTGGGCAAATCAACCACCACTGTCAATCTGGCGCTGGCCTTGCGCGCGCAGGGCCTGTCTGTGGGCATATTGGATGCCGATATTTACGGCCCCTCGCTGCCCACATTGCTGGGCCTGCATGGCAAGCCCGCCATGGGGGCCGGGCGCAAGTTGAAGCCGATGCAGGCCTATGGCTTAAGTGCCATGTCCATGGGCCTGCTGGTTGAACCTGAAACCGCCATGGTCTGGCGCGGCCCGATGGTCATGTCCGCCATCACCCAGATGATGTCCGATGTGGAATGGGGCAAGCTGGATGTGCTGCTGGTCGATATGCCGCCCGGCACGGGGGATGCGCAGCTTGCGCTGGCGCAGGGCACGAAACTGGCGGGGGCCGTCATCGTCTCGACGCCGCAAGACCTGTCGCTGATCGACGCGCGGCGCGGCATTGCGATGTTTCGCAAGGTTGATGTGCCGATCCTTGGCATAATCGAGAATATGTCCCATTTCATCTGCCCCGATTGCGGCAATTCCCACGCCATTTTCGGCCAGGGTGGCGCTGCGGCAGAGGCCGCGCGCCTGAAAGTGCCCTATCTGGGCGGCGTGCCCCTGACGATGGCGCTGCGCGCCGCGTCCGATGCCGGCCAACCCATCACCGCCCGCGACCCTGATGGGCCGCTGGGCCAGATTTACCAACAGATTGCCCGCGCCATGATGGACGGGCTGAAACCCGAAGCACGCGCCAAACGGCCTGTGCACACCTAAACTGGAGTACCACCATGAAAGCTTTTCTTGCTGCCGTTATCTTTGCTGTAATCATGGCCTTCGGGGCCGCCACTTTTCTGGACAGCGGCTTTCAGCAGCCCTCGCACGCGGCCTTTACAACCGAAGGCGCGCGGGTGGACAGGCCCGGCTCTAACCTGATCGGCAACTGATCCGCGCAATGCGTCTTGCCGCCCTGTCATTGGCCGCAGCCCTGGCCTGTGTCCTGCCCGCCAAAGGGCAGGACATGATCGGGCATGGCGGGCCAGTGGGCGCGCTTGATCTGGGCGCGGATGTGCTGCTTTCGGGCGGGTTCGATACACGCGCCATCCTGTGGGACAGGGACAACGCCACCGCCCGCAACATCACCCGCTTTCATGAGGGCAATGTCACCGCAGTTGCCCTGCTGGAGCAGGGGCAATTCGCCACCGCAGGGCAGGACGGGCGCATCGCCATCTGGAACGAAGAGGGCCGCGCGCCTGTCTTTGCCACGGATGCAGGCATCTCTGCGGTTGCCTCGCTCGCTGTGTCGGATGATGGGGCCTTCATCGCGGCAGGGTTCTGGGACGGGCGTGTTCAGGTGTTGGAGCTTGGCCGCGCTGAGCTGACAGAGCAGACCGCCCATAGCGACCGCGTGACAGGGCTGGGCTTTTTGCCCTCTGGCGATCTGGTCACAGTGGGGGGCGATCTGCGCCTTGCGCGCTGGGGCCGCAACATGGAATTGCAAGCCCGCATCGACCTGCCTGATCTGCCCAACGGGCTGGCCATCACCCAGGGGCGGATTGCGGTTATCTTTGCCGACGGGGCGCTGCGTCTGTTCTCGGATATGGGTGACTTGCTGCCGGAACGCTTCCTGACCGACCGCCCGCTTGTCGCCTTGGCCGCCACAAATGCCGATGTCGCCGCAGGGGCGATAGATGGAACAGTCTGGCTGCTGACAGGGGCAGACCTGTCGCAGCGCCAGATGTTCGCCGCGGCACAGGGGCCTGTCTGGGCGCTGGCGCTGGATGGGCAGCAGGTCTTCACTTCGGGAAATGACGGCGCAATCCGGCGCTGGTCGCTGGCCGATGGCCGCGCGCTCGGGGGCGCGCCTGCCGAAGTGGCACAGGAATATACCGATGACAGTCGCGGTGCCGAAATCTGGCAATCCTGCGCTGTGTGCCATTCGCTAAGCCCTGACGACCACAGGCGCGCAGGCCCCAGCCTGCATGGCATATTCGGCACGCCCATTGCGTCACAAACCGGCTATGACTATTCGTCCGCCCTGCGCGACTTGGACATTGTCTGGACCAAGCGCACAGTGGCGGAATTGTTTGAATATGGGCCTGAAGCCTATACGCCCGGATCCCGCATGCCCGAACAGCGCATTGGCGATTCCGCTGACCGGCAGGCGCTGGTCGAATTTCTGGACCGCGCGGCGCAATAACGGCAGCTTTGATGCGCACAAACAGGCCACATATCGCTGTCAATCTCATATGCGCCACGCGAGAAAAGCTCCGTTATGACAGCTTCGAGGGCATACCAAGCGCGGAATCGAGGGCCGCAGGCCCGCCGCGCCTCAAAGGGCCGCACCCACGGCACGGCGATTTGGCTTGGCTACGCGCAAAGCTCTGATCTTTCGCGGATTTGGCCAGCATAAAGTGCTATAGCCCACAGCGCGCATCGCCGCACCGCGGCCCGACGCTACGCGGCTTGGCACCCAGTGCCGCTCTGGCTGAAAAATCCCGCAAAACTGACCTGTCTCACACATGGCGGCATCTTGTGACGTCCGGGCAACCCGTCACGCAGCCCGAACCCGCCCGCAAGGCCAAACACTACCCCAGTTGCGACACCAGCCGCGCGCGGGCTTCGGGCAGGGGGCGGCCCATCGCATCTGCCAGCCAGTGGTGCAGGAAATAGCCGCTCAGATGCAAGGCTTGCCGCACCGATGTGGCATCCAGCACCGCATCAGACACCAGCCCCGCTGGCAGGGGCAACAGGCGCGGCGCAAACTCTCCTGCCGCCGATGCGGTCACAGCCCGCCCTGTACGCGGCGAGACATAGGCCAGCCCGTCATTCGTGCCTGTCACGGCGCATTGCTGCAAATCCAGCCCGAATCCGGTTTCCTCCAGCAGGGTCAATTCCCACAGCGCATAGTCGCGCAACCAGCCGGGCTGGCCAAGCCTGTCCATCAGCGCGACCGTGGCCGCGTATAATGTCGCAGAGGCCTGACGTTCCGGCAGCGCATAGCGGCACAGCGCGCAAATGGCGCTTAACCCCGCAAGCGCCAGCCTGTCACTCAGGACCAATGCGGCCCGCGCGCGGATCAATTCCACGGTGAAACTGCCCATATGTTCTTCCAGCCGCGCGCGCCATGCCAGATCCAGCTGCGCACCGGGCTGCAATATGGGGGCCATCTTGCGCGATGCGCCGCCATGCACCACACCGGCATGCCGCCCATGCACCGCGGAAAATACCTCGATTATGGCGGTTGCTTCGCCATGCGGCCGCATGGCCAGCAATATGCCTTCATCGCGCCATTCCATAAATGTGATGTGCCGTGTTGGCCGCATCGCGGCAAGTGTTTTCCCACAGGGCCGCGCTGAAATAGGGTGGCGGCAGCGAATCATCATAGGGGTGGGCATGGACCCGAAATACCGCATAACGGCTGGCCTGATTGGCGGCCTGGGCGTGCTGGCGCTGCTGACGCAAGTGGCGCTGAACCTTGACCAGCGCGGCTGGGGGCTGGGCCAGACGCTCTGGGGCTTGGCGGGGTTCTTCACGATTCTGACCAATGCGCTGATGGCGGCCACCATGCTGACCATCGCCGTCACAGGGCGGCGCCTGTCTTTCGGCTGGATGACGATGGTCACCATGTCCATGATCGCGGTGGGCGTGGTCTATCATGCCCTGCTGGCACATCTGTTCCATTTCACCGGCCTGCGCTGGTGGACAGATCAGGCGTTTCACACGATCTTTCCGGCCATCATGCTGTGGTTCTGGCTGCGCGAGACAACGCGCCAGACCCCGCGCGGCGGCCAGCCGCTATGGTGGTTGCTATGGCCTGCGGGCTATGCGGTCTATGCCATGATACGCGGCGCGGTGACAGGGTGGTACCCTTATCCGTTTCTGGATATCGGCCAGCTGGGGCTTGGCGTTGTGGCGCTGAACATGGCCGGATTGGTGGCGGGGTTTGCGGTGCTGGGCTTTGGGCTGAATGCGATTGGCCAGCGCATGCCGCTGCGCGATTAATGCGCCTCCAGATATGCCGCACAGCCCGACAGCGCGGCATAGTCATCTTCGACAATCGCAACCGGAAAGCGCGCCACAAGGTCCGAGAAGCGGCCCATATCGGTAAAGGCCGCCTCGAACCCGAACCGTTCCAGCCACGGGGCGAAGGCCCGCGCGACACCCCCGATGTAATAAATCCCCCCCGAGGGCAGCGTGATCAGCGCCAGATCAGCCGTGACCTGCGCCAGCAGCCGCACATAATGCCGCCCCGTGGCTTGCGCCAGCGCATCGCCCGCCGCCAGTGCCGCCATAATCTCTTCGGCATTCAGGGTGCGGCCGGATTTTGCCTCTGCCGCGTGAAAGGCATAAAGCCGCTCCAGCCCCGAGCCTGCCAGCACATCCTCGACCGAGGCAAAACCGCGCCGCGCCACCAGCCAGTCGGCCAGCCGGTAATCCACTGACCCGCGCAGCGGCAGATGGATATGCCCCGCTTCGGCAGGGGGCACGATATGGCCCGCGCCCGCCGCATAGACCGGCGCTGCATTCACCCCTGTACCCAGCCCGATCACCAGCTTTGGCCCCTGTTCGGGCATGCCCGTGCGCAGGCGGCGCAAATGCGACTGGGGCAGATGGGCCAGCGCATGGCCCTGTGCTTGCAAGTCATTCAACAACGCGATTTGCGCAATCCCTGTCGCCTGCGCCAAGCTGGCTGCATCCACCTGCCAGCCCAGATTGGTCATTTCCGCCTGCGTGCCCTGCACGCGGCCTGCAAGGGCGATGGCGGCGCGCGCGGGGCGCGTGCGGTGGCGTTCCAGAAACGCCTCTAGCACAGCATCCAGCCCTGAAAATTCGGCATTCCTGAACCGCTCGGTCGAGGCGGCGACCAATGCCCGCCCCCGCGCCAGTGCCACACGGGTATTCGTGCCGCCAACATCGGCCACCAGAACCGGGCTGTCACGCTCTGTCATCAGAAACCTCGTTCAATTCCGCGCCAAGGCGGCGCGCAGCGCGTGATACGACGCTTTCGGACGGCGCTGCAAGGTTTCAAAATCCACATGGACAAGGCCAAAGCGCTTCTCATAGCCCAGTGCCCATTCGTAATTATCCATCAAGGACCAGATAATGTAGCCCTTCAGCGGCACCCCTTCGGCTATGGCGCGGCGTGCCTCGGCCATGTGGCGGTTCAGATAGTCAATGCGCGCGGTGTCCGGTGCATCGGGCGTGTCGGGATTGGCCATGCCATTTTCGGTGACATAGAGCGGCAGATCGCCTGTGTAATTGTCCCGCGCGAAACGCAGGAAATGATGCAGCCCTTCGGGGCAGATTTCCCAACCCATCTGGGTTTGCGGCAGATCGCCCACATGTTCCGACAGGTGGGGCCATGCACCCGGCGCATGGGCGATGCGCTTGCAGGTGTAGTAATTCAGCCCCAGCCAATCCAGCGGCTGGCGGATCAGGTCCATATCATCGCGCCAGCCCTGCGGCATATGCGGCCCCAACCCTTCCAGCACATCCTTGGGGTATTCCCCTTTGAACATCGCGCCCAGAAACCAGCGGTTATAGATGCCATCATAAAGCGCGGCGGCGGCGCGGTCCGGCGCGCTGTCTGTCAGGGGCAGGGCATATTCAAAATTGCACACGGCCCCCAGATTGGGCATGTTCAACCCGCGCATCACCTGAATGGCACGGCCATGCGCCAGCCCGATATGGTGCATCGCGCGCGCCGTGGCGCGAATGTCGCGCAGGCCGGGCGCGTGCTGGCCCAGAAAATGCGACAGCCAGCCCACGCACCACGGCTCGTTTATCGGGGCGGCAGACCAGATGCGGTCGCCAATGCGGTCGCACAGCACCTGCGTATAATCCGCGAACCAACCGGCAATATCGCGGTTGCGCCAGCCCCCCAGATCTGCCAGGGCCGAGGGCAGTTCCCAATGATACAGCGTCAGCGCAGGTTTCAGCCCGCGCGCAAGCATCCCGTCCACCAGCCGGTCATAGAAATCCAGCCCTTCGGTATTCACGGCCCCGCGCCCCTCGGGCAGCACGCGCGCCCAAGAGGTGGAAAAGCGGTAAATATCAAGCCCCGCATCCGCGATCAGGTCCAGATCCTGCGGCCACTGGGTGTAGTGGTCGCAAGCGCGCGCCCCGTTTTCGGCGCGCACCACATTGCCGGGGGTGGCGGCGAAATCATCCCAATGGGTGCGCCCTGCATTGCCAAAGCCATGCCCCTCTATCTGGTAGGAAGAGGTGGCTGTACCGAACAGGAAATCCGCAGGGAAATCGGCGCGAGAGAAGTCAAACCCGCTCATCGTGCCGCTGGCCCGGTCGAGGCCCCCAGCACCAACGAGGTTTCCATCAACTCGCTTAAAGGGCCGCAATCCGGGTCTGTCACCAGTTGCAGCAGCATTCTCGCCGCGCGGCGCCCCGCTTCGCGCACCGAGGATTGCGTCGCAGTGAACATGGGCACATCTCCGTCATTGGGCAGATAGGACAATTCGTCATCATGGGTAACAACCGACACATCGCGCCCAAGTTTCAGGCCAAGATCGGAAAACCCGCGCCGCAGCCCGTAGGCCACGATCATGGAGGAGGCAAGATAGGCCGTGGGCGGGTCGGGCAGTTGCATCATTTCCTGCGCCGCGCGGTAGCCGTAAGGTTCGGTCATCTCGGCTTGGCGCATCAGCAGCGGGTCGGGGGCAATGCCCGCACTGGCCAAGGCTTCCAGATAGCCGTTGCGGCGGCGGCTGGCAAAATCCATGTCTTCCAACCCGTTGATCAGCGCAATCCGGCGATGGCCGAAATCCAGCAGAAATTGCGTCGCGCGGTGGAAAGATCGGTGGTTGTTTATATCCAACCATGAATAGGGCGCATTCACATTGCTGGTGCGCCCGTGAATCAGGAACGGAATTTTCAGCCCCGCCAGCAGGTCCACACGCGGGTCATGCACGCGCGGGCCATGCACCATGACCCCGTCAACCGCGCCGCGCGCGATCAGATTGCCATAGGCGCTGGCCTCATCGGCATCGGCCACGACGCGCAAGATCATCTCATAGCCGGACCGCGAATACACCTCACCCGCGCCCGCGATGAAATCGGCAAAGATCGGGTTCACAATCTCATGGCTGGTCGAGACGGGAATCACATGGCCAATCGCCTGCGCGCGCCCTGTGGCCAGACTTTTGGCGCGGGTGTTGGGGTGGTAATTGGCCTTGAGTGCCGCGTCACGCACCCGCGCGCGCGTGGTGGCGTTAACCTCGGGAAAGCCATTCAGCGCGCGGCTGACCGTGGTTGGCGACAAGCCAAGCGATGCCGCAAGCTGCTTTAGTGTAACGCCCATGTTTTAGCCAAACCGTGTTGAATCCTGCCCTCACTCTACGGAAAAATCATCTGCTGAAAAGGGGGTATCTCGAATGAACAATTTTCTGCACCTGCGAAAAGGCCAACAAATACCAGCAGTTTTCAAGAAAATCATTTGACAGAGAGATTTGCTTCCGCCAACGTGCCGAAATCCAAAGCGCTTTGGAAAAGCGATTCCAAACTGCTGGGATGGTGATCAGCGCAAGCGTAAGAATTGTGCAAAACAACAAGTCAACCTTGGGAGGATGACATGAAATCGAAACTTTATGCAGGCGTTGCAACGCTTGCCCTGTTTGCGTCAGCGGCGCATGCGCAGGATTTGATTATTGAACCGGGCACCGATGGCTTCAACTGGGACAGTTTTGAGGCATTTTCTGGGGACCATGATTTTTCGGGCGAAACACTGACCATCACCGGCCCATGGACCGGCGCTGACGGGCAGATGGTCACCAATATGCTGGCCTATTTTGCGGCCGCCACTGGGGCCGATGTCCGCTATTCCGGCTCTGACAGTTTCGAGCAGGACATCGTCATCGCCATTCAGGCCAATTCCGCACCCAATCTGGCGGTTTTCCCCCAGCCGGGCCTTGCGGCAGATATGGCCGCGCGCGGCGCGCTTGCGCCATTGGGGCAGGAAACCGCGGATTGGATGGTTGAAAACTACGCCGCCGGCCAGTCATGGGTGGACCTTGGCAGCTTCGCCAATGCTGCGGGCGAGTCTGAAATGTTCGGCTTTTTCTACAAGGTCGATGTGAAATCGCTGATCTGGTACAGCCCAGAGCAGTTTGACGAAATGGGCTACGAGATTCCGCAATCGCTGGAAGACCTCAAGGCGCTGTCAGCGCAGATCGTCGAAGATGGCGGCACGCCGTGGTGCATTGGTCTGGGGTCAGGGGCCGCAACCGGCTGGCCTGCCACCGACTGGGTCGAGGATATGATGCTGCGCCTGCATGCGCCCGAAATCTATGACCAGTGGGTGACCAATGAATTGCCCTTCAATTCGCCCGAAGTGATTCAAGCGATCGAAGCTTACGGCGAGTTTGTGCGCACCGAAGGTTGGGCGCAGGGCGGCCCCGAGGCGGCAGCAACCACCGATTTCCGCGACAGCCCCGCTGGCCTGTTCCAAATTCCGCCAAGCTGCTACATGCACAAGCAGGCGTCCTTCATTCCCACCTTCTTCCCTGAAGGGTCTGAATTTGGCGCGGATTACGACTTCTTCTATTTCCCCTCATCAAGCGAGGCGGGTTTGGGTGATCCGGTTCTGGGCGCGGGCACTTTGTTCGCCATCACCAATGACAGCCCTGCCGCGCGCGGCCTGATCGAGTTTTTCAAGACACCCATCGCACATGAAGTCTGGATGGCGCAATCGGGCTTCCTGACACCGCATTCCGGCGTCAATCTGGATGTCTTCTCATCCGACGCCCTGCGCGCGATGAATGAAATCCTGCTGGCTGCAACAACCTTCCGCTTTGATGCATCCGACCTGATGCCGGGCGAAATTGGCGCGGGCGCATTCTGGACAGGCATGGTGGATTTCACCACCCAAGGCGATGCGGAAAGCGTGGCCAATATGATCCAGGACCGCTGGGACGCCATGCGCTAAGGCGACACCGTCACAAAGGGCAGGGCCGTGTCTGCGGCCCTGCCCATTTGAACGCACCAAATCTTTCAATCCAAATACGCGCGGTCAAAGCTGCCGCGCCTGTGCAATCGACCCAAAGGGAGGGGAGAGATGTCACCAGTTTTTCAGGGGATGTTGACCATCATCATCGGTGTCGGGGGCTGCGTGGGGTATTTTTACTTCTCGAACATGCTTCTGGACAAGGTGATCTTCCCGGCCAAAGGGCCAAATACAGGGCGCAACATTAACCGCGCCAATCAGGTGCGCCCTTGGCTGTTTCTGTTTCCCGCCATGTTCGCGCTGGGGCTGTATCTGGCCTATCCGGTGGTGGGGTCATTCTGGCGCTCGTTATTTGACCGCTCGGGCGCGAATTTCATTGGTTTGGGCAATTACATCGACCTGTTTGGCGAAGGCACTTTTCGCACCGCTGTTATGAACAACCTGCTCTGGGTGCTGTTCGTGCCAGCAATGGCCACGTTTCTGGGGCTGCTGGTCGCGCAACTGACAGACCGGCTAAGCTGGGGCAATATCGCCAAATCGCTGATCTTCATGCCGATGGCGATTTCCTTTGTCGGCGCGTCGCTGATCTGGAAATTCGTCTATTCCGCCAACCCCGATATCGGCATCATCAACTCGATCCGCGATTCCATGGGGCTGACAGTGCTGGACCCGCTGCAAGTGCGGTTCTGGAACAATTTTTTCCTCATGTTCATTCTGGTCTGGATTCAGACAGGCTTTGCCATGGTCATCCTGTCGGCCGCGCTGCGCGGCATCCCCGAAGAAACAATCGAGGCCGCGATTATCGATGGCGCAAATGCGTTTCAGGTGTTTTTCAAAATCAAGGTGCCGCAGATCATGGGCACGATTGTCGTGGTCTGGACGACCATCACCATTCTGGTGCTGAAGGTGTTCGACATCGTCTACACCATGACAGGGGGCAATTTCGGCACGCATATCCTGCCCAGCTACATGATGACCTACATGTTCCGCGATGACGGGCGCGCCACTGCTGTGGCTTTCGTGATCATGCTGCTGGTGCTGCCGGTGATGATCTGGAACATCCGCCAAGCGCGCAACGAAATGCGCTGAGGAAGGGACGAGAGATGGACAATATTGCAGGACAAAATCAGGGCAGCAAGCTTGCGGTCAATATTACAGTTATCATTCTGGTGCTGCTGTGGCTGTTGCCCACCATCGGGCTGTTCGTGTCGTCCTTCCGCGACCGCGACCAGATTTCCAATTCCGGCTGGTGGCAGGCCCCTTTCGCGGTCGACCTGAATTTCCGCGCCCGCGTTGCGGCGGATGGTGCGCGCGAAGAAAACGGCACTTTCATCCTTGAAGGCAATGTCTTTGCCGACCCCAGCCTGTCTGGCCGTTTTCCCGATGCGACAGGGGTGGTGGCCGCTTATGGCACGCGCGCGGTTGATCCTGCGGAATTTCCAGCGGGCGAGGTGTCAGAACTGCGCGGCGGCGGTACTGTTGTCGTCAACCGCGATGGCAGCTATCGCATCGAATCGCCCGAGGAGGTGACGCGCGGCCCAACCCTGTATTTCGAGGCCCGAACACCGCCGCGATTCACGCTTGCCAATTACGATACAGTCCTGCGCGCAGATGGCATGGACCGCGCCTTCATCAACACGCTGACTGTGACCATCCCTGCCACGATCATCCCGATCCTGATTGCAGCCTTTGCCGCCTATGCGCTGGCATGGATGGATTTTCCGGGCCGTGGGCTGTTGATCGCGGCTGTGGTGGGGCTGCTGGTTGTGCCCTTGCAGCTTGCGCTGGTGCCGCTTCTGACGCTGCATACCAATATTGGCATCGGGCAGAGTTTTCTTGGCATCTGGCTGGCGCATACGGGCTTTGGCCTGCCGCTGGCGGTGTATTTGCTGCGAAATTACATGGTCGGGCTGCCGCGCGACATTATCGAATCGGCCAAGGTCGATGGCGCAACCGACTTTCAGATTTTCGTGCGCATCATTCTGCCGCTCAGTTTTCCGGCACTTGCCTCTTTCGCCATTTTCCAGTTCCTCTGGACATGGAATGACCTGCTGGTGGCAAAAGTCTTCTTGCCCTCTGGGGCGGAATCTCAGGTCATGACAGTGAAGATCGCGGATGACCTGCTGGGGTCACGCGGGGGGGATTGGGGCATTCTGGCGACTGCGGCCTTTGTGTCTATCGCGGTGCCGCTGGTCGTCTTCTTCACAATGCAACGCTATCTGGTGCGCGGCCTTCTGGCTGGCTCTGTCAAATAA
Organism: Roseinatronobacter thiooxidans; assembly: GCF_001870675.1. GTDB lineage: Bacteria > Pseudomonadota > Alphaproteobacteria > Rhodobacterales > Rhodobacteraceae > Roseinatronobacter > Roseinatronobacter thiooxidans. The sequence goes on along the minus strand of NZ_MEHT01000007.1, from coordinate 129,246 downwards.
GGACAAATAACGTGACTGCACAACCCTTGTTGCAGCCCTCTCACGGGCTGGAGCTTTACCCCGACTGGTGGCGTGGCGCGGTGATCTATCAGATCTACCCCCGCAGCTTTCAGGACAGCAATGGCGACGGTATCGGCGATCTGCGCGGCATCATGGAGCGCTTGCCCTATATCGCCAGCCTTGGTGTCGATGTCATCTGGATCAGCCCTTTCTTCACCTCTCCGATGAAGGATTTTGGCTATGATGTGTCGGATTACTGCGATGTAGACCCGATGTTCGGCACCTTGTCGGATTTTGACGCGCTGGTGGCCACGGCGCATAAACTGGGCATCAAGGTGTTGATCGATCTGGTATTGTCGCATTCCTCGGACCAGCACCCGTGGTTCAAGGAAAGCCGCGCAAGCCGCGATAACCCGAAATCGAACTGGTATGTCTGGGCCGACGCCAAACCCGATGGCACCCCGCCCAATAACTGGCTGTCGATTTTCGGCGGCTCGGCCTGGGCATGGGATGCGACGCGCCTGCAATATTACCTGCATAACTTCCTGTCGTCACAGCCGGACCTGAACTTTCACGAACCCGCCGTGCAGGATGAATTGCTGAACATCGCGCGCTTCTGGCTGGAACGCGGGGTCAATGGCTTCCGTCTGGATACGATCAATTTCTATGTCCATGACTATGACCTGCGCGACAACCCGCCCCTGCCACCAGAGCGGCGTAATGCCTCGATCGCGCCTGCGGTGAACCCGTATAACCACCAAGAACACCTCTACGACAAGAACCGCCCCGAGAATCTGGAATTCCTGCGCCGCTTCCGCGCGGTGATGGATATGTATGACGCCGCCGCCGTGGGCGAAGTGGGCGATGCGCAGCGCGGGCTGGAGATTCTTGGCGAATACACCTCTGGCGGCGACAAGGTGCAGATGTGCTACGCGTTCGAATTTCTGGCCCCCGATGCCCCTTCAGCGGCACGGGTGGCGGCTGTGCTGCGCCATATGGACCATGTCGCCCCTGACGGCTGGGCGTGCTGGGCATTTTCCAACCATGATGTCATGCGCCACATTTCGCGCTGGAACCTGTCTCCGGCAGCCTCGCGCGCCTATGCCACGCTGATGATGTGCCTGCGCGGGTCGGTCTGCCTGTATCAGGGCGAGGAGTTGGGCCTGCAAGAAGCAGAGTTGCACTTTGACGATTTGCAAGACCCTTATGGCATTCAGTTCTGGCCCGAATACAAGGGCCGCGACGGGTGCCGCACGCCAATGGTCTGGACAGCAGACAACCAGAATGGCGGTTTTTCGGGCGGCAAACCGTGGTTGCCTGTCGCGCGCGACCATCTGGGGCTGGCGGTGGATGCGCAGGAACGCGCCCCCGATGCGCTGCTGCACCATTACCGCCGCGCCATTGCGTTCCGTCAGGCGCATCGCGCCCTTGCGCGCGGCAGTATGCGCAACCTGCATGTCTCGGGCGAGGTGCTGTCTTTCTTCCGCGAGGAGGCGGGAGAGGAGTTGTTCTGCGCCTTCAACCTCAGCCACGAGCCAGCCACCCTGTATTTGCCAGAGGGGAACTGGGTCACGATCGGGCAGGAACTGAACAGCTCTGGCCCGGGAGAAGACGGGCTGGTGCATCTTGGGCCTTGGCAGCCCTGTCTGGTCGTTAAAAGATAACACGAAAAGGGAGGAGGCATCATGGCCGATCTGAAGCTGACCGATGTCGAAAAGGCATATGGCGAGGTTAAGGTCTTGTCCGATATCAACCTTGATATCAAACAGGGCGAATTGATCGTGTTCGTCGGCCCGTCGGGTTGCGGCAAATCCACACTTTTGCGCATGATCGCCGGTCTGGAAAAGATCACGGCAGGCGAGTTGCAGATTGACGGGATGGTCGTCAATGACATCCCGCCATCGCAGCGCGGGATCGCCATGGTGTTTCAATCTTATGCGCTGTATCCGCATATGACGGTGCGCGACAACATGTCCTTCGCGCTGAAAATCGCCAAAAAGTCGAAATCCGAGATTGACGCAGCGGTGAACCGCGCAGCGGAAATCCTGCAACTTGGCCCCTATCTGGACCGTTTGCCCAAGGCGCTATCGGGCGGGCAGCGCCAGCGGGTGGCGATTGGCCGCTCCATCGTGCGCGACCCGAAAGTGTATCTGTTTGATGAACCGCTCTCGAACCTTGACGCGGCGTTGCGCGTGGCCACCCGCATCGAGATTGCGAAGCTGAAAGAATCGATGCCCAATTCGACCATGGTCTATGTGACCCATGACCAGGTCGAAGCGATGACACTGGCCAGCCGCATTGTCGTATTGGCGGGCGGCGGGATTGCGCAGGTCGGCACACCGCTGGAATTGTATGAACGCCCCAATGGCGAATTCGTCGCGCAATTCATCGGCTCGCCCGCCATGAACCTGTTGCCGGGCAAGGTGGTCAGGACGGGGGCACAAACGCATGTGCAACTGGATGGCGGTGGCACTGCGGTGGCGGACATTCCCACAACCGACGCGGATATGGGGATCAAGGTCAATGTCGGTGCGCGCCCCGAAGATATGGTCGCCACCGAAGGGGAAGATTTCCTCTATGCAGGCGAGGTGGAATTGCTGGAAGCCTTGGGCGAATTGACGGTGCTGTATTTCAAGCCCGATACCGCAGGCGCAGCCCCTGTGCTGGCCAAGCTGGCGGGTATTCACACCGACCTCAAGGGCCGCAAGGTCAAGCTGAAGGCCGACCCGTCCAAGATACACCTGTTTCATAACAAAGTGTCGCTGCTGTATCGGTAACGGCCCTGCAACATGCAAAAGCCGCACCCCGAAAGGTGCGGCTTTTGCTATGCGTGATCTGGTAGCGCTTAGGCGATGCGGAATTCGCGCAGCAGGAAATCGGGTACATGGTCGCCCATTCCAACCACAGCACCACGGTTGTCGTTGCCGCGATTGTCTTGCCGCTGCCGCGACTGGCCGCGCCCGCCGCGCGGGGCTTTGGCGGTGTCCAGATTGTACAGATTGGCGTTCTGCGTCTCTTTGGTGTCGCTCGCCACTTCGGCTGGTGCCGCTGCAGGCTCTGGTGTGGGCGCAGGTGCGGCGGCTTTCGCTTTCGACACAGAATGCGCGCGCCGTGGGGCGGCGTCTTTCGCCGCTTCCGGCTCTGCCACGGGTTTGCCGATATCCAGCTGCGGGGCCGTGCCGCGCGGCAATTCGCGCTGCAAAAGCTGCTCGATCGCATCCAGATATTTCTTGTCGGCAGGCACCATCAGCGACACTGCCTTGCCCGAACGCCCTGCGCGCCCTGTGCGCCCGATGCGGTGCACATAATCTTCAGGGTGCGATGGCAGGTCGAAATTGAACACATGGCTGACCGAAGGCACATCCAGCCCCCGCGCCGCCACATCCGACGCGATCAGCAGGCGCAATTCGCCTGCGCGAAACCGCTCTAGCGTGCGGGTGCGCAAGGATTGGTCCAGATCGCCATGAATGGGGGCCGCGTCAAGTTTGTGCTTGGTCAGCGACTTGGCCAGAATATCCACCTCGACCTTGCGGTTGCAAAAGATGATCGCGTTTTCCAGCTTGTCGCCTTCGGCTTCGATAATCGCGCGCAAGGCTTCACGCTTGATCTTGGCGGCCCCATCGCGGCGCGTGGCGGGCAGCTCGATCAGTTCCTGCGTTATGGTTTCAGACGCAGTGGCCTGCCGCGCAATCTCGATCCGCGCGGGGTTTGACAGGAAGGTGTTGGTGATCCGCTCGATCTCGGGGGCCATTGTGGCCGAATAGAAAAATGTTTGGCGGGTAAAGGGCGTCAGGCCAAAGATGCGTTCAATATCGGGGATGAACCCCATATCCAGCATACGGTCAGCTTCGTCCACAACCATGACTTCAACGCCGGTCAGCAACAGTTTGCCGCGCTCGAAATGGTCCAGCAACCGGCCCGGTGTGGCAATCAGCACATCCACACCGCGGTCAATCAGCTTGTCCTGTTCCCCAAAGGCCACGCCGCCGATCAGCAGCGCCTTGGTCAGGCGGGTGTGTTTGGCATAGGTGTCGAAATTCTCGGCCACCTGCGCGGCCAGCTCGCGCGTGGGCGCCAGCACAAGGCTGCGCGGCATACGCGCGCGCGCGCGCCCACGGCCCAGACGCGTGATCAGCGGCAGCGTGAAAGAGGCAGTTTTGCCTGTTCCGGTCTGCGCGATTCCCAGCACATCGCGCCCTTCAAGCGCGTGGGGTATGGCTTGCGCCTGAATCGGGGTCGGCGTGGTATAGCCAGCTTCGGCAATGGCTTTCAGGACCTTCGGGTCCAGCTTCAGATCAGAGAATTGGGTCATATGCGTCCATTTGATACGGCATCGGGCCGCGATCGGTTCAGGGACGCTTTGCTACTACGCCCCGCGAGCGGATATGCCACCCAAAGGCAGCACAGGCACGGCTCATAAGCTATTTCTTGGAAAAGGTCAATCTTCATGGGTTTTGACCGATTGACACCTGTCGCAAATCTGCGCCAAGCCGCGTTTGACCAGTTGCAGAGGGGAAAATTCCGCGCTAAAGACGCGCAAGTTGTGCGGGTGTGGCGGAATGGTAGACGCGAGGGTCTCAAACACCCTTTCCGCAAGGAGTGTCGGTTCGACTCCGACCACCCGCACCAACTTTTCCAGATATGCAGGACGCGGCGCAGGCGAGAGATTCGCCGCTTCTCTTTTCGGGTGCGCCGAGGCAGTGTTTCGCCGCAAGCGGTGCAGGTGGGTTAGGATATGACAGCCATAATGATTCAGGGTTGCGGCTCGAATGTGGGGAAATCCATGCTTGTCGCAGGGCTGTGTCGCGCGGCCGTGCGGCGGGGGCTGCGTGTGGCCCCGTTCAAGCCGCAGAACATGTCGAACAATGCCGCTGTCACCGCCGATGGCGGCGAGATCGGGCGCGCGCAGGCGTTGCAGGCCATGGCCTGCGGGCTGGAGCCGGTGACCGATATGAACCCCGTCCTGCTGAAACCCGAAAGCGAGCGTGGCGCACAGGTTGTTGTGCAAGGCAAGCGCCTGACCACCGCAATGGCGCGCGATTACGCGCGCCTGAAGCCGCAGCTGATGGGGGCGGTGCTGGACAGTTTCCAAAGGCTGCGCGCGGCCCATGATCTGGTCATTGTCGAAGGGGCAGGCAGCCCGGCCGAAGTGAACCTGCGGGCGGGTGATATTGCCAATATGGGCTTTGCGCGCGCGGCAGATGTGCCGGTTGTGCTGGTGGGCGACATAGACCGGGGCGGCGTGATTGCGCAGGTGGTGGGCACGCAGGCCGTGATCGACCAAGATGATGCCGCCATGGTTGCGGGGTTCATCATCAACAAGTTTCGGGGCGATCCGCGCCTGTTCGATGACGGATATGACTATATCGCGGCCCGCACGGGCTGGCGCGGCTTTGGTGTGGTGCCGTGGTTTGACCGCGCCCATCTGCTGCCCGCCGAGGATGCGCAGGATCTGGCCTCTGCGCCCACAGGCGGCGGCGTCAAGGTCGCCTGTCTGGCCTTTTCGCGGATTGCCAATTTCGACGATCTGGACCCGCTTGCAAGTGAGCCGAATGTCGATCTGGTGATCGTGCGCGCGGGCGCGGCAATTCCGGGCGATGCGCGGCTGGTCATTTTGCCGGGGTCGAAATCGACGCGCGGCGATCTGGCGTTTTTGCGCGCTCAGGGCTGGGATATAGACTTGCAGGCCCATATCCGGCGCGGCGGGCATGTTCTGGGCATTTGCGGCGGGTATCAGATGCTGGGCCAGCTTGTGCGCGACCCTGACGGGATCGAGGGGCCAGCCGGTGACATGGCGGGACTGGGCCTGCTGGAGGTCGAGACGACCATGACGCCCGACAAGCGCCTGACGCGGGTGCAGGCGCAGCACGCGGCCACAGGGCTGGAGGTGGCGGGCTATGAAATCCATATCGGGCGCACCACAGGCCCCGACCGCGCGCGCCCCTTCGCCCATGTGGGCGGCGCGCAGGAAGGTGCGATTTCCCCCGACGGGCGGATCACCGGCACCTATCTGCACGGGCTGTTCGCGTCCGACAGGTTTCGTGCGCAGTATCTGGCAGGGCTGGGCATTGCCGCAGGCGGACTGAACCATGGCACGCTGGTCGCACAGGCGCTGGATGCTCTGGCCGACCATGTCGAGGCGCATATCGATGTGGCGGGCGTGCTGGCGGCGGCGCGCTGACGGTGCAATCGCGGCTGTGGTCCTTACCCTTTCCATCAGGCGCGCAATCTGGTGCCGGTATGGCGCGCGCTGCGGGGTTTGCGGGGCGCAAGCGGCGGGGGCGGTAGCGCGTCTTGGTCCATGTCATCGGCGGGCGGGCCAGCCAGATCGGGGCGGCGCAGCCTGTCAGAATGCGCATGCGCAGCGGCGGCACTGGCATCTTGAAAGCGCAGCATCAGGCTGCCGCCGCTGACGCGGCTGGCGGTCACATTCAGGGGCAGACCCGTGCGCAAGGCAATGGTGCCGGTGATCTGGTCCTGACCCGTCTGCGTGGAGATGAATTCTGCAAGGCGCGCCCAGAATTGTGTCGGCTCGCACCGCGCTGCCCATTGGGCCAGCGCCTGTGACAGGCCCGCATCGGCCAGATCGGCGCAAGGGTCTGTTTGCCACAGCCGGACATAGGTTGCATTTGCCAGCACTGCCTGCCCGCTTAGGCTGAAAACGGCGATTCCCTCATCCAGCCGGTCCAGAACCTTATGCGCGGTTTCAATCTCGGCGCGGAAGCTGCGCGCCAGTGTCGCCTCACTCGTGATGTCCTGAAGGAACAGGGCAATGGCGCCGTTGGGTTGCGGGCGTCCGGTAACAAGATAGGTGCGCCCCCCTTCCAGACACCATTCTTCGGCGTAGCTGCCATTTTCCGACGCTTTCTCCATGTCCAGAATGTCAGCGCGCCATGAATTGAAGTTTTTAGGCTCTGGCAGCATGCGGTTTTCGCGCATGGCGTATAAAACCTGCTCGAAACTGGGGCGCGCGGCCAGAAACAGCGGCTCTAGCCCTGTCAGATCGACCAGCGCAGGGTTGAAAACCTGCAAGCGCCGGTCTGCATCGAACAGCGCCAGCCCGATGGGCAGGCAGGCAAAGGTGCGTGTCAGGGTCTGGACAGTTTCGCGCCGTGCCGCTTCGGATTGCACGGCGGCATCTATCGGGGTTGCGAAATGGGTGACATGCCCGCCATCTTCGATCTGGCTATGCGCGAACCAGTGGGTCCGGCCCTGTTTCTCGAAGGCAAGGCGGTCTTCGGTCTGCGCGGTGGTGTTGGAAAACAGGTCAGGCAGGGGCCAGACCAGTGCCAGATCAGCCCCTTCAACACCACGAAGTGCGCCGATATAGGCCGCATTTGCCCAGATGATATTGCCATATTCATCTGTTTTCCAAACCAGTGTTGGCAGGTTGCACACCACAGCGCGCAGGGTTTTCAGTTCTTTTTGCTGCGCATCATGGCTAAGGCGGTCAATCACCAGCAACGCCCCGTCATCCGAGGTATCGGTCAGGCGCAACTGTGTCAGTCCTTTGTGAAACCGCGCGCGGAGTATCAGCCCGTCGCCGGTATGAGAGGGCAAATCCCACCCGCCCGAATGCGCAAGCGTGCCAAGTTTTTCCTGTACACCGGCAAAGCGCGCGCAAAGATACTGCATCAGAACCGCCAGATCAGAAGGTTTGGCAAGGGTGTGTTCCGGCACAGGCAGCGTGGCCAGAAGCGCGCGCGCGGCATCCGAGCCATCGACAAGTTCACTTTCGCGGAAAATGAAAACCACATCGTGATCGGTTGCATCAAACCGGATGTCCGCAGCACGTTTGGGGCGCGACAGCCCTGTGAAAATTGCAAGTGCGCCCAGCACGACCAGCGCCGAAGTCAGGCAGATGGTGATCCCCAATAATGCGGCCTGCGTCATTCTTGACCCCCTGAGTGAACCGGAACTGGCCAGACCAGAATAGGGGATATTTCTTAAGTATCGGTTAAGGGGCCTGACGCAGCCTGAAAAACCTCAGTGCTGTTGCGCGTGGCCCCGGCCCAAAGCGCATGGTCAATGGCCCCAGCCGCTTTGCGCTAGGAGCTGGTGTTGAGGTCTTTGAGCAGGCGGCCATGGCGGCGCACTTCGGTCAGGACATCGCCAAAGGTGTTCAGCCCGCGCGCCTTCAGCATGGGAATCAGCTTCAGGAACGCATCGGCTGTGGCGACAGTATCGCCGATGGCGGTATGGCGCGCTTCCTCTGGAATGGTAATGCCCAGCCGTGCTGTCAGCGCGTCCAGGGAATGCTGTTCCAACTGCCCATAGACGACAGCCGACAGCAAAACCGTATCCAGCACCGGATGATCGAAACTTGCCCCAATATCTTTTTCATGGCGGCGCAGAAATTCCATGTCGAAGGGCGCGTTATGCGCAATCAGCACCGCACCGCGCGCAAATTCGTGAAAGCGCTTCCCCGCTTCGGCCATTGTGGGCGCACCCTTGACCATATCTTCGGTAATGCCATGCACCTCGGTCGAGCTTTGGGGGATGGCGCGTTTGGGGTCTACCAGCGTGTCAAACACCTCTCGCCGCACGCGCCTGCCGTTCACCAGACGCACCGCAGCGATTTGCACGATCTCGTCGCTAGAGGGGGTCAGGCCCGTGGTTTCGGTGTCGAAAACCACATAGGTCAGGTCTTCAAGCCGGCTTTCCAGCACTTCGGCGTTGCGTTCCTTGGACAGCAGGTCGAAATCATAGACCACTTCGCGGTCAATCGGGGCGGGCCTGCGGGTGGCGCGGCGGGCATTGGGTATGGGCATGCGCACAGCAAACCAGCCATCGGCGCGGGTTTCTGTCCAGGCTTCGGTGGCATGCGCATTCAGCACCGCGCGCGGCGTCAGGTCGGGCAGGTCGGCATCCAGCGGCTCTGCCAGCCAGTCATCCAGCACGCCCACAGGCAGCGCCTCGCCCTGCCACATCATATCGAAGACAGCGCCCGGCCCGTCTTCTTCGGCCAGACACAGGCGGAAATTGCCGCCATGTCCGGTTTTGGCCAGCTTCTCGCCCAGCCAGCGGAAGAACAGGGCCAGTTCAAACCCGTCACAGGTCAGCATCAGGTCGGGACCGTCTGTTTCAATCTCCAGCCCCAGCACGGCAAATTGGGCGCTGACCCCGTCCATCAGGTCTTGGGCACGGGTCTGGCCCATGGGCCGCCAGTCGCTGCGCCCTTCGTCATAGCGCTTGCCCAGATCGGTGATGGCGGCGGTCAGGGTCTGCACCTCTGACAAAAGCGCGGCCATCAGGTCTTGGGCCTGTGCCATACCGGCATCTTCCGAGATGACGCCAATGACGGTTTGCAGATTTGCAGCGGGCCTGCGCACACGGTCAAACACTTCGTCCAGCAGCGCCTCGCGCGCGGCATGGGTGGCAAGGTCTGCGGTCACGTCGCGCAGGGTCAGCACAAAGCCCGGACGCTGGATATTGTCAGTGCGCCGCAACACGCGCATGCGCCCTGACAACAGGCGGCCCGTGCCGGTTGTGGCGCAGATCAGGTCCGATGCGGCATCGGGGTCGTTGAGTTTGCTAAGGCGTTCATAGGCGTGGCGCACAGGGCCTTCGCGCAGGTAATCCAGCAGGTTGCGGTCCAGTCCGGGGGCACCGCCCGCTTCCAGAATGGTAACGGCCTGCCCGTTGTAAAAGGCCAGCTGGTAATCGGCAGTGCACAGCAACACCGCCACAGGCACATCGGCCAGCAGCTTTTCCAGCCGCGCTTTCTCGGCAGACAGGCGCGAGGTTTCGCGCGCCACCGATTCCGCCAGCGCCGAGCGGGTCTGCGCCAGCGAGCGTGTCATCTCGGAGGCGGCAGGGGCTAGATCGCCCAGATATCTGGCGCGGTCCTTCTCGCGCCCGATATCATCGCTGACATCGGTATGGGCGCGGGTGCGGATGGCGTTGGCAAGGCTGTCAATGGCGCGCGCAACATGGGTGTCGAACAGATACCAGATGCCGGTGACCAGAAACACAATCAGGAACCCGCCCAATATGCCGGCCTGCAGCATTGGCCCCGCAAGGCCCGGCGCCTCGCTGCGCGACAGCACCAGCCAGCCGCCCGCCATCATCGCCGCGACAGCCCCGACAGCCAGCAGCACGAAAAACAGCAAAATGCGAATGCGCAGGCTCAGGCGTTCAAGCATCCGCAATTCCTTCATGCGGCGCTGTGTCCAGATCACCAGCCAGAATCTTGCGCACCTGTTCGCGCAATTCCTTCAACTCGAACGGTTTCGAGATGAAACCATCCGCCCCCATGGCCAGCCCCTTGCGCCGCTCCATTGCTGATCCGCGCGCGGTCATCATCAGAATGCGCACATCGGCGCATTCCGGGTCCGCGCGCACGGTCTGGCAGATTTCATAGCCCGAAACTTCGGGCAGCATGACATCCAGCAGCACCAGATCGGGCTTTTGCGTGCGGATCATCTCGACCGCGCCTGCGCCAGTGGCCAGCCGCGTCTGGTTATACCCCTCGCGCGTCAGCAGATAGTTCAGGGCGATGGCGATGTTGTCCTCATCCTCGACAACAAGGATATCAGCTTTCTCCGACGACTCCTCCATGCGCTCCTCCTCCACAAGCGATTGTCAGAAAACGGTCATCCGGCGCGAGTGAGTACCACTCTGCCGAGACTGGAATTCCCCCTTCATCCAGTCTCGTGCCTTCGGTCAGGTCGGCGCGCCGGGCATTGGCGCAATCGAACATGGATTTAAAACCCATTGTCAGCGCCCAGCGTTCCTGCAAAATAACCCCTGTCAGCACCAGATCGGGGTTGTCCCGATTGCGCTGGCGGATGCGGTTATCGACGGCAATCATGCGGTTGGTCAGGGGCACCACATAGGTCCATGGCCGGAACCACGATTGCTGCTGGTTCTTGCTGACGATCACAACCTCGTCGGGCAATCCTGCCTCGAAGCGGTCAGCCCAAGAATATTCCAGATACACGACCATAGCCAGCATGCCCGCAGCAACGCTGAAGGGCGTAAAGGCTTCCGGCAGGCGCCGACCGCTGAATCGGTTCACGATCATGGCAGTCCCGCCGCCGCCAAACCCCGCCACGATTACTGCCAGAAATTCCAATAGCATTAGCTGTTTTTTCCTTTCAGCCGAGAGTTCCGGCCATCTGGCCGATTGCGGATTGCATGGTGCGCACAACAACAAAAGCGTCGCGCAGATGGCTGCGTTCAAAATCCGACAGGTCCGAGGGGGCAAGAAAATTGTCAGGCTTGCGGCCCATGCGCACCAGACTGGCCTGATTCTCCAGCCGCAGATCGGCGATCAGGTCATAAGCCTCGATCAGGTCGCGCGCCCCCGAGACAGAGATGATGCCTTGCTCCTCAGCCGCCAGCAGGCGCGCGCGGGTATTGGCCGCCGTGATCCGCCCGCGCAGGGCATAGACGCGGCCCAGATCTGTCACAGGCACAACGCCGCCCAGTTTCATATCGACATGGTTCTTATGCTCGCCCGAGCGGATGGTCGCAAAGCCGCGCAACAGCCCCAAAGGCGGCGCATGCTTGATAGAGTTCGAGATCATATGCGCCACAAAGATCGAGTTTTTGGCAGCGGCGGCAAGGGTTTCGTCCTGCAAATCCCGAAACAGGCTGACTTGCCCGCCAATGGGGCGCAGGTCGAACATGACAGAGGCCAGCATCTGCGCCTCGGGCGAGGGGGTCTTGATCCAGCCCTGGAAATAGCGCCGCCATGCCCTGACCGGCTGGCACCAGCGCGGGTTGGTCGCCATCATGTCGCCGGGGCAATAGAAATAGCCCGCCGCATCCAGCCCGTCGGACACAAACCGCGCCAGTTCGGCAAAATAGGGCATGTCATCGGGGGTGACGCTGTCATCTATAATGATGCAATTGTCTTGGTCGCTGACGCCGGTCTGTTCCTGCCGCCCTTGCGATCCGCAGGCCGCCCACAGATAGGGCACAGGTGGTGGCCCCAGCTTCTCCTCGCCCAGTTTCAACAGGCGGCGGGTGACAGTATCGGCAATATCGGTAATCAGGCGCGTGACCACATCATGGGCATTATGCGCGCCCACCAGCTGCACCAGCAGTTGCGGGATGCGTTCGGTCACATGGGCCAGATCGGCATAAGTGTCAGAAACCGCCGCATCGCGCACCAACTGGCCAGAGCTGATGGCCTGAAAGCGGGTCAGGTCGGTCTGGGTGATCATGCCCAGCAGCTTGCCATCGCGCACCACAGGCAAATGCCCGATGCGGTGCTCCAGCATCATATGCAGAATATCGGACCCCAGCGATTGCGGCGACAGCGACAAGGGGTCGGGGGTCATCACCTGCGATAAAGGGGTGTCGGTGGCGCGGCCTTCGGCCAGCACACGGCCCGACAGATCGCGGGTGGTGACAATGCCCACCAGCTTTTCGCCCTCGACCACGGGCACGCAGGAAATCCGATGCTCGCGCATCATTTTGGCGGCATCCTGCGCCGTGGTGTTGGGGGTGGCACTGAAAGGCTTGCGCGCCATCAGGTCGGCCACTTTCAGCGTTGCCAGATCATTTTGCCGCCCCAGCTTGCCGCTGGGCGATCCGCGGCTGAAAAACCGCTCGAACGCAGGGAAATTGGCGATCAGGTGGCGCAATTCGCCGCCCGGCAGGCACAGCAGTACCGCATTGGTGGTGGCGGTGGCTGTGGTCACAGCGCGGCCCTCGCGCAGCAGCCCGCGTTCGCCAAAGGAATTGCGCGGGCTCAGGATCGAGACCAGCGCGCCATTGGTGTCTGTCACCTCGACCGTGCCGGATTTGACCAGCCAGACACCTGCGACAGGGTCGCCCTCGGTATAGATGACAGTGCCGGCAGGCACCTCACTGCGGTCGAAGCAACTGGCGACACGCGCCAACTCGTCCTGCGGCAGTGAATCATACGGATGTACGCTTTGCAGAAATTCAAGAACCTTGAGGGTCGCAGCGCTCATGTCATGCTGTCCTGATTGCACCGTCCCGGTCTTGGGCGGCCTGCCCCCATAGCATGGGGGCAGGCCAGTGTCTTTGCGCCAGATCAGTGATCGACGGCCGCGCCGGACCCTTTCGGCACGCGGATCGATTCCACCAGCGCTTCGATCTCTGCCGGAACCGGAGCCGACATCTTCATCACGATAAAGGCTGCGATGAAGTTCAGCGCCGCGCCAACAGCGCCAAAGCTGAGTGGCGAGATACCGAACAGCCAGTTATCGGGTGTGTTCGGCAGCATGTTGGTGCCGGGGATGAAGAACCAGCCCAGATAGGTGAAGATATACAGAACCGTCGAGCCAAGACCCACGATCATACCTGCAATCGCCCCTGCTGAGTTCATCTTCTTCGAGAAGATGCCCATCATGATGGCCGGGAACAGCGACGCCGCTGCCAGACCAAAGGCCAGCGCCACCACCTGCGCCGCAAAGCCCGGCGGGTTGAGGCCCAGATAGGTTGCCAGCGCAATCGCAAAGGCCATCGAAATACGGGCGGCAAGCAATTCGCCCTTTTCCGAAATGCCCGGATTGATCATCGACTTGATCAAGTCATGGCTTACCGCAGACGAGATTGCCAGCAACAGACCTGCCGCAGTGGACAGCGCTGCCGCCAGACCACCTGCCGCGATCAGGCCAATCACCCAACCGGGAAGGTTGGCAATTTCAGGGTTGGCAAGAACGAGGATGTCATTGTTGAACAACACCATTTCATTGCCTTCCCAACCTTCGTCGATCGCACGCTGTGGCGGGTTCGCTTCGTTGTAGTACTGGATCAGGCCATCGCCGTTTTTGTCCTCAAAACGCAACAGACCTGTGCGTTCCCAGTTCAGCATCCAGTCAGGCTTGTTATCAAAGGCCAGCGGTTCGCCCTGCACCCCATCAGGATACAGCGTGGTGATGATGTTCAGACGCGCCATTGCACCAACAGCGGGGGCAACAGTGTAAAGCAGCGCGATGAAAACCAGCGCCCAACCCGCAGATGTCCGCGCATCAGCCACTTTCGGAACTGTGAAGAAGCGGATGATAACATGGGGCAGACCGGCAGTACCGATCATCAGCGACAGGGTGAACAGCACCATGTTGAAGGTTGACCCGTGGTTGCCCGTATAGTCGTTGAAGCCCAGTTCCATCAGCACTTCGTTCAGCGTTTGCAGCAAAGGCTGGCCAGTCGCTGTATGCGTAGAGAACAGACCCAACTGTGGCAGTGCATTGCCTGTCAGCTGCAGCGAGATGAAGACCGCCGGAATGGTATAGGCGATGATCAGCACGACATATTGTGCAAGCTGGGTGTAGGTGATGCCCTTCATGCCGCCCAGAACCGCGTAGCAGAAAACAACTGCCGATGCGATGAACAGACCTGTCGTGCTGTCAACTTCCAGAAAGCGCGAGAATGCAACCGCAGCCCCGGTCATCTGGCCGATAACATAGGTGATCGACATAACCAGAAGCGAGATCACGGCCACAAGGCGCGCGGTCTGGCTGTAGAAGCGGTCGCCGATGAAGTCAGGCACAGTAAAGCGGCCAAACTTGCGCAGATAGGGTGCAAGCAGCAGGGCCAAAATCACATAGCCGCCCGTCCAGCCCATAAGGAAGGTCGAGTTGCCATAGCCAACAGCCGCAATCAGACCGGCCATCGAGATAAAGCTTGCCGCCGACATCCAGTCAGCAGCCGTGGCAGCGCCGTTCACGATCGGGTTGACGCCACGCGATGCTGCGTAGAAATCCGCCGTCGAGCCAGCGCGCGCCCAGATCGCAATACCAATATATAGCGCGAAAGAGCCGCCAACGAAGATAAGGTTGATTACAAATTGATCCATCTCGTAGCTGCCCTTATTCTTCCACGCCAAACTCGGCATCGAGTTTGTTCATGTAGCCGCGGTAATAAAAGACCAGCGCGATGAAGGTCAGCATGGACCCTTGCTGCGCGAACCAAAAGCCCAGATCGGTACCACCGACCGGAATGCCTGCCAAAAGCGGGCGTAGAACGATGCCGAACCCGAAGGACACAAGCGCCCAGATCACCATGCAGATGGTGATGATGCGCACATTGGCCTTCCAGTAGTCGTCCGTCGATTTGTCTGACATGTGACGTCTCCCAGTTTCCTCCAGTGCCGCCCCGTCATGGGGCGGCTTCCTCTCTTATTCACTGTCCCATGCCCGCAGGCATTCCTTCAGTGTCTACAAACGCGCCGCTCCTCGAAACGCTTGCATTGGGGCACCAAAGTGGTGCCAAACCGGTTTCCCGGATATTTACGCGGTCACCTCGGCCACGATGGCTGCCAGATCGCCCGCGATACGGTCAATCTCGCCCATCGCATCAACGCGTTTCAGCGCGCCTTTGCCCTCGTAATAGGTGATCAGCGGTGCTGTCTGTTCGTGATAGGCCGCCAGCCGCGCGCCAACAGTTTCGGCATTGTCATCTGCGCGGCGCTTGAAATCGGTACTGCCGCATTTGTCGCAGACACCCGCCACCGCAGGCTTTTTGAAGCTGTCATGATAGCCTTCGCCGCAATTTGCGCAGGTGTAGCGCCCCGAGACACGCTCGACCATCGCTTCATCATCGACTTCCAGCGAAATGGCGGCACCAAGGCGCATGCCCTGTTCCTCCAGCAAGGCGTCCAGCGCGGCGGCCTGTTTGGCCGTGCGCGGGAACCCGTCGAGGATTGCGCCTTTGCGGGTGTCCGGCTCGGCCATGCGGTCTTTCAGGATTGCCAGCACGATTTCATCGCTGACCAGCCCGCCCGCTTCCATCACGGCTTTGGCCTGTTGGCCCGCATCCGTGCCCGCAGCCACAGCCGCCCGCAGCAAATCGCCGGTCGAGAGTTGCACCAGACCGAATTTCTCTTCCAGCATACGGGCTTGCGTGCCCTTGCCTGCCCCCGGAGGGCCAAGCAGGATCAAAACAGCAGTTTGTGTCATTGTGTCAGCCATCTTTCTTACGCCCGATTCATGCGGTTTTCGATCAGATCATCGACCACCGCAGGTTCTGCCAGTGTCGAGATATCGCCCAACGCCCCATAATCATTTTCAGCAATCTTGCGCAGAATACGGCGCATGATCTTGCCCGAGCGCGTCTTGGGCAGGCCCGGTGACCACTGGATCAGGTCAGGGCTGGCAATCGGGCCAATTTCCTGACGGACCCATTTCACCAGATCCTTGCGCAGCTCTTCCGAAGGCTCCACGTCATTCATCAAGGTGACATAGGCATAGATGCCCTGGCCCTTGATGTCATGCGGGTAGCCCACCACAGCGGCCTCGGCCACGGCTTCATGTGCGACCAGCGCCGATTCAACCTCGGCGGTGCCCATGCGGTGGCCGGATACGTTGATCACATCATCCACGCGGCCTGTGATCCAGTAATAGCCGTCTTCATCGCGGCGACAGCCGTCGCCGGTGAAGTAATAGCCTTTATACTGGCTGAAATAGGCTTCCTCGAACCGCGCATGATCGCCCCAAAGGGTGCGCATCTGCCCCGGCCAGCTGTCCTTGATGCACAGCACCCCTTCGGCCACAGTGCCGGTCTGCACTTCGGCAGTGGCGGCATCCAGAACTTCGGGCTGGACACCGAAGAACGGCTTGGTGGCGGAACCGGGCTTGTTCGGGATCGCGCCGGGCAGCGAGGTGATCATATGCCCGCCGGTTTCCGTCTGCCAGAATGTATCGACAATCGGGCAGCGGCCCTTGCCGACATGGGTGTTATACCAGTTCCATGCTTCGGGGTTGATCGGCTCGCCCACAGACCCCAGCAATTTCAGCGAGGACAGGTCGTGCTTTTCCACCCATTCCGTGCCCTGACCCATCAGCGCCCGAATGGCGGTGGGGGCAGTGTAGAACTGGTTGACCTTGTGCTTGGCGCACACTTCCCAGAACCGGCCCGCATCGGGGAAAGTGGGAACCCCCTCGAACATCACAGTGGTCGCACCATTGGCCAAGGGGCCGTAAACGATATAGCTGTGTCCCGTGACCCAGCCCACATCGGCGGTGCACCAGAAGACATCGCCGTCATGGTAGTCAAAGGTCATTTGCTGCGTCATCGACGCATAGACCAGATAGCCGCCCGATGTATGCACAACGCCCTTGGGCTTGCCGGTGGACCCGGAGGTATAGAGAATGAACAGCGGGTCTTCGGCCCCCACTTCGGCAGGGGGGCAGTCGGCGCTGGCGGCGGCCATTTCGGCGCGCACATCGATATCGCGCCCATCGACCCAAGTGGTCTGGTCGCCCGTATGCTTGACCACAAGGCATTTCACCGTGTCCGAGCAATGCTGCAACGCTTTGTCAGTGTTGGTTTTCAGCGGCGTGCGGCGGCCACCGCGTGGCGCGCTGTCGGCAGTAATAACGGCTTTCGCGCCGCTGCCATTTATCCGGTCTGCCAATGCGTCGGGCGAGAAGCCCGCGAAGACGATGGAATGAATGGCGCCAATCCGCGCGCAAGCCAGCATCGCATAGGCCGCTTCGGGAATCATGGGCAGATAGATGATGACGCGGTCACCCTTTTCCACGCCCTGCGCTTTCAGCACATTGGCCATGCGGCTGGTCTGGTCCAGCAACTCGCGGTAGGTGATATGCTGCGAAGGTGTCTTGGGATCATCGGGTTCCCAGATGATCGCGGTCTGGTCGCCACGCGTGGCCACATGGCGGTCAATGCAATTCGCGGACACGTTCAGCGTGCCATCCTCGAACCATTTGATATCTACTTTGCCAAGCTCGAAGGTGGTGTTCTTGACCTTGGTAAACGGTTTGATCCAGTCAATACGCTTGCCATGTTCGCCCCAGAACGCGTCTGGGTCAGAAATCGAGGCAGCGTACATTTTCTCATACATGTCGCTATCGACATGTGCCTGCGCGACGAATTCGTCGGATGCCGGGTAGATATCGGGCATAAATGCTCCTCCAGTAACGGGGTGGTAGGCCCGTTACGCCCCGCCCCGATGAATTTGTGACGTCCAGAATGACGCGACGTCATACTTCCCCGCCGCTTGTATAACGCATTCGTCAAGAAAAGTGTAACTTTTTTAAAGAAACGCTTTTCTTGTAAATTTATTCACAGATCGATGGTAAAGTTTGTCAAGTTATTTTCGCTGCAATGCAGAGTTCGTGCAAAAACATAGGCTTTGCACCTTGGGTGGCGTGAATGGATTTCGTGCAAGACGGGAAAACCCTGCTGATGGCTGGTTCATGTGACAGCGCAAACAGTCCGCGAAATTTTTGCAAAGCAAAGCCCCCCTTGAGAGACAGAAACTGATTCGCACGTTTTCGTCAACAGTGTTGTCAAGTTTGTCAGACATGTCAGGCGCGGTGGCCGGACTGTGGCTTTTGTCCGGTGCTGCACCGCAAGCGGCGGGGCAGGGCGGCCGGGGCACACAGATGGCCGGGAAAACCGCCCCCCCGCGCGGCACGGGCTTGCAACCCGCAGGCAGAGCGCGCAAACTTGTGCAAAGAAATTTTCAAGGCGGCCCGCCGATGCCCCCATCGACACGGCAGATTACACCTTCCGATGCACATGCCGCGCGCCGCAAGGTTGCGCTGGACCGCTACCTTGACCGGCTGTTTGAAAAAATCAGCGCGGCGCAACGGCCCGATCTGCCTTCGGTTCTGATCAGTGGGGCCGTGCGCTGCGGCAAGACGAAAGTGGCGCGGCGCGTGGCGCTGCGGGGCGGGTATTACCACCTGAGAACCGACCAGATTCGCAACCAAACCTATATGGACGCCCCCGAGGGGGAGAAACGCAGGATTGCGAAATATGTCTACCGCCGCATCCTGCTGCGCTTTCCCAAAGGTGTGCTGATCGATGGCACAGGGATCATGGATGCGCCCTGTGAATTGCCCCTTTGGGCCGATGCGCGCGGCATCGCGTTTTTTGCCATTGGCTATGCGTTCGACACACCAGAAGCCAAGCAACGCGATTTGCTGGCCTATCGTGCGGAAAATGCCTGTTGGACCAAGCAAAGCAAGTCAGATGACGAAATGCTGCGATTCGCCCGCCGCCTGATCCGGCGCAGCGCTGACATCAAACAGTTTTGCGCAGCACATGGCCTGCGCTATTTCGACCTCGACTCGGCCCGTTTCGAAGCCGAGCGCGAACGTATCCTGCGCGAGATTGAACGCGCGGTGCAACAGCGCCATGCAGAACAGACGCGCGGCGGCCAGCCCGGCCTGATCGCGCGCCTGAAATTCTGGCGGTAAACGGCGCGCTATAGCGGGCGGTCCACCCGCACTGTCACCAGCGCGCGCCCCCGCATGGCCTGCGGCCAGCGCAACCGCACCTGATCATTGTTCACACCTTCCTGCACCGTCACATAGGGCATGTCATAGCGGATGGCGTTGCTGGCATCGCGCGGGGCGGTTTCCATCACGACAGAAGACACGGTGCGCGCCCAGCCCCCGAAAGGCAGCTTGTCGCCGGTGTTTATGGTCCAGCTGTTGGCGTCGGTATTCTGGTCATGCAGGATAATGGTCGGGCTTTCGGCAGGATAGTCGATGCCGTTATAGGCGTTATTCTCGAACACCACATTGCGAAACCGGCCGAAATTAAGCGAAGCATAGGTTGTGTCCACCTTATCCGCGCGGTCAATCCGCGCGCCTGTGGTGCGAAACACATTGCCCGAGATCATCAGCCCTTGCAGAAAATGCCCCGGCCCATAGGGTTTGATCACAACAAAGCTGAACCAAGGGGCCACGTCGATGGCATAGAAAATATTGCCCTCGACACTTAGCCCGCCAAACGAAAACCCTGTGCTGTGTTCCGGCTCTGAATCGTGCTCGTTGGTCAGTTCCAGAAAGCAGTTGTCAATGTAATTGCCCGAAAAGGTTGATTTGGAATTCTTGTTGGTCAGCACCAGCCCTGCTTGCCGGATACCTTGCGACTGGGTGTCGCCTGCAAAGAAATGATTGCCCGAGATGATATGGCCAGACCCGTTCATCACCCCGAAATGCGCCCAGAGCACGACACGGTTGTTACGGATTTTCGCGTCATTGCCGTTGACGTTGAAGGCAATGACTGTGCGATCCTGCGCATCCAGCGGTTGTTGAGAGCTGCGAAACTGGCAATGGTCGATCCATATGCCCTGACACCCCAACCCGATCGAGGTGATGGCCCTGTCGCGCGGGCGGTCGAAATCGCAATTCATGAAACGCATGATCCGCCCGTCTTCGGGCAGCATAACCGCCGAGCATCTGCCACGGCAGCGAAATTCGACATTATGCATCTCGAAATTGCGCAACCCCGAGAAGCCCGAGAAATCGAGCATGTATTGATAGCGCTCGAAGGTGAATTGCTGCGTGCCCGCCCCGCCATGCAGCGGCTGGCTAAGTGTGACACGCCCCGCGCCGGTGCTGCGCGCGCGCACATAGACTTCGCGGCCGACCCCCACGCCACTGACCCGCGCGCCAACCGGCACCCCCGCGACATTGGAAATGCTGCTTAGCCGCGTGGGGTGCGACAGGGCATAGCTGGCTGTGCGGGTCACGGTCTGGGTGTCCCATTGCGCACTTTCAACCGCATCAAGTTGCCCGTTCGCAATGATCCGCCGTGATGAGGTGTTGTCGAAACCCGCCAGCGCAAACACATCAACCGGCGCCGATAGCAGCACGCGCCGCCCCATCAGGTCGAATGTGACATGCTGGTTTGTATGAAACAGCCCCTGCACCCCTTTGCGAAAGCCTGCCTCGTCCGTGCCAAAGGCTGCGGCATAGCTGGGAAGGTCAAAATTCCTGTGCAAAATCAGCACCGCAGGTGCGGGCATGGACAATGTGCCGCGAAATTCGACAGGCATGGGAATCGTCAGGTCCGATCCGATGAAATAGGCCCCGTCCGACACCAGAAGCGACCGCGCCCCCGCCGCTGCAATCGCGGCGGCAAAGGCGGGGCGGTCATCGGCCGTGCCATTGCCCACCGCGCCGAAATCGCGCACATCGACCACGCCCAACACATCTGTGGTGTAAAAGCTGGTGACATCCTCGATGACAAGATCATCAATGCGCACCACGCCGCCGGTTGGCCCTGTCAGGTCCAGCCCGAAATGGGCGAATGCGACAGAAAGCGGCCAGACCATATCGACACCCGCGCGTGCGCCAGTGCCGACAATCGCCGAAACCTCGGTGATTGTGCCGTATTGCGTCAGGGTTGTGACAGGGCCGGTGGAAGTCAGCCCGCCCACCTGCGTGCCAGCAGCGCTGCCCGCCCATGCTGCCACTGCAACATCGGGCAACACACCGCTGATGGCTTTGATCCGCGCGCGGATGCGCAGATAGCGCCCCGGCTGGATCGGCACCTCGCCCATCCAGCGCAGGCGGGTGGTTGCAAAGGCTTTCTGGATTTCCAGACACCCCCCGAAATCGGGGTCACTTGGCACAAAGGCCGCGAAAGCGGCGCTGGCATAGGTGTCGGTGCCCGGACGCCCTGTTGTCTGCGACCAGACATTCAACCCGTTGGAGAAGGGCGGCGGCATCAGCGCCACCCCCTGAGTCACGGCCATGTTCATGTTGGAAATCCTCTTGTCAAACGATCCAAGCCAAGCGGTTGGCGGGGCGCGCGGGCGGGAAGTGCCGCGCGACAGGCCAGCCGGATCAGACAAGATTTACAAAAAAGCCGTTAAACCCTGATAAGCGGAGCGTGCGCTGCGCTTATGCACCGGTTTCGGGCGCGCGCAGCAGTTGCACACCATTGATCTGCCAGCCATCATCGGTTTCGACCATCTGGTAGGCCAGCATATGCAAACGCCCGCTTTGGTCGCGGATCATGACGCGTTGCACCACTTGCCCGCCCATGTCGCGCTGGTCCAGCAATGTGACCTCGGCGGGGCGGTGCACCATGGGGTAGCCGTCACGCACCATCTGCCCGAACCGCTGGGGAGTGCCGAAGAGGCGTTTGATATTGGGGCTGGCATAGCTGAAAGCGGTGTCAAAATCATCGGCCTGAAAGGCGGCGATCTGGTCGGTTATGGTGGTGGCTATGGGGTTGTCCTGCGCGTAGGCAACGGTCCCGAGGGACAAGGACAGGCTCAGGGCAAGAAGGGTCTGGCGCATGCTCACATCTCCTTATGGAAATGCTACGCATGTCTATGGTGACTGGATCACTTCGGGCCTATGGGCAGGGGCGCCGCCCGCTACCCATAGGTGCCATGAAGTCAGCCGCCCAACTCGCCCGCCAGCCCCTTGTCGATCAGCGCGACCGTTTCCGCCACGCCGTAAAGGGCGATGAAACTGCCCCAGCGCGGCCCCTGAGATGACCCAAGCAGCACTTCATACAGCACCTTGAACCAGTCGCGCAGCGAGTCGAACCCATGCGCCTTGCCGGTGTCGCGCACGATGGTCATGAAGGCTTCGTCATCCAGCGCCTCCAGCGTGCCGGCATAGGCGGCAGGCACCTGGCCCGTTTGGGCAACCTCGCGCAAGGTGGTGGCAAGCTCTGCCAGTGCCGCGCGCTCTGCGTCCGTGGGGGCGCGGAAAGACAGGGTCGGGGCCACGAAGTCGTGGAAATAGCGCACGGCAAACCCTGCCGCCTGATCCAGATCGGGGTGGGTGTCTGGCGCGGCTTCGGGCGCGTATTGGCGGATAAAGCCCCACAGTGTGGCCTTGTCCTGTGCCCGCGCGACGGATGCGAGGTTCAATAGCAGCGAGAAACTGACCACCATGCCAGAGGCAGGCGGCTGGCCGCCATGAATGTGCCAGACAGGGTTGGCGGCCTGCTGGTCCGGCGTCTGGTCGGGATAGGCGCGCAATTGCTGGTGGTATTCATCCACCGCCTTGGGGATCACATCCCAAGACAGGCGCTTGGCCGTGCGCGGCTTCAGGAACATGTAATACGACAGCGATTCCGTGCTGGCATAGGTCAGCCATTCGTCAATCGTCAGGCCGTTGCCCTTGGATTTGCTGATCTTCTCGCCATTCTCGTCAAGGAACAGCTCATAGACATAATGCTCGGGCTTTTTGCCGCCAAGGATTTCGCAGATGCGGTCGTAAATGGGCGTGTTGGTGGAATGGTCCTTGCCATACATCTCGAAATCGACATCGAGGGCGGCCCAGCGCGCGCCGAAATCGGGCTTCCATTGCAGTTTCACATTGCCGCCCGTAACCGGCAGCGTCCATTCGCGCCCGTCTTCGTCATCAAAGGTGACGGTGCCGTTCTTGCCGTCTACATGCTTCATCGGCACATATAGCACGCGGCCCGTTTCGGGGTGGATGGGCAGGAAGATGGAATAGGTCTGCTGGCGCTCGTCGCGCAAGGACTTCAGCATCACCTCCATAACCTCGTCATAGCGTTCTGCAGCGCGCAACAACACCTCGTCAAACTGGCCGGATTTGTAGAACTCGGTGGCCGAGATGAATTCATATTCAAACCCGAACGTGTCCAGAAACCGGCGCAGCATGGCGTTGTTATGGTGGCCAAAGCTTTCATGCGTGCCGAACGGATCAGGAACCGAGGTCAGCGGCTTTTGCAGATGTTCGCGCAGGGCCACAGGGTCGGGCACATTTTCGGGCACTTTGCGCATGCCGTCCACATCATCCGAGAAGCAGATCAGACGGGTCGGAATATCGCTGATTTCTTCAAAGGCGCGGCGGATCATGGTGGTGCGCGCCACTTCGCCAAAAGTGCCGATATGCGGCAGGCCAGAGGGGCCATAGCCGGTTTCAAACAGCACATAGCCCTTTTCCGGCATCTTGCCCTTATAGCGCGCAACCAGTTTGCGGGCCTCTTCAAACGGCCAGGCTTTGGAGTTTTGGGCAGCGTCGCGCATCAGGGACATGGCGGTGTCACTTCTCTGTGGGGGGTAAATATCAGCCCCGCTTCCTATTGCCCCTGCGCGCCCGCGTCAATAATCTATGGGCAATTCCATCCCGAAGGACATGAAATGCGCCCCCAGCCCCACCCGCTTTCCCCGCAAGACAGTCTTGTTGCTGTCATGATCGCAGTTTCTGCGGCTGATCTGCATTTTGATACAGCCGAACTGGTGGCCATTCAGGCGCTGGTCAATCACCTGCCCATTTTTGCCGAATATGACGCAGACCGCATCAAGACAGTGGCGCAGACCGTGTTCGACCTGTTCGAGGAAGATGACGGGCTGGACGCGCTGTTCGGCCTGATCCGCGACAGCCTGCCGGAAAAGCTGCATGAAACCGCCTATGCGCTGGCCTGCGATGTGGCCGCCGCCGATGGCAAGCTGGCGCAACCCGAATTGCGCCTGCTGGAAGAAATCCGGTTCGAATTGCGGATCGACCGGCTGCATGCGGCCGCGATTGAGCGTGGCGCGCGCGCACGGCATATGAATCTGTAAGGGCAGGGCACGCAGATCATCCTTGCCAGCCGCGCCGTGGCGCGCGATAGCAGGGAAAAGGCAACAAGGTCGTATCATGGCGATGTCGTCTGATCTGCAACTGCGCTACTGGGCTGTGGCCGCGCTTGGCTTCGCGGCTGTGCTATGGGTGCTGGGCGATGCGCTGCTGCCCTTTGTCACCGGCGCGGCGATTGCCTATTTCCTGAACCCGCTGGTCACGAAACTAACCCGCGCAGGGCTGCCGCGCGCGCTGGCGGTGTCGGTTCTGATGCTGGTGGCGATTGGAAGCGTTGTCTTGTCAGGTCTGCTGATTATTCCGTCGGTCATTTCACAGGCGGTACAATTCACCCAGGCCGCGCCGGAATTGCTGGAACGGCTGCAACAGTTCCTCAGCGCGCGCTTTCCCAATTTGCAGGGCGTCGAAGACGCGCTGCAAGGTTCATTGGCCGCGATGGGCGAGGCGATCCGTGAACGCGGTGCCGCACTGGCGCAAGGGGTGTGGCGCTCTGTCTCGGGGCTGGTCAGTGCGATTGTGTTTCTGGTCATCACCCCTGTGGTGGCATTCTACCTGCTGTTGGACTGGCCGCGCGTGGTCAGGGGCGCGGATGATCTGCTGCCGCGCCAGCATGCGCCGGTGATCCGCGATCTGGCAGGCCAGATCGACCGCTCGATTGCCGGATTCGTGCGGGGGCAGGTGACAGTGTGCCTGATTCTGGCCGCTTACTATGCGACCGCGCTGGGGCTGGTGGGGCTGCAATTCGGGCTGGCCATTGGTGTGGTCGCAGGGCTGATTTCCTTCGTGCCCTATATTGGCGCGATCATTGGCGGGGTGCTGGCCATCGGGGTTGCGCTGTGGCAGTTCTGGGGGGAACCGGCCAGTATCGGGGCGGTTGTTGCCATTTTTGTGGTGGGCCAGATACTGGAAGGCAATATTCTTGTGCCGCGCATTGTGGGCAATTCGGTGCGGTTGCATCCGGTCTGGCTGCTTTTCGCTATTTCGGCCTTTGGCATGCTGTTCGGCTTTACCGGCATGCTGATTGCGGTGCCGCTGGCGGCATCAATCGGGGTGCTGGTGCGTTTTGGTCTGGCGCAGTATCAGGCCAGCAGCCTTTACCGCGAGTCGATGACAGACGCGCCCCCGCAGGAAGATGACCACCGCTGATGCCCCGCCCCACCCAGATCCATATGCCGCTTGACCTGCCCGCCAGCCACACGCGGGACAGTTTCGTTCCCGCGCCCTGCAATGCGCGGGCGCTGGCGATGCTGGATCAGCCCGAATGGCCTGCGGGCAAGCTGATGCTGGGCGGGCCGGAAGGGTCTGGCAAAACCCATCTGCTGCATATCTGGGCCACCGAGACAGGCGCCACACTGATGCAGGGCGATGCGCTGGCGCATGCCGATCTGGCGGCACTGGCGCGCGGCGGGGCGGTTGCCATTGACGATGCTGCCGCCGTTGCGCGCACGGCGCAGGGGCAGACCGCGCTGTTTCACCTGCATAACATGCTGGCCGAGCAGCGCGGGCGGCTGTTGCTGGCCGCGCGCCTGCCGGTGCGCGATTGGGGGCTAAGCCTGCCCGATCTGGCCTCTCGTCTGGCCGCCTGCGCGCATGTCCCCTTGGCCGCCCCCGATGACACGCTTCTGGCCGCCGTACTGACCAAGCTGTTTGCCGACCGGCAGGTGCGCATTCCGGACAATCTGATCCCCTTCCTGCTGCCCAGAATGGAACGCTCGCTTGCAGGGGCGCAGGCCATTGTCGCCCAACTGGACGCAGAAGCCTTGGCCCGCAAGAAACCCATTTCGCGCAATCTTGCCGCAGATGTCATGCAATCGTCATTTGATCTGGAATAAAGGGGGCTGAGGGGATTGCAGCTTGTGTCATAACAGGCACACTCTTAAGCTGTTCCAGTCCCTTTTGATGCCGGAGGTTGCCTTGTCGCGCTGGATGTCTGCCCTGCTGAGTTTTGCCCTGCCCTTGCTTGTCCAGTCCGCCGCCGCCACCGATTTGCGCGAGGTTTCGGGGCAGGTCACTGTGCTGGAACGCATGGCCCTGCCAGATGACATGGTGCTGCTGCTGGATGTCAGCGATGCGAAGGATAGCACTGTCGCAATCGCGCGCGATCTGACCGAAGGGCGCCAAAGCCCTTTCACCTTTGCCATCGATGCCCCTGTAGATATGGAACTGGTCCTGCGGGTCGGGCTGCGCGGTCTGGATGATGCGCTTTGGCTGAGCGAGCCTGTCAGCATTGCAGCGGGCGCGCATCCGGTAGAGTTGGGACCGCTGCGCGCCGCGCGCATCCCGCCGATGGGCTTTGCCGCATTGCTGTCTTGTGGCAACCAGTTGATTGAAATCGGCTTCATGCCCGAATCCCTGCGCATCCGGCTGAATGAACAACTGATTACGATGCAGCCGCAAGTGGCGGCCTCTGGCGAACTTTATGCCGATGCCGACAACCCCGCCACCACGATCCATTTGAAGCAAGACTCTGCCGTGCTGCGCATTGACGGCGCGGAACTGTCCGAGTGCCGTTTGATCCGGCCCGAGGCCGATATTACCGAAGGCGTCTGGAATATCAGCGCGATCGAGGATCGGCCCACCCTGTTCCCGTCGCGCACGGAACTGGTCTTCTACCCTGATGGCCGCATGAGCGCCTCTGTGGGGTGCAACCGGCTGATTGGCGGCTATCGTCGCCACGGCGGCATTGTGTCTTTCGGGCGGCTGGCCAGCACGCGCATGGCCTGCCCCGAAGGCTTGGGCGATCAGGAACAGCATTTTAACACGGTCTTGCCAAAGGTGGATCAATTCATCCTTGACCCCGAGGCAGGACGCCTGACCCTGTTTGCAGCCGGAACCCCTGTGC
The DNA here is from genome assembly GCF_001870675.1 of Roseinatronobacter thiooxidans. Classification (GTDB taxonomy): domain Bacteria; phylum Pseudomonadota; class Alphaproteobacteria; order Rhodobacterales; family Rhodobacteraceae; genus Roseinatronobacter; species Roseinatronobacter thiooxidans. Next base: position 102,150 of record NZ_MEHT01000007.1, on the reverse strand, counting down.
TGCGGGCGCGGCGATGACCCTGATGGCATGCCCCGCACCCGCGCAATTCACCTATAAAATACGGTAACCCCTGTCATGTCAGACCCGCGCACCATCGCCATGCCCGACCCGTCCGTTGCCTTGCCGCAGGGCGCATCGGCCGATTTCCTGAACGCCCCTTTCCCCGCCGCGCTGGATGTCCCCGATTTCGACCCGAACGGCCCAGAGCGATTCTTCAACCGCGAATTGTCGTGGCTGGCCTTCAACTGGCGCGTGCTGGAAGAAGCCATGAACCCGCGCGTGCCCTTGCTGGAGCGGGTGCGGTTTTTGTCGATTTCGGCCACCAATCTGGATGAATTCTATACAGTGCGCGTGGCGGGCCTGCGCGAACTGGCGCGCGCGGGCAATGTCTCGTTGTCCGATGACGGGCGCACACCTGCCGAACAACTGGTCCTGATCCATGAAGATGCGCGGCGGCTGATGGATTACCAGCAGGAAATCTGGTCTGTGCTGCGGCCCATGCTGGCCGATGCGGGTATTGTCATCCTGTCGCATCTGGACCTGACAGAAACCGACCGCGCGTTTCTGAACACCCATTTCCTGAACAATGTGTTTCCGGTGCTGTCGCCCTTGGCGATTGACCCCGCCCATCCGTTTCCGTTCATCCCCAATGCGGGGTTTTCGCTGGCGCTGGAATTGCAGGACAAGCGCGGGCGCAAGCTGGATGCGCTGGTGCCCATTCCCAGCCAGATTGACCGCTTTGTGCGTGTCGGCTCCAACCCTATCCGCGTGGTGCCGATGGAAGAGCTTATTCTGGCCGAGATGGACAGCCTGTTTCCCGGCTATACGCTGCTGGGTGCATGCACCTTCTCGGTGCTGCGCGACAGTGATCTGGAAGTCGAGGAAGAGGCCGAAGACCTTGTGCGCGAATTTGAAGTGGCGCTGAAACGCCGCCGCCGGGGCGAAGTGGTGCGCATGAAAGTCTCGGCGGGCGCACCGCCGGGCCTGCGCAATGTTGTCATGGAGGAATTGCGCGTCCCCGAGGCTGACGTGATCGAGGTGGACGGGATCATGGGCATCTCGACCCTGAAAGAACTGGTGCTGGAGGAACGCGCCGATCTGCTTTGGCCCGGTTTCACCCCCCGCGTGCCGGAACGTGTGCAAGACCATCATGGCGATATGTTCGCCGCGATCCGCCAGAAAGATATGCTGCTGCACCACCCGTATGAGACATTCGACATGGTGGTGCGGTTTCTGGAACAGGCCGCGCGCGATCCTGATGTGCTGGCCATTCGCCAGACGCTTTACCGCACGTCGCGCGACAGCCCCATCGTGGCCGCGCTGTGCGAAGCGGCAGAGGCGGGCAAATCCGTGACCGCATTGGTCGAGTTGAAGGCCCGCTTTGACGAGGCCGCGAATATCCGCCAGTCGCGCCGTCTGGAACGCGCGGGCGCGCATGTTGTCTACGGGTTTGTGAATTACAAAACCCATGCCAAGATCAGCACAGTCGTGCGCCGCGAAGGTGACCGGCTGGTGACCTATACCCATTGGGGCACCGGCAATTATCACCCGATTACGGCGCGCATCTATACCGACCTGTCGCTGTTCACCTGCGATGCAGCACTTGGGCGCGATGCAACGCGGGTGTTCAACTACCTTTCGGGCTATGCAGAACCCGCGCGTCTGGAAAACCTTGCCATCTCGCCGCTGACGCTGAAACAGTCGCTGGTGCAGATGATCGGCGCCGAGGCAGAGGCCGCGCGCAACGGGCGGCCTGCCGAAATCTGGGCCAAGATGAACTCGATCATCGATCCCGATGTGATTGACGCGCTTTATGCGGCTTCTCGCGCAGGGGTGAAGATCAGTCTGGTGGTGCGCGGGATTTGCGGCATCCGGCCCGGCATTCGCGGCCTGTCCGAGAATATCCGCATCAAATCCGTGGTGGGCCGGTTTCTGGAACATTCACGGATCGTGTGTTTCGGCAATGGCGCGGGGCTGCCGTCCGATCAGGCGCGGGTGTTCATTTCTTCTGCCGATTGGATGGGGCGCAATCTGGTGCGGCGGGTGGAAACATTGGTCGAAATCCAGAACCCCACTGTCAAGGCGCAGATCGTGGGCCAGATCATGGCCGCCAATCTGGCGGATGAGGCCCAAAGCTGGATTATCCAGCCCGAAGGCCCCGCCCTGCGCACCCTGCCCGCCGAAGGCGACGAGCGGCGCTTGTTCAACTGCCACCGTTTCTTCATGGAAAACCCGTCCCTTTCGGGGCGCGGATCGGCAGGCGCGCATGACGTGCCCGAACTGACCCATACGCATGATTAAGGGGGCGGTTTGGCGTGGAGGTTTCAAGGGCTTGTCCTATAAGGTTTTGCGGCTGGTCAGGTGTAGCCCCACGCGCGGAATCGAGGGCCGCAGGCCCGCCGCGCATCGCCGGGCCGCACCCACGGCACGGCGATTTGGCTTGGCTACGCGCAAAGCCTCGATCTATCGCGGATTTGGCCAGCATAAAGTGCTATAGCAGGGGGCGAGGATCGCCGCACCGCGGCCCGACGCTGCGCGGCTTTGCACTCGGAACTGCAAGGTCCGGAAAGCCCCCCCCTCACCAACCATCGCCCCCCACAAAGCCTGTGCAGATCACCATGCCGCAGCATGGCCCTTTAAGGCGCGGCGGGCCTGCGGCCCTTTGTTCCGCGCAAAGTGTCCGCGAACGGCAGATATGTCCCCCCTCACCAACCATCGCCCCCCACAAAGCCTGCGCAGATCACCATGCCGCAGCATGGCCCTTTAAGGCGCGGCGGGCCTGCGGCCCTATATCCCGGCGCAGTGTAAGTCTGAAAAGCCTTTTGATGATCTTCTGTCGGGCAGGCGCGCGCATCGCCAAGGCCCTTGCTGCAAGGCCCGATATGTGTGCCGCGTCGGTTTTCATCTTGCCCCTGCCGCGCGGGACGCCTAAGCCATAGCCCATGCGAATACTGTTTCTGGGCGATGTAATGGGGCGGGCAGGGCGGGCGGCAGTGGCCGCCTATCTGCCTATGTTGCGGGCTGCGTGGCGGCTGGATTTCGTGGTCGTCAATGGCGAGAATGCCACTGGCGGCATGGGCCTGTCCCCCGATCATGCCAAAGCGCTGCTAGAGGCGGGGGCCGATTGCATCACGCTGGGCGATCATGCTTTCGACCAACGCCCCATGCGCGAGTTTATCGCCAATGAACCCCGCGTCCTGCGGCCCTTGAATTTCGCCAAATCCGGTGCGCCGGGGCTGGGGTCGCGGGTCTATGATGCGCCGGGCGGGCGACGGGTGCTGGTGGCGCAGGCGCTGGGGCAGGTGTTCATGAAACAGCCCTATTCCGACCCGTTTTCGGCCATTGATCCGGTGTTGCGCGCCCATCCGCGTGGCGGCATGGTGCAGGCCGCGATCATCGACATCCATTGCGAGGCCACATCCGAGAAATACGCCATGGGCCATTGGTGCGACGGGCGCGCCAGCCTTGTGGTGGGCACGCATACCCATATCCCCACGGCAGATGCACAAATCTTGGGCGGTGGCACGGCCTATCACACCGATGCAGGCATGTGCGGCGATTATGACAGCGTGATCGGCATGCACAAGGATGAACCCATGCGCCGCTTTATCACCGGCATGCCGCGCGCGCGGTTCGAACCTGCGACAGGCGCGGCCACTGTGTCGGGCACCTATATCGAAACGGATGACCGCACCGGCCAAAGCACGCGCATCGAGATGGTGCGTCTGGGCGGGCGTTTGCCGCAAGCAGGGCCTGCGCCGGTCGATCTTCCTGCACTGACCCCAGCCACCCAAAGCTGACACGGCGCGCCGCGCCTGTCTGTTTCTTGTGCACCCCTGCCCTGATCCTGCCCCCGCTGACGCGTACCTTGCCCAAGGTGCGCTTGCATCTGTTTCAGAATATGCGAAACACAAAGGGCAACGGCCATATTCAGGCGCATAGGGCACGGAGAGACGCTTATGTTCGGAATTGAACTTGGCGAGACCACGCAGGCCGTTATCGGTTTGCTGATCGTGCTCGGGATGTTCATATCTTTCATGCGCGAAGTGTATCCGGTCGAGGTGACCGCCATTGGCGGGGCGATGGCCATGCTTGTGCTGGGCATTCTGCCTGTCGATGCCGCATTGACCGCCTTTTCCAACCCCGCACCCTGGACGATTGCGGCGCTGTTCATCATCGTGGGCGCGCTGGTGCGCACCGGAACGCTGGACTGGATCACCCAAGCCGCTGTCGGCAATGTCGAAACCCGCCCGATCCTGACCCTGATCACCCTGACCCTGACAGTTCTGGCCATGTCGGCCTTTGTCAACAATACCCCCATTGTGGTGGTGATGATCCCTGTCTTCATCCAGCTGGCCAAGACGTTGGGCACATCCGCCTCCAAGGTGTTGATCCCGCTAAGCTACCTGTCAATCATGGGGGGCACGCTGACGCTTTTGGGCACCTCGACCAATCTGCTGGTCGATGGTGTGGCGCGCGCCAATGGGCTGGCCCCGTTCACTGTGTTCGAGATCAGCAAGGTCGGCATCATCATGGCCTTTGCAGGGGTGACATATCTGGCCCTGATTGGCCGCCACCTGCTGCCAGAGCGCAAATCCATGAGTGACCTTCTCTCGGACAGGTCACGCACCAAGTTTTTCACTGAAGTGGCCATTCCCGAAGAATCGCGCCTGATCGGGTTGAAACTGTCCGAGGTTGATATTTTCAAGCGCGAAGGTGCGCGCGTCATCGATGTGCTGCGCGGCGATGCGTCGCTGCGCTGGGGGCAAATGACAGATATCGAATTGCAGGCGGGCGACCGTGTGGTTTTGCGCACCCAGATTTCCGAAGTGCTGGGGCTGAAGAAAAACCCCGATGTGACCCAGGTCGAAAAAATGGAGGCCGAAGACCCCGATCTTATCGGCCCGCAGCGCGATGTGGACCGGCTGTCCTCGGTCGAGACAACAACCGTCGAGGTGCTGATCTCGCCCGATTCGCATATGGTGGGGCGGCGCATGGGCGGCATGCGGCTGCGCAGGCGCTATGGCGTCTATCCGCTGGCCGTGCATCGGCGCAACCAGAATATCGGCACGAATATTGAAAATCTGGTGGTGCGCGTGGGCGATACCCTGCTGCTGGAAGGCGCGCCCGAAGATATCGCGCGACTGGCACAGGATATGAATCTGGCCGATATTACCAAACCGACAGAACGCGCCTACCGGCGGGGCCATGCGCCGATTGTCATTGCGGTTCTGGCCGCGATTGTGGCGATCTCGGCGCTGGGCATTGCGCCCATCGCGCCAATGGCCTTTCTTGGGGTGGCGGTGGTGCTGCTGACGCGCTGCATCGATGCGGATGAGGCATTCAGCTTCATCGACGGGCGCTTGCTTGCGCTGATTTTCGCCATGCTGGGGGTGGGCGCAGGGCTGGAGGCATCGGGCGCGGTGCAGGTGATCGTGACCGCCGCCTTGCCCTTGCTGCTGGACCTGTCGCCGTTTTTCCTGATCCTGAGCGTCTATATCCTGACCCTGACCCTGACCGAACTGGTTACGAATAACGCGGTTGCTGTGGTTCTGACGCCGATTGTCATCAGCCTTGGGTTTGCGCTGGGGATCGACCCGCGCCCGCTTGTGGTGACCGTGATGCTGGGCGCATCGGCGGCCTTTGCAACCCCGATCGGATATCAGACCAACACGCTTGTGTACGGGCCGGGGGGCTATAAATTCACCGATTTCCTGCGGGTGGGCCTGCCCATGCATTTCGTGATGGCCCCCACGGTGGCGTTTTTCATTCCGCTGTTCTGGCCGCTGTGAAGGAACCCGCACTTTAAGGTGCAGAGCCGCGCAGGGTGCGTCCCCCCTCGGATGACGACCGCGCAGGGGCAGCGCACGCTGTCTGACCACTTCCTTTAACCTGTTGGGCTATTCTGTCCGGGCCGCCTGACCGGGCTTTTGTGCCGTTTCGGCCAAAAGGCGCTTGTGCGGGGCGACATGAGGACAGGCAACAGCACATGACCACAGAAAACCGCCCGCCCAGCGGGCCGACACCGGAAAACATGGTGTCTTATTCCGAGCGGCTTCTCAATATCAGCATCTCGCGGCTGACGCGGGTGCTGGAAAGCTATGATGACATCACACCAGCCTGTGGAAAGGAATTGACCGAAGAATTCCGCAGCCTGCGCAAAGCCTTGGAGATTGCTTACCATGAACGTGCCCAGTTACAGAAACTCAAAGGTGTTGACGCCGCCAGCGGCACCGTCCTTGACCTCTGCGCCGCAAGAGAGGAAATCACCCGCCGAATTTCTTGCCTCCGCGCCGCCCGGGACGGTGACGGAATTCCTCGACACTCTGAGTGACAGCGCATTGGCCGCATTGCCATGGCTGTTTGAATTCTGGGCCGCCCCCCACCAATTGCCCCCCGAAGGGGCATGGCGCAGTTGGGTCTGTCTGGGCGGGCGCGGGGCGGGCAAGACGCGCGCGGGCGCGGAATGGGTGCGCGCACAGGTCGAAGGGGCGCGGCCCCATGATGCAGGGGCCGCGCGCCGCGTGGCGCTGGTGGCTGAAACCTATGATCAGGCGCGCGATGTGATGGTGTTTGGCGACAGTGGCATTCTGGCCTGCTCGCCCCCTGACCGCCTGCCGCAATGGGAAGCGACCAAGCGCCGCCTTGTCTGGCCCAATGGCGCGATTGCGCAATGCTTCTCGGCCTCGGACCCGGAAGCGCTGCGCGGCCCGCAATTCGACGCGGCATGGTGCGACGAGCTGGCGAAATGGCCCAAAGCCGCCGAGGCTTGGGACATGCTGCAATTCGCGCTGCGTCTGGGCGCGCATCCGCGCCAGTTGATCACCACCACCCCGCGCGCGCAATCCACGCTGAAATCCATCCTGCGCGCCCCCTCGACCGTCATGACCCATGCCGCGACCGAGGCCAACCGCGCATGGCTGGCCCCGTCCTTTCTGGAAGAAATCCGTGCGCGCTATCGCGGATCATATCTGGAGCGGCAGGAACTGGATGGGGTCTTGGTGGAAGATACCGAAGGCACGCTTTGGCCGATGGCCTTGCTGGAACGCGCGCGGGTGGCCGAGGTGCCCACGCTGTCGCGCGTGGTGGTCGCGGTCGACCCTGCGGTCAGTTCGGGCGCCAGATCGGACCTGTGCGGGATCGTGGTTGTGGGGGCCGTAACCGAAGGCCCGCCGCAGGAGTGGCGCGCCTATGTGCTGGAAGATGCCAGCCTGCGCGCCGCCTCTCCCAGCGCATGGGCGCGCGCCGCACTGGAGGCGCGCGCGCGCCACGGGGCCGACCGGATCGTGGCCGAGGTCAATCAGGGCGGCGATCTGGTGGCCGAAGTGCTGCGCCAGATTGACCCGCTGGTGCCCTACCGCGCTGTGCATGCCGCGCGCGGCAAGGCCGCGCGGGCAGAGCCTGTGGCGGCGCTTTATGAACAGGGGCGGGTCGCGCATGCGGACCGCTTGGGCGCGCTGGAAGACCAGATGATGCAGATGACCGCGCAGGGCTACCGCGGCACAGGCAGCCCCGACCGCGTGGATGCGCTGGTCTGGGCAGTGCAGGACCTGATCCTTGGCCCCGCCGCCAACTGGTCGCGCCCGATGGTGCGTACGCTGTGATAGCAGTGTTTTTACAGGTTTTGGCTAGGCTAAGGGCGAGATGGCGTGAACATCTGAAACAGGCGGGGGGCTGTCTGCCCCCCGCACCCCCCGAGGATATTTTTCCAAGGATGAAAGGGGCAGTGATGGAGAGAGTTTTTCATGTTTGAATTTCTGCGCAAGGCAAGCCCTCCGGAACAGGCGATACTGCGCGAGAGCGCGGCAAAAGCCTCGGCTGTCGGGCCGCTGACAGCGGGGCGGATTACCGGCAAGGCTGCCGCCTATGGTGTGGCAGGGGCGGCGTGGCATGCGCGCGACGAGGTGTCGCTGGCCCGTGCCGGGTTTCTGGGCAATCCGGTCGGGTTTCGGGCGGTGCGGCTGATTTCCGAGGCCGCGAGCGCGCTGCCCCTGATCTTGCAAGATTGCGAACGCCGCTATGAGGCGCATCCGGTGTTGGAGCTGGTCACCCGTCCCAACCCCGCACAGGGGCGGGCCGAGTTTTTCGAGGCGCTGTATGCGCAGTTGTTGCTGTCGGGCAATGCCTATCTGGAAGCGGTGCAGGATGCAGGTGGAATGGTGCGCGAATTGCATGTGCTGCGCTCTGACCGGATGCGGGTGGTGCCCGGCGCCGATGGCTGGCCTGTGGCCTATGACTATAGTGTGGGCGCGGCAAAGCACCGCTTTCACATGCGCGAGGGCGCGGCCCCGATCTGCCATATCCGCAGCTTTCACCCGCAAGACGACCATTACGGCCTGTCGCCGCTGGAGGCCGCGCGCCGCGCGGTGGATGTGCATAATGCCGCGTCCCACTGGTCGAAGGCGCTGCTGGACAATGCCGCGCGCCCCTCTGGTGCGATTGTCTATCGCGGCGAGGGGGGGCAGGGCAGCATGAGCACCGAGCAGTTCGAGCGGCTGCAAGCCGAGATGGAAGCGCATCACACAGGTGCGCGCAATGCAGGCCGCCCGATGCTGCTGGAAGGGGGGCTGGACTGGAAGCCCATGGGCTTTTCCCCCTCTGACATGGAATTCCAGAAAACCAAGGAAGCGGCCGCGCGCGAGATTGCCACGGCCTTCGGGGTGCCGCCCATGCTGCTGGGCATTCCGGGGGACGCGACCTATGCCAATTACCAGGAGGCCAATCGCGGTTTTTACCGCCTGACTGTTTTGCCAATGGCACTGCGGGTGACGGCAAGTGTGGCGCATTGGCTGTCAGGCTTCATTCCCGGCGCGGTGGAGTTGAAACCCGATCTGGACCAGGTGCCCGCATTGGCGGTGGAGCGTGAACAGCAATGGCGGCGCGTCGGCGAGGCCAGTTTCCTGACCGATGCCGAGAAACGCGCCCTTCTGGGCCTGCCGCCCCATGTCGAGGGCGCATGAGCGCGCGCAGGGCCGTGGGCGGCTCGCGCTACCTGTATGACAGTTTCGAGGCCGCACAGGCGCGGATTGATGCGCAGGAACGCGTGTTCGAGGCGCGCAAGGAAGCGCTGGAATTTCGCATGATGCGGCTGGAAACAGCGGTCGAGCGGTTGGAAAAGCGGCTGTGGCTGGCGGTGTTCGGCGTGGTCGCAGGGGTGCTGTCACATGGCGCGCTGGCGCTGGCCAGTGCCTTGCAGTGAAAGGAAAATTGCATGGAATACAAATTCAGCCCGCCACAAGCCGAACTGGCCCTGCTGGAGGGGCACCGGATTGCGGGATATGCCAGCGTCTTTGGCGCGCGTGACAAGGGCGGCGACACGGTCCTGCCCGGGGCCTATGCGGGCGCGCTGGCGCGGATGGCCGCGCGCGGCGACAAGGTGCGCATGCTGTGGCAGCATGACCCCGCGCAACCCATCGGCATCTGGGATGAGGTGGCGGAAGACGGGCACGGGCTGCGCGTGGCGGGCCGTTTGCTGCCCGATGTGGCGCGGGCGCGCGAGGCGCGCGCGCTGCTTCAGGCGGGGGCGGTGGACGGGCTGTCCATCGGCTACCGCACCCTGCGCGCCGAAGCCGTGCCGGGGGGCGGGCGCAAGCTGATCGAGCTGGAGTTGTGGGAGGTCAGTCTGGTGACATTCCCCATGCAGGCCGAGGCGCGCATCACCCGCAAATCCGACATTCTGCGCGATCTGGGCGCGATGACCGCGCAATTGCGGGCCGCGCGCGCGCATGTTGCGCGCCTGTAAGCGCCAGCGTGCGCTGTATTCACCGGATCTTGGGCAGAACCGACTAACCTGCCCCTGATCACCCTTTACCCACCCCAAGCAGGAGATTGACATGACCCGACCCGCGCCTGTCGCAGCGGGCCAGAGCGGCGCGGCTGCGCCCATGGCCCCTGATCTGGCCCCCGTTTTGGCCCCCGAGATTGAACTGAAAGCCGCGATGCACGGCTTTTCCCAAGAATTCGACGCCTTTCAGGCCGAAATCACCCAGAAATTTTCACAACATGAAGAGCGACTGACCATGCTGGATCGCAAGACTGCCCTGTCCACCACCCGCCCGACATTAAGCCGCGCCGAGGCAGGTGCCACCCTGCATCACAAGGCATTTGACGCCTATCTGCGCTCGGGCGATGACAGCCCGCTGCGCGGGCTGGAGTTGGAGGCCAAGGGCCTGAACACGCAAATGGCCGCCGAAGGGGGCTATCTGGTGGACCCTGAAACCGCATCTGTCATTCGGGGCGTGCTGCATGCGACCGCGTCTATCCGCGCGATTGCCAGTGTGGTCACGGTCGAGGCGACATCCTTTGATGTGCTGGTGGATCATACCGATGTGTCCTCTGGGTGGGCCACAGAGCAGGGCAGTGTTGCCCCCTCTGACAGCCCCACCATTGACCGTATTCCGATCCGGCTGCACGAATTGGCCGCCATGCCAAAGGCCAGCCAGCGCCTGCTGGATGACAGCGCGTTCGATGTGGAAGGGTGGCTGGCCAACCGCATCGCGTCCAAATTCGCGCGGGCAGAGGCGGCGGCGTTCATCCATGGCGATGGTCTGGACAAGCCGCGCGGGTTTCTGACCCATGACCTGATCGAGGATGAGCTGTGGGAATGGGGCCATCTGGGCTATATCGCCACAGGGGCGCAGGGCGATTTTGCCAGCGCCAATGCGTCTGACGCGATTGTGGATCTGGTCTATGCGCTGGGCGCGACCTACCGCGCGAATGCAGTGTTTGTGATGAATTCCAAAACCGCAGGCGCGGTGCGCAAGATGAAAGATGCCGATGGCCGTTTCCTGTGGTCGGACGGGCTGGCGGCGGGCGAGCCTGCGCGCCTGATGGGCTATCCGGTGCTTGTGGCCGAAGATATGCCCGATATCGCGCCCGACAGCACGGCGATTGCCTTTGGCGATTTTGCCAGCGGCTACACCATTGCCGAACGCCCCGATATGCGCGTGCTGCGCGACCCGTTCAGCGCCAAACCCCATGTCCTGTTCTATGCCACCAAGCGCGTGGGCGGGGATGTGTCGGATTTCAAGGCGATCAAACTGCTGAAATTCGGCACCAGCTGATGGTGATTCCTGCCCTGTGCGGTTGCGCGGGGCAGGGCGGGTGCCCCGCTGCAACATGGCCCGGCCTGACTGGTCTTGCCCCCTAGCCCCGCACAAGCGGGCCGGGCGTGGCGGGGCACCCAAATTCCTGAACATCTGCGCGAGGTTGATATGACCCTGACCGAGATCACCCCCATTCCTGCGGCGGCCCTGCCGCTGGCCGAGTTGCGCGCGCATCTGCGCCTGTCCTCGGGCTTTGCCGATGAGGCCACGCAAGACGCGCTGCTAGAGCAATATCTGCGCGCGGCCATTGCCGTGGTCGAGGGGCGCGTGGCGCGGGCCTTGTTCCTGCGGGGCTATAGCCTGCGCCTGTCGCGCTGGCGCGACAGCTGTGGACAGCCCTTGCCCCTTGCCCCTGTGGCCGCGATAGACAGTGTCACGCTGCTTGATGCTGGCGGGGCCGAGGGGCTGGTTGACCCCGCGCGCTACCGGCTGGATGCCGATGGCTGGCGTCCACGGCTGGAAGCGGCAGGCAGTGCATTGCCCACGATTCCATCTGGCGGCGCGGTGGTGATTGCGTTTTCCGCAGGCTTTGGCGCGCAGTGGTCGGACATTCCCGCCGATCTGCGCCAAGCCGTGCTGTTGCTGGCCGCGCAATCCTATGAGGGGCGCGAGGCGGGCGGCAGCCCCGAGATGGGTTTTGGTGTGGCCGCCCTACTGGAACGCTGGCGCGATCTGCGCCTTGGGGGGCGGGCATGAAGGCCGCGCCCAATCTGACGCGCGCGCTGGTGCTGGAAACGCCTGTCACCGCCCCCGATGGGGCAGGCGGGTTTGTCACGCAATGGCACGCACTTGGCACGGTTTGGGCCGAAATTCGTGCAGGGGCAGGGCGCGAGCGGTTTGCCAGCCTTGGCCCCTTGGGCGAGGTGCGGCTGCGCATTCTGGTGCGCGGCGCCCCGCATGGCACTGACCGTCGCCCCCGCCCTGACCAGCGCTTTACCGAAGGGGCGCGGGTTTTCCGCATTCTGGCAGTGGCCGAGGCCGATGCGCAGGGCCGCTACCTGATCTGCACCGCCCAAGAGGAGCTTCCGGCATGAGCTATGTCCTTGCACCTGCGCTGCAAACCGCGATTTTTCAGGCGCTGGCGGCAGATGCTGCGCTGTCTGCGCTGCTGGGGGGCGCAATTTATGACGCGATCCCACCCGCAACCCCGCCTGCAACCTATGCGCTGATCGGGGTCGAGCAGGTCTTTGACCGCTCGGACACCACAGGCCACGGGGCCGAACACCGGCTGAGCATTTCGGTGCTGAGCAATGCCAGCGGCTTTCTGGCCGCCAAACAGGTGGCCGCGCGGATTTGCGAGGTGCTGGAGGCACCGGCGCTGACCCTGTCGCGGGGCCGTCTGGTGGCGCTGTGGTTCGACCGCGCCGAGGCCCGCAAGCTGGAGGGCGACCAGACCCGCCGCATTGACCTGCGCTTTCGCGCGCGCGTCGAGGATGACTGATTTTCAACTTTGAGGAGGGTGGCCCCATGGGTGCACAGAATGGCAAGGATTTGCTGGTAAAGGTCGATATGACAGGTGACGGGCAGTTTGAAACGGTGGCGGGCCTGCGCGCCACGCGGGTCAGTTTCAACGCGGAATCGGTCGAGGTCACCTCGCTGTCATCAGCGGGGGGGTGGCGCGAATTGCTGGGCGGTGCGGGGGTGAAATCTGCCGCTATTTCCGGCGCTGGCGTGTTCCGCGATGCGGGCACGGATGAACGCGCGCGCGCGATTTTCTTCAACGGAGAGACGCCGGATTTCCAGATCATCATCCCCGATTTCGGCATTGTCGAAGGGCCGTTCATGATTACCGGCCTTGATTACGCTGGCAGCCATAATGGCGAGGCAACGTTCGAGTTATCGCTCGCCTCGGCGGGGCAGCTGAGTTTCGTGGCGGATTAAGCGCATGGGCAATCCTTACGCAGGCGAAGTCACGCTGCTGATCGATGGCCAGCCCCATACCTTGCGCCTGACCCTTGGCGCGCTGGCCGAGTTGGAAGCGGCGATGGGCGAGGATACGCTTCTGGCGCTGGTCGAACGGTTCGAGCAGGGGCGCTTTTCGTCGCGCGATGTGCTGGCGCTGATCGTGGCGGGGCTGCGCGGCGGCGGCTGGCGGGGCGAGGCGGCTGATCTGACGCGCGCCGATATTGCGGGCGGCATTCATGGTGCGGCGCGGGTTGCGGCAGAACTGCTGGCGCGCGCCTTCACCCCGCCGTCATGACTGCGTTTGACTGGCGCGCGCTGATGCGCCTTGGCCTGCGCGATTTGCGCCTGCACCCGCGCGATTTCTGGGCGCTGACCCCTGCGGAACTGATGATCATGGCCGGGCTGGACGGCGCGCCCGGCCCCCTGACCCGCGCGCGGCTGGATGCGTTGTCCGCGCGCTACCCCGACATTGTGAAAGGCAAAAGACAATGACCAATCTGAGCGATCTTGAGGCGCAGATTTCCGCGCTGGAACACCGCCTTGGCCAGACCACAGGTTTGGTGGCGGAATTTGACAGCGAACTGGCGGGGCTGGGGCGCAACCTGACATTCACGGCGCGCGAGGTGGACAGCCTGTCGCGCAGCTTCTCAAGCGGGTTGCGGCGGGCCTTTGACGGCGTGATTTTTGACGGCATGCGCCTGCAAGATGCCTTGCGCGGCATTGCGCAAACGATGGTCAGCAGCGTCTATAACACCGCGATGAAACCTGTGCAAAACGCCTTTGGCAGCCTTTTGGCGCAAGGGGTGACAGGGGCGATGGGGCGGGTCATGCCCTTTGCCAAGGGCGGTGTCATCTCTCAGGCCACAGCATTCCCCATGCGCGGCGGCATGGGCCTGATGGGCGAGGCGGGACCAGAGGCGATTATGCCACTGTCCCGCGGCCCTGACGGGCGTTTGGGCGTGCGCGCGGCGGGCGGGGGGCAGGCGGTGAATGTGACCTTCAACATCCAGACGCCCGATGTGGCGGGCTTTCAACGCTCTCAAACCCAGATCGCGGCGCAGATGGGCCGGCTTCTGGCGCAGGGCAACCGCAATCGCTGACATAGGGGTAGGACATGGCCTTTCACGATATCCGCTTTCCCGCCAATCTGAGTTTTGGCGCTTTGGGCGGGCCAGAGCGGCGCACCGAAATTGTCGAGCTTGCCAACGGGCATGAGGAACGCAACACCCCATGGGCGGCATCGCGCAGGCGCTATGATGCAGGCATGGGCCTGCGCGCGCTGGATGATCTGGAAGCGCTGGTCGCGTTTTTTGAAGCGCGCCAAGGCATGCTGCATGCGTTTCGCTGGAAGGATTGGGGCGATTACCGCTCTGCGCCCGCGTCCAAGCCTGTTACAGCCTATGACCAGCTTTTGGGGGTGGGCGATGGCAGCACGCGCGTGTTTCAGTTGCGCAAGGCCTACAGTTCTGGCGCGCAAACCTTTTGGCGCGAGGTTGCAAAACCTGTCGCGGGGTCGGTGCTGGCGGCCATCGGGCGCGATGAACTGACGCTGGGGGTGGATTACACGGTTGATGCGGCATCGGGCCAGATCACCTTTAACCGCCCCCCCGATGCAGGCGCCGAAGTGCAGGCGGGGTTTGAATTTGACGTGCCGGTGCGGTTTGACACAGACCTGATCCAGATTTCGGTTGCCAGCTTCAAGGCGGGTGAATTGCCCAAAGTGCCTGTGGTCGAGGTGCGGATATGAGCCTTGCCGAACATCTGGCCACTGGGGCCACAACCATTGCGCGCGCGTGGGAAGTGACACGCGCGGACGGGCTGAGGCTGGGATTTACCGACCATGACCGCGATCTGGCCTTTGAGGGGGTGGAGTTTCGCGCGGGCGCAGGATTGAGTGCGCGCGCGCTGGAACAGGTGACGGGCCTTGCGGTGGACAATTCCGAGGCCGTGGGCGCGCTGCGCGACGCGGGCCTGACCGAGCGCGACATCATGGCGGGGCGCTATGACGGGGCATGCTTGCGGATATGGGAGGTGAACTGGGCCGACACGGCGCAACGCCGCGTCATCTTTCGCGGCAGCCTGGGCGAGATCACGCGCGCAGGCGGGGCATTCCGCGCCGAATTGCGCGGGTTGTCGGAACCCTTGGGCCAGCAGGGCGGGCGGGTCTATCACGCCGCTTGCGCGGCCGTGCTGGGGGATGGGGCGTGCAAGGTCGATCTGGATGCGCCGGGATATTCCGCACAGGCGCAGATTGTGTCAGTGACGGGCGGGCAGGATTTCACTTTTGCCCCGCTTGACGCGGTTGCACAGGGCTGGTTCGCGCAAGGGCGGCTTGTGGTGCTGGACGGGCAGGCGGCGGGGTTGGTGGGCCATATCCGCGAAGACCGCGATGCGGGGGGCATGCGGCGCATCGCGCTGTGGGATGCGATCCGCGCCACGCTTGCAGTGGGCGATCTGGTCCGGCTGGAGGTGGGATGCGACAAACAGGCCGAAACCTGCCGCCTGAAATTCGACAATCTGCTGAATTTCAGGGGCTTTCCGGATATTCCGGGCGAAGACTGGCTGATGGCCTATCCCAAGGCGGGCCAGCCCAATGATGGCGGCGCGCGTCGCGGATGAGCGGGCGATCTGACATTGTGGCGCAAGCGCGGGCTTGGATTGGCACGCCCTATCACCACCGCGCGGCCAGACTGGGCGCGGGTGCGGATTGCCTTGGGCTGATCCGTGGCATCTGGTGCGCGCATTACGGCACCGAACCCGAACCCCTGCCGCCCTATTCCCCCAGTTGGGCCGAGGCGAGCGGGGACGAGCAGTTGTGGCAGGCGCTGGCGCGCCATCTGCTGCCAGCACCTGTGGCGGAAGATGGGCAGGTCTTGCTGTTTCGTCTGCAAAGCCGCGCGCTGGCAAAACATTTGGGCATTCAATGCGCGGGTGGGGCGCGTTTCATCCATGCCTGCCCGCGCGCAGGTGTGGTTGAAGCGCCCCTGTCGGCCCCTTGGGCGCGCCGCATCGTGGCGCGCTTCGCCTTTCCCTCAAGCCTTTGATTTGAATGGAGTGACGCATGGCAACCTTGGTGCTTTCAGCAGTGGGCGCGGCGGTCGGGTCCGGTTTTGGCGGCTCGGTTCTGGGCTTGTCGGGCATGGTGATCGGGCGCGCGGTGGGCGCAACTTTGGGGCGCGTGATCGACCAGCGGCTGATGGGCGGCGGCTCTCAGGTAATCGAGCATGGCCGGATCGACCGGCTGCGCCTGACAGGGGCCAGCGAAGGCGCGCCGGTGCCGCGCGTCTGGGGGCGCGTGCGGCTGGGCGGGCAGGTGATCTGGGCCAGCGCATTCCGCGAAAGCGTGACCACGCGGGGCGGGGGCGGCAAGATTGTCAGAAGGCCCCGTGTCAGGGAATTCAGCTATTCGGTGTCGCTTGCGGTTGCACTATGCGAAGGGCCGATCCTTGGGGTCGGGCGCATCTGGGCGGATGGGCAGGAACTTGCCCCGTCAGATTTGAACCTTCGCCTGTATCACGGCGGGGAAGACCAGCTTCCCGACCCGCTGATTGAAGCGCTTGAGGGGGCAGGGCGGGTGCCGGCCTATCGCGGTGTGGCCTATCTGGTGATCGAGGATCTGGAGCTGGGCGAGTTCGGCAACCGCGTCCCGCAACTGAGTTTCGAGGTGATCCGCAACACCCAAAGCGACACGCCCCAATCGCTGAGTGATCATCTGCGCGCGGTGGCGGTGATGCCCGGCTCTGGTGATTTTGCGCTGGCAAGCAGCCCTGTTTATGTGCGCGCGACAGACAGCGATTTTGACGCTTTGCCGCATGCGGACACGCAGCCCATGAACCTGAATTCGGCCACAGGGTTAACGGATATTGCCGCGTCCTTGGAGGCGCTGGCGCGGGAATTGCCGCATGTGCAATCCAGCCTGTTGATTGTGTCTTGGTTCGGGTCTGACTTGCGGGCGGGCCTGTGCGAGATTGCGCCCAAGGTCGAATATTCCGACCGGACCGCGCCGGATCAGCCTTGGTCCGTCGCGGGGCGCGGTGCGCTTGATACGCCCGAAATCCCCCGCCTGAATGGCCGCCCTGTCTATGGCGGCACGCCCTCTGATGCTTCGGTCTTGCAGGCCATCGCGGCGCTGAAGGCGCAGGGGCAGGCGGTGGTGTATTACCCGTTCATCCTGATGGAAATCCTGCCCGAAAACGGCCTGCCCGACCCGTGGTCTGATGCAGAAGACCAGCCCATTTTGCCATGGCGCGGGCGCATCACCACCACCAAAGCCCCGGGCCAAAGCGGCAGCGCTGATGGGACAGAGGCCGCGAGCGCCGAGGTTGCGGCGTTCTTCGGCACGGCGCAGGCCAGTGATTTCACCATCGCGGATGGGGAAATCACCTATTCCGGCCCGTCAGACTGGCGCTACCGGCGATTCATCCTGCATCAGGCCGCGCTGTGCAAGGCGGCGGGCGGGGTGGATGCGTTTTGCATCGGCTCTGAAATGCGGGGGCTGACGCAGATTCGCGGCGCGGGCAACAGCTTTCCCGCTGTGGCCGCCCTGATCGCGCTGGCCGCCGAGGTGCGCGCCCTATTGGGGCCAGAGGTGAAACTGACCTATGCCGCCGACTGGTCGGAATATTTCGGCTATATCACGGCGCAGGGCGACCGTTTCTTCCATCTCGACCCGCTTTGGGCGGATGACATGATCGATTTCATCGGCATCGACAATTACATGCCGCTGTCGGATTGGCGCGATGGCACGGACCATCTGGATGCGGGCTGGGGCGATGTGCATAATCTGGAGTATTTGCGCGCCAATGTGGCGGGGGGCGAGGGGTTTGACTGGTTCTATGCCACGCAAACCGACCGCCGGATGCAGAACCGCACGCCGATTGCCGACAGCTCGGACTGGCAGGAACACTGGATCTGGCGCTACAAGGATTTGCGCGGCTGGTGGGAGAATGACCACCATGACCGCGTGGGGGGCGTGCGTGCGTCCAGCCCGACGGCATGGGTGCCGCGCTCGAAACCATTCTGGTTTACCGAATACGGCTGTGCGGCAATAGATCGGGGCACGAACCAGCCCAATGTATTTCTGGACCCGAAATCATCGGAATCCTTTGTGCCCTATTTCTCGCGCGGGTGGCGCGATGATGCGATCCAGATGCAATATATCCGTGCGGTGAATGCCTATTGGGCAGAGCCTGCGCATAACCCGATTTCCGAGATTTATGGCGGGCGTATGGTCGATATGGACCGCGCGCATGTCTGGGCATGGGATGCGCGGCCCTATCCGTGGTTTCCGGGCAATCAGGCATTGTGGTCGGACGGGGCCAACTGGGCGCGCGGGCACTGGATTATAGGGCGCGCCAGCGCGCAGCCGCTGGACGCGGTGATTGCCGAGATTTGCGCGCGCGCAGGTCTTGCAGATGTCGATACCCGCCGCGTGCATGGGGTGGTGCGCGGCTTTGCCATGCCCTCGACCGAGGCACCGCGCGCGATGTTGCAGGCGCTGATGCTGGCCTATGGCGTCGAAGCGGTAGAGCGCGAGGGCCGTCTGATTTTCCAGATGCGCAACGGGCGCGCGGTGGCGCATCTGGGGCCGGATGATCTGGTGCGCAACGACAGCGGTGATCTGGTGGTGATCCGCGCGCCAGAGGCGGAAGTCTCGGGGCGCGTGCGGCTGGGCTATGTCGAGGAGGGCGCGGATTTCGAGATGCGCGTGGCCGAGGCAAGCTTTCCGGGCGAGAGTGAGCGCCGCGCCTCGGGTTCTGACCTGCCGCTGGTGCTGACAGGGGGCGAGGGGGTGTTGATTGCGGAACGCTGGCTGGCGCAGGCGCGGGTTGCGCGCGACACGGCGCGGTTTGCTGTGCCCCCCTCGCGCGGGTTGGGCGCGGGCGATGTAGTGGCGCTGGATATGGGGGCGGGCGCGGCGCTGTGGCGGATCGACCGCGCAACCCTTGCAGGCGGGCGCGCGTTCGAGGCCACGCGCGTCGAGGATGCGCCCTACGCGTGGGGCGACACAGCGCGCACCGGGTCTGCGCTGATGCGCAGCCCCGCGCCCGCGCCGGTGCAGCCTGTCTTTCTGGACCTGCCCCTGATCACCGGCGAGGAGGTGGCGCAAAACCCGTGGCTGGCCGTGTCTGCGCGGGCCTGGCCGGGGGTGGTGGCAGTGCATCACCAAGCCGCGCCGGATATGTTTGAACTGGAAGCGCTGCTTGCACAGCCCGCGCGGCTGGGCGTAAGCCAGACCGCGCTGTTTGCCGCAGGCGCGGGGCTGTGGGATCGGGGGCCTGCGTTGCGGGTGCGGATGCTGTCGGGGCAGTTGGCATCTGCGCCGCCTGCCGCCGTGCTGGGCGGGGCCAATCTGATGGCGATCGGGGATGGGGTGCTGTGGGAGCTGTTCCAGTTTGCGGAGGCGGAACTGATTGAACCGGGCCTGTATGATCTGCGGCTGCGTCTGCGGGGCCAGTACGGCACGGATGGGGTGATGCCGCAGGTCTGGGCACCGGGGGCGCTGGTGGTGATGGTGGATAGCGCATTGGCGCAGATCGCCCTGCCGCTGGATGCGCTGGGGCTGGAGCGGGGCTACCGCATAGGGCCTGCCAGCCGCCCGCTGGGTGACCCCAGCCAGCGCGATATCAGCGCGGTGTTTCAGGGGGTGGGGTTGCGGCCCTACCGGCCTGCGCATCTGCGCGCGCGGTGGGATGCGTTGGGGGATGTGCATCTGACATGGGTGCGGCGCACGCGGCGCGGCGGCGATGGCTGGGGCGCGGCAGAGGTGCCGCTGTCGGAAACCTATGAGCGCTATGTTGTGCAGGTGCGAAAGGGTGGCGCGGTGCTGCGCGCGGTGGATTGTGACGCGCCAGAGTTCGTGTATTCCAGCCTTGCGCAAGTGCAGGACGGGGTTGAGGGCAGTTTCGCGCTGGAAGTGGCGCAAGTGTCGGATGTGTTTGGTCCCGGCCCCTTTGCGCGGCTGGAGATCGGGGTGTGACGCGCCCCCGCGCGCAGGCGGCCCGCCCGCCCACCCCCGCAAACCGGCTGCGCCGGTTTGCTTGCCGCCTGCGCGCGGGGGCGTCTGGCGGGGGCGGGGATGCGTGAGATCACGCAGGGCGATATCCGCGCGGCAGCGCGTGTGATGCTGGCCCATCCACAGGACCAGTGGCAGGGCGTGATGCAGCAGATGCTGTATCAGGCCCATTGCGCCGATTGTTGCCGCAAGGCGCTTGGGGTGGTGCATCCGCGCCTTGGCAACGGGACGTTGATGAGCGTTGCGCTGGCGCGCCAGCCTGTTTCTGAGCCTCTGCCCTCGGATCAGGATTATCTTGTGGCAATTCAGGCTGTGATTGCGGCCGTGCTGGACTGGCGGGCCGGGCGCCAGCGCTGACCCATGCGCCCCTTCCCGCAGATGACCCACCCACCCACCCCCGCGTCGCGGCTGCGCCGCGCCGCTGGTCATCTGCGGGCAGGGGCGCATGGGCTGCGAATTCCCCTTTCCCTGCCGCGCACACGCGCCTATATCGCGGCCATGGCACAAACACCTCTTTTGCAACTTTCGAATATCTCGCTGACCTATGGCGGCAATCCTGTCTTTGACGGGCTGGACATGGTCATTCAATCGGGCGACCGCGTGGCGCTGGTGGGGCGCAACGGCTCTGGCAAGTCTACCTTGATGAAGGTCATGGCGGCCTTGGTCGAGACCGACAAGGGCGCGCGCAGCCTCTCGCCCGGGGTCACTGTGGGGTATATGGAGCAAGACCCGGATTTCACGGGCTTTGCCACTTTGGGCGAATATGCCACCCAGAACCTTGACCCTGCCGAGACGTACCGGATCGACATGGCCGCCGAGGGGTTGGATTTTGATGCCAGCCTTGACCCTGCAAGCGCCTCGGGCGGCGAGCGGCGGCGCGCGGCGCTGGCGAAGCTGCTGGCCGAAGCGCCTGAATTGATGCTGCTGGACGAGCCGACGAACCATCTGGACATCTACGCCATTGCATGGCTGGAAGCGCGCCTGCGCGAGACGCGCGCGGCCTTTGTGCTGATCAGCCATGACCGCGCCTTCCTGCGCGCGCTCAGCCGTGCGACCTTGTGGATCGACCGTGGGCAGGTGCGCCGCCGCGAGGCCGGATTTGACGGGTTCGAGGAGTGGCGCGACACGCTTTGGGCGCAGGAAGATGACGCGCGCCACAAGCTTGACCGCAAGATCAAGGCCGAAGCGCGTTGGGCCGTGGAAGGGATCAGCGCGCGGCGCAAGCGCAATCAGGGCCGCGTGCGCGCGCTTCAGGATTTGCGCGCCGAACGCGCGGGCCAGATCAAGCGCCAAGGCACAGCTGCAATGGCGATGGAATCGGCCGCCCCGTCGGGCAAGCTGGTGGCCGAGCTGGAACATGTCCACAAGGCCTATGGCGAGCGCGTGATCCTGCGTGATTTCTCGCTTCGGGTGATGCGCGGGGAACGCGTGGCCTTTGTTGGCCCCAATGGCGCAGGCAAAACCACGCTGCTGCGCATGATCACCGGCGCGGAAGAGGCGGATTCGGGCACGATCCGGCGCGGCACCAATCTGGAAACCGCGATTTTCGACCAGAGCCGCGCGCAGCTGGACCCCAATGCCTCGCTCTGGGAGAACCTGACGGGCGACCCGCTGATGCGGGTGCCGGGGCAATCCGATCAGGTGATGGTGCGGGGCACGCCCAAGCATGTGGTGGGCTACCTCAAGGAATTCCTGTTTGACGAGGCGCAGGCGCGCGCGCCAGTACGCTCGCTTTCAGGGGGCGAGCGTGCGCGGCTGCTGTTGGCGCGGATCATGGCGCAGCCGGCCAATCTGCTGGTCTTGGACGAGCCGACCAATGATCTGGATGTCGAAACGCTGGACCTGTTGCAGGATATATTAAGCGAGTTTGACGGCACGGTTCTGCTGGTCAGCCATGACCGCGATTTCATCGACCGCATCGCCTCGACCACCTTGGTGTTCGAGGGCGAGGGGCGCGTGACCGCCTATGCGGGTGGCTGGTCGGATTATCAGGCGCAGCGCACCGATACCGCAGCCCCCGTGGCCGCACAGGCGGCCCCCGCCCCGCGCATGAAAGAAAAGGGCAAGGCAAAGCCCAAATCCGGCCTAAGCTATACCGAGACGCACCGGCTGGAAAAACTGCCCGCCGAGATTGCACGGCTGGAAGCGGAGATTGCGAAACTGGCGGGTTTGCTGGCGGATGCCGAACTGTTCACCCGCGAGCCGGTGAAATTCCGCAAAGCGACCGAGGCGATTGCCGCGCGCCAATCCGCGCTGGCGGCCGCCGAGGAAGAATGGCTGGCGCTGGCAGAGAAGGCCGAAGGGTGATCTGCGCAGGCTTTATGGGGGCTGTCGGGCGTGCTGGACTTTGCGGACGCTGACCTTTTGATGCAAAGCCACGCAGCGTCGGGCCGCGGTGCGGCGATGCATGCTTTGGGCTATAGCACTTTATGCCTGCCAAATCCGCGAAAGATCAAGGCTTTGCGCTTGAGGCAGCCAAATCGCCGTGCCGATGGTGCGGCCCGGCGATGCGCGGCGGCGCTTCGCGCCTTTGTTCCGCGCGGGGCGCATAAGGTCTGTCACTCCGGCAGGGGTGCGGGTTATCGTTTGGCGCTCTGCTCGTAAAAGATGGAAAGCCTGCAATGTGGGACTTTTCAGCTGTTCGCGCGGAATCGAGGGCCGCAGGCCCGACGCTGCGCGGCTTGGGTCACCTTTCCAATGGCCCCAAAGCCCTCAAATTCTCCCACACGCCACCCTTATTCTGGCACCCGTCCGCCCGTTGCCTCTGTCACGCCCGCCGCTGCGCGCCGGACCAGTTCGCCCATCTCGCGGGCGCGTTCCAGTGACAGACGGAACACAGGGCCAGAGATGGACAGGCCCGCCACCGGCTCGGCATGGGCGTTGAAAATGGGGGCGGCGATGCAGCGCATGCCTTCGGTGCGTTCCTCATTGTCGATCGCATAGCCCCGCGCGCGCGTGCGCGTCAGGTCGTTTTCCAGCCGCGCCGCATCGGTCAGCGAGGCAGGCGTGAACCCCGGCAGGCCCAGTGCCGTGATCCGCGCCACGCGGGCGGGCGGGTAATAGGCCAGCAATGCCTTGCCGATGCCCGAGACATGCATCGGGCTGCGCGTGCCGGGCGGAAAGAAGGCGCGGATCGCTTCATGGGTTTCCACCTGCGTCAGAAATAACACTTCGTCCTGTTCCTCGACCCCCAGATTGGCCGTCTCGCCGCTTTCGCGCATCAGGGTTTGCATCGCCTCTCGGGCGCGTTCTGCCAGCTTGGTGCGCCGCAAGAACGCAGAGCCGATGCGAAACGCGCCCGCGCCAATATGCCAACGCTGCCCCTGTGCTTCCAACTCGACCATGCCATGGGTCTGATAGGTGCTCAGCACCCTGTAGACTGTCGCGGGCGATTGATGCGCGGCTTGTGCAAGTTCTGTCAGCGTCAGACCGCTGCTTTCGGAGAGGACACGCAAAATTCCCAAGGCGCGGTCAAGCGACTGGACGGTGTTCTGTTCGGTCTTGTCGTGAAAGGCGCGGGGGCGACCGCGGGGTTTCGTTTCTGCCATAGTCCCTCGCTTTTTTCAGAATCACAACAAAGCTTTCAAGTGGTGAAAAACAAATTAGGCAATACTGTCAGAGGGTAACTGACTTTTTTCGCGTTGTAAAAAATAATTTCAAAAAAATTGCACTGAGGGAGCGGGCGCGATAATGTGCAGCTAAATCAAGGGGGAGAAGAAAACTATGTCTGCGCAAAACCCTGTCTTTATTCCGGGTCCGACGAATATTCCCGAAGAAATCCGCAAAGCTTGCGACATTCCCACGCTGGATCACCGCTCTCCTGCATTTGCGCGGATGTTCAAGCCTGCGGTAGCTGGCATTCGCCGCGTTCTGGGAATGCAGCAAGGCGAAGTCATCATTCTGCCCTCTACCGGAACTGGCGGCTGGGAAGCGGCCATTACCAACAGCTTGTCCAGTGGTGACAGGATTCTGACAGCGCGGTTTGGCATGTTCAGCCATCGCTGGATCGATATGTGCCAACGCCACGGGCTGGATGTGCAGGTGATCGAGGCCCCATGGGGGATGGGCATCCCGCTGGCCGAGATGGAGGCCGCTTTGCGGGCCGATACCTCTCATAGCATCAAAGCCGTGCTGGCCACCCATAATGAAACCGCGACAGGTGTGAAATCCGATATTGCGGGGCTGCGCCGCGCGCTGGATGCGGCGGGCCATCCGGCGTTATTGTTTGTGGATGGCGTGTCTTCCATCGGCTCGATGCCGTTCGATATGGCGGGGTGGGGCGTGGATATTGCGGTTGCAGGTTCGCAAAAAGGGTTCATGCTGCCTGCGGGGCTGGCAATTCTTGGTGTGTCGCCCAAAGCCCTGCGGGCAATGGACAGCGCAACCCTGCCGCGCACATTCTTCGATTTCCGCGATATGCTGAAAGCCTATGCTGCGGGGGGGTACCCCTATACGCCCGCAGTCGGGCTGATTGCAGGGCTGGCAAAGTCCATCGAGATGCTGGAGGATGAAGGGCTGTCACATGTCTATGCCCGCCACCACCGTCTGGCTGAAGCCACGCGCCGCGCGGTCGCGGCATGGGGCATGTCCCCCTGCGCTGCCACGCCTGATCTGTATTCCGACACTGTGACCGCCGTTGTGGTGCCCAATGGCTGCGATGGCACGGAACTGGTGCAATTGGCGGCCACGAAATATGGTGTGGCCTTTGGTGTGGGCCTGGGCGAGGTTGCGGGCAAGGTGTTCCGCATCGGCCATCTGGGCATGCTGAGCGATGTGATGTTGCTGTCGGGGCTGGCCACGGCAGAGATGTGCATGGCCGATCTGGGCTGGAAGGTGCAGCTTGGCTCGGGGGTGGCGGCGGCCCAAGACTATTTGCGCAAATCTGCAAATGCCGCGCTGGCGGAAGCGGCGTAACCGGGGCGCTGCCCCGGACCCCGGAGTATTTTCCCGCAAGAAAATGAGGACGAGATGAAAGACATGACAGATATGTATATCCCGACCTATGACGATGTTCTGGCCGCGCATGCGCGGATCACGCCTTATATCCACCGCACGCCGGTTCTGACATCAGAGTATTTCAATGCGCTGACGGGGGCAGAGCTGTTCTTCAAATGCGAGAATTTCCAGAAAGCGGGCGCGTTCAAGGTGCGTGGGGCGTCGAATGCCGTCTTTGGGCTGTCTGACGAGATAGCGGCCAAAGGGGTGGCCACGCATTCCAGTGGCAATCATGCGCTGTCGCTGAGCTATGCGGCAGGGCGGCGGGGGATTCCGTGCCATGTGGTGATGCCGCGCACAGCACCGCAAGCCAAGAAAGATGCAGTGCGGGGCTATGGCGGGATCATTACCGAATGCGAGCCGTCCACCACATCGCGCGAAGAGGTGTTTGCGCAGGTGCAGGCCGCAACAGGGGCGGAGTTTGTGCACCCCTATAACGACCCGCGCGTGATTGCAGGGCAGGCGACCTGTTCCAAGGAATTCATGGAGCAGGTTGAGGGGCTGGAGTGTGTGATCGCACCCATCGGGGGCGGGGGCATGGTGTCGGGCACCTGCCTGACCCTGTCCAATATTGCGCCGCATGTGAAGATTTACGCCGCCGAGCCGGAACAGGCCGATGATGCCTATCGCAGTTTCAAGGCGGGCCATATCATTGCCGATGACGCGCCGGTGACGGTTGCGGACGGGCTGAAAGTGCCGCTGAAAGACCTGACATGGCATTTCGTGTCGCACCATGTGACCGATATTCTGACCGCGTCCGAGCAGGAAATCATCGATGCGATGAAGCTGACATGGCAGCGCATGAAAATTGTGATCGAGGCAAGCTGTGCTGTGCCGCTGGCCACGATCCTGAAGAACCCCGAAGTCTTTGCCGGCAAGCGTGTCGGCGTCATTATCACTGGTGGCAATGTCGATATGGACACATTGCCATGGATCACGAAATAAGGGGAGGCTGAGATCATGAATGCACCAACCAAGTTTGACGGGCTGGAAGTGGGCTATGACGTGCCTGCATTGCCGGGAATGAATGAGGGCGATATCCAGACGCCCTGTCTGATCCTTGATCTGGACGCGCTGGAGCGCAACATCAGGAAAATGGGCGATTACGCCAAAGCGCATGGCATGCGCCACCGCGTGCATGGCAAGATGCATAAATCGGTTGATGTTGCGAAACTGCAAGAGTCCCTTGGTGGGGCCTGTGGGGTTTGCTGCCAGAAGGTGAGTGAGGCCGAGGTCTTTGCGCGCGGGGGCATCAAGGATGTTCTTGTGTCAAATCAGGTGCGTGACCCGGCCAAGATCGACCGGCTGGCACGCATGCCGCTGCTGGGCGCGCGCACGATCTGCTGTGTGGATGATCCGGCCAATGTTGCAGATCTGTCAGAGGCGGCAACCCGCCACGGCACCCAGATCGAATGTCTGGTCGAGATTGATTGCGGCGCGGGGCGCTGTGGTGTGACCACAACGCCTGCTGTGGTCGAGATTGCCCGCGCGATTGACGCCGCACCGGGGCTGAAATTCGCAGGGTTGCAAGCCTATCAGGGTGCCATGCAGCATATGGACAGCTATGAGGACCGCAAGGCCAAGATCGCACTCGCCGTGGCGCAGGTGAAGGATGCGGTCGACACGCTGAAGGCTGAGGGGCTGGACTGTGACATCGTGGGCGGCGGCGGCACAGGCAGCTATTATTTCGAGAGCACCTCGGGCGTGTATAACGAGCTGCAATGCGGGTCTTATGCGTTTATGGATGCCGATTACGGGCGCATTCTGGACAAGGATGGCAAGCGCATTGATCAGGGCGAATGGGAAAACGCGCTGTTCATCCTGACATCGGTGATGAGCCGTGCAAAGCCCGGAAAGGCCATTGTCGATGCGGGGCTCAAGGCGCAATCGGTGGATAGCGGCTTGCCTGTGATCTTCGGGCGCACGGATGTGACATATGTGAAATGCTCGGACGAGCATGGGGTGGTCGAAGATCTGGGCAATGTGCTTCAGGTCAATGACAAACTGCGCCTTGTGCCGGGCCATTGCGACCCGACCTGCAATGTCCATGACTGGTATGTGGGCGTGCGCGGTGGCAAGGTCGAGACGCTCTGGCCAGTATCGGCGCGCGGCAAAGCGTATTGAGCGGCGCAGTCCCGGGCTTGACCCGGGACCTCTGGGCTGCCTGACCGAGAGGCCCCGGATCATGTCCGGGGCCATGTTGTGACCAAACTGAAAGGACCACCTTATGTGGATCGTTCCGGAATCCGTTATTGCCGATCTTGTCGATGAACACTCTGCCTTTGACGCGATCGAGGCCAGTTTCGCCGCAATGGCGCGCGGGGATGCCTATAATTTCCCTGTCGTGCGCGAGGCTTTGGGCGCGGGGCGGCAATACGGGTTCAAGTCCGGTCTGGACCGTGTCGGCGCGCTGCTGGGTGTCAAGGCAGGTGGGTATTTCCCCGGAAATGCGGATCGCGGCATCCCCAACCACCAGAGCACGGTCTATCTGTTCGACCAGGACAGCGGCAAGCCCACCGCAATCGTTGGCGGCAATCTGCTGACCGCGCTGCGTACCGCAGCGGCGTCTGCCATTTCGATTGCACATCTGGCCCGCAAGGATGCCAAAGTGCTGGGCATGGTGGGGGCGGGCCACCAAAGTGCGTTCCAGATGCGCGCGGCGGTGCGCCAGCGGCAGTTTGACCGCGTGATCGGCTGGAACCTGCACCCCGACATGTTGTCGCGTCTGGCCGAGACGGCAGCAGAGCTGGGCCTGCCTTTTGAAGCCGTCGATCTGGACCAGCTGGGCGCGCAAGCGGATGTGATTATCACGATCACCTCCAGTTTCGATGCGATTTTGCAAGATGCCCATATCCGCCCCGGCACCCATCTGGCCTGTATGGGCACTGACACCAAGGGCAAGCAGGAACTTGACCCCGCGATCCTGACGCGCGCCACAGTATTCACCGATGAGGTGGCACAATCCATCAGCATTGGCGAGGCGCAGCATGCCGTTGGCGCGGGCATTCTGCATGCCGATGCGATTGTCGAGATTGGCGCAGTCATTAACGGCACCCATCACGGCCGGCGTGACGCGCAAGAAATTACAGTATTCGACGGCACAGGTGTGGGGCTGCAAGATCTTGCGGTCGCGTCACGCGCCGTGGCGCTTGCCATCGAGCGCGGGCTGGCGCAGAAGATCGACTTCTGAACGCCAGTGCCGTGGCCCGCCGGGCCACGGCGCGCCTGCCAGCGCATGTGCGAGAAGATCGCCCTTCGGGTGCTACAGGGCAGCGGCTGCCAGTTCGGAGTGCCAAGCGCCACATTAAAAAATGTGGCATCGGGTTATCTGAAGTCTTCAGAGATAAAGGCCGCGAGGTTTGCGATCTCCGCGTCGGATAATTCCGCTGAGACGGGCATCATCAACGCGGAATTCGGACCAATCGATTCTCCCGCACGATATCGTTCCAGCCTGTTCGAGATGTAGTCCGTGTCTCTTCCCTTAAGTGATGGAAAGCTTGCCATTCCCCGTCCCGCACGACCATGACATTGCGCGCATCCGTCAGCATATAGCACCGCGCCGGCGTCCATATCCACGGCCTCGAATACCCCATCCGGCTGGCCAGACTGTTCTATGGCGACTGCCGCAGGCTTGGCGCTTTCAGTTGCAAAGGCAGGCATTACAAACACAAACATGGCTGTAATGCTGGCAAGACTTCTCATGATTTAGTTCCCTTGGTTATTTTCAGCGCATTCGGCGCTGATATTTCTACCAGCACCGAATGGCATTTTTAGATTGAGATGCAGAGGCATCCGTCAAAAGTTAGGGCGTGTCGACAAGATCAGGACAGCCCCCCGCATCGCAGTGTCGCCATACGGGGGGAGGAGCGTCACTCTGCCATAATACGAAAGATGTCTCCCTCATCAATCGCAGCATAAAGAGCGCCATCTGGCCCCTGCACCAGCGACCGGAAACGACCTGATCCCATAGGGAGTGGCATCTCCATGACATCATGGACTGAAAGGCCGTCTTCTGCCATGTGAATCAGGTCAATGCGTTGCCCAACTGGCGTTCCGCCGAAACCAATACCCATGAGGCCAACGGCCATGCGGCCATTCCATGCTCCCCAATGATCGCCGGTCAAGAAGACAGCAGAAGATGTGCCTTGCGACAGCCCGTTATTATCCCATGCCGGAGGCATGGCGTCGGGGTAAGTGACAAAATCTGTCATCGGCATGTAGGCTGCGCGTTCTTCTGGGTCTAGCGCTTCCATCTGCACAGGCTCGTATCCACAGTAGCCATCGGGACACTCACCACGCCCTGCCATATTGGGACGCGGATCCCAGCCGCCATTTCCACCGGGCACGAGTGCGGTAATTTCATCAGAATGCCATGGTCCATGCTCTGCGGTAATCGCTTGTCCAGTTTCAGGATGGAAGGCGATGCCCTGAACATTGCGATGCCCATAGGTATAGATGCGCGGGTCAAAGCCGTCTGGCGCATTGTTGCCTTCGGCGGCATTTCCGTCACGGTCGATACGGATCACCTTACCCCCAAGCAGTGTCGGACTTTGAGGGACTTCGGCGCCGTGAATATCACCTGTCGTAAGGTATAGATATCCGTCAGGCCCAAACCGAACCCGCCCGCCATTATGCGCGCCCGGACCACCAAACGGCTGGTCGCTTGCTTCAGGCTTGTAGGGCACGCTGTCAATCAAGTCTGTACGGTCTGCCACGCCGGACAGGTCTTCATTAACAGTAAACCGCATCAGGCGATTGGTGCCGGGCGCTGTCATGCTGGACGTGGAGTAGACATAGAGGAAGCGATTGTCATCAAACTCAGGATCGACAGCAACGCCCATCATCCCTGCCTGACCTTCGCAGAACAGATCGTCAGCCGTGCTGGCATAGTCGGAAGTATCGACCATCCCCAGAAGTTTGTTCACGTCCCCATCTGGCAATTTGACCGACAGACCGAGGCATTTCTCGGTGAAAAACATCGTCCCGTCTGACAGAAAGGCCATGTCCCAAGGGTTATCCAAGCCAGTCAAAACGGTGGTATGGCTCAGACTTGGCGCGTGGCCGTCAGAAAGCGAAGCCGTTGGTACAACTGCTGCAATAGATGTGGCCATGATTGCAGCGATAGGTAGTTTTCTTGATGGTAGTTTCATTTCAGCACCTCCCTTGATGGGGTATCCCCCTGACTAAGCGTCACTATCTGATCCAATGTGAAAAAAAGAAAAAACACATGCAGTGTGATACAGACAGTCAACGCTGCCGATTGCGCGCTCTTTTGTCGCGCACCCCGACAATAATTCAGCTTTTGCCAGTTGGAAGTTGATAAAAGGTCGTAGATGCAGGTGCAGCATCACTTCCTTTTTTCCGCTTGTGCGAAAACGCTGCCATTTATGAAACAGGCGTTGCGCAATCAGGTGTTTGCATTGGTGCGGTGGGACTCATCGGCCACAACACAGTGGCCATGGTTGCGAACTATGCCAGTGCCGAGCGCCAGAAGGTGCAGGCACTCTGCGCGCAAGCGCGGGGGAACAAAACGAAGCCAGAACAGGAAAGTTGAAACAGGTTTTGAAACACTCTGATTCTGTGTTTGGCTGGTCCCGATGAGTGTTTGATATTTCTGGAGGCGAGTAGGAGAATCGAACTCCTGTACACGGATTTGCAATCCGCTGCGTAACCACTCCGCCAACTCGCCGCCTTCACGCGCCTGATTATGCACTCGCGCCTATCGCGTCAAGGGCGCATCATCACCATTGGCCCGATATTGCGCCCTGCAAGGATATGCACATGCAGATGTGGCACTTCCTGCACCCCATCGGGACCGGCATTCGAGATCATCCGGTAACCATGTCCGCCCTCGCTTTGTGCCACGCCCAATTGCGCGCAGACATCGCCTATGGCGCGGGTGTAATCCACGATTTCCGCGTCTGTGGCGCTGCGGGCGAAATGATCGTAGCAGACATATGGCCCCTTGGGGATCACCAGCACATGATGGGGCGCTTTCGGGGCGATATCGGCAAAGGCAAGGCTATGCTCGGTTTCATGCACCTTGTTGCACGGGATTTCCCCGCGCAGGATTTTGGCAAAGATGTTCTGGTCGTCATATGTGTCGTTCATCATGCCCTCACTCTGCATCACTTGCCCAGCCCGAGACGGCCTTGACCTCTAGGAAATCTTCAATCCCCCAGACACCGCCTTCGCGCCCGTTGCCGGATTGCTTCATCCCGCCAAAGGGGGCGCCCGCGCCGCGCGATTTGCCATTCATCTCGACCATGCCAGAGCGCAGCAGGCGTGCCATGCGGTTGCGTTTCGCGCCGTCTTCGCTTTGGACATAGTTGGTCAGCCCGTAGACAGTGTCATTGGCGATGCGCACTGCGTCATCTTCCGCGTCGAACGGGATGATCGACAGCACAGGGCCAAAGATTTCTTCGCGCGCGATGGTCATTTCATTCGTCACATCGGCAAACACAGTGGGGCGCACGAAATAGCCGCGATTCATCCCTTCTGGCCGGCCAAGCCCGCCTGCAACCAGCCGCGCACCTTCGGAGATACCTGCCTGAATCAGATCCTGTATCTTGTCGAATTGCGCCTGACTGACGACTGGCCCAATGTGGCGCCCCGACTCGGAGGCTGGCCCGACAGCGGTTTTCTCGGCCAGCTCGCGCGCGGTTTCCACGGCTTGGTCATAGATCTCGCGCTGCACCAGCATCCGTGTGGGCGCGTTGCAGGACTGGCCTGTGTTGTTGAAGCAATGGATCGCGCCGCGTTTGACGGCCTTTTCATCGGCATCGGCAAAGACGATATTCGCGCCCTTGCCGCCCAGTTCCAGATGCACGCGTTTCAGCGTTTCTGCCGCGTTTTTGGAAATCGCAATGCCCGCGCGGGTTGATCCGGTGAAGCTGACCATATCGACATCTTTATGGCCAGATAGCTGCGTTCCCACCCCCGGCCCATCGCCATTGACCATGTTATAGACACCTTTGGGCGTGCCCGCCGCATCCATGATCTCACTCCAGACAATCGAGGAGAGCGGCGCAATCTCGGAGGGTTTCAACACCATTGTGCAGCCTGCCAGCAGCGCAGGTATCACCTTGAGCGAGACTTGGTTCATCGGCCAGTTCCACGGTGTGATCAGCGCGCACACGCCCACCGCCTCGCGGATGATGCGGTCGTCGGGGGCGTGATCGCCCAAGGGTTCAATGAAATGGACCTTCTCGAACGCCTTGATGAAATTGCTGATATGCCATGTGCCCGACGGCGTCTGGGAGCTGCGCGCCATGTCAATCGGTGCGCCCATTTCCATGCTGATGGCCTGCGACATGTCTTCGGCGCGCGCCTCATATTCCTTGAGGATGCGCTTCACCAGCGCCAGCCGGTCGGCAGGGTCGGAATGCATCCAGCCGGGCAGGGCCGCTTTCGCCGCAGCTACCGCCGCGTCGGTATCCGCCGCGCCACCTAGAGAGATGACCGCGCAGGCCTCTTCGGTCGAGGGGTTGATGACGTCCAGATCGGTGCCCGCTACCGGGTCGCACCATTGGCCGTTGATATAGAATTGGCGTTTGTCCAGCATTGCATCTCTCCCTATTCACTTGTGCAATATCTGGCATCGCAAAGGGAAAGGTGCAAGGGCGCTTGCGCGAAACAGCGCGATGGGACGTTTCAGCGCAGCGAGATCACCTTGCTGTCAATCGCCAGCATATATCCTTGCCGCGCGATATTCTTGACCAGAACCTCGCTGATCAACTGGTTCCCCAGCGTATCGCGCAAGCGTTTGATGCGGGTCGCGCCTGCCGCCTCGTCGCAATCCACCTCCAACCGGCCAGAGATGACAGCTTCTATCGCGGCCCCCGTCAACACCTCGTCATCTATGCGGGCCTCTGCCAGCACGGCCAGGGTTTCCACCGCCGCAGGGGTCAGCTTGAATTCCATGTCATTGATCGCAACCGAATTGGTCGCCCGCTCGATCACCAGTTGCGAGACTTGCAGCCCCTGCTTTTCAACCATCGCCATGCGCCGGTTCAGCGTGATCAACAGCACAATCATAACCAGCGAGGTCACCAACAGCCCAGTGGCAAAAACCAGCAACACGAAAATCACGATCCGGTAAGATACCAGCGTTTCCGAAAACGCCGTGCCCGATTGCGCCAGAATTTCCAGCAGCTTGATTTCGGCCTGACTGGTCAGGTCGGCATTCTCGACAAACACCCGTTCGACCCGCGCATTGAACGCACCCGCATCGGGCAGGTTCAGAAACAACAGCACCGCTGTCAGCACCAGCACACCCACAATCGCGGCAATGCCCCAGACAACCGCGCGGCTGCCCAGCCGCGAGATGTCACTGGCGGAGATGGATGGCCCCGGCATTGGCGCTCCTGCGTTGAAATTCGGATGGCTCGAAAATGGACTCGATCTGTAGCAGCGTCCAGCCGCTTCGTGAAATGACAGGCTTGGCATAGTCGCGTGCGGCCTGAACCGAAGCACAGGCCGATTGCGGCAATTCGATGATACCATATTGCAGGCGCAACGGGTTGTCCTGCTTGGCTTTGTAATCCGCGTAACACTGGGCCGAGGCTTGCCCCGCAAGCGCCAGACCAGCCAGAAGCGCGAAAAGGCGAAAAGCATGTTTCATAAGCGCAGCCGTGCCAGCTTCGTGAATGTTATTCAATATCAGCGCCATGATCCGCTGGTGTTATTCGATTTCACGCTCTCGATTTTGCCTGTCGGCGCCAGCACCTGCGCGCGGACTGCCACAGCATTGCCGCAAGACATTGGACATCCATGGCCGCCATGTCACCGTTTACAATGCACATTGCCTGCAGCGCGAAGGGCACGCGTGCAGGTTCGCACCGTCCGAGCGCGGTCGGCATGATCCGAACGCCCCTTTGCGCCGGTCATAAAGGTTAAAATGAATTTTGGCGAATCGCACGCTTGTGTTACCATTTGGGTGCGATTTTTTGGCTACAGGAGATTTTTCATGACTGGATTATTGACCCGCCTCGCTACGCGCGGGGCGACCACTCTCAGTATTTGCGCGCTTGTCGGTGGGCTTGCGATAACCGCACCCACGCAGGCAAAAGCGTCGGAATGGGTCGCGGTCGCAGTGGGTGCGGCGATTGTGGGAATCGTGCTTGGCGGGGGCAAGAAGCACCCCAAATATACGGTCATCGCGCGCTATTGCGAAAACACGAAAACGGGTCTTTACCACAAGTGCTGAGCCGCTGCGCGCCGGTGCAGGCTCGAATGCGCCGCGCGGCGCATCGGCAGGTCTGTGTCTGCAGTGCTCGGGGCTTGCTCCAGCCGTTTTTTCTGGCACAAAGGGCGCATGCCCGCATCATGCCCTGATTTCAGCCTGGAGACGGAACTTGCCCGCAGCGGATGCGCATGGATTGTCGGCGTGGACGAGGTGGGGCGCGGGCCGTTGGCAGGCCCTGTCACCGCAGCGGCTGTGCGTTTGAACCCCGATGATCTGCCGCAAGGGTTGCAGGATTCAAAGCGCTTGGGTGGCGCGGCGCGCGAGCTGCTGTTCGCGCAGATCATGGCGCGTGCAACTGTCGGGATCGGCCATGCCACCCCGGCCGAGATTGACGAGATCAATATCTTGCAAGCGACCTATCTGGCCATGCACCGCGCCATTGCCGCACTGCCTGTCCCACCCGACCATCTGCTGATCGACGGCAATCGCCTGCCGCGCGACCTGCCTTGCGGCGCGCAAGCTGTGGTCAAGGGCGATGGCAAGGTCATGTCGATTGCGGCCGCAAGCATTATTGCCAAGGTCACACGCGACCGGATCATGGCAGATCTGGACCAGCGCTATCCCGGCTATGGCTGGGCCGAGAATGCGGGCTATCCGACAAAGCGTCACAAAAATGCCATAGCAGATTTGGGGCCAACCCCAGAGCATAGACGCTCCTTCGCCCCGATACGCAAAATCTTGTGTCCATAGCCTACGTGAAGAAAGTTTTTCAAATATCTGATTCAAAAAGAAATTGACGCCGAATCGGCTTTGACTCATGATGCATTTCAACAAGCGCGAACAAGGCGCAAGATCGAGGCAGGTATGACAGTTGAAACCGTGGCGCAGGGGGCAAACATGCTTCCACTCAATGAAATTCTGGCAGGCGACTGCATCGAGGTGATGAATTCCCTGCCCGAGGGCAGCATCGACCTGATCTTCGCAGACCCGCCCTATAACCTGCAACTCAAGGGCGATCTGCACCGCCCCGATAACAGCCGCGTCGATGCCGTGGATGACGCATGGGACCAGTTCGACAGTTTCAAAGTCTATGACCAGTTCACCCGCGCCTGGCTGAAAGCGGCGCGCAGGCTGCTCAAACCCAATGGCGCGATCTGGGTGATCGGCTCTTATCACAACATCTTCCGTGTGGGCACGGCCCTTCAGGATGCGGGTTTCTGGATTCTGAATGATGTGGTCTGGCGCAAATCGAACCCTATGCCCAATTTTCGCGGCAAGCGCCTGACCAATGCGCATGAAACCATGATCTGGGCCTCGAAATCCGAAGGGGGCAAATACACGTTCAACTACGAGGCGCTGAAAGAACTGAACGAGGGCGTGCAAATGCGCTCGGACTGGGTTCTGCCCATCTGCTCGGGCCATGAGCGGCTGAAAGATGACAAGGGCGACAAGGCCCACCCCACCCAGAAACCGGAATCACTTTTGCACCGCGTGCTGGTCGGCTCCACCAATCCCGGCGATGTGGTGCTGGACCCGTTCTTTGGCACTGGCACCACTGGCGCTGTCGCCAAATTGCTGGGCCGCAACTATATCGGGATCGAGCGCGAGGAGGCCTACCGCAAGGTCGCGGCCAGGCGTCTGGGGCAAGTGCGCCCGCTGGACGCGGCAGCACTGCAGACCACCTTGTCAAAGCGCGCACAGCCGCGCGTGGCCTTTGGCCAACTGGTCGAGCGGGGCATGCTGCGCCCGGGCGAAATGCTGGTCAATCCGCGCGGCCAGGCCGCCAAAGTGCGGGTCGATGGCTCTCTCGTCAGCGCCGAGCATCGCGGCTCGATCCATCAGGTGGGCGCAGCGCTGGAAAATGCGCCCTCATGCAATGGCTGGACCTATTGGCAGTTCAAACGCGATGGCCAACTGATCCCGATCGATCTGTTGCGCCAGCAAATCCGCGCCGAAATGCACGACTGACGCTTTCACAGTTTACCGCCGGTGTCCTGTGTTACCCGCCGGGACGCCAACTTGCCCCGCCTTCATGGCGGGGTTTTTTTATCTCCCGCATGCGCTGGCTTATCCTCATTTTCTTGCCAAAAATACTCAAAACCGGAACCCCCGGCCCGGAACGGGCAGGGGGTGACATATAGACTTGCGGCGCAGCCGCACAATCAGGTCAAGCCGCTTGCAACTGGTCCCAGCAATCCAGTGCTTTGGACGCATACATCACCGCAGGCCCGCCGCCCATCTGGATGGCCATGGCCAGCACATCACACAGCTCTTCGCGCGCGGCACCCGCCTTTGCCAGCGCTTCCACATGGAATGCAATGCACGGCTCGCAGCGCACTGCAATGGCGATGCCAAGCGCTACGAATTCCTTTTCCTTAAACCCAAGCACCCCGCCTTCCTTCACAGCACGCGACAGGCTGCCAAACCCTTTCATAGTGTCGGGCAGGGCTTTGGCCAGTGCGCGGTTCTGGTCGCGGGTGGTGGCGATGAAGGCAGGGTAGTCCATGGGCGGTCCTCACATTTCAAATGATGAATGTGAAGTCGCATACCCCTGACATGCCTGCCTTGATCTGTATCAAATACCCAAGAAAGGCTGCGCCAGTCGCGGCAGCAGGCCGCGAAACTTCAGGGGCGCATCCGTCACTGCAAGGCAGATGCAATCCAGACCCGCTTGCGCGACCGGCTGGTGTTCGGTGCCTTCATCGGCAATCTCGATATCCCCGCGGCTGAAGCAATCCTCTTCATCGGCAAAGGCGCCTTGCAACACCAATGTCAACTCCATGCCATGATGGCCGTGATCGGGCACAGCGCTGCCTGCGGGGATATACAGCAGACGGGCTGTTGCATTCTCGGATGTGGGGATCAGCGCCTGCCGCACACCGCCGCCAACGCTGCGCCATTTCACCGCTTCAATATCGCCGCCGACATAGCTGCGCAGCGGCTCTGGCAGGGTCCATCCTTCTGCCGGTTGGGTGGTGGTGGCGGCGGCGTAGGGTCTTTCCATTGGCTCTTGCGCCTTGATGCGCGACAGGGTCGCGGCAAGGGATGGCGCGCTTATCGTGGCACTGTCATCTGCAATGCCTTCCAGCACTGCGCCGCCAAGGGCATCATAGCTTGCCAGCCTTGCGCGGCATTCGTCGCACATGGCGATATGGGTGGCGACCGCCAGATTGAACGCTTCGGGCAGGGTGCCTGCCGAATAGGCCATCAACAATTTGTCGCTCAGGTGGTGGGTAATCATGGTGGTCGCTTTCCTCAACTCAACGAATGGCGCAAACGTTCAAGCGCCAGTCTGATGCGGGATTTGATCGTGCCTAGCGGCAATCCTGTTTCATCTGCGATTTCACTATGGGTCAAATCGCCAAAATACGCGCGTTCGATCATGACGCGTTGTTTTTCGGGCAGGCTGGCGATGGCTGAAATCAGCAGTTCGCTTTCCTGTTGCAAACTCATCACGTCCAGTTGGTCTGGCTCTGCTTCCGGTCCCCAGGTCAAGTCTTCAGGCTCTGGCCTGCGGTCGCGGCGCAACATGTCGATGCGCCGGTTTCGGGCGATGGTGAAAATCCATGTCGCCACGCTTGCGCGCGCAGGGTCGAATTGCGCGGCTTTTTTCCACACTGTGACCATCACATCCTGCGCGCATTCTTCCGCAACTGCATGATCAGCCCCGGATTTCATCAAAAAGCCTTTGACCCTTGGTGCAAAATGATCAAACAACTCTGTGAAAGCATCTGTATCCTGATGTGTCGCAACCTTTTCGAGAAGGGCAACCCATTTCGCTCCGTTTTGTGCATTCACTGCCGACTGCCTTTTCCCACGACGACGTTCCTCGCGCTCTGGCATTACCATACGCGCAGCCAATCCGGCTTGTCGAGAAGTCTGGGGTTTGGGCATAAGATCGAACATGTCAACATTACGCGACACTTCCGAGAGCGGATCACTTTGGCAGCAGAAAAAAATCGACATGGAAATGACATCTTTTTCGGAATGATCCGCCCTTTCCTGCGGCGCGTAACCTCAACAACACAAGACCAACAAGGAGTGGCTGCATGCCATTTGAACTGATCGATACCCCCGCCAAAAGAATTGCAATCGTTGGCGGAGGTATCTCTGGGCTGGCAAGCGCATGGCTCATGTCGCAGCGACACCGTGTCACACTGTTCGAGGCTGAACCCCGTTTTGGCGGGCATGCACGCACAATTCATGCGGGCAAACATGGCGACCAGCCTGTGGATACAGGCTTTATCGTGTTCAATTATACCAACTACCCCTATCTGACCGCATTGTTTGACAAGCTGGATGTGCCAGTGGCGAAATCGAACATGTCTTTCGGTGCGTCC
Source organism: Roseinatronobacter thiooxidans (assembly GCF_001870675.1). Taxonomy (GTDB): domain Bacteria; phylum Pseudomonadota; class Alphaproteobacteria; order Rhodobacterales; family Rhodobacteraceae; genus Roseinatronobacter; species Roseinatronobacter thiooxidans. Next base: position 63,603 of record NZ_MEHT01000007.1, on the reverse strand, counting down.
TTTGACGGGGGCGGGTTTGAATATTCGCTCTCGGGTCTGGATGAAATATTTGCAACGCGCAAGAATCTGGCCAACCCGCGCTACTGGCGCATGATCCGCGACATCATGCATTTCAACAAAAACGGCCTTGCCATCAGTCAGGCCGACCCAAGCCTGAGTATTGGCGGCTTGTTGCAAAAGCTGGGCACGGGCGCGTGGTTCAAAGAGCGCTATTTGCTGCCCTTCTCCGGTGCGATCTGGTCCACGCCTACGCAGAAAATCCTCGACTTTCCTGCCCATGCGATGATGGATTTCTTCCGCAACCATGCGCTGCTGGGCTATGAGGGGCAGCACCAATGGTACACAGTGCAGGGCGGATCGGTGGAATATGTGCGCCGCTTGCAAGCCTATCTGGAACGTGCGGGCGTCACCCTGCGCAGCGCCACGCCCGTGCAATCGGTGCGGCGCGGGCCAATGGGGGTCTGGGTCAAGGTTGAAGGGGCCGAGGAAGAACAGTTTGACGAGGTGATCTTCGCCACCCATTCCGACGTGACCTTGCGCCTGCTGGCCGACCCCACAGGCGCCGAGGCGCAGGCGCTGGGCGCAGTAACCTACCAGCCCAACGATGCGATCCTGCATTGCGACACCGATTTCATGCCCAAGCGGCGCAAATGCTGGTCCAGCTGGGTCTATACCGAACGCGGGCCACAAGACCGCGCGCGCATCTCGCTAAGTTACTGGATGAATTCGCTGCAACCCATCCCGCAGGATGACCCCATGTTCATCACGCTGAACGCGAACCACCCTGTGCGCGAAGAATGTATTTACGACACCTACACTTTCTCGCACCCTGTCTATGACATGGCCGCGCTGGAGGCGCAGAACACCATTCGCGGTTTCAACGGCACCAACCGGACATGGTTTTGCGGCGCATGGATGCGCAATGGCTTTCATGAAGACGGCTTTGCCAGCGCGGTCGATGTGGCCCGCGCGATGGAAGAGCGCGCCAAGAAACTGGCAGCAGCATGAGTGTTATAGACCATATCGCAGGCCAGACATTTCACGGGCGGCGCGGGCCGATCACCAACACCTTCACCTATGCGGTGGATTATGTGTTATTCGATGCCGAAGCCGATCTGCACCCGCCGCGCCTGTTGTCACGCAACCGGCGCAACATCGCCAGCCTGAGTGACCGCGACCATGGCGGCGCGCCCGGCCAAGGGCGGGGCGCTGTCTGGGTGCGCGAGGTGCTGGCCGCGCATCAGCTGGCGGAGATTACCGATGGCGCGGTCTATCTGCTGACGCAGCCGCGCGTGCTGGGCCATCTGTTCAACCCTGTCAGTTTCTGGCTGTGCCATGACGCGCAAGGCGGGCTGCGTGTGGTCATCGCCGAGGTGAACAACACCTATGGCGACCGCCATTCCTACCTATGCGTCAAGCCCGATCACGCGGTCATTCAGGGCAGCGATACGCTGGCCGCGCAAAAGATTTTCTATGTCTCGCCCTTCCAGCCGGTCGAGGGGGATTACACGTTCAATTTCGACATCGGCGCCGAGAAACTGTCCATCCGCATCGGCTATAAGCAAGACAATGAGGCCCCCGGAGCGGGGCTTGTCGCCACGCTGACCGGCGCGCGCCGCCCCTTGCGCAACCGTGCCATTCTGGGCGCGATGGTGCGGCGGATGGGGTCGCGCCGTGTGCTGGCGCTGATCCATTGGCAGGCGTTCAAACTGTGGTGGCTGGGGGCAAAATTCACCGCGCGCCCCAAACCCCCCGCACAAGAGGTCAGCCAATGACCGATGCGGTCGTCATCAGTCCGCGCCCGCGCCTGTGGGGCTATTCGCTGTTTGGCGGGTTGCTGGCAATGGCAGGCCTGCCGATCTATATCCACGCGCCGTATTTCTATGTCGATGAATATGCAGTGTCATTGGCGGCGCTGGGCACGGTTTTGTTCGTGCTGCGCGGGCTGGATTTCGTGCAAGACCCGGCCCTTGGCTGGCTGGCCGCGCGGCTGAGCCATATGCGCGGGCTGGCTGTGGCCCTGACGGCCTGCATCATGGCGGCGGCCATGCTGATGCTGTTTGCCATCCCGCCCCTGTTCGCGCCGCTTTTGTGGTTCGCCATTGCCCTGACGCTGCTGTTTTCATGCTATTCTTTCCTGACGATCTGCTTTTACGCCACAGGTGCCGCGCGCGGCGAGGCGTTGGGGCAGGGCGGGCATGTCTATCTGGCGGGCTGGCGCGAAACCGGCGCGCTTTTGGGGGTCTGTCTGGCTGCTGCGGCGCCTGTCGCGCTGGCCTCGGTGCTGTCTGCGCCGTTTATGGGGTTCGCGCTGGGCTTTGTGGGCATCACAGTGCTGGCCATTATCGCCATGCGCGCGGAATGGCCCCGTGCGCGCGTGGTGCCGCTGGCCGATGTCGGGCTAAGCCTGCGCGATGTCTTTGCAGACCAGACCGCGCGGCGTTTGCTGATCATCGCCCTTGTGAATGCCACGCCTGTCGCCATCACCTCGACGCTGTTTTTGTTCTACGCCGAAAGCGTGTTGCAGGCCGAAGGCATGGAGGGGGTGTTGCTGATCCTGCTGTTCCTGTCGGCGGCGGCATCCGCGCCGCTCTGGGCGCGGCTGGCGCGCCGCACAGGGGCCAAAACCGCGCTGCTGTCCGGCATGGGCCTTGCCGCGCTGAGTTTTGCCTTTGTCACCACGCTTGGGCCGGGCGATCTGGCGCTGTTTGCGCTGATCTGCGTGATCTCGGGGGCAGGCATCGGGGCTGATCTGACGCTGTTGCCCGCCATTTTCTCGCGGCGCATGGCCGAACTCTCGCCCGAGGCGGCGAAGGGCTTTGGCCTATGGGCCTTTGTCACCAAGGCGACGCTGGCTTTGGCCGCGCTGATGGTGTTCCCCGCTTTGCAGATGTCCGGGTTCGAGGCCGGGGCCGAAAACAGCCCCACCGCCCTGACCACCCTGATCCTACTTTATGCAGCTCTGCCTTCGGTTCTGAAGGTGGCTGCCATCGCGCTTCTGGCGCTGACCCCTTTGAAGGAGAGCTGACCATGAGCATGTTTTTAACATTTATTGCAGGCGTTGCGCTGATGGCGGCGCTCTTTGCGCTTGGCCAACGCCTGCGCGGGTTTCAGGCGCAAAAGCCTGCCGATTATGCAAATCTGGAACCCCGTGTGGATATCCGCCAGCACCTGTCCGGCCCGATCCGCTGCGAAGGGGTGATCTATGGGCCGATGGGGCGCGTCACCTCGCGCTTTACCGCCGATATGGAGGGGCGCTGGGATGGCAATCGTGGCGTGCTGGCCGAGCATTTCACTTATGACAGCGGCACCAAGCAAAACCGCGAATGGCGGCTGACATTGGGCAATGACGGGCGCATCACAGCCGAAGCGGATGATCTGGTGGGCAAGGGCGGCGGCCAGCAGGAAGGGGCCGCGCTGCATCTGAACTACACCATCCGCCTGCCCGAAAGTGCGGGGGGGCATGCGTTGCAGGTGACCGACTGGATGTATCTGATCGATGACAAAACCATCGTGAATCGCAGCCAGTTTCGCAAATTCGGCATTAAGGTGGCTGAATTGGTGGCAACGATGCGAAAGCTGGACGCATGAGAAAGCTGTCAGGCAAGACATATTGGATCGTTGGCGCGTCCGAAGGGTTGGGCCGCGCTTTGGCGCAAAAACTCTCAAAAGCAGGATGCAATCTGGTGCTGAGTGCGCGCAGCGAAGACAGCTTGAAGGCATTGGCCGACAGTCTGCAAGGGCAGGCGCGGATTGTGCCCTGCGACGTGTCTGATCGCGCTTCGGTCGTCGCCGCCGCACAACAGGCGGGCGCGGTTGACGGGCTGGTGTTTCTGGCCGGTGTCTACTGGCCCTTTTCCGCGCGCGACTGGAACGCCGAACAGGCTGAAGCGATGTTCGATGTCAACCTGACAGGGGCCGCGCGGGTGCTGGGGCAGGTGGTGCCGGGCATGGTGGACCGCGGGGCAGGGCATGTCGTGATCACCGGCTCGCTTTCGGGCTATCGGGGGCTGCCGGGGTCCATCGGCTACAGTTCCAGCAAGGCGGGCCTGATGCATCTGGCCGAATCGATGCATGCCGATTTGCGCAGCACTGGCGTGGATGTGCAGCTGGCCAATCCCGGTTTCATCCGCACGCGGCTGACCGATAAGAACGACTTCACCATGCCATTTTTGATGGAGCCGGAGCAGGCGGCAGAAGAGATGATGCAGCTGATGCGCTCGGACAGGTTCCAGCGCGCCTTTCCGCGCCTGTTCTCGCTGGTGTTCCGGGGCGGCAATTTCCTGCCCGACTGGCTGTATTACCGCATTTTCGGGGCCAAATAAGCAGGCGCGATGTGACTTGCAACGCAGGGCGGTTTCAGCGACACTTGACCCTCTGGAATACAGGAGGTCGCCATGCTCGCCATCAGCCCGCGCAAGATCGTGCATATCATCTACCTTGCCCGAGAAGGCACTGTAGGCGATTCCGAGGCGCATGCCTTTATCGGTGGCCTGAATGAAGACGAACAGGCCAGCCTGACCGCTGTTGCATGGGTCGGGCGCGGCGCGTTCGAGCCGGAGGAATATGACGAGGCCGTGGCGACCGCCATATCCGAGGCGACAACCCCGACGGCAGATTATCTGCTGGGTATGCCGCATCTTGCGGAAAACCTTGAAAGCGGGCTGGAAGCGCTGGGTATAGATGTGACCGGCGAGGAAGAGGATTTCTTGCGTCAGGGCTCCTGACTGGCATCGCGTGCAAGAGCCAGGCGTTTCACGGCGCGCGACCTAACCCCGGCCTTGTGCCGGGGTCTCTGGTCCGGCGGGGAGGTCCCGGCGCAAGGCCGGGACTGCGGCGCGCGTGTGGGAGATTATTCCCCCTTTGCCTGCTGCCACTCTGCCAAAGCGGGGTTGGCGGCGGGAGCAGCTGTCACATCGGGCGGGGTGGGGGTTTGGGTCGCGGATGGGGCAGGCAGGATTTTCGTCACGCGTAGGTGATGCGCCTCTCGCGCGCCGAAATAGAACGCCACGACCGCCCCCAGCAACCACCATAACGGCTCTGGCACCACTGCAAGCGCGTGCATGCGCAGGGCAAAGCCGTCGGGGTCGGCCATGGCAAACACGAACAATCCCAGCGTGCCCAAGGCCAGCAGCGGGCGGGGCAGGCGGTTCAGCCCGTTGACCGCCGAATCAAACCACCCGCCGCGCCCATATTGGAATTCCGCCGTATGGCTGGCATGGGCGGCCTTATAGGCATCATGGCCCAGTTCCAGCGCGCGGGTGGCGTTGGGCCGGAAGACTTCGGCGACCGAGGTGACAGTCTGGCCCAGCGCGCGCGCCTCGCGCGCGCTGCCAAACACCCATCCGAACAGCGACCGGATCATGCCCAGCCCCGTATGCGGTCGCGGTGTTGTGCCGCGCTCAGGTGAAAGCGCGGCGTGATGAATTCTTCCGCGCGCGTGATCCAGCCGCCCTTGCCCCCATCGCGCCTGCGCGCGAATTTGCGGCTGGCGGGGCGGCGGTCTGCGATGCTGTAGTAATAGTCGCGCCGAGCGATGCCATACGCATCGACCAGATGCGCAGGTGCCATCTCATAGGCGCGATGCGCGGCTGCAATCGTCTGCGGGCCAATCACACCATCGACGGCCACCTGCAAACCCATCTGGACAAACAGCCGTTGCAATATGCGCACTGCATTGGCCCCGGCATTGACATACATGTCAAACACGCTGGCCCAAAGGGGCTCTGGCAATTCCGCAATGCGCGGGCGGGTGAAGTAATGCTCGATATAAATCTCGATGGCCTCTTCGCGCGTCAGCGCGCGCACATCGTGCACATTGACCTGCTGGCCCGGGCGCAGGCGGCGCAGGGTGTGTATGGTCACACCGAAATTCGTGGCCCCGCCGGGATCATCGGGGTCATTGACGAAGCCGCCTTCGCGGGCGACAATCTGGGCGGCAAGCTGGCGGACAGATTTCATGGGCTACACCTCTCGCAGGGTCTGATGTGCCTGACTCTGCCGGAGTTGTGTTCATTCCGGCCTAACCGAGCGTGCGCTGCACAGGGGATGTGCCCGTTTGCCCCCTTTTCCCGCCGCGCCCTTTGGGCTATCTGCCAACCCCAGAGCAAAGGATCGGTCCGCGATGAATTATGAACAGCCCGGTGATGTCGAGCAAAGCTGGAAAGACGCCATTTCCTCGACCGAGGAGATTATCGAAGAGGCCCGCAATGGCCGTATCTTCATTCTTGTCGATCATGAAGACCGCGAGAATGAGGGCGATCTTGTTATTCCCGCGCAGATGGCCACGCCTGAAGCGATCAATTTCATGGCAACCCATGGCAAGGGGCTGATCTGCCTGACCTTGCCGGGCGCACGAATTGACGAGCTGGGCCTGCCCTTGATGGCGTCAAGCAATTCGTCGCGCCATGAAACCGCCTTCACTGTCTCGATCGAGGCGCGCGAAGGGGTGTCTACGGGCATTTCGGCCCATGACCGCGCGCGCACAGTCGCTGTGGCGATTGATGCAGGCAAAGGCGCCGCCGATATCGCCACGCCCGGCCATGTCTTTCCGCTGCGTGCGCGCGAAGGGGGGGTGCTGGTGCGTGCGGGCCATACCGAGGCGGCGGTTGATATCTCGCGCCTTGCTGGGCTGAACCCGTCCGGCGTGATCTGCGAGATCATGAAGGAAGACGGGTCGATGGCGCGCTTGCCGGATCTGGTGGCGTTTGCGCAAAAACACGGGCTGAAGATCGGCACCATCTCGGACCTGATCGCCTATCGGCGGCGGCATGACAATCTTGTGCGCGTCATGAACGAGCAGCAGATCACATCGGCCTTTGGCGGCGCATGGCTGATGCGGGTCTATTCCGACACCACCCAAGGGGCCGAGCATGTCGCGCTGATCAAGGGCGATATCACCACGCCAGAGCCGGTTTTGGTGCGCATGCATGCATTCGATCCGTTGCTGGACATGGTGGGCACAGGGGGCGGCGCACGCGCGGATGAGTTCAGCGATGCCATGCGCCTGATCGGCGAGGAAGGGCGCGGCGTTGTGGTCTTGCTGCGTGACACGGAAATGAAGATGACCCCTGTGGATGGCAGCGCGCCGCAAGTGCTGCGCCAATACGGGCTGGGCGCGCAGATCCTGTCATCGCTGGGCCTGCATGAGTTGGTTTTGCTGACCAATTCCGCCACGCCCAAAGTGGTGGGGCTGGATGGCTACGGGCTGTCCATTACCGGCACCCGCAAAATTCCATCCGCGAAAGGTGCCTGATATGGCCGGACATGAAACACATTACACCCTGCCCCTGCCGGAATTCGACAAGGCCCCCAAACTGCTGATCGTGGTCGCGCCCTATTACAAGGATATCGCGGATGCACTGGTCGCAGGCGCAACCGCCGAGATCGAGAAGGTTGGCGGCAGCTGTGAGCTGGTCGAGGTGCCCGGCGCGCTGGAAGTGCCCACTGCCATCGGGCAGGCCTATCGCATGTCGAATTTTGACGGGTTCGTGGCGCTGGGCTGCGTGATCCGCGGCGAGACAACGCATTACGACACTGTGTGCAATGACAGCTCGCGCGCGATTGCGCTGCTGGGCTTGCAGGGAGCGTGCATTGGCAACGGTATTCTGACTGTCGAGACCCGCGCGCAGGCCGAAGTGCGCGCCGAGGTGGCAGGCCAGAACAAAGGCGGCGGGGCGGCAGCGGCGGCCTTGCATCTGATCGCCTTGGCGCAGCGCTGGGGCGGGGCGCGGCGGTCTGTCGGGTTCTTGCCAGAGCGCGAGGAATTCCAGATCGCAGGCGATACGAAAGGGCCAGTGGCATGAGCGAGAGCATTCCGAAACGCCGGCCCACGCAGGAAGAACGGCGCGCGCGCAAGATTGCGGCGCGGTTTTATGCGGTGCAGGCGCTGTTCCAGATGGAAGCCTCTGATGTGCCGATTGGCGAGATTACCCGCCAGTTTGAAGCGCATCGCATCGGGGCCGAGACCGAAACCGAAACCTGGGCCGAGGCCGATCTTAACCATTTCCGCCGCCTGATAGAGCTGGCAGTGGACCGGCAGGCCGCGATTGACCAGATGACCGACCGCGCCTTGGTGGCCAAATGGCCCATCAGCCGGATCGACCCGACCCTGCGCGCCCTGTTCCGCGCGGCCGGTGCGGAATTGCTGGGCATGGACACACCCGCGCGTGTGGTCATTTCGCAATATGTCGATCTTGCCAAAGCCTTTTCGCCGGAAGACCGCGAAACCAACTTCGTCAATGCGGTGTTGGACCATATGGCCCGAGAGGCCAGCGCTGACGAATTCTAGGCCGGGGCGCGCGGGCGATGCGGTTGGAACTGACCCCTGAGACGCTGTTGCAAGCCTATCGGCTGGGGGTGTTTCCCATGGCTGAAAGCCGCTATGACCCGCGCCTGTACTGGTTCGATCCGGTCGCGCGCGGGGTGTTGCCGCTGGACGGATTCCGCCTGTCGCGCAGCCTGCGCCGCCGGATTCGCGCCGAACCCTTCCGGCTTAGTCTGGATCAGGCATTTGAAGAGGTGCTGATTGGCTGCGCCGAGCGTGAGACGACCTGGATCAACGCTGAGATTGCGCGGCTTTTCACCACGCTGCACCGTCAGGGCCACGCCCATTCCATCGAGGTATGGGATGGTGAAGATTTGGTCGGCGGGGTCTATGGTCTGGCGCTTGGCGGGGTGTTTTGCGGCGAAAGCATGTTTTCGCGGCGCAAGGATGCGTCAAAAATCGCGCTGGCCTATCTGGTCACGCATCTGCGCAACTGCGGGTTTACGCTGTTTGACACGCAATACCCGACAGAGCATCTGGCCAGTCTGGGCGGGGTCGAGATTTCGCGCGTGGCCTACCGCGCCCGACTGGCGCAAGCCTTGCAGGCCGATGCCGCCTTTGACCGCGCGGCCCTGCCCAGCGCCTATGAGGTGGTGCAGCGCAACACCCAGACATCATAGCGGCGATGGTCCAGCGCATTCAGCGCAGGGCTGGAGGCGATCATCCAGCCTGAAAAGATGATTTCGTCCGCGCGGCTGTCAAACACGTCGATCCATGCAAAGGCTTCGCCCGCAGGGTTTTCGACAGGGTAGCGGCATTCTTCCAGCATCACCACCAGATGCCCGATCCGCGCGCTGCTGCCTGTTTCCAGCGTAATATCTGTGCTGGTGCCCGCCACACGGTCCAGCCCGCGCAACACTGCACCATTGCCAGATCCGATTCGGTCAGAAGGGGTTGGCGGCTCTGACTCCTGCGCAAGCGCAGCCGTGGCCAGCCCGATACAGGCGCAGATCGTGAACACACCCGCACGCATGGCTATCCGCGCCCGTTGCGGCGTTGCACCATCTGCGTCAGGCGCAGCGGCGGGCGTATGGCTTGGCCAATGTTCATTCAGGTGTCCACGCCTCGTAATCCTTGCGCGGGGCAGGGGCCGCGCGGCGGATAGAACCTTGCGGCGCATAGGCCAAGGCGGTGCCGGTCAGGTTCTCCTGATGCGGCTTTTCCCAAGCTTTATGGACCATCGGGCGGTCGGTTGGTGGCTCGTCCCATGTGTGGTGCAGCCAGCCATGCCAATCGGGCGAGACGCGACTTGCCTCGGATTCGCCATTGAAGATGACCCAGCGCTTCTTGTCGTCTTTGGAGCGGTAGAAGATATTGCCTTGCGCATCCTCGCCCACTTTCTCGCCATGGCGCCATGTGAAGAAGGCTGTATTCAGGGTGGAGAAGTTCCACCATGTCAGCAGGCGCAGCAGGAATTTCATGGGCCACCTCTTCTTGTCAGGGCGCGGCGAATTTTGGCCCTTATGCACCAGCCTTGCGCGGAAATCCAGAGCGAAGCCATCGGGGTTGCCTTCACCTTTGCGCTGGCTACATCCCTAAGCAGACGCCAGCATATGAGGTTACCATGCCGCGCTATGAACGCCGCCCCGAAATCGTCGAGCAGCTGACACCAGAGCAATATTATGTGACACAGCAAAACGGCACCGAACGGCCCGGAACAGGGGAATATAACAGCAACACGCGTGCTGGTATTTATGTCGATATCGTCTCGGGAGAGCCGCTTTTCGCGTCATCCGACAAATTCGAATCAGGCTGCGGCTGGCCCAGTTTCACCAAACCGCTGGTGACGCAACATGTGGTCGAATTGCGCGACAGCAGCCATGGCATGATCCGCACCGAGGTGCGCTCTGCGTATGGCGACAGCCATCTGGGCCATGTCTTCCCGGATGGGCCGTCCGACAGGGGGGGCTTGCGCTATTGCATCAACTCTGCCGCCCTGCGGTTCATTCCGCTGGAAGACATGGAGGCGGAAGGATACGCTGACCTTATGGATCAGCTTGACAGTTAGGCTGGTAACCCGCCGAATACCTGTTATCTGTAACGCGCAGTTGACAGCCGGAGTGTGCGATGTCCCTCTCGATCAGCTTTGACAACAGTTATGCGCAGGAATTGACAGGGCTTTATCTGCCTTGGCAGGGTCAGGAATGGCCCGACCCGCAAGTTCTGGTGCTGAATGAAACGCTTGCCACAGCGCTGGGGCTGGACCCTGACGCGCTGCGCAGCCCCGAGGGGGTTGGCATGCTGTCCGGCCATGCCTTGCCCGACACTGCGCGGCCCCTTGCGCAAGCCTATGCCGGCCATCAGTTTGGCGGGTTTTCGGCGCAGCTTGGCGATGGGCGCGCAATTTTGTTGGGCGAGGTGGTGGACCCACATGGCGCACGCTGGGATTTGCACCTGAAAGGCTCTGGCCGCACGCCGTTTGCGCGCGGGGGCGATGGCCGCGCCGTTCTGGGGCCGGTGTTGCGCGAGTATCTGATATCCGAGGCGATGGCGGCGCTGGGTGTGCCGACAACGCGCACCCTTGCGGCCTGCACCACAGGCGACCGCGTGCTGCGCCAGTTCGGGATGGAACCGGGTGCCGTGCTGGCGCGGATTGCCTCTAGCCATATACGGGTGGGCACGTTCCAGTATTTCGCCGCGCGCGGCGAAAAGGACAAGCTTAGCCTGCTGCTGGAATATGCCATAGCGCGCCATGACCCCGACCTGACCGGCGTGGAAGATGCAGCCCTGCGGTTTCTGGAACGCGTGGGCCAGAGACAGGCAAAGCTGGTGGCGCAATGGATGGGGCTTGGGTTCATTCACGGTGTGATGAACACCGACAATTCCACCATCTCGGGCGAGACGATTGATTACGGCCCTTGCGCCTTCATGGACAGGTATGACCCTGCGGTTGTGTTCAGTTCAATCGACCAGATGGGGCGCTATGCCTATGGCAACCAGCCCACGATCATGCTGTGGAACCTTGCACGGCTGGCCGAGGCGCTTTTGGGGCTGATTGATCCACATGAAGAGCGCGCGATTGCCCTTGCAAGCCCCGTGATCGAGGCGGCACGCGAAACCTACCAGCAGGAATGGCTGGCGGTCTTTGCCCATAAGCTGGGGCTGGCGCAGGTGGATGCAGCCCTGATTGAGGATATGCACACCCTGTGGCAAGGGCAGGATGTGGATTTCACCAGCTTCTTTCGCGCCCTGCCATCGGCCTTGCGCGGCGATGCGGGCCCTGTGTCTGCGCTGTTCAAAGACGCCTCTGGGCTGGAGGCGTGGCTGTCGCGCTACCGTTCGGCACTTGCCGATCCTGATGCGGCCGCCGACGCGCTGGAGGCGCGCAATCCGGTCTATATTCCGCGCAACCATCTGGTCGAAGAGGCGTTGGAGGCAGCCAGCGCGCGCGGTGACATGGCCCCGTTCCATGCTTTGCTGGAACGTGTGCAAAACCCCTACCGCGCGGTTGCAGGGATGGAGCATTTCGCCCGCCCCGCCCCCGCAGATGCCGCCGCAATCGTCACCTATTGCGGGACATAGCGCGCAGGTTTGCAGGGCGGGGGCTTATAGGGGGGGCTTAGCCCCGCCCCGGTGCCAAGCGGTAGCCGTCTTTCGCGCGTTCCACCTTGTTGAATGCCGGTTGCAGGAAATGCCCGCCGGTAAAAACTGTGGCGTCACTGGCCAGCTGGTCCAGCAGACGTTTGCGGGTGCTGCGGGCCTGATCCATGTCGATGTCAAAGCTGATCCCGATTTCGGGGTTGGGCACTTGCAGCGCGGGCGCATGGACAATGTCGCCCACATGCACAAGGCTGTGCCCGCCACTGTCCAGCCGCCAGCCGAAATGGCCCGGTGTGTGGCCCGGCAGGGCCATGCCTGACAGGCCCGCCACAGCCTCTTGCCCGTCGGCCAGCGTTTCCAGCCGGTCGCCATAGGCGGCCAGAACGGATTGTGCCAGCTTCGCCCAATCGGCCGCGCCCGACAGCGCGCCGCTGAAATTGGTATCGTCGGACCAGAAGGCGCGCTCGGCATCGGTGACAAACAGGGTGGCATTGGTAAAGACCGCCGCGCCATCAGGCGTGATCATGCCCGCGACATGATCGGGGTGCAGATGGGTGGCAACCAGCGTATCCACCTGATCGGGCGCGACACCCAGTTCTGCCAGCCCTTCGCCAAGAAACCCGCAGCCTGGCCCGAACAGATCGCGCGGCCCTGCATCGGCTAGAATCACGCGGCCAGAATGGCGGATCAGGACGGCGTTGAAATTCGTCTCGATCTCGGCCGCGCCCGCGTCACTGAGCAGCGCTGTGATTGTTTCAGGCGCTGTATGCGGAAACAGATCGGGCGTGAAGGTCACAGCCCCATCGGTGATGATGCTGACCTCGGCCTCTCCGATGGTTTGGGTGATGGTGCGGCGCATAATGTCTTCTCCCTCTTTGGTGTGGGGAAGGGTAGCTTGGCGGCGTCGGGCTGGCAATCATCTGTTGCGCGCGTGGCCGGTTGCGGGATTTGAGTATTTGGAGCAAGAAAATGAGGAAAAAGGGTGCGGTTTAGTCCTGCGGCAAGGCCATCTGGTGACGCAGCGCGCCAGAGTTTCTGTCAAACAGAAGAACCTGATCATCCTGCGTCAGCACCAGCACCCAGTCGCGCGCAAGGGTGATGGCCTGAGGGGCCGCGCCCGCAGGCAGGGTGATGCTGTCAGGCAGCGCCAGAGGGGCGGGTGCCATGCCAAGGCGGGTGACAAGCAGCCCGATGATGACTATGACGCCCAGAATCATTACGCTTGTCAGCACCACTACCAGCCCTTTGATAAGCCGCACATCGGGCGGGGGCGGGGCGGGGGGTGGCATATCAGGGGGCAGTGCCATGGCTGAAGGGCCTTTCACAGAGATCGAGGTCAGGGTTGGGCCGCAGCCCCCCGCACGGCTTGATAAAGCCTTGGCGCGCGATGTGCCAGAGGGGCAGGGCCTGTCACGTTCGCGCGTGGTGAAGCTGATCGAGGATGGCGCTGTCACCCGCGCGGGCGAGGTGCTGGACAATGTGCGCATGAAAGTGGCCGAGGGCGATGTGCTGCGCCTGCGCATCAGCCAGCCCGTGGAGGTGGAGACCCGCGCGCAGGAAATCGCGCTGGATATCATCTGGGAAGATGACGAATTGATCGTGCTGAACAAGCCCGCAGGCATGGTTGTCCACCCCGCCCCCGGCAGCCCCGATCAGACCCTTGTCAATGCGCTGCTGCATCATTGCGGCGACAGCCTGTCCGGAATTGGCGGCGAGAAGCGGCCCGGAATTGTGCACCGGATTGACAAAGAGACATCTGGCCTGCTGGTGGTGGCGAAATCCGACCGCGCGCATCAGGGGTTGGCTGCGCAATTCGAGCGCCACACCGTGATGCGGCGTTATCTGGCTGTGGTGAATGGCGTGCCGGATGCCGCCGACCCGCGCCTGCGCGGCTTGCGCGGGGTCAGTTTCGAGGCAGGCAATATTCTGAAAGTGACCAGCCAGCTTGCGCGCAGCAAGACTGACCGGCAGAAACAGGCGGTGGTCTGGTCGAATGGCCGCCATGCGGTGACGCGCGCGCGCGTGCTGGAGAATTTCGGCGCCCCGCCCGCGCTGGCCCTGCTGGAATGCTGGCTGGAGACAGGGCGCACGCATCAGATCCGTGTGCATCTGGCCCATGCGGGCCATGGGCTGGTGGGCGACCCTGTCTATGGCGGGCGGCGCAAATTGTCGGATCGCGCGCTGGGGGCCGAGGGGGTGGCGGCCTGTGCAGGCTTCACCCGTCAGGCGCTACATGCTGCGACATTGGGGTTTGTGCACCCTGTCAGTGGCGAAAATCTGGACTTTTCGGCCCCTCTGCCCGCCGATATGGATGGGCTGCTGGCCGCCTTGCGCCACTCACGCGCGAACACAACCGAGTGATCATTGCGTCGGAAACCCTGCGGGCTGCGTATACCTTATATAAACTTTTGCGTGCTATCCGGATGTGATAGGTCAAGGCAGGTCCGGCAGGTGCAGTTTTCAAGGATGGTTTGATGAGCAGTTATACCAATCTCCCCGCCCCAAGCCCCGAACAGGGCCTGAACCGCTACATGCAGGAAATCCGCCGCTTTCCGATGCTGGAGCCTGAGCAGGAATTCATGCTGGCCAAGCGCTGGGTGGATCATCAGGATACAGAGGCCGCGCATCAGCTGGTCACCAGCCATCTGCGGCTGGCCGCGAAAATCGCAATGGGGTATCGGGGCTACGGGCTGCCGCAGGCCGAGGTGATTTCCGAGGCAAATGTCGGCCTGATGCAGGCCGTTAAACGGTTTGACCCGGACAAGGGCTTTCGCCTTGCGACCTATGCGATGTGGTGGATCAGGGCGTCCATTCAGGAATATGTTTTGCGGTCATGGTCGCTGGTTAAATTGGGCACGACCAGCGCGCAGAAGAAGCTGTTTTTCAACCTGCGCAAGGCCAAATCCAAGATTGGCGCGTTGGAAGAAGGGGATTTGCGCCCCGAAAATGTTGCGCGGATCGCACGAGAACTGAATGTGACCGAGGATGAAGTCGTTGCGATGAACCGCCGCCTTTCGGGGGGCGATTCGTCGTTGAATGCGACAATCGGCAGCGAAGAGGGCGCGTCAAGCTGGCAAGACTGGCTGGAAGATGAAGGCGCCGATCAGGCAACAGATTATGCCGAACGCGACGAGTTGGAATTGCGCCGAGAGTTGCTGATGGATGCGATGGAGGTGCTGAACGAGCGCGAGCGTGATGTGCTGACGCAGCGCCGCCTGAGCGAAGACCCCGTGACGCTGGAAGACCTGTCGCAGCGCTATGATGTCAGCCGCGAGCGTATCCGGCAGATTGAAGTGCGCGCGTTCGAGAAGTTGCAAGGGCGCATGCGAACCCTTGCGCGCGAAAAGGGTATTGTGGTGCCGCTGGCGGGGTGACCGGTTGCGCGGGCATGGCGCGTGGTTTGCGCTGTGTGATGTGTTGCGGCAAGGGTCGGTGGCGTTTCTGGACGACGCCAACAGTCTATCGCGCTGGGTGCATGCGCAAGGGGGCGGTGGGTGCAACTTGCCCCCGTTGGACGATTTCCCCGCCGCAGTGCCGCAGATGCTGGGGCGTGCGGTCATGGCAGCTTTTGGCCGTGTCACGCGATCAGGGCGGTTGGGCCGTGCTGGCACAGACCACTGCAACGCTAAGACATGGCCGGATGCGCTGATGATCTGGGGCAGAGGGGGCAAGGCGGGCGAAGCGGGCAGGTTTGCTGGCTCGCGGTGACCAGATTGATAGGTGGTGGCCGCTGTCTGCTGTTGCGGGGTGCGGGACTGCTGTCTTGAGCGGGCCGGCATGCGTGATAGGTGACGTGGGGCGCGTTGGTTTAACCTGCTATATTGGGGCCTTTGGGGCAGGTTTGCTTGCGCGCGGTGAGCAGATTGATTGGTGGTAGCCCCTGTCTGCTGTCGCGGGGCGCGGGTCTGCTGTCTTGAGCGGGCTGAGGTGTGTGAAGGATGAGGCGCGGGCCGTTGCCGCACCTTGTTGCCTTCGGGGCAGGTTTGCTTGCCAACGGCGGCCAGATTGATTGGTGGTGGCCCCTGTCTGCGGTCTTGAGCGGGCTGAGGTGCCTCACAAGTGTGGCAGGGCGCGTTGCCGCCCTTGTTGGGTTGAGGCCTTTGGGGCAGGTGGATGCCCCCTGAGCGTCAGTCAGGGGCTTAGGGCCAAGGCATGCGCCGTCAGGTATGGTGCCTATCAGAAATCGATGGCGATGCCCTTTTTCTCCCAATCGCCATAGCGCACTGGCTCTGGCCCTTTGCGTCCGCCCAATTCGACGGGGTGCTGGTCTTCGGCTTGTGCCGCGCGGCGGGCATCGGCTTCGGCCAGTGCGCGTTGGGCGGCGGCGGGCAGGGCGGCGCGGCGCTGGTCCTCTGGGATTGCGGCGCTGTCGTCTGGTGTCGCACTCTCGTCGGTCATTGGGTGTTTTCCTTGCAACAAGCTTTTGCCCTGATATACCGCGCGGGCCTCAAAGGACAAGAAACGCTGCTCATGGCTGATACATTCTCTCTCGCGCCGCGTGCGGCGGCACAAGACCTGATCGCCGCCGTTCTGGGCGGGCGGCGCAGTTTAGGCGAGGTGATCGCCCGCGCGCCGGACAGTTTTGCCGCATTGCCCCCAGAGGCCCGCGCGCGCGCGCAGCGCCTTGCGAGTGAGACTTTCCGCCATGCGGGCCGCGCGGATCATCACCTGCGCCGCGCCCTGCGCAAGGCCCCGCCCGAGGCGGCGATGTGGGTGCTGCGCATGGCGGTTATCGAGATGCATGTTCTGGGCGCACCTGCGCATGGTGTCATAAATGATGCGGTCGATCTGACCCGCCGCGCGGGCCAGCCGCGCTTGGATGGCTTGGTCAATGCGGTGCTGCGCCAGCTGGGCGAGGGGTTGGACTGGGCCGCTGCCCCTGTGCCGCGCCTGCCGGGCTGGCTGCGCGGGGCGTTGCAAAATGCATATGGGGCAAAGGTCACCGCCGCGATCGAGGCGGCGCATCTGCTGCCCGCGCCACTGGACCTGACCTTGCGCGGCCCCCGCCCCGAAGGTTTGGACGGTGTTGCCTTGCCGACAGGCAGCCTGCGGCTGCGCGATCCGGGGCAGATTTCGGCATTGCCGGGATATGATGCAGGCCAGTGGTGGGTGCAGGACGCCGCCGCCGCCCTGCCTGTGCGTGTGTTGGGCGATGTGACGGGCTTGCGGGTGCTGGACCTGTGTGCAGCCCCGGGCGGCAAGACGATGCAACTGGCCGCACAGGGCGCGCAGGTCACCGCGCTGGATATATCGGATGCGCGTATGGTGCGGTTGCGCGAAAACCTGTTGCGCACAGGGCTACAGGCCGAAACGGTGATTGCGGATGCGCTGGAGTGGCGGCCCGATACCCCCTTTGACGCGATCTTGCTGGATGCGCCCTGTTCGGCAACAGGCACGTTGCGGCGGCACCCTGAACTGCCGCTGATCCGCATGAAAGAGGATGTGAAAGCGCTGCAAGCCTTGCAGGCGGCCTTGCTGGACCGTGTGCTTGATCCCGCGCAAGGGGTGCTGCGTTCTGGCGGGCGGGTGGTGTATTGCACCTGTTCGCTGCTGCCAAGCGAGGGGTCTGACCAGATCGCCGCTGCGCTTGCGCGCCATTCTGTGCAGGTTGTGCCCCCCGATCTGCCGGGCCTGCCTGATGCGTGGCGCCTGCCGGACGGGTGTGTGCGCACAAGGCCCGATTACTGGGCCGAGTTTGGCGGGCTGGACGGGTTTTTCATCGCCCTGTTGCAGCACAGGCAATAACGCCGCGCGGGCGTTTCGGTTTTTCCTTGAAAGACCGAAACGGTTTAACTTTTTGTTTGCCGAAACTTCAAACCTGAAAACTCTAGCAATTTTTTTCTGAAATTGCTTTAGGTCGCCACAAGATCGCGTGTCAGGCTTGCCGGATTGGGCAGATGTTTGTACATCCAAAGGCGAATTTGGACAGACACTTTAACATCAGTGTAATCAGTGAAAGGTGCTGCGATTGTGAGCGACAAAGGCGCGACTGGCACCTCTCGGATACGGTTTATGGACCGGATGCTGTTGCGCTGGCTGGCCCGGCGGGTGCAGGTGTCTGCGCTTGTCTGCGACCCGGAGCCGCGCATGGTCGGGCAATATGCGCGCGGCAAGCAGATGCTGGCCGGAAATTTCCTGATGGCGGGGGAATTGATCGAATCGCGTGGCGCGGTGCCCTTTGCCGCCCAAACTGCGATTGCGAGGGATGCGCTGCACAGTTTCGACTGGCTGGATCATCTGGCCGCTGTCGGGGACCGCGAGGCACGCGCGCTTGCGCAAGCAGGCGTGCTGGACTGGATCGCGCGGTTTGGCCAAGGCGCTGGCCCGGGCTGGTCGCCGGGTTTGGCGGGGCGGCGCGTGATTCGCTGGATCGCGCATGCGGTTTTTCTGATGCAGGGGTTGAAGGCACCCGATCAGGCGCAATTCCTGCGTGCATTGGCGCAGCATGCCGCCTATCTGGAACGCCGCGCGGGGCGGGCAGGGGCGGGTTTGCCGCGCATCGAGGCGCAGGTGGGGTTGTTATATGCCACGCTCTCGCTTGAGGGGTTGTCACACAGGGTGGCCCCGGCCAGTGCTGCGGTCTTGCATGCGGCGCGCGCCCAGATCGCCGAGGATGGCGGCATCGCGACCCGCAACCCCGAAGAATTGCTGCATGTCTTTGAATTGCTGGTCTGGGCCGCACGGGCGAAGGCGGATCAGGGCCATGCGCTAAGTGCGCAATTCGTGGGGCTGCTGGACCGTCTGGCAGGGGCCTTGCGGGTGATGCGCCACGCCGATGGTGGCTTGGTGCGGTTTCACGGCGGCGGGCGCGGGCCAGAGGGGGCATTGGCCGCAGCTTTGGCGCTGCATGATGAAATCAATCCCGCACAGACCCTGTCAAAAGCGGATATGGCGATGGGGTTTGCGCGGCTTTCGGCAGGGCGCAGCAGCGTGATCATTGACGCGGCGCACCCGCCGCTGAAAGCGGCCCCTGCGCGGGCGCATGCCTCGACCCTTGCATTCGAGATGACATCGAATCGCCGCCCGCTGATTGTATCGTTTGGCGACGGGTCGGAATTTGGCGCGGAATGGCACCGCGCCAGCCGCGCCACTGCCTCGCATACAACACTGGCCTTCGAGGGGTATTCCTCGTCAAGGTTTGCCACGCAGCATCAGGCGCGGCTGGATCTGGCGGATGGCCCGCGCCATGTTGGTGCAGAGTTTCGCCACACCCCCTATTCGCGCGCCGTGCGTCTAAGCCATGACGGCTATCTGACCAGCCACGGGTTAGAGCATCTGCGCTATCTGGACCTGTCCAGCGATGGGCGCGTCCTGACGGGCGAGGATAGTCTGATTGCAACCTCGCGCCGCAGCATGGCGCGCTTTGATGAAGTTCTGGCGCGTACGGGCGGCGCAGGTGTGCCCTTTGCGCTGCGCTTTCATCTGCACCCCGATGCCGAACCCTCGCTTGACATGAATGGAACGGCAGTGTCGATTCTGCTGCGCTCGGGCGAGTTGTGGGTGTTTCGCGCGGGCGGGCTGCATCTGGCGCTGACCCCTTCGGTCTATCTGGAGAAAGGTCGCCTGAAACCGCGGCCCAGCCGACAGATCGTGTTGTCCTTGCGCGCTGCAAGCTATACCAGCCAGATCAACTGGAGTCTGTCCAAAGCGCAAGAAACCCCGCTTGCGCTGCGCGACACCTTACAGGACGACCCGTTTGTGGTGCCTGACCTATAATGAATGCGAACCAAGGATGCGACATGACTGATACGGCCTCTGTGAACCTTGCCCCTGTTAAGCGCGCGTTGATTTCCGTGTCCGACAAGACCGGCCTGATTGATCTGGCCAAAGCCCTTGCCGCGCGCAAGGTCGAGTTGATCTCGACCGGGGGCACAGCGCGCGCGCTGCGCGAAGCAGGGCTGGCGGTGCAGGATGTGGCCGATGTGACAGGCTTTCCCGAAATGATGGATGGCCGCGTCAAGACATTGCACCCTGCCGTGCATGGCGGCCTTTTGGCGCTGCGCAATGACGAGGCGCATATGGGGTCCATGACCGCGCATGGTATCCGCCCGATCGATCTGCTGGTGGTCAACCTGTATCCGTTTGAGGAAACCGTGGCGCGCGGGGGTGACTATGCCGAAGCGGTCGAGAATATCGACATTGGTGGCCCTGCCATGCTGCGCGCGGCGGCCAAGAATCATGCCTTTGTCACAGTTGTGACCGACCCGGATGACTATATCCCGCTGCTGTCCGAACTGGATGCGGAAAACGGCCACACACGCCTGTCCTTCCGGCAGGTGCTGGCGCAACGCGCCTATGCCCATACCGCCGCTTATGACACTGCTGTCAGCACATGGATGGCCGAGGCCATTGGCCAGCCCACACCGCGCCGCCGCGCTTTTGCGGGCACGCTTGCACAAACGCTGCGCTATGGCGAGAACCCGCACCAGACGGCGGCGTTCTACCGTGACGGCTCAACCCGTCCGGGGGTGGCAACGGCTACGCAGCATCAGGGCAAGGAGTTGAGTTACAACAACATTAACGACACAGATGCCGCGTTCGAGCTGGTGTCCGAATTCCTGCCCGCAGATGGCCCAGCCTGCGCCATTATCAAACATGCAAACCCCTGCGGGGTTGCGCGCGGGGCATCGCTGGCCGAAGCCTATGCCCGCGCTTATGATTGCGACCGTACCTCTGCCTTTGGGGGGATCATCGCGCTGAATATGAAGCTGGATCTGGAAACAGCGCAGGCGATTACCGGCATCTTCACCGAAGTGGTCATCGCACCTGCCGCCGATCAGGATGCTATCGCGCATTTTGCCACCAAGAAGAACCTGCGCCTGCTGACCACCAAGGGGCTGGCCAATCCCGGCCTTGGCGGGCTGGCGTTCAAGCAGGTATCCGGCGGGTTTCTGGTGCAGGACCGCGATAATGGCATGATCCGCGCCGAGGATCTGAAAGTCGTGACCAAGCGCGCGCCAACCGATGCCGAACTGGCCGATCTGCTGTTTGCGTGGAAAGTGGCCAAACATGTCAAATCCAATGCCATCATCTATGTGAAAGATCAGGCCACAGTCGGTGTGGGCGCGGGCCAGATGAGCCGGGTTGATTCCACCCGAATCGCTGCGCGCAAAGCGCAGGACATGGCCGGGGTGCTGGGGCTTGATGCCGCCCTGACGCAAGGTTCGGTCGTGGCGTCGGACGCGTTCTTTCCCTTCGCGGATGGTTTGCTGGCCGCAGCCGAGGCAGGCGCGCGCGCAATCATCCAGCCCGGCGGTTCAGTCCGCGATGACGAGGTGATCGCCGCCGCAGATGCCGCTGGTCTGGCCATGGTCTTTACCGGCCAGCGCCATTTCCGCCACTAAAACAGGAGCATTGCGCAATGCGCGTTGCCATCGGGGTTCTGGGACTGACACTTATCGCCGATCAGGCCATCAAATGGTGGGTGATTGACCGTCTGGCGCTGGATCAACGCCTGTTCATTCCGGTGTTTGACCCCTACCTGAATTTTGCAATGGCGTGGAATACCGGCATCAATTTCGGGCTGTTCGGGTCGGATAGCGATGTGATGCGCTATGTGCTGGTGGCGATTGCGCTGGCCATCAGCGCGTTTGTCTGGGTCTGGGTCAAGCGCGAAGGGCCGACGCGGGGCTTGCAGATCGGTGCGGGTTTGTTGATCGGGGGCGCGCTGGGCAATGTGATCGACCGTTTGCGCTGGGGTGGTGTGGCGGATTTCATCAACATGTCTTGTTGCGGGCTGAGAAATCCGTATTCTTTCAACATTGCCGATGTGGCAATTTTTGCCGGTGCTTTCGTGCTGATTGTGTTCTCGGGGCGGGATACGACGCAGCGGCAACAGAAGTGAAATTGCGTTTCCGTCATCGAGGGCGTGACGCAAAGCCGAGAGTGCGCTATGAGCAGAGCGTTGATTACGTAGGAATGGGGGTCTTGATGGCGGTCAGACAGGTCATCTTCGCGGCGTTGGGCATGGCTGTGCTGTCGGTCAGCGCATGTTCAGACAGTGAAAACCCCATTCTGATGCATGCCGCCTCGCAGGAACGCGGGCCGGATGAATTCAGCATCGTGCCAACGCGTCCGCTGGAAATGCCTGCAAATCTTAGCGAATTGCCGGTGCCCAATCCCGCAGGGGCCAATAGGGTAGACCCGCAGCCTCGCGCCGATATCGCGCGCGCGCTGGGTGGGAACCCTGCCGCAGCCGTTGCGCGCGGCACGGTCGATGGGGGCATTGTGAACCATGCCAGCCGCTTTGGCCGCGCAGACGGTATCCGCGAGCAGCTTGCTGCCGAAGATCTGGACATCCGCCGCCGCAATCAGGGGCGTCTGCTGGAGCGTCTGTTCTCGGTCAATGTCTATCATAATGCCTATGAGTTCATGTGGCTGGACAAATACGCCGAATTGGAACGCTGGCGGCGCGCGGGCGCGCGCACGCCTTCGGCCCCGCCACGGGCAGATTAATCCCGGTTCGCGCGGTTTTGAATCTTGATTTGATGTAGTTTGGGTTATCCTCTTTACCTCGGCATCGTGCCGAATAGGGAGGAAGACTGAATGAAAAATCCAATCTTGTACGCCTGTGGGCTGGTTTTTGCGGCATCTGCCGCGTTCTCGGACAGCCATACGCACGATCATATTGAACGAAACCCCGCACCCGAAGGGGCGTCTGTGTATTTCATAACCCCTGCCGATGGCGAGACTGTCTCGAACCCCGTGACCTTCCGTTTTGGGGCGCGCGGGATCGGGATTGCGCCTGCAGGCGTGGATTGGCCCGATACTGGCCACCATCATATGCTGATAAATACCGACCCCGCAGATATTGATTTCAACGCCGATGTGCCCTTCTCGGATACGCATCTGCATTTCGGGGGCGGGCAGACCGAAACAACGCTGGAACTGCCTGCTGGCACGCATACTTTTGTGCTGGTGATGGGCGATCAGTTCCATGTGCCGCATGATCCGCCCATCATATCCGAGATGATTACGGTCACTGTCGAGTAATGATTTGCTGTGCCGGGGCATTTCCGGCACAGCATTGGTCGTCACGCTTGCGTGGGCGGGCTTGAAACCTTCCCCAAAGACAGTAGCTTGCCCGCAATACGGGTCTTGGAGGATTTTCATGTTTGCGCGCCATCTGGCATTTGCCGCCCTGCTGACGCTTGGTCTGCTTCACCCCGCTTACGGCGACACTGTGACCCATGCCCAACTGGATAACGGGTTGGAGGTGGTCGTGATCGAGGATCGCCGCGCGCCTGTTGTGGTGCATATGGTCTGGTATCGGGCAGGGGCTGCGGACGAGCCGCCTTTGAAATCCGGCATTGCGCATTTCCTTGAACACCTGATGTTCAAGGGCACCGACACGCGCGACGCGGGCGAATTTTCTGCCGTGGTCGAAGCCAATGGCGGCAGCGACAACGCCTTCGTGTCTTGGGATTACACTGGCTTTTTCCAGCGCGTTGCCTCTGACCGGCTGGACCTGATGATGGAAATGGAAGCGGACAGGATGCAAAACCTGTCCTTCACCGAAGCGGACTGGCTGCCGGAACGCGGTGTAATTTTGGAAGAACGCGGGCAGGTTCTGGAAAGCCGCGTGGGCGGGCAATTCAACGAGGCGTTGCTGGCCGCACTTTATAAAGCGCACCCCTACGGCACCCCGATCATCGGCTGGCGGCACGAGATGGAAGGGCTGACCGGCGCGGATGCGATGGAATTCTACAGCCAGCATTATGGCCCCAATAACGCTATTCTGGTGATCGCAGGCGATGTCGACACCGCCCAAGCGCTGGCGCTGGCAGAACAGCATTATGGCCCGATCCCCCAAAATCCCAATGCGGCAATGCGTGAGCGCCCCTCTGAGCCGCCGCATCTGGCGGAACGCCGCATCGTGTTCGAGGATGCGCGGGTGGGCACGCCCTATGTCAGCCGCATTTATCTGGCCCCAGTGCGCCGCAGTGGCGACCAGTCGGAAGCCGCCGCGCTGCAAATGCTGGCGGCGCTGCTGGGCGGCAGTTCCACCACATCGGTGCTGGAACGGCGTTTGAATTTTGAAGAAGGCGTCGCCCTGTCGGCTTGGGCCAGCTACAACGGCATGGCGCGCGATTATGGCATGTTCTCGCTTGGGATTGCGCCTGTGGACGGTGTGTCGCTGGAAGACGGCGAAGCCGCCCTTGACCGCGTTGTGGCCGAATTTCTGGAAGACGGCGTCGATCTGGACCAGTTCGAGCGCGTGCGCCGCCAGCTTCGGGCCTCTGAAATTTACGGGTTGGATGACGCGCAATCGCGCGCGCGTCAGTTCGGCGTGGGGCTTAGCATCGGCTTGAGTGTTGACGATGTCGAGGGTTGGATCGACGCGCTGGAAGCTGTCACGCCTGAAGACGTGATCGCCGCAGGCCAGATGCTGCTGGACCGCCGCAATGCTGTAACTGGTTACCTGACCTTGCCCGCGACTTCGGAGTTGAGCCAATGAAACGTCTGATTGCCCTGTTCATCCTCGTTGCCTTTCCGCTGCGCGCAGAGGTGGACATTACGCCGGTTACATCGCCATCGGGGCTGACTGCGTGGCTGGTCGAAGAACGCTCGATCCCGTTTGTCTCGCTGGATCTGATCTTTGCGGGCGGCGCGACACTGGAAGATGACGCGCAGGCCGGTGTGGTGAATATGATGACCGCGCTGCTTTCCGAAGGGGCGGGCGACATGGATGCGCAGGCTTTCGCGGCCCGCAGTGAAGAACTGGCCACCCGCATCCGCTTTGATGCGGGGCGCGATTCGGTGTCTGTTTCGGTGCGGTTCCTGACCGAAGATGCCGAAGCCGTGATCGACCATTTGCGCCTTGCCCTGACCGAGCCGCGCTTTGATGAAGACGCAATCGCGCGCACGCGCGGGCAGCTTTTGGCGCAACTGCGCCGCGATGTGCTAGAGCCGAACACCATCGCCTCTCGTGCTTTTGCCCGTGCGGCGTTTCAGGACCACCCCTATGGGCGCGAAAGCAACGGCACGCCGGAAACGATAGCCGCGCTGGACCGCGACGCCCTTGTAGCGGCGCATCAGGGCGCGATTGCGCGTGACAATGTGTTTATCGGGGCGGCGGGCGACATTTCTGCCGAGGATCTGGGGGTTTTGCTGGACCGCCTGTTTGAGGGGGTGCCCGATACCGGCTGGCACATGCCAGAGCGCGCCGAGTTTCTGGCCGAGGCGGGGTTAGAGATCATTCCCTTTGACGGTCCGCAATCGGTTGTCGCATTCGGCCATGCAGGGATCGCGCGCGATGATCCGGAGTTTTTGACTGCTTTTGTTGTAAATGAAGTATTCGGCGGTGGCCGCTTCGGCACAAGGCTGATGCGCAATTTGCGCGAAGAACGTGGGCTTACTTACGGTATTGGTGCGTTTCTGTCGTCTGGTGCGCTGGGTGAAAGCTATCAGGGCAGATTGTCCACTGACAACGCCAATGTTGAAATTGTGATAGAGCTGTTGCGCGAAGAATGGGCGCGTATGGCCAGCGATGGCGTGACGCAAGAGGAGTTGGAGCGTATCCAGACCTATCTGACAGGCGCATATCCGCTGCGCTTTGACGGTAATTCCTCGATCGCGTCGATCATGGCATCGATGCAGTATCAGGGGTTTGACATTGATTATGTCAATCAGCGCAATGACATGATTGCCGCCCTGACGCTGGAAGAGGTGAATGATGTCGCATCGCGCCTGTATGACCCTGATGCGCTGTTTTTCGTGATCGTGGGGCAACCTGTGGGCCTGAACTGAGGCTTGGCAGGTGGCAAGTGGTCATGCTATATCCTGTAGTATGAACGCACCAGATCGCAATATACGCCCGGAAATTCGCCAGCTGGATGAGGCCGCTGTCAACCGCATTGCCGCTGGCGAAGTGGTGGAACGGCCTGCATCTGCGGTGAAAGAACTGGTTGAAAACGCGCTGGATGCGGGCGCAACCCGTGTTGATGTGGCTTATGCCGATGGCGGCAAAACCCTGATCCGCGTACGCGATGACGGGCATGGAATGGGGCCGCAGGATTTGCCGCTGGCGCTGTCGCGGCATGCCACTTCTAAAATTGATGGCAGTGATCTGCTGAATATCCGCTCTTTCGGGTTTCGGGGCGAGGCGCTGCCCTCTTTGGGCGCTGTGGGGCGGCTGACCCTGACCACCCGCGCTGCGGGCGAAGAGGGGGCAACGCTGTCGGTCGATGGCGGGCGGATCGGCAGTGTCCGGCCCGAAGCGGCGCAATATGGCACCACAGTCACGCTGCGCGATCTGTTCCACGCCACGCCTGCGCGGCTGAAATTCATGCGCTCGGACCGCGCCGAGGCGCAGGCGATTGCCGATGTGGTGAAACGTCTGGCAATGGCAGAACCCTATGTCAGCTTTACCCTAAGCGATGTGTCGAATGATGAGACGCGCCAGATTTTCCGCGCAGACGCCGCCCAAGGCGCGCTGTTTGATGCGCTGGAAGAACGGATGGCGACGATTCTGGGGCGCGAATTCACCGACAACGCCCTGCGCATCGATGCAGAGCGCGAGGGGTTCCACCTGACAGGGCTTGCCGCGCTGCCCACCTATTCGCGTGGGGCGGCGGTGGCGCAATACCTGTTCGTCAATGGCCGGCCTGTGCGCGACAAGATGCTGCTGGGGGCCTTGCGCGCCGCCTATGCCGATGTTTTGTCGCGCGACCGGCACCCTGTTGTGGCGCTGTTCCTGAATTGTGACCCCGAACTGGTGGATGTGAACGTCCACCCCGCCAAATCCGAGGTGCGCTTTCGTGACCCCGGCCTTGCGCGCGGGTTGCTGATCAGTGCCTTGCGCCATGCGCTGGCGGGGGCGGGGCATCGGGCCTCCAGCACAGTGGGCGGCGCAATGCTGGGCGCGATGCAGCCGCAAGCCGCGCCACAGCGCTACCAGATGGACCGCCCGTCCAGTGGGGCGGTGCGGAGCGCCTATCAGTTGCAAGCCCCGCAAGGCTTTGCCGAGGCGCCCGCGCTTTGGCCAGAGCCGCAGGGTGTGTCGGCGCGTCATGAAGTCCCAGTTGATGGCCTGCAGGACGCCCCTTTGGGGGCCGCGCGCGCGCAGGTGCATGAGAATTACATCATCGCCCAAACCACGCGCGGGATGGTGATTGTCGACCAGCACGCAGCACATGAGCGGCTGGTCTATGAGCGGCTAAAGCGCCAGCGCGCAGAAAATGGCGTGGCCGCGCAGGCGCTGCTGATCCCCGAGATTGTCGCGCTGTCACCCCATGAGACTTCGCAACTGATGGAGCTTGCGCCCGATCTGGCCGCACTTGGGCTGGTGGTCGAGGCATTTGGCGGCAGCTGCGTCATTATCCGCGAAGTGCCCGCCATTCTGGGCCAACTCGACGCGGGCGGCCTGTTGCGCGACATTCTGGATGAGCTGGCCGATCTGGGGCAAAGCCAGACTCTGGAAGCGCGCATAGATGCGGTCTTGTCGCGCATGGCCTGTCACGGCTCTGTCCGGTCTGGCCGTGTGATGCGGGTGGAAGAAATGAACGCGCTTTTGCGCGAGATGGAGGCCACGCCCCTATCTGGCCAATGCAACCACGGGCGGCCCACCTATGTGGAACTGGGCCTTGATGACATTGAAAAGCTGTTTGGCCGCAGATGAGCCTGTCCTGGACGGACCCTGTGGTGATCGCGCTTGCGCTGGGGGCAGTGGCGCTTGTGGTGCTGTGGCGGCTGGCACGGGTGCTGGGGCCGCTTTCGGGGCGCTTGGCAGTGCTGGATGCGCGGTTGACCAGCTTGGGCGAAAGCCAGCAGCAGCTTGCAGGCGGGCTGGGGCATGTGGCCCAAAGCCAGACGCAGGTGATCGGGCTGGTCGAAGCTCGCCTTGCCGATATGGGGCGGTATATGGGCGACACGCTGGCGGGCAATGCGCAGGTGACCGCCAGCAGCATGGGGGCCTTGCGCGAACGGCTGCAAGTGATCGACGCGGCACAGGCCAAGATCGAGGCGCTGTCCGGGAACGTCCTTAGCCTGCAAGATATCCTGTCGAACAAACAGGCGCGCGGTGCCTTTGGCGAGGTGCAGCTGGAGGCGCTTTTGGCCGATGCCCTGCCGCCCGATGCCTATAGCCTGCAAGCAACCCTTTCGAACGGGCGGCGGGCCGATGCGCTGATCCATCTGGAACAGCCCTTGGCGCTGGATGCCAAGTTTCCGCTGGAAGGGTGGCAGGCGCTGACGCGCGCCACCGATGACGCGCAGCGCGCTGAGGCACGGCGCGCCCTGTCGCGCGCCATGCGCGGGCATATCCGCGCGATTGCGGACCGCTACATCCTGCCCGGTGAAACGGCCGAAGGCGCGCTGATGTTCCTGCCCTCGGAAGCGGTTTATGCAGAGTTGCATGCCAATATGGCCGATGTGCTGCGCGAAAGTTTTGCCGCGCGGGTCTGGATCGTCTCGCCCTCGACCTGCATGGCAACATTGGTGACATTGCGCGCGGTGTTGAAAGATACCCGCTTGCGCAGCGAGGCTCGCGCGGTGCGGCGCGAAGTGCAGTTGCTGGTGGAAGATGCCACGCGGCTGGGTGCGCGTGTGGCGAAACTTGAGGGGCATTTTGCCCAAGTGCAGGGCGATTTGTCGGATATCCGCATCTCTGCCGACAAGATCACGCGGCGTGGCGCGCGCTTGGATGATTTCGATTTCGCCAAAACGCCAGAGTAGCGCGCGGCGAATTGAAGCGCGCGCGCGGCAGGCTATCTGGCGCATAAGCAGCAAGTCAGAGGCGGGATTATGCGATATCAGGCAGCAACGCGGGCCGAGGGTGAGGCTCGCCTGGCGGCATTTGTGCCGCGTATGGGGCGGCACTATGCAGCGGGGCGGAATTACGACTACGGGCCGGACAAGCACCGCGATGTGTCTGGCCTGTCGCCCTATCTGCGGCGGCGGCTGGTGCTGGAGGAAGATGTGGTCGCAGCCGCCCTTGCCACACATGGGCCAGAGCAGGCCGAGAAATTCATTCAGGAAGTGGTGTGGCGCGGCTATTTCAAGGGGTGGCTGGAACGCAGGCCCGTCATCTGGGCCAGCTACCGTGACGGCGTGTTGCGCGATCTGGAAATGTTGGAGCGTGACCGCGCCTTGCGCCGTGCTGTGGCGGATGCTGAAGCAGGCCAAAGCGGGCTGGAATGTTTCGACGCATGGGCGCGAGAGCTGGTCGAGACGGGGTATTTGCACAACCATGCGCGGATGTGGTTCGCCTCGATCTGGGTTTTCACGCTGGGCCTGCCGTGGCGGTTGGGGGCGGATTTCTTCTATCGGCATTTGCTGGATGGGGACCCGGCGTCCAACACATTGGGCTGGCGTTGGGTGGCGGGGCTGCATACGCGGGGCAAACCCTATGCGGCGCAGGGCTGGAACATTGCCAAATTCACCGGCCAGCGGTTTGCCCCGCGCGAGAGCGACCTGACTGAGGTGGTGCAAGGGCTGGAAGGGTCCGAACCTGACGGGCTGCCATCGGTCACCCCCTTGCGGCCGCCGCGCGCGCCTGACCCTGCGCGCCCCTCTGCGTTGCTGATCACCGAAGAAGATTGCCGCGTCGAGGATTTTGATCTGGCGTCTTATGATATTCGCGCGACCGCTACGCTTGCCGCGTCGCATCTGCGCTCTGTCAGCGCTGTTTCGGATGATGTGGCGGCGTTTGAAGCGGGCGCTTTGCAAGACGCGGCCCGCCGCACAGGCTTGCAGGCAGAGGCGTTGCGTGCGGGCGTGCCTGCCGATCTGGCGCGGTGGGCGGGTAAGGCTGGCGCGCGGCAGATTATCACGCCTTATATCCCCGAAGGGCCGCTGCGTGACTGGCTGAGAGAGGCCACACCGGCGCTGGACGCGGCGGGGATAACTTTATGTGAATGGCAGCGCCCTTGGGATCGCGCAATCTGGCCCCATGCCACGGCGGGGTTCTTCACGGTGAAGAAGCTAATCCCCCAGATCATCCACCAGCGGCAGTTGCTGTAGGGCCAATAAATAGGGCGCGCGGCTCCTCCCTCCGCGCGCCCTCGGTCAGACTGGCAATTCCGGCGGCCTTATAGCAGGCGCCGCGCAATCACCTGTGCCTGAATTTCGCCAGCCCCTTCAAAGATATTCAGGATGCGTGCATCGCACAAGATACGGCTAATCTGGTATTCCAGCGCAAAGCCGTTGCCGCCGTGAATTTGCAGCCCGTTATCTGCCGCAGCCCAAGCCACGCGCGCGCCCAGCAGTTTGGCCATGCCTGCTTCCAGATCACAGCGGCGCTCGGCATCTTTTTCGCGGGCGCTGAAATAGGTCAGTTGGCGCGCGATCATGATTTCTACCGCCATCATCGCCAGTTTGGCGGCAACGCGGGGGAATTCTATCAGCGATTTGCCGAATTGCTTGCGGTCTTCGGCATATTGCATCGACACTTCCAGCGCGTTCTGCGCCACACCAATGGCGCGCGCGGCGGTCTGGATGCGGGCCGATTCGAAGGTTTGCATCAATTGCTTGAAGCCTTGCCCCTCGACCCCGCCCAGCAGGTTCTCGCCCTTGACCTTGAAGGCGTCGAAGCCCAGCTCGTATTCCTTCATGCCACGGTAGCCCAGCACCTCGATCTCGCCGCCGGTCATGCCGGGGGTGGGGAAGGGATGTTCATCTGTGCCCGGTTCCTTTTCGGCCAGGAACATGGACAGGCCGCGATAATCTGTGGTGTCGGGAATGGTGCGGGCCAGCACAGTCATGACATGGGTGCGGGCGGCATGGGTGATCCATGTTTTGTTGCCCGTAATCTCCCAATCCTCGCCTACTTTCACTGCGCGAGTGCGCAATGCGCCAAGGTCCGAGCCGGTATTGGGTTCGGTGAACACGGCTGTTGGCAGGATCTCGCCCGAGGCCAGCTTGGGCAGCCAATGTTCTTTCTGCGCATCGGTGCCGCCACAGATGATCAGTTCTGCCGCAATCTCGGTGCGGGTGCCAAGGCTGCCCACGCCGATATAGCCGCGCGACAATTCCTCAGAGACGACGACCATCGCGGCCTTGGGCATGCCCAGCCCGCCAAATTCTTCTGGAATGGTCAGACCGAAAACGCCCATTTCGGACAATTGCTCGATCACGTCCATCGGGATGAGTTCATCCTTCAGGTGCCAGTCATGCGCGTGCGGCGCGATCTGTTCGTCCGAATAGCGGCGGAACTGGTCGCGGATCATTTCCAACTCTTCGTCCAGCCCGGTCGCGCCAAAGGTTGCGCGGCCATGGTTGGTGCGCATGCAGGCCACCAGCGCCATGCGCGCGGCGTCTGTATTGCCATCGCGGCGCAACTGGCCTGCGGCGCCTGTATCCAGATCGGCAGTGACGCCAAGATCTGCCAGACGCGCGACTTCGCCCTGGTTCATCGCAATCCCGCCTGCGATCTGGTTGAGGTATTCGCCAAACCCGATTTGCAGGATCAACTGCTCCATCTCGCCAAAGCGGCCTTCATCCTTCAACCGCTCTGCCCAGCCCTGCATCTGGCGCAGGCTTTCGACATAGGTTGCCAGCCATGCCAAGCCGTGGGCGGCGTATTGGTCGGTTTCCAGCAGGGTTGCGTCAATTTTGCCCGCCGGTGCGATGCGCACGCGCATTGCGTCCAATGCGTCATTCAATACCGCTTCAACGGGGGGCAATGCGGCGCGTGTCACATCCAGAAGGTCTGTGAGAAGAGGCGAGTGCAGGGCTTGTCCATCATGCGGCATCGGTGATTCCAATCTGATCGTTTTCTCTATTATGCGGTCGCAGCATTACATAGGGTCTTATTTGGTGCAGAGCAACAAAAATACTTTACTTAATGCCAATCTTTGCATTTATGTCGCAGGCCAACCGGGCGTGCGGACAGCTCTGGCGGTCTTCGTCATGTCTCAAGAATGTAGAATACAGCATATGATTTCAACTGTCATCCTGCCGATAGACGGCGTCCCAGAATGCACAACGCCAGCCGGATGCAAGATGCATCGCAGCTGGCGTGTAAGTGTGGAAGGTCCGCGTCAGTTGGTGGACATTTCCGCGTCAGGCTCTCGTTCGAACCGTGGTTCGCGCGGGGGGCGACCAATCACATCGCGCAATTCATCAAGTTCGATGAAATTGTCGGCCTGTCTGCGCAGATCGTCCGAGATCATGGGCGGCTGGCTGCGGATTGTCGAGACGACAGAGACGCGCACGCCCTGACGTTGCAGGCTTTCGACCAAGGGGCGGAAATCGCCATCGCCGGAAAACAACACAGCATGGTCCAGCCTTGGTGCAAGTTCCATTGCATCTACAGCAAGCTCTATATCCATGTTGCCTTTGACTTTGCGACGGCCCATCGAGTCGGTGTATTCCTTGGCCGTCTTGGTTACCATGTTGTAACCGTTATAATGCAACCAATCCACCAATGGCCTGATCGGGGAATATTCTTCATTCTCCAAAAGGGCCGTGTAGTAGAAAGCCCGCAAAAGCTTGCCGCGCCGCATGAATTCCTGACGCAAAAGCTTGTAATCAATGTCGAACCCCAGTGCCTTGCCGGCCGCGTATAGGTTCGCACCATCAATAAAAAGCGCAAGACGCTCATCTTTGTAGAACATCCAATTTTACCTTACAATTGAGTGTGTTTCGGGTAATGACGCATAAAAGTCGAACATATAACGCAAAGAATGCGAGCGGGTGTTATTATGCGTCACAGCATGTCATGAGACATAAGGATACACAGGGGAAATGCAATCAGGTGCTGGTTGCTATTGGGGGCAACCTCATGGGGCAAAAGGATAGTCCCTTGGATGAGGTCGAGGCCGCGATTTGCGAAATTTCACAATCAGGGGTTGAAGTTGCAGCAAAAAGCAGGGTGTTTCGGACCCCATGCTTCCCTGCGGGGGCCGGTCCCGATTTTGTGAATGCGGCGTTACTTTGCGTGACCGATCTGCCCGCGCCAGCCATCCTGCAAACCCTGCATGATATCGAGAGGCGTGCGGGGCGCGTCCGGGCGCAGCGCTGGGGGCCGCGCATTCTGGATCTGGATCTGCTGGCCGTGGGGGCGCAGATTTGCCCCGATCTGAAGCGTTACCGACAATGGGCGGGGCTGGAGTTGGCAGAGCAGATGCGGCTTGCGCCCGACGAGTTGATTTTGCCGCATCCGCGCCTGCATGAACGTGCTTTCGTGCTGGTTCCGCTGATGGATATTGCCCCTGACTGGTGCCATCCTGTGTTGAGGAAAACCGTGGCCGAACTGCATGCAGCGCTTGATCCTGCGGATTTGGCGGAAATAAGGCCGATTTCACAGTAAATTCACATCGCTTTGCGGTTGCTAGCGCTTGTCAACTCCCGTCAGGCGCAGTAATGATCCGCTTTGACCCGACACATCCGGCAGACTGGAGAGACATCATGGCCCGCGTAACAGTGGAAGATTGCGTTGACAAAGTTCCCAACCGTTTCGAGTTGGTGGCGCTTGCCTCGCATCGTGCCCGTGAAATCGCGGCAGGCGCGCCGATCACGGTTGACCGTGACAATGACAAAAACCCTGTTGTTGCCCTGCGTGAAATTGCCGAGGAAACCCAATCTGCCGACCATCTGCGCGAACGCATGATCGAAAGTCTGCAAACGCAGATCGAAGTCGATATGCCGGAAGATGACGATATGGCCCTGCTTATGGGCGGCGCAGAGCGCGATGCCCCCGAACAGGACGGCATGAGCGAAGAGCAGATGCTGCGCGCGCTGATGGAAGCACAGGGACAAGCAGGCTAAGTCACGCTTGGCCCTATGCGCCGGAATGGGGCAGGGGCCAGTGTGACAGGCAGGGAAGGGCCGCAGGCGTGATCACGCAAGACGATCTGATCGCGCTTGTGCGCAATTATAATCCGCGTAGTGACGAAAAGCTGATCCGCGAAGCATGGGCCTATGGCGAGGCGATGCATGAAGGTCAGTTTCGCCACTCGGGAGAGCCGTATTTCACCCATCCGGTTGCTGTGGCGGCCTTGCTGACAGAAATGCGCCTTGATGATGCAACAATCATCACCGCGCTGCTGCATGACACAATTGAAGACACCAAATCGACCTATACAGAAGTCAGCCGCCTGTTTGGCGCCGAGATTTCCGAACTTGTCGATGGTGTGACCAAGCTGACCAATCTGCAACTGTCTTCGTCCGAGGCGAAACAGGCCGAAAATATCCGCAAATTATTGATCGCCATGTCGCGCGACTTGCGTGTGATTCTGGTGAAGCTGGCAGACCGGCTGCATAACATGCGCACGATCCGGTCCATGCGGCCAGAAAAACAGGCCCAGAAAGCCCGCGAGACGATGGATATCTATGCCCCCCTTGCAGGGCGCATGGGCATGCAATGGATGCGCGAAGAACTGGAGGATCTGGCCTTTCGGGTGTTGAACCCCGAGGCCCGCAATTCCATTTTGCGCCGCTTCATCACCTTGCAGCGCGAAGCGGGCGATGTGGTGCACCGCATCAGCGCCGATATCCGCGCCGAGCTGGAGCGCGCGGATGTTGTGGCCGATGTGTATGGCCGCGCGAAAAAGCCCTATTCCGTCTGGCGCAAGATGCAGGAAAAAGACCTGGCCTTTTCGCGCCTGTCCGACATTTACGGGTTTCGCATTATCACGGCGGAATTTGACGATTGTTACCGCGTTCTGGGGGCGGTGCACCGACGCTGGACAGCCGTGCCGGGGCGGTTCAAGGATTATATCAGCCAGCCCAAATCGAATGGCTACCGCTCGATCCACACAACCGTGTCGGGGCGCGATGGCAAGCGTGTCGAAATCCAGATCCGCACCCGTGAAATGCACGAAGTGGCCGAAGCGGGCGTTGCCGCGCATTGGGCCTACCGCGACGGCCAGCGCAGTGAAAACCCGTTTGCGGTAGACCCCGCGAAATGGATCAGCACCCTGACCGAAGGGTTCGAGAATGAAGAGGATCACGACGCCTTTCTCGAACATGTGAAGTTGGAGATGTATTCGGATCAGGTCTTTTGCTTCAGCCCCAAGGGCGATGTGATCCAGCTGCCGCGCGGGGCAACGCCCTTGGATTTCGCCTATGCGATCCATACGCGCATCGGGGATGGGTGTGTTTCGGCCAAGGTGGACGGGTTGCGCGTGCCGCTTTGGACGCGGCTGCGCAATGGCCAGTCGGTCGAGATTATCACAGCCGAAGGCCAGCGCCCGCAATCCAGCTGGATTGATATTGTGGTCACGGGGCGGGCGAAATCAGCGATTCGCCGGTCACTGCGCAACGAGGATCGTGAACGCTTTATCCGGCTGGGCAACGAGTTGTTGCGGCTGGCCTTTGAAGGGGCAGGGCGCGAGTTGAGCGCCAAGGCACTGACGACAGCGGCCAAACTGCTAAGCGTGCCGAATGCGCCCGAATTGCGCGCGCGTGTCGGCTCTGCCGAGATCAGCGCGCGCCGCGTGGTCAATGCGCTGTATCCCGAAACCACCTTGCTAGAGCCGGAAGTCGATGCCGCGCGCCCTGTTGTCGGGCTGGAAGCGGACCAGTCTTTCCGGCGCGCCCCCTGCTGCCAGCCCTTGCCCGGAGAGCGGATTATCGGGATCACCTATCGTGGCAAAGGCGTGGTCGCGCATTCCATGGATTGCGAGGCATTGGCCGATTATGAAAGCCAGCCCGAACGCTGGATCGACCTGCACTGGCTGGATGGCACACACCCCGCTGTCTATGGTGTGTCGCTGGATTTGACGATTTCCAACGATGCAGGCGTTCTTGGGCGCGTCTGTAGCTTGATTGGAGAGCATAAGGCCAATATCTCTGATCTACGGTTCGTGGATCGAAAGCCTGATTTCTACCGTTTGTTGGTAGAGTTGGAGTTGCGCGGCATCTCGCATCTGCATCAGGTGTTAACGGCCCTCGAAGCCGAAACGGCGGTCGCGCAGATCGTTCGTGCAAGAGATCCGTCTTTGCGGCCTTGACTGTGGCGGTCGGGTCGTAGCTCAGGAAGGGCAGTTGCCTTGGTGTTCAAACGTCGCAGCCCAAGGAATTTTCGCCAAGCGCTGGTGAATTTCTTTATTCCCGGCGGCGGCTGGGGCCGGTCTGCGAATTACGTCATGCACAGGTTGCGGCGCCTGCCCGACAGCCCCGAACGGATTGCAAAAGGCATTGCCGCAGGTGTGGCCGTCAGTTGCCTGCCGCTATTCGGATTGCATTTTATCGCCGCCGCATCTTTGGCATGGGCGTTGCGGGGCAATATTCTGGCGTCCCTGCTGGCTACATTTTTTGGCAACCCTTTCACATTTCCCATTATTGTGGTCAGTGCGCTGGAATTGGGAAATTTTATTCTGGGGCGCGAAAAGTCGGCCAAAGCGTCAGAGGTGATGCAGGCTTTTGGCGCGATCTGGGGTGAAATGGGGCGCAATTTGCTGGCCATGTTTACGCCAGAGGTGCTGATCTGGGAAAAGTTGGAGAAGTTCGGCTGGGAAGTGTTCGTGCCGTATATGCTGGGCGGGTCGATTATTGGCACGGTCTGCGGGGTGATCGCCTATTTCCTGTCGCTGCCACTGATCCGCGCCTATCGCAGCCGCAGGTTGAAGAAACTTCAGGAACGATTTGAACAGGCACGCAAAAGCGACGCGAAGAAATGACGCAGACCCCAGCTTGGGATATTGAGTTTTGGAAGAAGTGGCGTATGTGTTGACAGAACACAGCGAGGATGAAAATGTCCCTGACAAACCCTGAAACCGCCTTGCGCTTGGGCGTGAATATCGACCATGTGGCGACTTTGCGCAATGCGCGCGGGGGGCGCGACCCTGACCCTGTGCGCGCCGCGAAGCTGGCGCAGCAAGCCGGCGCAGATGGGATTACGCTGCATTTGCGCGAAGACCGGCGGCATATTCGTGATGCTGATCTTGCCGCAGTTATGGATGCGGTCACGCTGCCCATCAATCTGGAGCTGGCCGCAACGGATGAAATGCAGCGCATTGCCTTGGCGCATAAACCCCATGCTGTGTGCATTGTGCCAGAGCGGCGCGAAGAACGCACAACCGAAGGCGGGCTGGATGTGGCGGGCGATGAACCCCGCCTGCGCGAATTCATTGCACCGCTGCGCGACGCGGGCGCGCGGGTGTCGCTGTTCATCGCCCCGGACGAGGCGCAGGTCGAGGCAGCGGCCCGCGTGGGGGCGCAGGTGATAGAGCTGCATGTCGGTGCCTATTGCGACTATTTCGCCGAAGGCGATGGGGCCGCGAGCGATGCAGAGCTGCGCCGGTTGATCCTGTGTTCCGCATTGGCGCGCGATCTGGGGCTGGAAGTGCATGCAGGCCACGGGTTGAACTATGAAAACGTAGGCCCGATTGCGGCCATCCCTGAACTGGTCGAACTGAATATCGGCCATTTCCTGATTGGCGAGGCGGTGTTTGTCGGGCTGGACGCGGTGATCCGCGAAATGCGGCGCCAGATGAACCTTGCGCGGATGTAACGGGACATGATCCTTGGCATTGGAACCGATCTTGCCAATATTGACCGGATCGCCAAGACATTGGCCAGATTCGGCGACAGGTTCCGGAACCGCGTGTTTACCGAAGAAGAACGCGTGCGCGCGGCGCGGCGTGGCGATGACGTGGCCACCTATGCCAAACGCTGGGCCGCGAAAGAGGCATGCTCCAAGGCGCTGGGCACAGGGCTGGCGATGGGCATTTCATGGCGCGACATGTGGGTGACGAACCGGCAGGGCGGGCAGCCCGTGATGCATGTGTCTGGCTGGGCGGCAGAGCGGCTGGCCGCGATGACCCCGGACGGGCATGAGGCAGTGATTCATGTCAGCCTGACCGATGACGCCCCATGGGCGCAGGCCTTTGTGGTGATCGAGGCGCGCGCGAAACCGCGCAATGGCCCGCTGTAACTTTTGTTTTGCGCGCAATTTCGAACCGGAAAAGTCAGTCAACACTTCCTGAAATTGCGTAGCGTCGCAGCATCGGCTGATGCCAAGTACTTTGGCACCCCCTGCAATCCCAATCAACATATCAGCGCGGCATGGTCCTGTTTCTTGGGCCGTGCATCTGCCCTGTTCAGATCGCAGTGCTGATGTGATGAATACCCCGCATATTTCCGCCATGACTTAGACTTCGGGCGGGTGTTTGGGGGCCATTTCTTATGGGACTGGTCCCACAAGCCCTGCGGAAAAATTGCGGATTGGGGCGTGACAGCCAAAATAGAAACAGAAAAATGCCATGATCCTGCCGCAAGAGCGTCATAACTTTGGTTCATCTGCCTTTAACAAAGGTTTCTGTGCCCTGCACATGGCAATTTCTGTTGAAGGATTATGCAATGTTTCACACGAAATTTCAGCGCCACAGATTTCTCAATATATTGACTTCAAACAAAATAACGCGTCATCCCGCGCGCTTTGCCCGCCACGAGAGCGGAGCCATGATCATTTTTGGGTTGTTTGTATTTGTGGCAATCCTTCTGGTGTCGGGCATTGTTGTGGATTTCATGCGTTATGAGAGTAATCGCATCAGGGTGCAATCAACAGCCGACCGCGCAACTATCGCTGCGGCAACTTTGCGCGAAAGCGGTGATCGCGCGGCGCTGGTTCAGGAATATTTCGATGTCGCGGGTCTGTCAGATTATCTGGTCGCGGTAGAGGTCACAGAAGACGCGATGAATTCCGCAACCGTTCGCGTGACCACGCAGCCTTCGGTAAACACATTGTTCATGCGCTGGGTTGGTGTGGACGAGTTGACAAGCTCCGAGGGCAGCGCGGCGCGCGAAGAGGTCACCAATATCGAGATTTCGCTGGTGCTGGATATCTCGGGTTCCATGCGCTGGCTGGATTCCGGTGGGATGCCCCGCATCACCCGCTTGCGCAGTTCGGCGCAGCAATTTGTGTCAGCCGTGCTGAATGAAGATGCACCCGATGTGACCACGATTTCCATTATCCCCTACGCAGGCACTGTGAATCCGGGGCAAGAGGTGTTCTCGCTTCTGGGCGGAACGGCGTGGCACGCATATTCACATTGTCCCGATCTTCCTCGGAGTGTGTTTCAAAACACGTCGTTGCCCGATGTCGGGTCCATGCCCCAAGCCCCGCATTTCATGAATTGGGCGACAGATTGGGCATGGCTGGATTGGGGGTGGTGCCCGAATGAGGCAAATTCAATTCTGTATCATTCCAGCAATGAAGCAGAGCTGCACAATTTCCTGACCAATTTGCGTCTGCATGACGGCACTGGCACGCATTATGGCATGCGATGGGGGATTTCGTTGCTTGACCCAAGCAGCCAGTGGCTGACCGCTACACTTGCCCAGCAAAATGCTGTTCCCAGCGTGCACAAGGACAGGCCCGCCGCATGGGACGACCCTGACACCCTGAAGGTTGTGGTGCTTATGACCGATGGCAACATCACAGACCAGTTTCGACCGCGCCGTGGAAACAATGTCTTCGGGCGAGATGGCGTCTATCCCACAGAAGCCGAACAAGAGATTCTGAATACCACCCATCTTGACGCGCTGGGCGATTCATGGCGCAGGCACGTCAGCACCCTGAACGAAAACCGCCTTGATTTCTATTCAGCGTGCAATCTGGCAAAAGACAATGGTGTGATTGTCTATACAATCGCGTTTGAAACAAACAGCGCGGGCCAGACCGAGATGCGCAATTGCGCCAGCAGTCCTGCGCTGTTCTTCAATGCCCAAGGCCTTGATCTTGATACGGCCTTTCGCGCCATTGCAACATCAATCCAGTCGCTGAGGTTGATCCAATGAAGCGCCGCGTCACCGTCTCGCGCCGCATTGCCCGCTTTGGCGCGCGCACCCAAGGCAGCGCCACTGTCGAGTTTGCGATCCTGTTTCCTGTCGTGATCTCCATTCTTATGATGGGGGCAGAGGCGGGATGGATCAATCTGCAACGGGTTGGATTGGATCGCGCTGTGGATATTGCGGTGCGGGATGTGCGGCTGGGCGCGCTGCCGGATGGGACAACCCATGATCAATTCCGCAGTCATATCTGCTCTCGGGCGATCGCAATGCCAAGTTGTGACGCGCGGTTGCTGCTGGAATTGCGGGTCATCGATACGGACACATGGCAATTCCCTGTGCAGGAGACGGCATGCATCGATCTGGCCGAAGCGGTGAATCCAGTCACAACCTTCAGCTTGGGCGGGGGGCAGAACATTATGTATCTGCGTGCGTGCTATCTTGCGCGCCCGATCTTTCCGACAACGGCATGGGGCCTGAGACTGCCTCTCGATACGTCGGGAATGTTCGCGTTGCGCAGTGTTTCAGGGTTTGTGAACGAATGATCAGCCCGTCTTTCCCCCGCTTCGCAGTTGTATGGCGCAGGGTCTTACGCGCGGTACATGCTTTCCGAACGTACCAGCAAGGGGCTGTCAGCACCGAGACGGTTCTTATTTTGCCTGTGATCCTTTGGGCGCTTGTAGCATCCGTCACCTATACAGATGCTTTCCGGCAGCAAACCAATCTGCAAAAATCTGTCTTTACTGCAAGTGATCTGCTGTCTCGGGCGGGGGGTACTGTTGTCACGCCGGAATATATTGACGGGATTTTTGGCTTCATGCAGCGCATGAATGAAAGCCAAAGCATTATCCAGATGCGGGTAAGCCTTGTCGCGTGGGATAGTGAAAACGATCAGCTCCGTGTTGTCTGGAGCAATGCCAGCCATGCAGGCGATCGTGGCCTTTTGCGCGATGATGACTTGAATGCAGTATATGCGCCCCAAATCCCTTCTGTTGCCGCTGGTGAAACTGTGTTGTTGACAGAAGGCTGGCTGCGCCATGTACCCCTGTTTGATGTGGGGCTGACAGAACGGGTTTTTGACGAACTTGCTGTGACGCGCCCACGCTTTGCCCCCGGCATCGTCTATGACGACCCCAATGCGCCACCTCCTCCGGCGGGGTGGTGCGATTTCGTGGTGGAATCTTGCGAGATGTGAGGGGGCACCAGTGAAACCGCTGTCGCGGTGAAGGCAGTTTCAACTGCTGCCGCCGTGACGAAATTGTGGCGGATTATGTGCAGATCATCCGGCGTGTGGTGCCGACAGGCAGGCACAGGTGACTTACGCCATGCTTTTCCATTTTTGCGGCGTAATGTTCACGATGCTATCGCCGACACTGACCATGACATCGCCATCCTGAATATTGATCTGAAGTCGCATCGCGCGGCTGGCCAGCGATGCCAATGCGCCGGTGTCTGCTTCGGAAAAATTCATCACTTCAAGATTATCAAAGCGGCTGGTGCTGTTTTTGATCTTGTCCCACCACATCTCGGCGGTTCTGCCGCCATAGGGGTAGACCAGCACCTTGTCGGCTTTGCCGCAGGATTGACGCATGACCTTTTCACTGGGAAGCCCTAAAGACACCCAGACATCCAGCTCGCCGCTTAGGCTTTTTTGCCAGATGTCCGGCTCGTCATCCGATGAAAGGCCTTTTGTCATTTCCAGATGTTCATGCGCATTAAGTGCGAAAGCCACAATGCGCACCATCAGCCGTTCATCCGTCTCGGACGGGTGTTTGGCAACGGTCAGTTTATGGGTTTCATAATAGTGACGATCCATGTCAGACACGGACAGTTCCACTTTATAAATGGTGGCATTTTGCGCCATGTTTTTTCCCAGAATTCAACGATTGGCCTGCCTACTGCGTCTGGTGACCTTGTGAAAGCAGATAAGGTGGGCATCGCTGGCGCGGGTTGCGGAAGTGTTGCCATATTGCCGAAACCATAGGCTGCCGGTTTTGCCAAGGGGCGCATTAGGTCACGCGGGAAACTGAGGGCGCGTAAACCCTTTTGCGTTCCACATCGCACGCAGGTATAGCAAGCACGCTTACCCGGTTTGGGTGCCTGCTGATCTTGGGCGTAACACCTGAACCGGCGGCGCAGGTCTTTTATGCGTTCGCCGCAGAATTGACAGAGTTTGACGCCGGGTCGCCATGTGCTGACGCACAGGCCCGAGCGGGAAGATGGCCTATACTTGCGTTCAACAAACCAGAGTTCCGTTCATGCAATTGATCGCCAGCTTCACATTTTTTCAAGATACACAGACACTTCTTGTGGCCATCCTTGCCGTGTTTCTTGTCGGCTTGTCCAAAGGCGGGCTTGGCGGGGCTTTCGCATTGATGGGGGTTCCTATTCTTGCACTGGTCATGCCCCCCATGCAGGCCGCTGCCCTTTTGCTGCCGATCTTGCTGATGATGGATGCAATAAGTGTCTGGACATGGCGCGGCTGGTTCGATCGCGCAACGCTGTGGCATTTGTTGCCCGCGGCGTTTGTGGGCATAGCGGTAGGAGCATTGACTGCGGCAATCACCTCAGAGGCGTTTGTACGTCTGATTGTCGGATTGCTGGCCCTTGGGTTTGTCATGCGGATGACCGTGATGCGCGCAGGCGCATTGCCGCGCGGGCAGCGGTGGGTGAGCGGCTCTTTTTGGGGGGCATTCGCCGGGTTTACCAGTTTTGTGGCCCATGCGGGGGGGCCGCCCTTTCAGGTTTATGCTTTGCCCTTGCGGCTTGATCCGCGCCTTTTCACGGGCACAAGCGTGATTTTCTTTGCGGTGGTGAACCTTGTCAAAGTGGCACCCTATGCAGCACTTGGGCATTTCGACACGAAAACACTGCTTTCGGCAGCGGTTATGTTGCCTTTGGCCGCAGTTTCGACAGTGCTGGGGGCCAAGGTCATTCAACGGATAAATGCGCAGGTTTTCTACCCCTTCATGTATATCACCCTGACGCTGGTCGGGGGAAAACTGGTCTGGGATGGTGTCTCGGGCTTCTGGTTGTAACAAGGCAGGGTAGGGGGCTGCCACGGCGCTGTCATTTGCGCGCCAAAAGCCCGCATTGCCCGCAAAACCGGCAGACCGGGCAAGGCTTTTGGTGATTCAATCGCGGTTTGGCGGTAACAGCAAGTCCCTGTCATGCCGCCGCTATGCGGGGCGCGCGCCCTTGAACTGGCACAGCGTCATTCCTGCGCTCTCAAGTGCCATGCGCAAGGAATATGCGAGTTTTACCGTCTCTTGCGTGTCGCCATGCAGGCAGATGGTGTCGATCTGTACCGGCAGATGGGTGCCCTGCGCGGTGATAAGTGCGCGGGCCTCGAGCATGGCAAGAATGCGGGCGCAGACTGCGTCCGCGTTATGGATCACAGCGCCGGGCAAGCGTCGGTCCATCAGCAATCCGTCTTCGCTATAGGCACGGTCGGCGAAGATCTCGTTTGCCATACGCGCGCCCAAGCCGCGCGCGGCGGTGTCTTGCTTCGTGCCTGTGATCACTACAAGGATGATGTCAGGGTCAACAGCCAGCGCCCCCTCATAGCAGGCGCGCGCAAGGGCTTCATCCTCGGCCGCCATATTCGCCAGCGCGCCATGCAGTTTCAGGTGCCGCACCTGCCCCCCCGCCGCGCGCGCCATCGCCTGCGCGGCCCCCAGTTGATAGGCTACCAGATTGCGTGCCTCCGTGGGGGCAATCTGCATGCGCCGCCGCCCGAAGCCTTGCAGGTCGGGCAGGCCCGGATGCGCGCCAATGCCCACACCATTCTCAACCGCTTGCGCCATGGCTTGCGCCATCACATCGGGATCGCCTGCATGAAAGCCGCAGGCGATATTGGCCGAGGTGATGATTTTCAGAAGGGCCGCATCCGCCCCCATCGGCCATGGCCCGAAGCTTTCGCCCATATCGGCATTCAGGTCGATCTGTCGTGTCATGTGCTTGGTCCTTCCAGTTCATCGCCGCGCGTCATCCCGCTGACAAGTTGATAGGCCAGCAGGTCTGGCATGTCATGCGGGTTGCGGATCAGCGGGCGCAATTTGCTGCGCAAGGCGTCACGCCGCGCGGCTTCAAGGCGTTCCAGTGCTGCGGCCTCGGGCAGGGGAACAAAGGTGAAACGCAAACTGGCATTCGCGGGGGCTTGCACCAGACGCGGCAGATCGCAGGGCAGAACCGTGCCGATGCGCGGGTAGCCGCCCGTTGTCTGGCATTCGGACAACAGCACAAAGGGCGCCCCGTCGCCAGTGATCTGCACATCTCCCGCGACGATGGTTTCGGACAGAATGCTTAACCCGCCATCTGTGCCGAAACCCGCGCCTTCTGCGACAAGCCGCTGGCCCATCCGGTTCGCGCGTGCATCCTTGCGAAAGGGGGTTTGCGTGAAGCGGGTGCGTTCGGCCTGTGAAAACAGTCTGGTCTGTGGCGTCTCGACCAGTCGCAGCGTGCCGCCATCGAAACGGGGCAGGGGGGTGAAGGTCATGCCGACCCGCCCGCCGCTATCTGCGCCAAGCGCCAACTTGTCTTGCGCTTCCAGCATCTGGCCCAGACCCGCCGCCAGATGGGCAGAGCGTGCGCCCAAAATGACATCCGCCGCGATCCCGCCACCAAAATGCACATAGCTGTAGCCGCCCGCACTGCCCGACAGCTCCAATCGTGCGCCCGCTTGCAGGGCATGGCTGGACTGCCACGCCAGCGGATCACCATTGCACAGCGCGCGCATGGGGGCGCCGGTCAGGGCAATTCTTGTGGGGGTGCTTGCCTCAAGGCCAAGAAAGCTGCCTGCAATCTCTATCGCGGCCAGATCGTCAGGCTGGTTCAGCAGCGTAGCCCCTTCGGCCAGTGCAAGCCGGTCCGCAGCCCCCCCGCGCGACAGGCCCTGTGCCAGCCAGCCCGCACGCCCCATATCTTGGATCGTGACGCCGGGGCCTGCGCGGTGCACGACAATTTCCCGGATCATGCGACCGCCTGTGATGTTGCGCCGCCCAAAGCATCTGACTGGCGAATATTCTCAAACTCTGCGCGGGTGACAGGGACAAGCTGCACCTCGTCGCCCGGACGCAGGATGAAAGGGTCCGGCTGGTCTGGCTGGAACAGGCGCAAGGCGGTCTGGCCCACATGGCGCCAGCCGGTGGGGGTGCTG
This sequence comes from Roseinatronobacter thiooxidans, assembly GCF_001870675.1. Classification (GTDB taxonomy): domain Bacteria; phylum Pseudomonadota; class Alphaproteobacteria; order Rhodobacterales; family Rhodobacteraceae; genus Roseinatronobacter; species Roseinatronobacter thiooxidans. Next base: position 18,904 of record NZ_MEHT01000007.1, on the reverse strand, counting down.
ACGGAAAACAGCACCATCTGGCGGATGGCGACGGCCAAGGCCCCTTCGGGCACGCGCGGGGTCAGGCCCGTCTGGCGGGGGATATCCCATTGCGGCGGCAATTGGCCCAGATAGGGCTGACCGGGGGCAAAGCCTATGGCCTGCACCCGCAAGGGATGCGCGCAAAACTCTGCTATGGCCTGATCGGGTGACAGCCCCGCAAGGCTGGCCGCTTCCTTCAGCTGTGGCGCAAGCGCGGTGCCAAAAACTGCGGGCACGCGCCACAGCTTGCGTCCCGTTGGCAGGGGGGCTGCGTACCAATCGGCCTGTTGCAGCAGTGCAGCAAGGGCGGCGCGAAGGGTCTCATGATCCACCGCGCGCAGGTCAAAGCGCAGATAGACAGAGGCCAGCGACGTCGATGTTTCTTCCACGCCGCACAGCCCCGCACCATCGAGTGCCGCACGAAAGGCAAGGGCCGCGCGGTTGGCGGCTTCGGTCAGGCTATCATTGAAGGTTATCAGAAAACCATCGACGCCGATGCCCTGAATTACCGGCCATTTTGGTGTTTCGGGGGTAACGGGCATCGATGCTCCAATTCTTTGCCGTCATGTCTGTAAATCGCGCGGTCTTTCAGCGGTGCTTGGAAATAATATTTACAAATTGTCGATAAAATGTCAATGTTGTGGTGTTCAAGTCCGCAGCCACCGCCACCCTGTTCCAGCATATAGAGGCAGCCTTATGCCCCCTGACGCCGATGCTACAGCCCCCTTGCCCCCCGAAACGCCCGATATCGGCCCGGTTGTCAGTTCGGCGCATCTGGCGAATTCGTCGCTGCCTGCGCTGTCAGAGGTGGAATTTGCACTGACAATGGCAAATAACGCGTTTCATCGCTGGATGGTGCGCTGCATGACCGCCGCCGGATTGCCGGGCTTGTCACCGTTAGAGGTGCTGGTCGTGCATCTGGTCAACCACCGCGACCGCCCCAAGACGCTGGCCGATATCTGTCTTGTTTTGAATATCGAGGACACGCATCTTGCCAATTATGCCATTCGCAAGCTGGTTGGATATGGATTGGTAACCTCTGGTCGCAAAGGCAAGGAAAAAGCCATCACCATCACCGCGAAGGGCACGGAGCTATGCGCGCGTTATGGGGAAATCCGCGAAGCGCTGGTGGTGCGCGCCGCGCTGCAATCGGGCCACGCCCCCGATGCCCTAAGCCAGATGGCCGCCCAGTTGCGCGCCTTGTCCGGAGTTTATGATCAGGCTGCACGGGCGGCCGCTGCGTTGTGATGGCTTTAAGCATCCGATTATAATAAGTAAATTTTGTAAGGGTGCTTGGGTACGACAGTGTGCGGCCTAGGCCCCTGCACGATTATCTTGTGAAACGAAATATTTCGGAACTGGGTTGGATTCGGAAACCAGGGAAAGCGGCGTTGCGAATAACGAAAGGCGATAAATGTTGCGCAAATACCTCAAAACATTGAAATCCTTCGCGCATCTCTAGCTAGGAAAAGAGGATTACGCTAATTTTTTCATTAAATAAACTTATGATCACCGAAAGGCATTTTAAAATGAAGAAGACAACGGCTGTTGTTGCGTCTTGTGTCGCGCTTATGTCTTGCGGTTCAGGAGAGTCGACAGGCATCAGTAGCTTTGTTTCATCGCCCGATCGTTTTGCTAATTCGGGAGAAGTCGCAGCCATTCCAACTGAAACGCAGCGTTACAATGAAACCGCTGGCGGGGATGCTTTTGCGGGGCAGAACGAGGTTACGTCGATAACTTACGATTCTGCGACAGAAACTCTGACAATTCTGGGCGACCCGTTTGATTTGGCTGGGACATTCAAACGTGCGCCCAAGCGCGATGTTCGGGGCTTTGCCGCGTTTGAAAATGAAGGGGGTGCGCGGAACTATCTGGCATTGGTGCGTGTAGATTCCGACAATAACCTTGCGGCAGGTGTTGTGGGCACACCGTTCCGGTTGGATAATGAATTTGGGGGGACTGTCTTGGCGCGTGGTGCAGCGCCAACCCTGCCCACCAATAGAGAAGTCCGCCATGTTGGTGATTACGCCGGTGTGCGCAATGTGGGGACCAATAACGGAGACGATATGTCCAATTCGTTCCTGCATCGGGTCGAGGGGCGGGTGCAGCTTGATCTTGATTTCTTCACTGACCGGCAAAGTGCAGGGATCGAAGGCGTGATCACAAACCGGCGCAATATGGACGGCACCACCACGCGCGAGGTGGAGGTTGAAGTGCCTGTCATAGGTCGGCCGGGTCAGACCACCACTGAAACCCGCCAGATCGCCGAAGAAATCACTTATCAAGACATTGTGCTGCAGTTTACGGGAATCGATGAAAATGGCAATTTCTCTGGTATCGCAGCAGTTGGCGGACAGCCGGTCGGGCTTTATGATGGCATGATCGCTGGCAACAACGCTGCGGCATCGGCCGGAATTGTGGTGATCCAAGAAGGTTCGCCCGTGTCGCTTGAACGCGGTGCATTTATCGCCCGTGCGACTGACTGATTTGTGTAGGTCACTATGCGCCTGATTGCGGTTTGCCTGTGCATGGCGCTGTCCCTGTTCGGGGCAAGTCATGGCAATGCGGCGTCCGACACGCAGGAACTTAGCCGGGCGCAGGCGCTGCTGTTGGGGCGCAGTTTTCTGGCCGAGGGGCGCGCCGCCCCTGCCGAAGCCATTGCTGCGGCTTTGTTGCGCGCCGCCCCCCAAGATGGCGAGGCGCAGGTCTTGATGGCCGCAGCCTTGCAAGCCCAAGGCCAATATACACAGGCGCGCGCTTTCGCGCGCGCCGGTCACCGCATGGGAGAATCCGACCAGACCCGATTTGAAGGGGCAATGCTTGCCGGTCGATCGGACTTACAGCGCAAAGCCTATGGGCGGGCACAATTCTGGTTGCGCCGCGCGGCACAAGTCGCCCCCGATGATGGCGCGCGCGAACTGGCCGCGCGCAATTTTCAGCAGGTGCGGCGGATCAACCCGCTCGACATTGCATTCAATCTGGGGCTGCGTCAGTCATCGAATATCAATAACGGCACGTCAACAGATGTGATCACCCTGCTTGGTCTGCCTTTTCGGGTTTCGGGTGACAGTCGCGCCTTGTCGGGGCTGGAATTCAGCACCGACCTTGCCCTGCGCTATCGGCTAGATCAGGCCGCCCGCCATGAAACCAGCCTGACCCTTGGCCTTGCAACGCGCAGCTACCGCCTGTCGTCATCCGCGCGCGCGCAGGCCCCCGAGGCGCGGGCGGGAGATTATGCCTTTCAGCGCTTTGAACTGGGTCTGATGCATGTACGCGCGCCATCCGAAGGCCAAAGCCGCTATGAAATAGGGGCCGCCTTCGGGCGAAGCTGGTACGCAGGCCGCCCCCTTGGCGATCATGTGCGGCTGACTGTGGCACAGACGCGTGTGCTGCGCCCCAGCACAGTGCTGAAACTCAGCGCGACTGGCCAGCACCAATGGCGCCGCGACGCATCGCGGCGCAATGCCACCCGCACAGGGGTTGCCGCAGAGCTGCGCCATGCGCTTGCAGGGGGCGACCGGCTGGTGGTGCATCTTGGTGCGGAACATACACAGGCCCAATCAATCCATATCCGCAACACCGCAACGCGCGCAGGCCTGGGCTATGCGCTGGCACAACCGGTCTTGGGCATGCGGCTGGACACTGCGCTGGATCTGGAAGAACGCCGCTTTCCCGCAGGCGCATTTCAGCCCGACGGGCGGCGCGACCAAACCGCCACCTTGGGGCTGTCTGCAATGTTCGAGACAGTCGATTACATGGGGTTCGCACCCGTTCTGAGGCTGGAACTGTCCAACACAGAATCCAATATCGAGATCCATAAGCGGAATGAGGCCAATATCTCGGTGCAAATCAGGTCGCGTTTCTGACGCTGCGCGCCTTTGGAGCCCAGTCGCGCGCGCCCCTGCCATTCCGCTTAGCCTGCTATTTCTTCGGGGCGGGCAAAATGGTCGCGGGTGAATACTTTGTCTTGAATATCGGCCAGCTCGGCGCGCGCGCGCTGTGAAATCACTATCTCGCACTCGGCCTTGAACTGTCCCAGTGTGGCCGGATCGCCATCATGCAGGCATGTCCGAATGCCAGAATCCTCCAGCCGGAGTTTCAGTTGCGCGATCGAGGCGGACAACGGGGCGCTTGCATCGGGCATGTAGAACCCCACAGCCGCAGGCGCTTGCTGGATGATCTGGCCGGTCAGGAATGCGACACGCGCACAGCCCGCCTTGCCCAGATTTGCCAGCAGCGGCGTGCGCGCTTGGTCCAGATACGCGGCCAGCATGTTTGCGCCGTGGGGAAGGGTCTGGCGATCATAGCCGAAGCAGGGGTTATTGGCATATGCACCGATGCGCGGGTCAAGGCTGACCCCGTCAATGATCTGGCGCGCATTCAGCCCGTGCTGCATTGCATAGCTGTCCAGTTCGTTGAAACAGGTCACGCGCGTTGCCTGAAACAAGGTGGACAGGTGGCGCGTCAGTTCGGCTTCGGTCAGGCCCATCTGGCGGGTCGGGATGTCGGCGCATAGGGCTGCCGTTTTCAGCACATCCAGCACCCGTTTGCCCAAGGCATGCCGATCCCCGACAATAAGCGCATTGGGATATAGAATATCGCGAAGCATATGCCCGTCACGGCTGAATTCCGGGGCATAGACGATTTTTGCGCCCTTCAACTGCGCGCGTTTTTCTTCGCAATATCCGATGGGCACCGCCGAGCGCACAACAATCGGGGCATGCGCAACATAGCGGGCGGCGAATTCTATCCGGCTGTCGAGTTCGACAAGCCTGACATCGCCGGTTTCGGGCTGTGTTGAAAGCGGTGCGGCCACAAAGACCATATCGGCATTCGCAAGTGCTGCGCGGGTGTCCAGAACAGCGCGCAGGTTCAGGGGGTATTGTGCCAGATAAGGTGCAAGTTCGGGGTCATTCAACCCATAGATGCCGCGATTGATGTCATCGACGCGGTCGGGCAGGGGGCCTGTCATCACGACCTCATGCGTGCGCGCCAGTGCCAGCGCATCTGCCATTGCCACGCATCCCAGCCCGATAATTGCGATTTTCATCTGCAAAACCCTTTCAATCCGAAATCTGATTTGGAAACTATCGTGGTTAAAAATGGTCTGAATATGCCAATTTGGTGTTCTTGACCTGACATCAGAGGATTGATGGGGATGTATTGGAAAGACGACATAAAAACCGCCCCCCCAAAAAACCTTGCATGCAGTTCAAAGGTTTAGTCGGCGGCGAACAGATCGCGGGTAAAGACTTTTGCAGTATGGGCCTGCAATTCTTCTGTCATTCGGTTTGCAACAATCACGTCACAGCCTTGGGCGAATTCGGTGAAATCCTGCACCAGCGGATGGCCCATATATGCGGCCCCCTCATAGGCGGGTTCATGAACCACCAGTTCAAGCCCTTCTTGCGACAACATGGAAATGATGTCCAGCATAGCACTTTGGCGGAAATTGTCCGAGCCTTGTTTCATCACCAGACGGTAGATCCCCACACGACGCGGACGCTTTGCGATGATGGCATCGGCGATTGTCCGTTTGCGTGCGTCATTTGACTCGATGGTTGCGGTGATCAATGCCTGCGGCACATCTGCGAAATTTGCGCGCAGTTGCTTGCTGTCCTTGGGCAGGCAATACCCCCCATATCCGAAAGACGGATTGTTGTAGCTTTGCCCGATACGCGGGTCCAGACATAGCCCTTCAATGACCTCTCTTGCGTCCAACCCGATCTGCATGGCCAGCGTATCGGCTTCGTTAAACAGGGCAACACGGGTGGCAAGATAGGTGTTTGCAAACAGCTTTATCGCCTCTGCTTCTGTCGGATTTGCCAGCAGCACGGGTGTATCCTCGACCAGCGCGGCATTGCGCAGGATCTGGGCAAGCGCCGCGCCACGCTGGCTGACCTCGCCCACGATAATGCGCGACGGGTACAGGTTGTCATGCAGCGCCAGCCCCTCGCGCAGGAATTCCGGCGAGAACACGATGCGGTCACAGTTGAATTCCTTGCGCATGCGTTCGGTATAGCCCACCGGCACGGTGGATTTGATGACCATCAGCGCATGGTCATTGACAGCAAGAACCTGTGCGATGACAGCCTCGATGCTGCTGGTGTCAAAGGTATGGGTCTGGTCGTTGTAATTGGTGGGTGTCGCAATGAAAACATAGTCTGCCTGTTCATAGGCTGCGACCGGATCGGTTGTCGCTTGCAGGTCCAGGCCCCCTGCCGACAGGTAATCCTGGCACAGTGAATCCTCGATCGGTGTGCGCCCCGCATTGACATTGGCAACACGCTCGGCAGAGATATCGACTGCAACAACGGTATGCTGGCGTGCCAGCAAAATGGCGTTGGCCAGACCGACATATCCCAAACCTGCGATTGCGAATTTCATGGTGTATTCCTTTTCGGTTCGTCTAAAGTCATAAAATATAGAATTTATCTGGCCTTATCGCGGCATCAGGGGAAAGACCCTGTCACCATCTTGCAGCATGAAACGTCCGGCAACAGTTGGGGATGCGGCATCGGCAGCGCTAAAGTGCAACGCCTGCTGGCCTGCGGCGATAGTGCGAATGACCTGCACCTCGCCGCCACCGGAATCTGTGCTGGTCAGGAACTGAAGCAGCGTGACCGGGCGTCCATCCAGCTCGAAGCGGCGCATATCATTTTGCGCGCGGTGCAGCGTCACGCCTTGGGTTGCATCAGAATTCAGGGGCGGCAAATCGCGTGCCGCACTGCGGCCCACCTGCAAAATGTCACCGTCGCGCAGAAGTGGCAATGTGGCACCGCGTGTCAGAAAGGCGTCCATGTCGATCCCGAAGTCCTGCCCGCCCCGCACAATCGCAACCCTGCGCATATTGGCACCCTGGGAAAAGCCGCCAGCGGCATTGATGGCATCGATCACGGTCAGGGGCCGCGATGTCAGGGTTTGCCGGTTGGGGCGCATCACATCACCGATAACTGTGATCTGGCGGGCGTTATATTCCGCCACGCGCAGGTCCACTTGCGGATTGGGCAGGTAGGCGCGCAGCCGGTCTGCAAGGTCGGCGCGGATTGCGGCTGTGCTGCGCTCTGCGGCCGGAACGCGGCCCAGAAACGGCACCTGAATCGCGCCATCGGCTTCCACCAGATATCCGGCAGGTGTGGTCAGTTCGGCGGCATCGATGGCATGAATTTGCAGCACATCGCCGCGCCCGACCAGATAGGCGTTGCGGTCCTGCGCTGCGAACTGGTGGATATTGGCTGATGTCACTGCAATCGCCATGTCAGGGGCGAGGGGACGCATCGCACCACCCGTGGCGGTGTGAGGGGTGAACCCACTGGTCTGTGGTGTGCAGCCTGCCAACACGATAAGTGCAACGGCTTGCAAAGCGTGCTTGAGTGCCATGGGAAAACCCTTTCGGTTCTGGGCTATCATCGGTTTAGCGTCCATAAATCAACTCGGCGGCGGCCGTGTCGGCGGCAAAATCGAACCTGTCAGATCGGGTTGTGACATTGGTCAGCACAATGATCCCTGCCGCAAATGCAATAATCGAGGCCGCCAGCATCAGCTTGCTGTCGCCGCGCACAAGCGCTGCGCGGTCCACAGCCGCGCCGCCGGTATTCTGCCGTGTCCATTTCTGGACATTGGGGTTGTGGTTTACAAAAATCTTGATCCCTGCGCCCACGATCTGCCCGTAATAGGTCAGCGCCGGAAAGATCGGGTGCCAGCGTTTGGCGATCAGACCTGTCAGCGCGGAATGCACGGTGCGTGTGCATGAAATCCAAAGCAGAAATATGACGATGAAGACAGGGTCATGCACCAAGGCCGCGACCCCGAAAAAGACAATTCCCATCAATGGTGTCCACATCGAGGCTTTCTGGTCCAGCAATGCCAGCCATGTAAACAGGCCAAGGGTTTTCGGGCCTAAGCGCAAGGCTTTGGCCCCACCGCGCACCATATTGCCGAACCAGCGCTTCTGTAGCCCGACTGTATCGGCCACGAAGCCTTTGCCGGGCAGGGATTCAAGGCAGTAGATCACCTCGTCGGGGACATAGGTAATGTTCCAGCCCGCCTCGATCACCCAGCGCCATGTGGATTTGTCGTCCCCTGTCAGCATGACGATCCGGCCCAGCCTTGGATGGTGAAGCACATCTTCAAGCAGGTTGGCGGCGAAATTCGGATGCATCAGGATTTGCGTCCGAAACATTGACCACCGCCCTGTCAGCACCAGAACCTTGCCCGACATGGCCATGGATGACATGTAGACATGGCGTTGGGCCATCCGCAGCCGGTACCATTCACGGTCGACCATCCTGCCAGCAACCAGCGGGGTGTTGTCCACCGTCAGCGCGCCCACATTGGGTTGATGCAGCAAAATGGGGGCTGTGCGGCGTATCAGTCCGGGTTGAACCAGCGTGTCCCCATCCATCAGGATGCCGGGGCAATCGGGCGGCACCCCCAAGTCGCGCAGCCGCGCCAAAGCATCTGCCATGGCCGCGCGCTTGCCTGTCCCGTCCTGACGGGTAAAGGCCAGACGGATCATGCCGCTTGGATCGGTCCGGCGGTGGACATGCGCGATTAGCGCCTCGTCCTGATCTGACGAAACCGCCGCGACCACTGTGCCCCCACCGCCATTGTCCAGAATGTCGCGGAACAGATTGGCATAGACTGCCGCATTCATGGCATCGCCCATTTTCCAGCTAAGGATCACCACCGCAACATGGCGGCGCTGCACTGCGGCATCTGCTTGTGCGCGCGCGCGGATCATTGGAAAGACATGCCGCGTGAAGGCATAGGCGCGCAGCATGTGAAACCCGCCCCATGACCAGCGCCATAGCCCTACAACCCCCAGCGCTGCAATGAAGGCTGTATCGGCCGGGCTGAGCGCGCGCATCGGCACAAGGCTGAGCAGAAACACCATGAACGCCAGCCACAGCGCGGCTGTCAGCCAGACCGATAGCACAGAGGAATGTCGCAGATGAGGAGATGTGTCTGACATGATTACAGGCCCAGCTGGCCCAGCACCCTGCCAAGCGGGGTCTGGGTCTTGATCACTGTATGCGCGGTCATGCCGATGCGCGCATCCAGCGGGTGGTCGGGGATAATTTCAACTCTGGCATAGCGTTCGGCTGCGAAGACCGAATTCTGAAGCCCTGCAAAGCCAGCCCAATTGTTGTCATAATTCAGGCGGGCGACCTTGCCTGTGACCTGTTGGCCATCGGCCAGACGGATTTGCGCGCGGTCCCCGTGGCTGATGCGCTGCGCGGTATCGGCCATGATCAGCGCATGCACTGCTGTCGCGCCGGATTGGGCCAGAACAAACATAGGCTGCGCGGGTTCGGCCCATTCGCCTGTCACCCGATTGATCTGCGCCACGACGCAGTCACAGGGCGCAGTGACGGGCGTGCCTGCATACAGCGCGTCATTGCGGCCATAGGCGAGCGCGATTTCTCTGGACAGATGTGAGAGCCGCAGATCAAGGGCTTCAAGCGTTTCGGCACTGGCGGTCAGGCCCTGTGGGCCAACAAGACCCAGCGCCTCTGCTTCGCGCAGGGCCTGCAACGCGCCTTTGGCTGCTGCGAGATCCGCCTCGGCGCTTAAAGCCAGCGCCTGCTGGCGCGCCTTGTCCTGCTGGCGGGCCAAAGTTGGCAGGCCACCTGCCGCATGCAGGCTGGCAAGCTGTGCGCGTTCCAGCGCCAAGCGACGATCTGCGCGCGCGACAGCCTCTTCCAGCCGCGCGCGTTCACTGCTGCGCAGATGGGCGGCATTCGTGTCGCGCGTTTGCAGCGCCGTCCGGCGCGCGCCAAGCTCTGCCTGTTCTGCCTCAAGGGCGCGGATGTGATCGGACAGGGCCATCTGCCTGTCGTCGTGATCAGCGGCGCGCAGATATGCCAATGTCTGGCCGGTCTGCACATGCTGGCCCTGTGTCACATCGATCTGCGAAACCATCCCCGATGCGGGAACAGAGACATTCGCCGCCGCGACAGACACCGCAGCATAGCGCGATTTCACCTGCGTGACCGACCCCAAAGCCATATAGGCGGCACCCGCCAGCGCCATGCAGGCCAGCGAGATCTGAAACCAAGTGCGAAATGCCAGTGTTTTCTGTGTGGTTTCCTGCCGTGCAACCCGTGTTTCGCGCGAATCATTTAAAAGTTGGGTCAGGCTGAGTTCCTGCTTGGTGAGGGCATAATCCACCACGCGATGCAGCAATTCCGACTGTGCGCGCCCAAGATCAATGAATTGATACCGCAATTTGGCAGAATCGCCGGTTTCGGCGCGCGCCTGAACCTGCATCTGTATGCGCGTTTCGCCTTCGCCCAGCATCAGCTGCACATCAACGACACGCCCATTCCCCGGCGAGACGACACTGGGGATCGCGCGTTGGAGGGTAAAGCCATGGGTGTCCCACTGCGCCACCGGATATTCGATTCCCTGCCACAGAACGGTCATGGGTTCGCAGACAGAAACAGGCGCGGGGGCTGTCGGGCTGTGCAGAGGTGATCGGCAGTCACCCGATGCAGGGGGGTAGCGCGGGATCGATGCATTGCCCGATTGGGGGGCATGCCCTTCCATATGTGTGTGGTCGATCATCGCGCGAAAAGCCCCGATTTGCTATCGCGGCCAAAGCAAAGTGGTCTGGCCGCTCCGTTCTATAAGGTCTTAACTGCATTCCAAATGCGGCGAAAATTTGCGGGATAAGGGACAAAAGAAAGAAGTATTGCCGATTGTTTCGATTTCAGTGTGTCCGGCACAGGAAATATTTACCAATCTCGGCATTGCCCCTGTTCGGGGCATGACTGATGCGCTGTTGGCCCTATGCCGGCCGCTGCGCTTGCCTGAACCGGGACTATCCGCGCCTTCCGGTCACAGGTCTGGCCAGTTCCGGTCCTTGTCCGACATTTCTGTGGGGTCAAGTGGCCATTCAATAGCGGCGGCGGGGTCGTTCCAGCGCACACCGCGTTCGGCTGCGGGGGTGTAGGGGTGGCTGACAAGATAGCTGACCTCGGTATCATCTTCCAAGGTCTGGAACCCGTGCGCAAAGCCGCTGGGCACCAAAAGCTGTTTAAGATTATCAGCCGTCAGTGTGAAATGCGCCCATTTCATGAATGTCGGAGACCCGCGCCGCAGATCAAGGATCACATCCACAATCGCGCCACGGATGCAGCGCACCAGCTTGGCTTCGCCATGCGGTGCAACCTGGTAGTGCATGCCCCGCAAAGTGCCGCGACGGGTGGACACTGACAGGTTTTGCTGCACGAAGCTGTCGGGCAGGCCCTGCGCCCTGAACTCTTCGGCGCAAAATGTGCGCCCAAACCCGCCGCGCGCATCTGTGTGGCGCTCGATGTCGATCAGACTCGCGCCTTCGAAAATCGTCTTGTGGAAGATCACGAAACGACACTCCCGCCCAGCCGTTGCAGCGGGCTTACCGCGCGGGGCCGAAGCCATGGCGCCCCTTCGGCATGGGCTTTCTCCAAAACATCCTTGTCGCGCAATGTGTCCATGCTTTGCCAGAAGCCGTGATGCTGGTAGATGGCAAGCTGGCGGTCGGCCACCAACCGCGCCATGGGGTCTTGTTCCCAGACAGTGTCATCATTGTCGATCAGATCAAAAACACCCGGCTCGCAGATGAAATAGCCGCCATTGATCAGCCCGACATCCGCGGCGGCTTTTTCGCGGAACCCTTCGACAAGCGCGCCGCCCCCAGTGGACAACACACCAAAGCGCCCGGGGGGCTGGACCGCTGTCACAGTTGCTGTGGCCCCGACAGCGCGGTGATGCGCGACCAGCGCGCCGATATCGACATCGGCCAGCCCGTCGCCATAGGTCAGGCAGAATGTCTCGTTTCCAATCAGATGGCGCGCTCGTTTCAAGCGACCGCCGGTCATTGTGTCAAGTCCGGTATCGACCACAGTTACGCGCCACGGCTCGGCGCGGGGATCGGCCCAAGTGACATGGCCTGTGGCCAGATCGACTGTGAAATTGCCTGAACGCTGGTGGTAATTCAGGAAATAATCCTTGATCACTTCTACCTTGTAGCCGCCCAGAACCACGAAATCGGTCAGGCCATGGCCTGCAAAAACCGACATGATGTGGTGCAGGATCGGCTTGCCGCCAATCTCGACCATGGGCTTTGGCCGACGTCCGGTTTCTTCTGACAATCTGGTGCCAAGCCCGCCTGCAAATATAACAACTTTCATCAAAATGCTCCCTCTGGTTGCGGAACAAGGCCAAACATGCGTTCCATTTCGGTATAAAGCTGTGCCACGCGCGAGCCTTGCGGCAGATCCACATCTGCAAAATGCAGCACTTCGCCCTTGCCAATCGCGCGCCGCAGGACAGCGCCTTCGGCCAGACCCATTGGCAACAACCGCGCGCGGGCAATGACATCGGAATTCTCGGCCTGCCCATAGGTCATGAAGCCGCCGATCCCGTCGATCTGTTCGCCCTGTTGCAGATCGCGCTTGGCGGTGGCGATGACGCCGACCTGCGGCCCCGAAATCGGCGCAAGTGCCGCATCCTTGAACAGGACCGCGCGTGCAACCGTCATTGGCACCTCGAAATGGCACAGGTGATAAGGGGTGTAGAACAGATAGAACGGCCCTGTCCCCAGTTTGTACAACGCCAGATAATGCTGTTGGCGCGGGTCGTTATGTGTGCCCAGCACAAAGACACCCGGGCCGGGCCGCGCGCCCACCACGAAATCCACGATGCCCGGCCCATCGGGGTCGATATGGGGGGCCAGCATCTCGACATAGTCTTCAAGCGGGCGCAGCGGGGCTGTCGGGTCTTTATGGGTGGGGTCGGGGCCGATCATGCCGCGCCGCGCCACGCGCATGCCTGTACCATTGGCGACAATCGCCTGTTCGAACGCGATTTTGGTGCCATCGGCAAAGGATGTGACCATCGCCACGTTCTGCCCCCATTTTTGCGCAAAACCGCGCTGGGTGTCGGGGGTGCGGTCTGTGTCTTGCAAGCCTTTGATATTGCCCGCCAGCACAGGCTTGACGCCGATCCCTTGCACAAATCGGATCAGGTTCATCTGAACGCCGGGCTGGTCGCCATCGGCATTGGTATAGACCACACCGGCTGCGCGTGCGCGCGCTGCCAGAAGCGGGCCGATGGTGCCATCGAGTTCGGCATTCATCAGCACCACATGCTTGCCCGTGTCGATTGCCGTTTCCACACCGCGCAAGGCGTAATCCATCGCGCCTGTCACCTCGATGATCGCATCCAGCCCTTGGGCAGCGGCCAGTGCTGCGGGGTCTTGGGTGACAACCGGCACGCCGTCGCGGATCGCGCGGGAAATTTCGTCTGTGCGGTCTGCATGCCGGACGGGTTCGCCCTTGCGGCTGCCCTCGAAGACCGCGCGCGCCTGATCGGTGCGGCGCGCGGCGATGGCGCATAGCTCCATCCCTTTGACCGCCTGCGCGATTTGCAGCGCGATCCCTGCGCCCATGAACCCCGCGCCCACCATGCCCACGCGGATTGGCCGCCCTTGCGCTGCACGCCGCGCAAGGGCCGTGTCGAGGATGATCATGCCGCAACCGCGCCAGAGATGGCGTCTGTCCAGCGCAAGCGGTCATCCAGCAGGCCATTTTGCCGCAGTTTGGCGACCATCCTCTGGCGCGTATAGGCGGGGGCATGAAAATCGGCGGCCTCCATCCCGATCCTTTCAAACAGGTGCTTCATCTGCAATGCGCCGCGCTCGGCGTTCCATTGGCAGCGGAAATCGGGCAATACCTTGGTAATACGCGCGAAACTGACCCGATAAGAGCGGTTATCCGCGCTGGGCGGCCCCACTTCGATTTCGCATCCCGCAAAGGTGGCGGCCACGATTTGCGCAATGTCGATCACACGGTAGCACTGGTCATCCGAGCCGACATTTATCGCCACACCCGCGATCTGTTCGGCAGGCGCTTCCAGTGCAAGGCGCACCGCCTGACAGATATCTTGCACATGAACCAGCGGCCGCCACGGGCTGCCATTGGACAGCAGTGTTATCTTGCCGGTGGTCCATGCAAGGCCGCACAGGTCATTCAACACCAGATCAAAGCGCTGCCTTGGGCTGGCACCAAAGACTGTGGCATTGCGCAGGAAACAGGGTGTGAAATCCGGCCCCATCATTTTGGTCAGGTCACGTTCCACATCGACCTTGCACGCGGCATAGGCGGTCTGGGGGTTTACCGGACTGTGTTCGTTCAGGATTGTGTTGCCATCCGCGACCCCGTAGACCGAACATGAGGACATATAGACGAACCTGCGCACACCGGCCTGCCGCGCGGCTTGTGCAAGACGGATAGATCCCCGATGGTTGATCTCGCGGGTCAGGTCAGGCGATTGCTGTGCCAGCGGGTCATTGGACAGTTCTGCCATATGCACAACCGCGTCAAACCCCTCCAGATCCCGCGCTGTCACATCGCGTATATCCATGGTCAAAGTGGCGGGGCGTGGCGCTTGTGTCTCGAACAGCCAGCCTTGCCTGTAAAACCCCGTGTCCAGCCCCACCACCTCATGCCCGGCCCCCATCAGGTGGGGTGCTGCAAGCGCGCCGATGTAACCATCTGATCCAGTCACCAAAATTTTCATTCACCTGCTCCTGATAAACTGGACGCTAAACTGTGTACCAACAGGAATGTTCCCGCCATTTCGGCAATAATTCGCCGAAGGGGGAACAAATTCTGGTGCGGGCTGTTAGACCGGAAAATCAGGGGGATAGGACATGCGCCAATGTCTATTGATGGGAACCTTCAACATGGACCCGCGCGCATGGAGCGGGGTTTTGTGGGAATTCACCGATGTGATTTCGCAGATTGAAAATACTGACATTGTCGCACCCAGCGACCGTTTTTTCGACCCAAGTAAAAGGCTGCCATTCCGAGATCGGATGGACGCGCGATTTCGCCACAAACTGGACATGTATGTCGCAAGGATGCCGAAAGTCACCTTAGACCGTGACTATGATCTGGCTGTCTATACATGTCAGTTTCTTCATCAGTTAAAGGAGCTGCCCCAAATCCGGTTCTGGCGCGACCGCGCTCGCAAGGCTGCGGTCTTTTTGCTAGAGGCGTGGCCCGACACTTTTGCAAGAGAAGCCCAGACGCTTGCCAAGCTAGATCAGTTCGACCATGTGTTTGTGCTGAACGGGTCCAGCATTCCTGAACTTGCGCGCTACACCTCTGCCCCGATCAGCCAGCTCTCGACAGCGACGGATGTTTTGCGCATGACGCCAGTGCCCGATCATCCCCGCCGCGTTGTGGATCTATGCTGCATAGGGCGCAACAATCCAACAATTCACGCCGAGCTGTTGGCGCTGGCACAGGAAAAAGGGCTGTTTTACCACTATGATGTATGGAAAAATCAGACTGTTGGCGCCGGTTGGGAAGATGTGCGGCGCTTCAACGCCGACCTTATCCGGCGCAGTCGCTACTATCTTGTCTGGGACCCTGCACATAAAAACGCCCGAAATCAGCATGCGGGCACTGCACAGGTTTTGACGACGCGTTATTTTGAAGGAATGGCAGGGGGGGCGGTTGTGCTTGGGTCTGCACCGGATTGCCCCGAATACCGCGCCGCATTCGATTGGCCGGATGCTGTCATCCCTCTTGAACACAACGCTGCGCGCGTGATCGCCAGTTTGGACGATGACCCCGCGCGTATTGCGCGCGTCAGGGCGCAAAACATCTCTCAATCCTTGCGCCGCCATGACTGGGCGCATAGATGGCGGCAGATTCTGGCCACGTTCGAGTTGCGCCCCACTGCAGACCATCTTGCGCGCGAAACGAAGCTTGAAGAACTTGCGCAAAGCATATGCCCGCAGAAAACCCTTGCAGCTGTTCGCAGCTGAAAGTTTCAGCCCGCAAATGGCGACTGCATGGCGCGTGCCAGCACACCCGCAGCCTATCGGAGTGCCCTGAGGCTTTCTGTCAGATCGCGGCGCGCCAGCAGCAACGAGATGCCCACACAGCCGCATGCCAGCACCACAGCCAGCAAGATGGCAAATACATCACCCAAGGCCCAGATTTGGGTGATTGCCCAATAAGTTCCTGCCATCACAATGGCCAGAATGGCTTGGCCCCCCACGGCCTTGGCGTAATCCTTCAAGCTGCATCCCAGCAAGGGCAGCATGACCTTCAGACTCCAGACCGAAAAAGCAAGGGTGGAAACCGTATAGGCAATGGCCACAGTGGTCAGGTCAAACCAAACGGCGCTGGACAGGCAGGCCATCCACAGGATCGTGGATTGCAGTGTCAGGCGAAGCTGGATTTCAGGGCGCCCGATTGCCAGAATAAATGTCCCCAGAACCCCTGTCACAGGTTGGACCGCCATTGCCGGAATGATGAGGGCGAAAATATAGGCCGCGTCGCGCCATTTTTCGGACAGCAGCAGATCGAAAATCGGCACGCCCGCCGCCCCGATCAGCGCCATGGGCGCCAGCAGCAAGGTTGCCAGAACCTTACTGGCCAGCAAGGCTTGCGCGCGCAGTTTCGCAATGTCGCTATGCGCACCTGCTACCAATGGGTATAGAACAAATTGTAGCGGGCCTGTCACGATCATCCAGGGCAGGCGCGCAAACTGGAAGGCCATGCCATATATGCCAAGGTCTGCCGCGCCCCTGAATTTGCCGATCATAATGCTTTCCACCGAACGGCCCCCAAAGCCGATGGCATTGGCCGCAAGCAAAGTCCAGCCGAACACCACATGCCCCCGCGCGGCCTGCCATGCAAATACAAGGCGGGGTCTGTAGGGGCCAAGGAGTGCAGTCAGGACAAGCCGCACAGCGTACATGACGATTTGCTGCCAGACGAGCGCCCAAACCCCCAGACCATTCAGTGCCGCTGCAATCGCAACGCCCACACTTAACAAAATGGCAATGATTTCCGCTATCGCAATGCGGCTGAACATGGCTTGCTGCTGCATGGCCGCGCCGGGAACAAGCGTCAGAGATTGCAGCATGATCACGGATGCAAGGCTCGCCATGACTGCGGCAAGGGTCGGCTCGGCCATCCAATGCGCAAAGCTTGGCGCAAGTGCCGCAAGTGCCAAGGACAGTCCTGCACCCAAGCCCGCAGTCAGCCAGAAGCAAGAGTGCCACGCCGTCATATCGGCAGTTTTTTCGCGCACAAGCGAGACGCCAAGGCCGCTATCGGCAAAGAGCATGACAAACAGCAAGATCGGCATCGCCATTGCCACAACGCCGTAATCTTCGGGGTTCAGTAACCGCGCCAGAAGGGGCAGCGAGACCAACTGAACCGCCAGTCGCAGCGCATTGACGGATGAGATAAGCGCTGTGCCTGTGACCAGCTTTTTTACGGGTGACATGGGCCGGTCAGTCAACTTCGACTGGAACCGCGCGCCCCAGCAGTTTTGCAAAAATTGTCTTGGGAGTTGCGACAAGCACCTTTGCACCCGCCCCGATATCGGTTGTGAACAGCCGCCAGAGTTGCCCAACCGCTTTCTTCGGGTTTTTCACAAGGGTCCGTATTACATGGAAACTCAGTTGGCTGGTTGCGATCTCCAACAAATTCTGGCTTAGGGCTTTGTTGCTGGTGTTTAGGAAATCTGCTTTCGCCAAAGCCCGATAGGTCAGCATCTGGTCAACCTTGATATTGAGGAAGCGGGGTGCATCCCATGCAAGGTTTTTGAAGTAGATATTCACGCCATCGCCGCATTCGACCATGCCATCATGGTCGA
Source organism: Roseinatronobacter thiooxidans (assembly GCF_001870675.1). GTDB lineage: Bacteria > Pseudomonadota > Alphaproteobacteria > Rhodobacterales > Rhodobacteraceae > Roseinatronobacter > Roseinatronobacter thiooxidans. Next base: position 1,213 of record NZ_MEHT01000007.1, on the reverse strand, counting down.
ACCCTACCCGAGTGGAGCGCGCCAGCAATTCTGTCATAAACAACACATCCTCGCCCGAATATTTGAGATGGGTCGGGAAGCGCAGCAGCGGGGCTACGCTTGCGCGGTAAACAATCGTTGACGCTTGGCAGGGAAATTCGCGCAAGCAAAAGCCCACGATTTTGTCTTGGGGTAACTCGACCAGACCGGATGTCTGACCCGTTTGGTCGATAAGCTGCGCGGTGCGCGCGCTGTAGCGCGAACGGATGTGGGACTCGTGGGATTTGTCGCGCCGGTTATCGGTGAAATAAAAGTCGAATCCGGCCTCTAGTGCCGCGATGGCGCGCGCGATATGGCCCGCAGGCCAGATGTCGTCGGAATCCAGAAACGCGATGGCTGCACTTTCCGGAATTGCGATGTCAAGGCCGTGGTTCCGTGCGGCCCCAACGCCCTTGTTGGCTTGTTCCACGACCTTTAGAAACCGCGGCGCGGTCAGATCAACTCCTTTGATTTCATTGCGGGCGGGCAAGGGCGAGCCGTCATCGACCAGCACAGCCTGCAAGCGCCAGCCTGTCGGGATGACCTGAGCCTCTATAGAAAGGAGTGTCCGGGCAAGGACGCCGGTTTCGCATTGGTAAAAAGGGATAATGACTGAAATTGTCTGCATGGTGCCCCACCAAGTTCCTAAAGAGTAAACATCGCTGCTTTGGTTTGCGCAAGGTTTTTGGTTGAGAGTATTCTCATGACGCAGGCGCGCGTTTTGTTGCAACTGCAGGCTCTTGCCGGTGCAGGCTGCCATGTTGGCATCGGTCTTTGGGGGCACAGAAACCAGATTGTTTCGTCGCATAAGAGGCGCGCTTAGGTTGGTTGAATGCAGAGCGCGCAAACACAGGCCGTCTTGATCTGCGGGGGTAGTGATTCGGGCGTGCTGGCAGGGTGGGGGCACTTGGCCTGCATTGCTGCTGTGGTGATGTTCGGTTTTCGAGTATTTGCCATGATGCGATCAAAAGCTTCGGAACAAAAGTACAACAAAGCGCTTTTATTTTTTCGTTTCACTGATAGCGAAAATATAATCGTAAAAAACGAAAACTACTTGCATGAATTATTTTCGCAAGGATAGTGTGCGCCTGTTGTTACGCTTGCGCTGGAGGAGGGCGTATGTCGCAATCCATCAAGGAAGGCCCTGCTGACACACCGACCCATGACCTTCTGGTCATTGGCGGCGGGATCAACG
>NZ_MEHT01000006.1 GCF_001870675.1 Roseinatronobacter thiooxidans | reverse complement strand
GACAGCTATCGCTTCAAGGCAAGCTCCGAAACCGCGAAAAAGAAACGGAGGGAAACACCAGCGTTGACGCCAGAATGACACGCAGAACATAACAACCGGGTGGGTCAGATCTCGGTGACAATGCCGGGTCAGTTCTCAGTGACAATCAACAGATCAACGAAGCGGGGGACCTGCGTCGAGGTCTGGCCCACCACCTCCGCTCGGCGCTGCCGAATGCTGTATACGTTGCCTTCACTGGGACACCGGTCGAACTGGTAGGCGCCAACACGCGCGCGGTTTTCGGAGACTACATCGATGTCTACGATATCGCCCAAGCCGTTGAGGACGGCGCGACGGTTCCGATTTTCTACGAGGCCCGTGTCGCCAAGATCGAGCTTGATGCCGAAGCCGTCGCTACGATCGATGACGAGTTTGACGAGGTTACGGAAACTCTTGAAGAAGGGGACGCCTCGAAGGCCGCTCAGAAATGGTCGCGGATCGAAGCGCTTGTCGGCGCCGAGAAACGTCTTGATGCAGTCGTGGCCGACGTCCTACATCATTTCGACGCGCGCCTTGAGGCTATAGACGGCAAGGCCATGATCGCTTGCATGAGCCGCAGGATTTGCGTTGAGGTCTACGACCGGATCATCTCCGCAATGCCGCATTGGCACAGTGATAACGACGAGACGGGTACCGTGAAGGTCGTGATGACTGGAAACGCAACCGACCCCGCATCTTTCCAGCCTCATCTCCGAAGCAAGACGAAACTGGAAGGGTTGAGGCGGCGCTACAAGGATGCTTCGGACCCCCTCAAGCTTGTCATTGTTCGGGACATGTGGCTTACGGGCTTTGATGCGCCTTGCATGCACACTCTCTATGTCGACAAGCCGATGCGCGGCCACGGGCTCATGCAAGCGATCGCCCGGGTCAACCGTGTTTTCTCCGGAAAGCCTGCGGGTCTCGTTGTCGACTACATCGGTCTCGCAGCAGAATTGAAGAGCGCGCTGGCTCACTACTCGCAAGGGGATCAGGAGCAGACTGGCATCGACGAGCGCGAAGCCGTTGGCGCCTTTATGACGACACTGGACGTGATGCGCGGGATCTTCCACGGGTTTGACTACAAAGCGGCATTGGGCGCGACCGGGGCCGAGCGCTTGGAGATCCTTCCGCGGGCGGTGAATCATGTACTCGGGCAGGCACGGACAGACCCGACCGCGTCAGAGAAGCCCTTCGGGACCCGGTTCCAAGACGCTGCGGCCAACCTCGTCAGGGCTTTCAAGCTTGCTGCCGGGTCCACGGAAGCCGCCACGCATGCTGAAGAGGTTGCCTTCTTCCTTGCAGTGCGGTCGGCCTTGAAAAAGCTGGACGTGGGCTCGACAACCGGAAGACGGACCGATCCCGACTTTGCGATCGAGCAACTCCTAAATCGAGCCGTGGCGTCGACGGAGGTCGTCGACATCCTTGAGGCCTGTGGATTCGACCGCCCTGACATAAGCGTTCTCTCCGAAGAATTCCTGATCGAAATCCAGAACCTCGAATACAAGAATCTCGCCGTCGAGGCATTGAAGAAGCTTCTCAACGGTGAAATCAAGGCGCGCATGCGCGGCAATGTTGTCCAGAAGGAGCGTTTCTCCGACCGCCTCAACGGCGCTATTGCCCGCTACCACAACCGCAGCGTCGATGCTCTCCAAGTCATCCAGGAGCTGATCGCTCTTGCGAAGGACCTGAAGGCGGAGCCCGAGGACGACCTCAGCGATGCGGAGCGTAGCTTCTATGACGCCCTTGCCCAGAACCAGAGCGCAGTGGAGGTCATGGGGAACGAAGAGCTACGGATCATCGCGACCGTGCTCGTCAACTCGGTCCGCGATAGCTCTGGGGTTGATTGGTGGCGACGCGATGATGTGCGGGCAAAAATGCGGGTGGCGGTGAAGCGCATCCTACGCCGCCATGGCTATCCGCCTGATCTTCAGGCGGAGGCAGTAATGTTGGTGATCAAGCAGGCGGAGGCAATGGCACAGCTGGTTACCTGAGCGCTTGCGACTTGATCGAGAGGATAAGGTGGTCTTTGTGGTCACTTCTCGCCCGAAGCGGGAGTTCCGTGTCCGCAAGGATAGGAGAAAACGAGCTACCGACTTTTACCTCGCTGTGAAATATAGAATTTACAAAGCGTTAGGATGTGGGGTCTGCATCCAAGACGCTCCTCCGCTACCATCGTAATAACCCCCGTAGAGGTTCCGGCCTTTTCGGGGGTTATTTCGTCTTTGATGAAGGGTTCCAGCCAGCTTTCGGCCTCGATCATGAGTACCCTCCATGGCACGCGCGCATGTTGCGATCTGGCGTAATGTTGCCAGCGGCGCATCGGTCAAGCCCAATTCCCAAAAGGCTCGTTTGGCCACAAGCAGGCGCGCGCGATCGGGAGGGGCGTTCATACGCCCGCCATCCACAGCCCCGCCGGCCCCTTCTGGCAGACATGGCAGATCCTGGCGGCGACCATGCATAAGATAATGTACCAGCGGGTTTAGACAGCTGGCCCGTGCAGACGGGTTGGCATTCAGATAGAAGCGCGTATCGAAGCGTGAACTGGGGTTGCGGCCCAAGGCTGCCCCGATGCGCAGGTAATGATCAATCGGATGCATGCCTGTCTGGGCAACATCCGGATATCCACTTTCATACCAGCGCGCATGAACAAGCTTTGAGGCTTGCAAGAGGGCGCGCTGCTGTTCATCATCCATCGTGTTCGATCGGCTCCGGACAGGGTCAGTCTACACCACCCGACTTTGACCGCAATTTTCATGTCAGGCAGCCCTTATGTCAGGATATCCCGCATACAAGGCGCTCTGGTCCAGCCTAACGCTGCTGGCGCAGCACTTCCAGCCCTGTCGCCAGCAGACGCATGGCTGCGTCATGGCTTTCGGCTTCCGCATAGAAGCGCAATTCAGGGGCATTGCCCGACGGACGTAGGTGGATAATCCTGCCCGAGGACAGCGTTAGACGCAGCCCGTCGGTCCGGTCCATTGTCGCGACGCTGCCAGCTCCAAAGCACGCCACGAAACTTACCAGTGCGTCACGGTCCTCTGCCAGTTTTGTCACCAAAGCTGCCGACCTGTCAGTTGGCACATCTTGCAGACGGTCGGCAGCAGTGAACCGCGCGGGGCTACGCGCCACAAGCGCAGCAAGACCGTCGCGCCCCGCGGCGACCAATGGCGCAAGGATCGGCAAATGGCTGTCACGCGTCATCAACCGAGGCAGAGGGCCCGCGGGGCCTGTCGCGTCAAAGCCCAACAGAAAGCCGCCATTGGCTTCATAACCCACGACTTGCGTCTCACCTGCGCTTTCCATGCCCGCAATCACAAAAGGCGAGCCGATTTTCGTACGAATAATCCGGTCAAACCCCAGCGCTTCAACGCCTGTATTCGATGAAACGGGTGTGACCACCACCCGCGCGCCCAAGGCCTGCGCTGTGATCTGGCCCAGAACATCGCCGGCAACCACCTGCCCCGTGGCATCGGCAAGCAACGGGCGGTCGCCGTCGCCATCGGTCGAGACAATGGCGTCAAGCCCGTGAGTGGCCACAGCGCGCGCCAAGAGCGCGCGGGTGTCGTTGCTGACGGCTTCAGTATCGATGGGGATAAAACGTGTGGCGCGGGCAATTTCAACAACCTCTGCGCCAAGCGCCCGTAATGTCGCAATCAGCAAATCGCGCCCGACCGCACTATGCGACCAGACGCCAATGCGCTGGCCAACAAGCGCTTGCGCGCCGTAAGCCCTGAGATAACGGGAGACGAAATCGGGGCCAGGGTCGGTTTGTCTAAGGCTACCTTGCCGCCCCCCAAGGGGCGCAGACAGGCCCAGATTGGCCAGAATTCCAGTTTCCTCGGCCTTTGTGATCTCTCCTGCGGGTGTGTAGAATTTAAGCCCGTTACGATCGGCGGGGATATGACTACCTGTAATCATGACAGCCGCAGCACCCGCGCCCATCGCCCCCAAGGCCAGCGCAGGCGTGGGGATGGCACCGCAATCTGTGACATCGACACCAGCCATGCGCGCCGCTGCAATCACATCGAATGCGATGCGCGGTGAACTGTCGCGCAGATCACGCCCGACCCAAAGCCCCGTTCCAACAGGGCAGGCCCGCAAAAACGCCGTGACATGCGCGCCAATCAGATCAGGCGTCAAGTCTGTGACCAGCCCGCGCAGACCACTTGTGCCGAATTTCGGAGCCATCAGCCCTTCGCCCCCTGCCCGCGGGCATAGATATCTTCATAGCGAATAATGTCATCCTCGCCCAAATAGCTGCCGGTTTGCACTTCGATCAGCACCATCGGCACCTTGCCGGGGTTTTCCATGCGGTGAACGGCCCCCAAAGGAACATAAACCGACTGGTTTTCTGTCACCAGTTGCACCTGACCGTCAATCGTGACTTTGGCAGTGCCTTCGACGACGATCCAGTGCTCTGAGCGGTGATGATGGCTTTGCAGGCTGAGTGCAGCGCCGGGATGGACATGGATACGCTTGACCTGAAAGCGGGTGCCCATGGCTAGGCTTTCAAACCAGCCCCAAGGGCGGTGATCGGTGGGAAATTGGGTGGCCTGAAGCGCGCCGCGCGCCTTGAGTGCCGCAACCGCGTCTTTGACATCTTGTGCCTTGGATTTATGCGCCACCAGCACCGCATCGCCCGTCGCAATCGCAACGATATCCTCAAGGCCAATGCCCACCAACTCGACCCGATCGGTTTCCGAGCGCAACAGTGTGCCGGTGCAATCAAGTGCTGTGGCGTGATCCGAGATCACATTGCCCGAAGCATCCGGTCCGCTTTCCTGCCAGACAGCCTCCCAACCGCCAAGATCAGACCAGCCCGCGCTATAGGGCATAACGGCAAGATGAGACGCTTTCTCCATGATCGCATAATCGATGGAAATATCGGGCACATCCGCCCAATGCGCAGGGTCAAGGCGGGTAAAGCCAAGATCGCGCCGTGCCTGCGTGACCGAGGCCCGAACAGGGGCAAGGATGTCGGGTGCATGGGTTGCAAACGCCTCTATCAGCGCCTGTGCCGTGAACAGGAAAATACCGGCATTCCACAGGTAAGTGCCCGAGGCGACCATTTCGGCAGCGCGCGCTGCATCGGGTTTTTCGACAAAACGCTTGAGTGCTTGTGGTGTGGTCGCAGTGCTTTGGGCGCCTTCGGCCAGTTCAAGATAGCCATAGCCCGTCTCGGCCCGTGTGGGCATGATCCCGAAGGTGACCAGATAACCTGCCTGCGCGCGCGGGGCGGCGGCCTGAACCGCCGCGCGAAACGCTTCTTGGTCGGGGATGACATGATCCGAGGGTGCGACAAGCATCAGCGCCAATGGATCGTGTTGCGCAAGCCCAAGCGCGGCGGCCAGCACAGCAGGGGCTGTGTTGCGCCCCTCTGGTTCGATCACAATGGCACTGGGGGCCAATTCGCAAGCTGCAAGCTGTTCTGTGACAATGAACCTAAAATCATTGCCCGTCACCACGATAGGGGCCGCGAAATCCGCGCCAGAAAGCCGCTTTGCTGCCTGTTGAAACAGGCTGTCATCGCCCGTGATCCGCGCAAATTGTTTGGGAAAAGACTTGCGCGACAATGGCCAAAGTCGTGTGCCGGACCCGCCACAAAGAAGAAGGGGGTAAATCAAGCCGGTCATTGAAATTCTCCTGCAATATACGGGCGGATTACATCAGAGTCGCGCCATATCACGGTTGTTCAGGTACCAGCGATAGGCATCGGCGATCCCCTCTTCAAGGCCAATCCGCGCGCGCCAGCCCATAGTGGCCAGCCGCGACACATCCATCAGCTTGCGCAGAGTGCCATCAGGTTTGGTCGGATCTGTCTTGATCCGCCCCTTGAACCCTGTCACCCCGGCAACAATCTGCGCAAGCTCAAGGATCGACACATCCGTACCTGATCCGACATTGATATGGCTCAGCATGGGTTGGGTATTGGCGTCATACTGCGCCTTGGGCAAATCAAGCACGAACAACGAAGCTTCGGCCATGTCATCAACATGCAGGAATTCCCGTCTTGGCGTGCCTGTCCCCCATATGGTGACGCTTTCGGCCTCTGCCTCGGCAGCCTCGTGAAAGCGGCGGATCAGGGCAGGCAGAACATGGCTGTTTTCTGGGTGGAAATTGTCGCCCGGCCCGTACAGGTTTGTGGGCATGACAGAACGGTAATCGGTGCCATGCTGACGATTATAGCTTTCGCACAGCTTGATCCCTGCGATCTTGGCAATCGCATAGGGTTCATTGGTCGGTTCCAGAACGCCTGTCAGCAACGCATCTTCGCGCATTGGCTGGGGCACGGCGCGGGGGTAAATACAGGATGATCCAAGTTGCAAAAGGCGCGTCACGCCGGCGGCAAAAGCCTGATGAATCACATTGCATTCGATCATCAGGTTTTCATAGATGAAATCGGCGGGATAGCTGTGCTTGCGCGCGATGACGCAATATCAGAAACTATAGATTGCAGGTGCCGGAAAGCGCGACTTCCAAATTGAGAGATAAACTCTACTTTTGATTGCCACTGGCTCGCCTCCACCAGTCTTTACTCCGCATCTCTGCCAACCGTGAGGCGGTACGCCCGAATTCGAAGGCACCTTCGCCAGCGATATAGAGGGCATCAGGCTCTGCATCGGCCGAAATCACAAGTTTCACCTGTGCCTCGTAAAGCATGTCGATCAAGGTGACGAAGCGCTTGGCCTCATTGTCGCGCGCGCGTGTCAGAACCGGCACATCTTCGAGGACGAGCACATCGATGGACCGTGCAAGTGCAAGATAATCCGCGACGCCCAATGCGCGGGTGCAGATTTCGGTAAAATCCGTGCGCAAGGCGCGCCCCACGGCGCGCGGGAATTTCTGGCTGCGCCCATGGGCCGTGACGATCAGCGGGGCCTCTTTCTCACCGTTCGTAATGTCTTGCCACAGTGTATCAATCGCTGCTCGCGCCGCGTCGCCTGTCGGCAGGAGATAGACATTATTGTCCTGCACGCGCTGGCGACGGTGATCGGTCGGGCTGGCGAGTTCGTGAATTTCCATCCGCGCTTTGATCAGATCGATGAAGGGCAGGAAAACATCACGGTTCCAGCCTCCTTCATACAAGGCGTCCGGATGACGATTCGAAGTGGCGACCACAACGACTCCACGCTCGAACAACCGCTGGAAAAGGCGACCGACCAGCATTGCATCCGTGATATCGGTTATCTGCATTTCGTCAAAGCACAGCAGGGTTGCCGTATCGGCGATCCTATCTGCAACAGGTGTTACAGGATCGTCCACTGCACGTTTGCGTGCCTCCACGATCCCGGCGTGGACTTCCTGCATGAAGGCATGAAAATGCACGCGACGCCTTGGCTGAACCGCGACCGACTCGAAAAACAGGTCCATCAGCATCGATTTGCCGCGTCCTGCCTCGCCGTAGATATAAAGACCTGGAAGTTGTGCCTGTGTCAGGCTTTCACGTCCCCAACCGAAAAACCCCTGGGCGATCCGCTTGGGTGTTTTGGGCTGGTAGTCGTGCAAACGTCCGGCGAGCATCTGCAGCTTTTCGGCAGCATCAGCCTGAGCAGAATTGGGCGAGATCACACCCTGCGAGATCAGGTCGCGATACATCCGCATCGGCCCATTGTTCATCCTGCGCTCCAAATTTGTGGCAGAGCCAGTCCGCACAGCTCGGCCGCCTTAATCAATCTACACCTGTATCGATCAATCCACTTTCAACCACCAGGCGGAAGGCATCCACGGTGCGCTGATAATGCGTGGCAAGCAGTTCACATCCGCGGTCAGCGTCACGTTGCAGGACTGCGTTCAAGATTTCGCCATGCTCGCGCTCTACATCGGCCCGATAGGGCGTACCGGCACCAACCACCGCCGCACGGCGATAACGATCGCATTTGTTCGCAAAACCCTGTTGCGCATGCAAAAGCCAAAGAGAGGGGCAGCCGGACAAAAGCGCACTGTGGAACTCTGCATTGGCATTTTCCCAACGCGAGAGATTGTCGGCCTCGCCTGCCAGCATCGCAGCATCCCATTTTTTAAGGATGTATCCAGCGGCCACAACACGGCTTTCCCAATCTTCTGCCCCATGTTTGATCGACAGGCGAAGGGCGGCTGTTTCAATTGCCGTTCGTGCTATGTTCAGGTCCACAAATTCATCGATCGTCAGAGGGGCCACTTGAAATCCGCGCCCGCCCCGCGCAATTACCAGATTTTCCGCTGTCAGGCGTTGCAGTGTTTCACGCAACGGCGTCGGACCGACGCCATAGACCCGGCTCATGCGGTCAATCCGCAAAAACTCGCCTGGCTTTCGTCGGCCCGAAATAATATCAGCCTTCAGCGCACTGTAGACGCTTTCGACTGTTGACTGGCTTGTCCCCCCCTGCAGTTGAGTGATTGTCTCTGGGCCGGATACCGGACTACTCATAAATTTCCCCCCTTGAATAAAAAACGTTATCATTCAGACCCGCGCACGGCTTTTGGTCCGTGGCACGGCACACACGATGCCATGAAGGACGCGTATCGCACCGGCCATAGACGCGTGACCTAGCCGCCCTCAGATAAGCCGACAAGTCTGAGCGATCACGAAATCCCAATTCTGAGTTCATATTTCTGAATATCCAGCCCATTCGTCAGAGTTTTCATATGATTACCGTGTCTCAATCCTGCAGGCGCGCGACTGCCCGCGCAGTCAGGACCTGTGTCAGACTGGCACGGTATTCAGCGCTACCGTGCAGATCAGAAATCATATCGACATCCGGTCGGTCCAGTTCGTTTACGGCGTCTGCGGTGAACCGCTTAGATAAAGCCTCTTCAGCCGCCGTCCAGCGAAAGACCCCTTCCTCGGAAGCACCTGTGACAGCGACACGCACCGCGTTATCATACCTGGCGACAAAGACACCCGTAAGCGCGAAACGGGACGCGGGTTGCCAGAATTTCTCATAATGCGCCGCAATCGGTATGGGAAACTCCACTGCGCGGATAAGCTCGCCTTCTTCAAGATCGGTTGCGAACATGCCCAGAAAGAAATCATCCGCCTGAATGCTTCTTTTCGTCGTCATGATTGTCGCCCCGCTCGCCAGAACTGCAGAGGGGTAACATGCAGATGGGTCGTTGTTGGCCAGACTTCCACCAATGGTGCCCCTGTTGCGAACTGCCGGATCACCGATATTGGCAGCCAGATCGGCTAGCGCAGGGAAATGGGAACGCGCCTGGTCAGCGACAGTTGCGTGGGTTGTCATGGCCCCGATGCGCAACCTCCCTTCTTTTATGCTGACGCCCTGCAATTCAGGTATTGCGCGCAAACTTACCAGGGTCGCGGGTGCTGCCAGCCGTGCTTTCAGGGTCGGGATCAGCGTCTGTCCGCCGGCCAACACCTGAGCTTCTTCCTCTGCCAAGGCTTCCAGAGCCTTATCGAGAGATTTCGGTGAGATCAGATCAAATGCATACATATTTTTCTCCTTGTCGGGCGCCTTTGGCACAGATCACGGTTATCCAGCGTCCGCGCTGTCAAGCTGACCCGAGGCCGCCAGCGCCGCCTTGACAATATTGGCATATCCGGTGCAGCGGCAGATATTGCCTTCAAGATGGTGGCGTATCTGTGCCTCCGTGGGTTTGGGGGTATCACGCAAAAGGGCTGACAGCGACATTATCATCCCCGGCGTGCAATACCCGCATTGCAACCCATGATGGTCCTGAAACGCCTTTTGCAGGGGAGAGAGGCTACCATCCGCATTCTCCATATCCTCGATCGTGCGGATCTCTGCGCCATCCAGTTCGCCTACGAATATGGTGCACGACTTTACGGACAGTCCATCCACATGAACAGTGCAGGCCCCACATTGGCTGGTGTCGCAGCCGATATGGGTTCCTGTCAGTTGCAGGTTTTCACGAAGGTATTCGACAAGAAGTGTGCGCCCTTCGACTGTCGCGGTGATACCGCGTCCATTTACGGTCATGGTGATTGTCTGCATCGGTTAACTCCTTGAACACGGGCCACAGGTCGCGGCCGATCCTGTATTTTCCAATCAATACCACCCCAGCGCGAGCCACCAGAAATGCGCGGCGACCAGCGTGATCGGAGTGGTGACAAGCGCGAGCAACAACAAGACACGGGTCGCATCGCCCAGCGTGACCCCCGCCATGGCAATGGCTAGCATCAGCGGCGGCAACTGATATGGCAGCAGCGGTGTCGCATATCCCAGAACCTGGCTCATCGCCACGGCATCGACGGTCCACCCCGTGATGTTGGCAATTTCACCGAAAAGCGGCGCTGTCATGGCGGGGGCCACTGGCATCGTCGTTGCCAGCGATGTCAGTGTCGCAACCGCCATCAGCGACAACAGTCGCACAGGATCTGAAGACGTTTCCAGCGGTAGGCTGGCGACAAGGATACGCGACAATGCCTCACCCCCACCCGACGCCGTCATCACGGCACCGATACTCAGCACCGCGCCGATATACAGCAGCATCGGAAACGCTGTGTTGAACGGCATTGCCTTCAGGTCGGTAATCCGCATGAAGGGCATCACGCATAACAGCGCCGCACCCAGCCCGATCCATGCGGGCGAAATCCCATGCAGGAAATCAAGGCTCCAGAGTGTCAGGGTCACACCCAGAATGGCTAGCAATCGTATGGCCGGCCCTGACAGTTGTGCTTCTGCAGATTTCTCGACGGCGACATCTGGAACCGGATCATCGCGGAACAGATATGTCAGGATGATGACCAGAGCGATGCCCTTGACCAGCCCGATCACCGGGAAATGCAGCAGGATATACGGGCCGAATGTCAGGGTCACACCATAAAGCGATTCCAACGCCCCAGCGAGCACGATGTTCGGAAGGTTGGCTGGCAGAAAGGTGATTGGCACGATATAGGTGCCCACCGCTGCCGCCAGCACAATCCCGGCGCGCCCCTTGCTGGCGTGGCGATAACCGACCTCGTCGCACAAGGCGATCACCAGCGGCAGCAAGACGGCCACACGCGCCAATGTGGATGGCAGGATAAGCGCCAGCCCCGAGGCAAAGATCACGATCAGCGCGATCCGCAAGCCATACCCCAGCGATGCGAAACGCGCTTTCAGGAAGCGCGCGGCGAACCATTGCGACAAGCCCGTCTTGGATGTGCTCGCGCTCAGAATAACACCAGCAAAGATCAGCCAGAAAGCCGTGGTGGTAAAGCCAGAGAACACGACCGCAGGCTCTAGCCCCAGAACTGTCACCGCTCCCAGCAGGAACAGCAAGCCTGTCAACGCCTCTGGCAGGACGCCAAGCGCCCAGAAACCGACTGCGATCGCAACCAGCGCAAAGCTTTCCGGCATGCCGGTCGGCGCCCCCGACAGACGCAAGGTTACCGCCAGGCCAATGCTGACCAAGACAACGATACCGGCGCGCAAACCGGTCCCGCGTGTTATTTGTGCCGCAACAGCACCGGCGCTTTGCGTCATGGCTCAGGCATCCTCCTCCGAGGTGTTTTCGCCACGCTCCACATGAGCCTGAAACGCATCGAAGAATTGTCCGGCCAGCCGTTTTGCAACTCCACCGACCAGCCTTGAGCCCATCTGTGCAAGCTTACCCCCAAGGGCGGCATTTGCCTGATAAGTCAGTTCTGTGCCCTCATCAGTCTCGTGCAGGGTCACGACGGCATCGCCCTTGGCAAATCCTGCAATCCCGCCATTGCCCTCTCCGACAATCCGATAGCTTTCAGGAGCGTTGATATCCGTCAGGGTCACCTTTCCCTTGAATGTCGCCTTTACCGGCCCGATTTTCTGGATGACGGTTGCGACAAAACCGTCCTCGGCTGATCCTTCAAGGGACTGGCATCCGGGGATCGACGCGCGCAATGTCTCCGGATCGTTCAGATGCGCCCAGACATTTGCCCGGTCGGCAGCAATGGTACGCGTGCCAGAGAGTTCCATCTGTTTTCCTTCTTTTGGTTCATTTTCTTGACTTTCAGATGCATCGGCTTCGCAAACCCGACCTGTCCCAAGGCCTCGCTACAACAGACTTGGCAGGTAAAGGACAAGTGATGGGAACACATACATCAGGACGATCAGCGCAGCATCGCATCCAAGATAGGGGGCTGCCGCGATCGCCACCCGGCGAAGTGTTGTACCCTTTGGGGCCACACCAAGCATAACATACAACAACAACCCGAAAGGTGGTGTCGTTTGTGACATTTCAAGGCAGATCAGCACGAAAAGTCCGAACCAGAGCGGATTGATCCCGAGCTGCGTTGCGAGCGGGAAAAAGATCGGTGTTGTGATCAGGATCATCGATACCGGATCCATGAACATCCCAAGACAGATGAGCGCGACGAACATGATCAGCAACACCACGACAGTGCTGACATCGAAAGACGTCGCGAAGCGCAACATCCCCGAACTGGCGCCGGAATACGCCAGAAGCTGACTGAAGATACTGGAATTCAGGATGATGAAGAACACCATCCCCCCGATCTTGACCGTCGAAAGCAGCGCCTGCTGCACCGCATGATAGGTAAAGGCACGAAATGCGACCATCAGCACAAGGATTGACAGCACCCCAAAGGCTGCGGATTCAGTGGGCGTTGCCACGCCCAGCAGGATCAACCCCACCACCATGAAGACCACAAACCCCATAGGCACGATGTTAATCATGAAGGCACGGAATTTTTCGGCCGTCGAAACCTTCTCGATCTCATACTGCGGGGCGTTGGCGGGGTTCCACCAGACTTGTCCCCAGATCACCGCTGTATAGAGTAACGCCAACACCACGCCGGGCAGGATACCCGCAATCAGAAACCGCCCTACATCCAGGCCCGCGATTGTCGCAAGCAGCACCCCCAGCGTAGAGGGCGGAATGATCATGGCAAGGCCACCAGTGCCCAGGATCGGCCCTAGGGACATACGCCAGTGATACCCGCGCCGTTCCATTTCCGGAACCATCATTGACCCCAGCATGGCTGTATTTGCCATGCTCGACCCGGTCAGGGTCGAGAACAATGACCCGCCCCCGACCGTCAGAAAACACAGCCTGCCCGGAATGCGCCCGAGCAGCACATCAAGCGTGGAAAACACGCGCTGCGCGATCCCCGAATAGAAAAATAGCGAACCCATCAGGATGAAGAACGGAACTGGCGCCAGCTGGAACCGCGTTATCAGCGACGTCGAGTTATCCACGACCTGATAGAATGCAAATGTATCACCCATGAACAGGTAGGCGCAGATGAGATTGGTCGCCATGAAGGCGATTGCCACCGGAACACCCAGCATCATCTGAAAGACAACCAGCCCGACCAGCAGGCTCAGGGCAATGTACCATTCAAAGAACATTACAGCCCCTCATTATAATCGGTTTGGTCATACAGGCTACGACTGGTCAGCAGGTAGCGCGCGAATTCTATGGCAAGCAGCCCGAAAGCAACCGGAAAACCCGCATAGAGAAGCCAGTAAGGAAGATCGATAGAGCGTTCATCGAAATGGCCGCGGGCAATCGCGCTGCGCATGATATCGATACTGACGACCAGAAATATCAGACTGACCGCAATGCCGATCAGGTAGATGAACGATTCCAGAATTTTCCTTGGCGTACCCGTTAGCTGCTTAACCGCCATGTCAACCATGACATGGCCGCGCGTATTCAGCAGGTAGGGCGCGCTGAACAGTGTGAAATAAAGGAGAATATATTCAGTCACCGCAATCGTCGCCTGAAACGACCCATATCCAAGGGCACGAGACGCGACATTCGCAATAACCAGTCCGATGGAAATCGCAATGAGAATGGCAGCGAGCACCGCCAACGCATTTATCAGACCTATATATAGTCGTCCGATGAGAGCTAGCATCGCCCACCGCCCGTTCGCTGAAGATGAAAAATGCGGGCGCGCGCACCTTGCGCGCGCCCGGCGACGTCCGACAGTATCAGTCGGTGCGGTAGATCAGTTCCCGCAACTCTGCGGTGATATCGTCACCAACATTGGTGCGCACATTGTCCCACATTGCATCGAAAGCCCTCGAAAGATACTGGCTCGCGGCCTCACCTTCCATGCGAATGGCCTGCACGCCAGCGGCGTCACCAGCGGCCAGATCGGCCTCGCCCATTTCATCCATTTCCTGCATGGACGCCTGCTCGTAAGACAGCGCCACACGCGTTAACTGTTCGCGCGCCTCGTCGCTCAGGCGGTTCCACCGATCCTGATTGACCATGACCACATTCGCAAGGTTGTAGAACGCAGGTTCAACCCGGTAATTGACTGAATCCTGCAGACCGATCGATTCAAGCCCGACTGTCGGCCAGCCAAACCCGTCGATAACACCGCGATCCAGACCTTGCGGAACATCACCCGCTGGGATGGCGACAGGCGCCGCGTTCAGTTCCTCAATGATCGGGCGGTAAGCCCCGGTCGAACGAATTGATAGCCCTGTCAGGTCAACGACGCCGTCGTCTCCGATTGCAGGCTCTGTGGTAAGATAGAGATAATACCCGGCGCTTGTCTCACTCCAGGCAAGGAAGTGGGCATTGGCCTTTTCGCGGAAAATTCCTGCAAAATGCTCAAATGCGCCGCTGTCACGAATTTCGTCAATGCCGATATTCTGCAGCATCATTGCCTGTGCCTCTGGGATCGAACCTGTGGTAAAGGCAGCTGGAATCCACAAGATATCAAGCAGGCCACGCTCCAGCGCACCTACAGCGCGGTCCTGCGGGTTCACTTCGGGGCCGCCAAGCAGGTTGACCCGAACGGCGCCATCTTCTTCGTTTATGATATCGACGAAGTGCTTGATAAAACTTTGCGACAAAGTGTGCTGGGTCGGCAGCGCTGTTTGTGCGCGCAGCACGTCTTGGGCGCTGGCTGGGAACGCGGCGACTGCTGCAACGAATGCGAGTGCGTGGATTGGTCTTGTCATAAGAGAACTTCCTCCCGTTTCTGGACATGCTGCAGGCCGAACGCCAACAGTCTATCAAATGTATTTTTATCGATAATCATATTACTTGTCAAGTTTTAGATACTAAATCGATTATTTCGAGAGTGACGCGACCATCCCACCGACATCGACAATCACCCGGAAAACAATTTTCTGGCCATCCAGTCGGCCATCAACGGGCGCACGATATAGGGGATATTGTCGCAGACATGGTTCCCTTCGGCAAAAACCGACAATTCAGCATCCGCCCCCAGCTCTTGTATCATGCGTTGCGATTCGGACACGGGACACACATTGTCTTGACCGCTATGCACAATCAGGACCGGACAACCCACGTTGCCGAGAACCCTTGCGAGCGTATAGCTGCGCGCCAACTCTGCGCCTTCGGCCAGCGTCTCCACCCCGAGGGCATAGCAGATGGAATCAGTCGTTCCTTTTGGCATACGCGACCAGATCTCGCCCATGTCATAGAACCCGCCAATGCTGATGCAGGCACGCAGTCGCGCGTCTGTTGCGCCCCGCAGCGCGCAATAAGCGCCGAAACTGCGCCCCCATATTCCGATCCGGCCAGCATCAATCGCGTCATGCTGTTCCAACCGGTCAATGACAGCGCTGATTGGCGCTTCGAAATCTGGGCGCAGCTTCATTTTCGCCCATGTTAACCCTTGCCCCGGCCCATCATAGCTGAAGGTCGCCACCCCACGCGCCAGAAATTCGTTCTCGAATGTATGGAATTCTTCCTTGGTCGAATCAGCGCCCGGGTTCAGCAGTACACAGGGCGCACGCCCTCCGATCCCCGGCGGCAACCGCAGATTACCCTGAAACTCGACCCCTTCGAACGGGACAGTCAACTGCTGTGCAGGCGGCAAAAGGTATGGTGCGGCGCGCAGATAGGCGTCCTGCTGGCACTGTTGCATCCGCTGCTTTTCGGCAGAGTCAGCGAAATAGACGAATTGCCCGAAATGAAAATAAAGCGCGGCCTTCTGGAAAGCCGCGCCCGCGGTTACTGTCTGGCCTAGCGCGATCGCCGCAGCACCCAGTTCCGCGCGCATCCGGGCAAGCTTCTCCCATTCTCGCGGCCAGTCCCCTATCCGCTCAATGCGCTGCAACAGGGTCTGGATGTCATTGTAATCCACACCTGCCGCATACAGCCGTGGAAGTCTGTCCCGAAGCGTTTCGACAAGAAGATCATCTTCCATGCTGTTGTTCTCCTGCTGCCTGATGCCCTCAGCCTCGCGGCGGGCTGGTCGATGAATAATTTAATCGTAGGTTGACATAATAATTATCGATAGTCTATCCTATCATCGTAAGAACGTTCCGGCCTTGAAGGAGTGCTCGCATGCTCGGTCACAATATTCGAGAGGACCTTGCGATGGCATGCCGCGTACTGGCATCCCACCGCGTCATTGACCTTTGGGGTCACCTAAGCCTCAGGATCCCGCGCAGCGAGCATATTCTGATGACCCCACGTTTTGGCCGGGCCGCTTGGCCGCGCGGACTGTCGGGCAGACAAATGCTCGTGGTGGATCTGGATGGAACTATTGTCGAGGGCGATGGAGAACTTCCCGTTCAGGCCATGGCGGATCTTGCACTTTATCGTCGCGACACCGAGGCGGGGGCCTGTATCTGTTTTGCACCAAAATTCGCTATGGCTGCTGCGATTGCAGGTTTCGACCTGCAACCCATGACCCATATGGAATCGTTCATCGCCTATGACACGCAGGTCTGGAAATCGTCAGAACTTGCGGATACTCCGGCGACAGCCGACGATCTTGCAGCGTGCCTTTCCGCATCAGTCGCCGTTCAGCAGCCCGGCATAGCGGCTTGGGTAAAGGGCAAATCGATCCTTGAAGCGCTGCTCGCGGCTTATCATCTGGAATATCTGGCGCAACAAAACAGTATCATCGCAAACATGGACGTTGCGACGCTGTGTGCGCGCGCGGATTCCGAAAAAATGTGGCGCCAGTTCGCGGGCTGGGACCACTACGTCGAGTTCTTTCAGTCCCTTGATCCCGGTCCACTACCCCATCCGGCCCAAGCGCTCGACGGGATAGAGGACGCGGATGAAAACCGGCGCATCCGCGAAGCAACGAGCATTGCCTGCAAGTCACTTTGGGAACGCGACACGCTTGTGGCATTCCTTGAACATATCAGCCATCGGTTACCGCAAGACGATCGAATGATCATCAGCCCGGCCAAGAACTTCGCAATGGTCGAGGCCGAGGACATGTGCGTGACCGATCTGCGCGGAAACTGGATCGACGGACCTAAGCCACCGGGCTACAAGTTCTTCCACGCTCAGGTCCTTGCGGAACGCCCCGATGTTCAGGCCATCGTTCACACACATGATCTGTATGGCCGCAGCTATGCCCTGACCCGTCATGAACTTGTCCCGATGGCCCGCATCGGGCTGGATGTCGCGATGCGCCCGTTACCGACATATCCGCGCTGTGATCTGATCGTTGATTCAGATGTACGCCGCGATGTGATCGACCTGCTGGGGAACGGCCCTATTGTGCACGAAGCCTGCCATGGCACCGATTTTGTCGCCGAAACGCTGGAAGAGGCTTTGGTAAATGCGGTCCAGCGCGAACAGTTTCTGGAACTCGATCACCTTGCGCGGCGCTTCGGGGGCGTCAATTCGATGCCGACAGCGCGCGACAGGATCGCAGCGCTGGAGTTTTCAAACAATGACTGGTGGTGGTTCTACACCTCCGAAATCAACGCCCCGCGTCGCAGTGCTGCTGGTCTGTGACGATGACGCGGCCACGCTAAAGGAGGGTCCTGAAAGATGACCATGAAGACGGAGCAGATGCGCGTACAGATGCATGACGTGCTTGGGGGATGCCCAATTCCCGATGCGGCACTTGATCAATATGCCGCGATCATCGCCGATCTGTCGGGTGCGATCTGCAACGCGGCCAAGACATTGCACCCCGAAGATACGGCAGCAGATTTCGCAGCCTTCCTAGACCGCTTTGCCGAAAGCGCTGATGATGCTTCTTGATCTGACACTGGTAGAGGCGGCAGACGCCTTGGCACGCGGGGAAATCACGTCCGAGGCCTTGACCGCTGCATCATTGGACCGGCTTGAACACGCAGGGAAATCCCTGAATGCTGTCATTGCGCTGGACCGCGATTCAGCGATGATGCAGGCACGGGACAGGGATGCCATGCGTGCAAAAGGCGCACCCTGCGGCAAACTGCACGGCGTGCCATTAGCTCACAAGGATCTGTTTTACCGCGCCGGCCGCGTTTCAACCTATGGCTCGCCCATTCGCTCGGATCATGTTCCAGACGTAACGGCAACCGCGCTTGCACGGCTAGACAGCGCCGGCGCTCTCGATATCGCAACGTTGTCCTTGTCCGAATTCGCCTTCAGCCCTACCGGCTTCAATCAGACGACGGGACACGGGCGCAACCCTTGGTCTGTCGAACACATCGCGGGCGGATCGTCCAGCGGATCGGCCATCGCGACAGCTGCGCGCATGGTTTTTGGTGCGTTGGGCACCGATACGGGCGGGTCCATCCGCCACCCTGCCGCAGCGTGCGGGGTTGTCGGGCTGAAGCCGACACTGGGGCGGGTCAGCCGCTTCGGGGTTGGGCCGCTTTCAGTCAGCCTCGACTGTGTGGGCCCTGTGGCGCGCACCGCGCGCGACTGCGCGCGACTGTTGTCGGTTATCGCAGGCTCAGACCCGCAGGACCCAGCCACATCTGCTGTTGCTGTTCCCGATTTCGAGCGCGCGCTAAGCGGTGATCTGGCGGGGCTGCGCATTGCTGTGCCGCGTGCGTTCCATGACGCCCCGGTTACTGCCGAAGTTGCTGGATTGCTCGAGGCCAGCATTGCGGTCCTGCGCGAACGCGGCGCACAGATCGTCGATTGTCCGGCACCCGATCTTGATGTTGCGAATGCGCTTGGTCAGGCGGTCATGGCAGTCGAAGCGGCAGCGGTGCATCGGCCATGGCTTGCCACACGCCGCGATGACTATGCTGAAGTGGTCCGCAGTCGGATTGAACCGGGCTTTTTCCTGCCCGCTGTGGAATATCACGATGCCCTGCGTGCCCGCCGAAAGGTCTTGCAGGACTATATGGATGTGGTTTTCGCGAATGCAGATCTGGTGCATCTGCCGATGTTCGCCCAAGAGGTCCCGACCATTGCCCGAACAATCGACGGCGAGCCTGGGGAAATCAGCGCAACCCTCGCCGCGCTGACCCGCTTTACCCGCAGCCTGAATTTTTTGGGACTGCCTGCGATCAGCATCCCAGCGGGCTTTACCCGAAACGGACTTCCCGCAGGCTTTCAGCTTGCTGCAAGACCGTTTCACGAGGCGACGTTGTTGCGCGCAGCCGATGCCTACCAGCGGGATACCGATTGGCACCGCAAGACGCCCCCGCTTTGACCAGCCCGCAACGCCACGCTGGCTGATCGGGCATTGATGCAAGACCAAACTGAAAGATAGGACAAAAACATGAAACTATTGCGGTGGGGACCGATCGGGCAGGAAAAGCCGGCCATTATGGATGCGCAGGGGATCGCGCGGGATCTTTCCGGGCTGGTGCCCGATATTGCAGGACCAGTCTTGTCAGATACCGGTCTGGAAATGCTGCGCGGGCTGGACGCTGCCAGCTTGCCGCGCATTCCCGACGGGGCTCGGATGGGGCCATGTGTCGGCCAGACAGGCAAGGTTATCTGCATAGGGTTGAACTATTCCGATCATGCCGCTGAAACCGGCGCGCCCGTGCCTCTCGAACCCATTACCTTCATGAAGGCAACCTCGGCTCTGTGTGGGCCAAACGATCCAATTATCGTACCCCGCGGGTCCGAGAAAACTGACTGGGAGGTCGAGCTAGCCATAATCGTAGGGACGACAGCGCGCTATGTTCCCGAGTCAGATGCGCTGTCGTTCATCGCCGGATATGCGGTTGCAAATGACGTAAGCGAGCGCGCGTGGCAGATGGAACATTCTGGTCAGTGGACGAAGGGCAAAAGCTCGGACAATTTCGGGCAGGTCGGCCCTTGGCTGGTCACCCGGGACGAAGTTCCCGATCCACAGGCATTGCGCCTGTGGCTGAGCGTGAACGATGTCAGGATGCAGGACGGTTCGACCAGCACAATGGTGTATGGTGCGGCATTCCTTATCAGCTATCTGAGCCGTTTTTTCACGCTGCACCCTGGCGACATTATCATGACGGGAACGCCACCGGGTGTGGGTCTGGGGATGAAACCGCCCCAGTTCCTTAAACCCGGCGATGTCGTTGAGCTGGGGATCACAGGGTTGGGGCAGCAACGCCAGGACGTCATCGCTGATGACCGGCCTTAACCACCAGCCAGAAACATAAAGAAGCCTATGACAAAAATCGCCAGTTCAACCGCCACGCCACGAAAGCCACGTGTCGCCGTCTTCGCGACGGGCGGTACGATTGCAATGACCCGGACCGCGCATGGCGCGATTGCCCCCTCGCTGTCGGGCGAGGCATTGCTTGCAGCCGTTCCCGGCCTGGCGGATGTCGCCAGCTTCGATGTGATCTCTCCGATGCAGAAGCCCGGCGCGTCCCTCACGATACCGGATATTCTCTCAGTGGCCGAACAGGTACGCGCAGCACTCGTGAACGGAGCAGCCGGGGCGATCATCATTCAGGGGACCGACACGATAGAGGAAACGGCCTTCGTTTTGGATTGCGTGTTGTCGACATCTGCGCCTGTCGTGGTCACGGGTGCCATGCGCGGGCCGGAAGCCGCCGGTGCCGACGGGCCGGCCAATCTTCTGGCTTCGGCCATTGTTGCAGCCAGCGCGGTACGCGATGCCGGCGTGATGGCGGTTGTTGGCGATACCGCCCATGCGGCGGTGTTTGTGCGCAAG
Source organism: Roseinatronobacter thiooxidans (assembly GCF_001870675.1). Lineage (GTDB taxonomy): Bacteria > Pseudomonadota > Alphaproteobacteria > Rhodobacterales > Rhodobacteraceae > Roseinatronobacter > Roseinatronobacter thiooxidans. The sequence continues at coordinate 9,272 of NZ_MEHT01000006.1, read as the reverse complement.
GGACATACAGGATTGCCCGATGCCTTCACATCGGCGCCGCAAGGCCCATTGGGTCATGTGATCGAGGGCCGGTTTCACCCGCTCATGCGTCCGCCGAAACAAGTCCAGATCAATCTGGACACAGATGCACCCATTCCGCCCGTTGCACTGGTGCAGATCGGTCTGGGCGAGGATGGACGCATATTGCGGCACCTCGCGGATATGGGGTTCAAGGGCGCAGTCATCGCGGCCATGGGCGCTGGCCATGTACCGCAGGAGATTGTCCACGCACTGAATGCGCTGGCCGCAAAGATGCCTGTTATCCTATCCAGCCGTGTGCCGGCCGGGCCGGTTTTCGAGCAGACTTATGGTTTTGCCGGTTCAGAAGTCGACCTGTTGCAGCGCGGGCTTATCTCCGGTTGGGCGCTGGGACCTTTGAAAGCGCGACTGCTGTTGCAACTGGCACTGGCCAGCGGGTGCTGGGAACCGACCGAACTAAGAAAGCTGTTTGGGCATTTCGCCTATCGATAAAGCCGACCCGGACCCGCTTCAGCATGAGGAACTCGCATGAAACGACGCAATCTCGGAAGTTTGAAAGTTTCCGCCATCGGGCTGGGCTGCATGGGGATGACACCGATTTATGGAACACCCGACCCACAAGAGGCGATCGATACCATCCATCATGCGCTGGATCACGGCATCGATATGATCGATAGCTCCGACGCTTATGCGTTCGGCAAGAACGAAGAGCTGATCGCCCGCGCCATCGCCGACCGGCGTGACAAGGTCGTGCTGGCAACCAAATTCGGCAATCTGCGCAACCCGGATGGCAGTCTGGCGGTGAATGGCAAACCCGACTATGTCCGTACGGCCTGCGAGGCAAGCCTGAAGCGGCTGAAGACCGACGTAATCGATCTTTACTATGTTCACCGCATCGATCCGAATGTCCCGATCGAAGAGACGGTCGGCGCTATGGCGGATCTGAAGGTGGAAGGTAAGATCCGTCATCTGGGCCTGTCCGAAGCGGCCCCTGACACCCTGCGCCGCGCGCATGCGGTGCATCCGATCACGGCATTACAGACCGAATATTCGCTCTGGACACGGGATGTGGAAGCCGAGTTACTGGACCTTTGCAAGATCCTCGGGGTCGGGTTTGTAGCATATTCACCGCTGGGTCGCGGTTTCCTGACCGGTATGATCGACAGCCCCGATGCGCTTGCCGAAAACGACCGCCGCCGCGACCATCCGCGCTTCAAGCCTGATAACATGAACGCAAATGCCACCCTGTCGCACGAATTGCGCAAACTGGCAAACGAAGAAGGATGCACGCCTGCGCAACTCTCCCTGGCATGGGTGCTGACCCGCGGGGACAACATTGTGCCTATCCCCGGCACAAGCAAGCGCAAATGGCTTGACCAGAACATCGCGGCGCTGGATGTCCGGTTTTCGGACGCAACTGGCGCAGAATTGGCGCGAATATTCCCACCCGGTGCAGCCGCCGGCACGCGTTACCCCCCCGCGCAGATGAAAACTCTTCATCTGTGAAGCCCCGAACCCTCTGGCGGGACGCATTCCCTGCCCCAAGGTGAGAGCCGCGATGCCAAAAACTGATCCCGGTACGACATGCGCGCCCGGTGCAGAACACGGCAGCGCGATCAGCGCCACATATCTCTGCGCGTTTTTCAGCCTCAGCCAGATGCAGATGATAGCCCTTTCCGTCCCGCTATGGGGTGGCAGTCTGGGGCTATCGGCGGCTGTGCTGGGTCTGGCCATGGCGTCGCGTTCGATCCTGCCACTGGTGTATTCCATTCACTGCGGGGCCCTCATGGATCATCTGGGCGTCAGGCCTATGCTGGTGGCCGCCTCTACGATTGGCGTTGCGCTGATTCTAGCACATCCAGTCCTGCCCTTCGCGTCAGCGCTGATCATCTTGCAAGTCATTCTTGGGCTCAGTTCAGCAATATGCTGGCTTGGCGCACAAACCGCTATTGGGCAACTGGCTGCGGGCAATCGCCGTTACACTGCGCGATTTTCCCTGTTTTCGGTGGCCGGTCTGATTGTTGGACCGATCGTTCTCGGGCTAGTTTGGCAGACCCTCGGACCCATTGCCGGATTTACGTTAATTGGCTTTTGGGGGTGCGGAACATTGATTGCAGCCCGGCGCCTTCCAGCGGCGCGTCGCCCTGATTCTGCGCCTGCGCCGCAACACTGGTCTCGCCTCGTGCTGCCGGATCTCGCGGCGTATCGCCGCGCGCTTCAGCTTGCTATGACCGCGGCGGGAGCATACCTTGTCATCTTCAGCTTGCTGCGCCTTGCCGGGATCACGATGCAGGAAAGCTTCTATCCGGTTTTGTTGCAGGGCATGGGGTATCCGGCAGGGATCATCGGAATGCTGGTGGGTCTGGGCAATCTTGTCAGCCTGCCCGCTTCCCTGTTGTCTGAACGCTGGACGCGGTTGTGGGGTGGTGACGGTCGCGCGCTAGCGGGCGCCATCGCCCTGTCGTTATGTGCGATGGCTGCTACCCCTATGCTGACATCGCTGCCCCTGCTGGTGGCCGGTGTGGTGGTGTTCGGGTTCGGGGTTGGCGTCAGTATGCCGGGTATCCTGAACCTGATGTCCGCGGGGCTTCCACAACAGGATCAGGGTGTTGCAGCAGGGTTGCGCGCCACCGCCAACCGCCTTGCGACGTTTGGTCTACCGATCCTGATGGGTGTTCTGGCGCAAGTCGCTGGTCTGGAGGCCAGTTTCTGGATCATGGGAGGGTTGCTTGCACTCCTCACTATTCTGGCCGGGATTGCCGCACGCCGGTTGTAACGGGCGTGCGGCCGAAGGCGCGATCAGCCACGCTGATTACGCGCATCCTCTATGGCCTGCCATACCCGATAGGGAGTCGCAGGCATATCCAGATGCGTCACCCCCAGAGCCGACAGCGCATTCACAACAGCATTGATATATGCAGATAGGGCACCGACAGCGCCAGCTTCGCCCGCGCCCTTGATGCCCAGCGCATTGTTGGTGCTGGGTACAGGGTTGGAGATTACATCTATCATTGGCAGGTCAGAGGCGCGGGGCATCGGATAATCCATGAATGATCCTGTCAGCAGCTGCGCAGACTCCGGGTCGAAGACAATTTCTTCGCCTGCGGCCTGCCCGATGCCCTGCGCGACACCGCCATGAATCTGCCCCTTGACCATCATTGGATTCACCACAGTCCCAACGTCATCGACCACCAGATACCGTTCTATGGTCACGCGCCCGGTTGCCGGATCAATCTCGACCTCGCAGACATGCACACCATTTGGAAAGTTCGCTTCGGGCGGAACAACGATCGCGGTAGCGCCCAATCCCATATCCCAGTTGATTGGCAGTTTTCCACGGGTGAACGATGCGCGTGCGATCTCTTCGATCCGCATGTTTCGATTCGTGTCGCGCACATGAAATGTGCCATCCGCGAAGTCGATCTGGTCTGGATCAGCTTCCAGCAGATGCGCGGCGATTTCGCGGGCACGCGCGATCACCTTGTCCGCCGCGCGCCGGAGTGCCAGCCCCCCTGCCATGGCCGAACGCGACCCGAATGTCCCGCGCCCATGGATAACGCGGTCGGTATCACCTGATGTAACCCGCACTGCCTCGGGTTTCACGCCCAGAAACTCGACAGCCATCTGGCGAAAAGCCGTCTCGTGGCCTTGGCCATGGTTCTGTGTGCCCATAAGCAATGTAACGCCGCCGCCCGTATCAAACCTGATTTCGGCGCCTTCTTCATTGGTATTGCGGAACGGGCCACCTGCGATTTCGATCGCATTTATCAGGGATATACCACGCAACATCCCCCGCGCTTCCGACTCTTGCCGGCGCGCCGGAAACCCTGCGTAGTCGGACGCCTCTAGCGCGATATCCATATTCCGTTCGAAATCGCCGGTGTCATAAACGAACAGGAACCCGGTATCGTATGGCATTGCCGCGGCCGGGATCAGGTTGCGGCGGCGCAATTCGACAGGGTCTATCCCCAGTTCATGCGCCGCAAGGTCGATAACCCGTTCTATGGCATACGTCGCCTCAGGGCGCCCTGCGCCACGATAAGGCGCTGTCGGCTGAGTGTTGGTATAGACGCCAAGCACTTCGGCGTGAATAGCCGGCGTCGTATAGACCCCGGAAAGGCCGCCCAGATTATTGGTTGGCGAATGTGGCGTATTGAACCCCAGATACGCACCCAAGTTGGCTTTTGTGCGCACCTTAAGGCCAAGGAACTTGCCATGATCGTCCAGCGCAAGCTCAACTTGGGAAAAGTTGTCGCGCGCGTGGAAATCCGACAGGAAAGATTCCGAACGCGTCGCTGTCCAACGAACCGGGCGGCCCAGCTTCTTCGCTGCCCAAAGCACAAGGACATGTTCGGGATAGGGGCTGCCCTTCATGCCGAATGCACCCCCGACATCGGGTGCTATGATGCGCAGCCGCATAGGGTCTATTCTCAGCGATTTCTCGGCAATCTCGCTGCGGATCTTGTGGGGGATCTGGACACCGGCAGTCAGCGTATACCGATCTTCGTTCCTGTCATAGCTGCCAAGAGCATTGCGCGGCTCCAACGCATTCGCCGACACGCGGGAGACGCGGAAATTGAGACTGGTAATATGCGCCGCGCCAGAAAAAGCGTCTTCTGTTCGCGCGCGGTCGCCAGCTTCGAACACAAAGCAGATATTGTCATCCACAAGGCCCGGCCAGACAACAGGCGCACCCGGCTCCGAAGCCTGTAGCGCGCTGCTCACCGCATCAAGCGGTTCGTAATCGACCATCACCATTTCGGCCGCATCGCGCGCGGCATTACGGGTTTCCCCGACCACGATCGCCACACCCTCGCCAATGTACCGGACAAGATCGCTGGCCAGCGGGTAAAATGGCGGACGCTCCATCGGGCTTCCGTCACGCTTGTGACGTTGAACCATTGTCTCAAACGCGCCAATGCCATCGGCGACCAGATCGGCACCAGTCAGCACGCACAAGACACCCGGATGCGCCTCCGCTTCGGATGTATCGATCCCCAAAATACGCGCCGACGCATGCGGGGCACGAATAACGGCCATATGCGCCTCGCGGCTGGCCGTCAGATCATCCACATAACGCCCTCGACCTGTCGTCAGACGCAGATCTTCGGAGCGGGGAACGGACTGCCCCATACCAGCATTCAGTGTCATCAATTGCTCCGTATTGTGAGAGGTTACGCTCACTCGACAAGGTCGTGCGTCGAGGGATGAAATAGCTCTTCGGGGTTCACCTTGCGGCTGGCGGTTCCATCGGCATGCATGTAGCGCGTCATCGCCTCCAGTTCAGCGCGGTTGCGCTGAAAACCGTAGGGCCATGGATCGCCCCCGGTAATCGCCATCGCATCCGCATAGTCATGTGCCGCCCAAGGCAGCGATACACGCAGGACATTCGACATGGACATTTCGTCCTGCCGCAGCTTCTTTGCCTTGGAAAAGGCGCGGAACAGTGCTTCCGGCAGCCATGGGTTCGCGTCCGCCACGTCTTTTCGCAGGGCAAGCGCGTGCATGATAGGGAAGAATCCAGTCTGCTGGTAATAGGCAACCTCGGCGGCACGCAAATCAGGATACAGACGCCGCACTGCCGGATTACCATTCAGAATACTGGCTGGTACCCGAGGGCTGATAATTGCATCCAACCGCCCAGACAGCAGCATGTCATCAAGAGTGTCATCCCGCTGCAGCGGCACGACGCTGATGTCATCAGGCAGGGTCAAGGCGATACGCTCGCCCGCGCTGGGAGCATTCAGCCCGCCGACATGCCATGTCACATCGGAAGCCTTGACCCCTTCGTCTAGCATCATGCCGCGCACCCACATTGCTGCGGTCTGCTGGTATTCCGGCACCCCGACCATTGCGCCTTTCATATCTGCAAGGGACGCTACGCGCCCAGCGCTGCGCACAAAGATCCCGGAATGGCGAAAGGCCCGCGACAGGAATACGGGGACAGCGATATAGTTCGCGTCTCCGCGCGCAGTCGTGACGATATGGCTCGACATCGACAATTCAGATATCTCGTAGCTGCAATTGTTTAGCGCTTCTCGGAAAATCGCCTCCGGCTCGGAGAATTGCATGCGTACCTTGCATCCTTGCACTTCTGCCTCACCAGTTGCAAACAATCGGGTGCGGTCGCTTGCGACGCAAGTGATCGTGAATTCGGGCTCGCTCATTTTTCTACCTGACTTTGGATGAGGGGAAGGGAACATTTACGCAACGGGATTGGTCAGCGTACCGATACCCGAAATCGTGACCGAAACCCTATCGCCCGGTTGCAGATACACCGGAGGATCCTGCCCTATACCGACCCCAGCAGGCGTTCCCGTAACAATGACATCCCCCGGGTTGAGAGTCATGGTCGCACTTAACGTTTCAATAAGAGTAGGAATATCGAAGATAAGATCACGAATCATTGCGCGCTGTCGTTCCTCGCCATTGACCCGCGTGACAAGCTCATGCCCGGTGATGTCGCCTATGTCATCCGCAGTAACGATCCAAGGCCCCAACGGGCAGAAACTGTCCAGACTTTTTCCGATAAGCCACTGATTGTGGCGTTTCTGCAGATAACGTGAGGTAACATCGTTGCAAATAGTATACCCGAAGACGGCACTATAGGCATCAGCTTTGGCAACCTTATGAGCACGCTTTCCGATGATGACAGCAAGTTCGCCTTCATAATCCACGGTTCCGGTTGGATCCAGCGATGCATTGATCACGTCACCTTGTCCTACAAGACTGGAGCCAAGCTTCGCAAACACAACTGGCTCTTCGGGGATCTCATCTTGGGCTGTGGAATCAAATCCGCTTCCGAAAAACTCCTTCGCATGGGCATGGTAATTTTTGCCCACGCATATCAGTGCGCGGTCACGCGAGACAACGGGCGGATCAAGGCGCACTGCCGACAAGGCGACCCGAGGTGCATTCTCAACCTGAGCCCCGATCTTGATTGCCGCCGAGTTCCCCGCCTCGATTAAATCAAGCAAAGCGTGACCGGGATCGCCACGCGAAATAACAGCCAGCGTATCTCCTTCCACAACCCCAAGGCCCGGACCATCGGCATCGGTAAAGGCTGCAATAATCATAATTTCCTCTTTTCTCGGTGCTTTATATTTTCATCGATGAAAATAAGAAACATCGTCAATTATGTCAAGCCATAGAGAAATCTTATCCTGAGTGTTTCGGGCGCGATCACGACGTCGCCACGGATGGCGGCATCGGCGGTTGCAGGATTTTTCCACACATGGAGGGGTTTAATGCGATGGCGGAGACCTATCGCGACCGCGTCGGCACACCGATCCGGGGGCTGTCGCGAGACGCTGGCCTGACCGAGACGCGAAAGGCACCGCGGCGCCTGGTCGAGAAGATTGTGCTGGAGCCGCACGCGGATGGGGAAGGTCTGGATATTGACCTGCACGGCACAGTGCTCGGCCTATTGGTAAGCGCGACGCCGATCCCTTCCTGTCATTTCTGATCTGAAGCCAGCATTCTACGCGCACACGTGCAGTGGAGGTGTTGGATTTGGAGAGAGACCACAAAATGGGCGTCCATTTGGACGGCTCAAGGGGTGTTGGAGTTTCCCGGCTGGAAGTGATCGAGGGTCCGAGTGGTCGGCGGCGACGCACGAAGGCGGAGCGTGCGCGGATCGCGGCGGAAAGCATGATGCCCGGCGTGACGGTGGCCGATGTTGCGCGCAAGCACGGCACGACGCGCTGGCAGATTTACGATTGGCGAAAGCAACTTCGTATGGGCAATCTGGTAGTGTCCAAGAGCGTGGCATCCTTGCCGGTCTTCGCAGAACTGGTGGTCGATGACATCGCGTCGGAGGCGCCGCCCGCGGCTATCACCAGGTCCGATCTGGAGATCGTCGTAGGCGGCGATGTTGTGATCCGCGCTGGCGCTGGTGTCGATGAGGGTCAGCTGACGCGTGCGATCCGTGCGGCACGGGCTGCGGCATCGTGATGTTCGGTCATGGTGGGCCGGTGAAGGACTTCGTGGCGACCCGGCCAGTGGACTTTCGCAAGGGCATAGATGGCCTGGCCCTCGCGGTGCGGGAAATGTTCGGGATGGACCCGTTCTGTGGGGCGGCATCATCGACGGGATCGAGGCCGGGCTCCTGTCCCCCTTCCGCTACATGGGCGTGCCGGACGAGGTCGATTATGCCCAGATCCCCTGGCGATCCGCCCAGTTCGACCCCGAGGCGCTGGAGGCGGCGCTCGCAACCGAAGCACGCGCGCAGAACGCGCTGGACCAGTTCCACCGCCACCGCGCGGGCCCGGCGATCGGCTTTTGTTGTTCGGTCCGGCATGCCGAATTCATGGCCGCCTTCTTCCGCGGCCGGGGCCTGCGCGCCGTGGCCGTCCATTCCGGTCCTGGCTCAGCCCCGCGCGCCACCTCGCTGGACCAGCTGGGCCGGGGCGAGATCGACATCCTCTTTGCCGTCGACATGTTTAATGAAGGGGTGGACGTGCCCGCGATCGGCACGGTGATGATGTTGCGCCCGACAGAAAGCGTGATCCTGTGGCTGCAACAGCTGGGCCGCGGCCTGCGCCGGGTCGAAGGGAAGGTGTTGCGGGTGATCGACTATATCGGGAACCACCGGGTGTTCCTGACCAAGCTGCGCGCACTGCTGGACGCGGGACCGGGTGACCGGTCCCTGGCGCTGCGGTTGGAACAGGCCGTCGTCGGGCAGCTGCCCCTGCCGCCGGGCTGTTCAGTGACCTAATGATCTGCGGGTAATGGAGATCCTGCGCGACCTTCTACGCCCAAAATCCGGAATGGAGTATCTTGAGGCGCAGTACCGCGACTTCCACCTGCGCAACGGGCGCCGTCCCCGGGCGGCCGAGGTGGCAGCCATGGGGTTTGACCCCGCCCGCAACGGGCACGGAGGCTGGTTCGACTTCGTCCGCGACATGGGCGATCCGGTGGACGCGTCGGCGCTGGCTACTGTGGGCGACCTGCTGCGGCGGGTGGAGCGGGACCGGTCCCTCACCCCGCTCGCGCTGGAAGCGCTCCGCCGCCTGCGCGACAGCACCCCGACGCCCGAGGACGGGCGCGCCTTCTGGGCCTTCGAGCCGCTCCTGTCGGCCGATGGTGACCGCATGCGCCTGACCCGGCCCGATCCGGACGGACAGGCCACCGCGATGCTGGCCGAACTGGCCGAGTGGCGGCTGGGAACCATGCCGGACTGAACTGATGCGGTGGATGCCCCCACCCGCCGGCATCGTATACCATGACGTGTCTATATTCGCTTAGTGGAGGGC
>NZ_MEHT01000043.1 GCF_001870675.1 Roseinatronobacter thiooxidans | reverse complement strand
CTGCTTGAGGGTGAACAGCTCGACGGCGTGAGCGCGGTTCTCGCGATGCCGGGCCGCCTGGACGCCCCTGAGAGCGTCTGAGACGTCCTGTGAGGCCCGTTCCCGCCATTCCGCCTCCGTCTCTCCGCCGATGCCCAGAATGGCGCCTCTGCGCCGCTCAGGGAGGCTCACGGCGGCATCGGGGTCGGTGAGATGGGCATAGGCCCTCTGGACCCGCTCATGGCGCGCTGGAGAGCCCTGCAGACCGCGCTCCAGGCCATGGGTCTTTCCGACCCGTTCCGCGAAGTCGGTCTGCATGGCGGAGAGCTGCTGCCGGCTGCCGACGATGGCGCGAGCGTTCAGCTTGCCGCGTTCGTCCAGGGGAATGGTCATCACCGTCATGTGGGGCGTGGACTCATCCCGGTGGATCACCGCGGAGAGGACGTTTTCCGCCCCATGGCGGGCTTTCAGCCAGTCCAGGGCATCGGTAAAGTAGGCGTCCTGCTCCTCCCGGCTCATGGCCTTCAGGGCTTCGGGGGACCCGCCGACGAAATACTCTAGCCCGTGGACGGCATTGCTGCGGATCTTTTCGGGGGCGCGGTCCTTCCAGGCATCCAGGACGGCGCGGCTGGTGTCGCCGCCGACCAGGATGGTGTTGTCGGGGGTGCGCCGGGTATCGGCATTGGGCGTGTCGCGTTCCCGGAAGGTATGCTGGAGGCTTGCCCCCATGTTGCCCATGGTCTTGATCTTGGCGCAGCGGAGGATGGCGAAGCTGCGCGGGGCGGCGATATGGAGCATCCTGCCACCGATGCTGCGATCCAATCGGATCCGCCAGGCATCATCGTCATCGTTTCGCGCACCCATGAACCGATCTCCGAAGGAAGGTTTATGTGTACTCACTAGACAATTTGGCACAAGGCCAAATTGATCGCTCGCCCCGCAACCCGGGGAAGAGACACATAAACCAGCCTTCCGAGATACCTTAAGCTACGTTTCTGCTACCCAGCAGATCATAAGGATCGTGCTCCGTTGATGCTAGCCGATGTCATCAAGAAGGCTCTCCGGCTGCAACTGATGAAGTCAGTCAGCCTTCTCGTGCGACAAAACAATACTGAGTAAGATGTCGGTCGGCGATGTCAGCAGTGAAGGTTGAGTCTTGGCCTTCTGGAAAATGGCGGTCGATGAACTGGTAGGTTCCTTCGTCACCTTGGGGATGCCGATACTCTATTCCGTTCATGAGTAAGAACACCCTTGTGGCAGTGAACGCAGTGCGCTTATTGCCGTCATTGAAGGCGTGCCCCATCGCAAGAGAGACCCAGAGGCGTGCCGCATGGGCGACTACGCTGTCACAGTAGGCATTCTGACACGCCCCTAAAGCTGCCGGAACAGCATAAGGATGCAGCATGCCACGCCGCCCACCGAAGAGGTTCATCACCT
>NZ_MEHT01000042.1 GCF_001870675.1 Roseinatronobacter thiooxidans | reverse complement strand
GCAACGTCCGTTGCTGGGACGGAGCGGACAGTCAAATCTCTCGAAGGTGCGGCAAGAAAATCTCTGCATCCGCATGAACTAGTGCAGATGCGCGGCCATGCGGATGCGCAGTCAAGTAGCGCGACACGAGCTGATACCCCAAAGAGTAGCCCAGCCATCGCGGTAACGCGGCTGAACCGAAGAACCACTCTTCATGTCCATATCTGGCGTTATTCCATTCCTCCCGTGCCCTTGGGACATGTGGCCGCAAAACCGAGGTTTCCACACTCTCCCAAGGCTCGGGCTGCCAGTTGAACACTTCCTGTGCGAAGTGCCCCGCAAGACCTTCTGATATCAGCGTCTCACCTAACGTCGTGCCATATCCGGGGCCATCCCACCGCGAGCAATGATGCAATTCGTGAGCCAGCATTCTTTCGAGCGACTGGTCGGGGTTCGCCCGCAGGGACGCATGATCAGGGTCTACGGTGACATAGATCACTCCCTTTTCAGGCGCGTAGCCCAGATGTCCTTTCTCTGGGATAACGCGATTACCTCCGGTGATGATCACGTCTGTATCGCCTAACGGCAGCAGAGCAGCAGACGCCGCAAAAGCGGTACCAAGGCTATCCGTCAGCCAGTCTTTTATGCCTGAAAGCTGATGACGGGCGTTGATGAAATGGAGGGTCATGTTCGGCATGGCACCAATTATCACATCTGACCGCCAAGGGCAGCAATGGGCTCGAAGCAGCACTGTAGCAGGAAATGCCATTTGGCAGCGTTACACTCGGGGACGCGCTGCATCCCCGAGAAAACACGGGCCTTTTGCGCGGAATCGTGTGGGCGGGCGACCGTTACACATTCCCGACTTTGCGGCAGTAATCGCTGAATAGCTTTTCGACGTTCGCGGCATCGAGGGAGATCCCGCGATCCGCCAGGAAGCGCCGGAAGTTCGAGGCGACCAGGGCGTTGTCCTGGTTGCAGCCGGCAGCGTNNAGCCAATGGGGGCTGTAGGCGATGGTCCCCGTGGCCGGAAAGGCCACTGCGGCCGCCTTGGCGGGACGAGCTGCACCGCCCGCCTTCCGCGCCGCCAGCTCCTGCGGGGGCGCTGCGGGTTCGGGCTTTTCTTCCCAAGCAATCTCGACGCTGGTGACCGTGCGGCCAACCTTGCGCGGTGTGGCGGTCAGCGTGAGCCGCGATAGCTGGTTTATTTCAGCAATAGC
>NZ_MEHT01000041.1 GCF_001870675.1 Roseinatronobacter thiooxidans | reverse complement strand
GCTCGCATCACGACGGGCCGTAGGGACGCGTCCAGGCGGCGGCCGATCCGTGTGCTACGGCTTTCCGCCTTCCATGATCCGCAGCAGGGGGCCGGCGCCCTCCCGGGCAGCCTTGCGGGCCGAGGCGTTGGGAATGTGCGTGGCAATGCCGGGATTCAGGAAGTAGCGGACAGTCCGACCTTCCTTCTCGCGGCGGATCGCGTTGATCGAGGCAAGCTCGCTCATAATCCGGCTGAGGTTCTGCGGAGTCTCGCCCACACGCTCTGCCAGCTGCTGCCGCGTAGCCATGATCTCGCCGGTGTCCATGCGGAGATGTTCGAGCAGGGTGGCCCAGAGCTCTTGTGCCTTGTGCGGGCGCTTGGAGTGCTGGTTGATCCAACGGACCACGGCAGCGTTTTCTTTCGGTCCTAGCATCACGAAAATCCAGTTTTCAGAGCTTTTGGCATGGGCTTTGGCGGCGCCGTCGATCTTGGCAAGGGTGTCGGGATCGAGGCCAAGGCGACGGGCCTGAGCGACGAACTGGCGGGCTTCCTCGCGCCGTTTCTTGGCCCGTTCATCGGATAGCTTGGTGACGGTGTGACCTCGCTCCTGCGGGGTCTCTGAGGCGGGTCCGCGGGCACGGCGTTTCAGGCTCTTTTCGGCTCTTTCGATCACCGCCGCGAAGGCATCTTTCGCTGACTGCATCTGTCCCTCAATAGGTGTCATGCTGTGACACCATGTAGTGTCATGCGGTGACACTTATTTCAAGCCTAAGTCGTTAGTGAAAAAGCAATATCCGGCTGACCTAGATAGAGATAGATAATATCTCCCTTACCCTCTTGTGGAAAACTTGGCCGTTTGCGCCTCTGGAACGGTCGGATTTTGCTGGGGAATAGGATGGTGGTTTTGGCCACCGCAGCGCCCCGATCGGCAGCGGATCAGGACTTGGCCGAGAAGGGCCACAGGCGGCGCTTGCCTACTGGCACAGGAGGCGGGGCCGAGGCGGTGTCGTTCCTGGCAAGTTCCCGGACCTGACCCCGGAGATCCTCGATCTCGGCCACCAGAGCGCCGCAGAGAGCTTCTAGCGCGCCAAGGCGCATATCCATGCCCCTGTGATCCTCAGATGCCTCTGAGAGGCGCTGAGAGGCTCCCTGAGGGGCCTCTTCAGCTTTTGAGGCTATCGGAGGTGCGGGAGGCTTTAAGGGGCTCCTGCGCGCTCTCTGAGGCCGCTGCGCGATCCAAAGCTCAAGAGCTTCCCTTTCAATCGCCCACTGCCCTCCGATCTTCGTGGCCGGAAGGTCTTCGGTGGTGATGGCGCGGAGGATCGTCGCACGGCTTTTGCCGCAGAGTTCAGCGGCGGCGTTCGGGGTCAGTCTGCTCATTCTCAATGGAATGGACAGATTTGGACACCTTTGCAAGTTTTGCTGAAATAGAACGAAACGAAGCGAAATCCTCCCAAGCCTCTCCCAGCCTCATGAGGGGGAAGATGGCAGGAAATGTGAAATGTATACTTCGCCACGTCGCCGCCCTGTCCTTGCTGGCCGAAACGGCTCTGGGGGCGAAGAACGGCGACGTTGGCGGGGGCTTACAGCGACCGTTGCCAGAAACGCCATTTTGGGGGTTCAGGTGGAGGCGGGTAGAGCACCCAAGCATCTGTCGCCGGCATCGACGGCATGTCTTCGACCCGGATAACCTGTTCCTCGGCCTCTCCGCCTTGGCAGCCCGCCAGCAGAACGGCAGCGCCCAAGCCGAGAAACTGGCGTTTCGTGATCTGCCGGGGTCGTGGCTGTGTCATCCGATGTCCGATCCGTTGCGTCCGGCCTCTCTGGTACCGGAGGCGGCTGTAGCGGATCGGACTGTAGCCGGAAACATCGCCGAGCAGGGCGCAACACATAGCCTAGAAGCCGGAATGCAAATTCCGGTCTACATTGGCCATATCCTGCAACTCAAACACCCCTCCCAAGAGCCTCCCATCAGCCTTGGACGCCTGCCTGCTATCAAGGGGGTTCTGGTGGGCTGTGATGTTGGCAGGAAATAGGGGCTCTATGTTCAGTACCCCTCACGCAGCCTCACACCCCACGTTTTCAGGGCTTAGAGGGCCTTTTGGCATGAAGAACGAAAGTCCGCCCTGATGGGCGGGCAAAACCCCTCCTCCCCTGCCTCTTGGGGGGCGATGTCGTCGGGGTTTTGCGATGAGCCTGGA
>NZ_MEHT01000040.1 GCF_001870675.1 Roseinatronobacter thiooxidans | reverse complement strand
GCTTGATTACTCGATGATTTTCGACACAACACCAGCGCCGACAGTGCGGCCACCTTCGCGGATCGCGAAGCGCAGCTTCTCTTCCATGGCGATGGGGGCGATCAGCTCAACCGTGAATTTCAGGTTGTCGCCGGGCATTACCATTTCTGTGCCTGCGGGCAGTTCTACTGTGCCGGTCACATCTGTTGTGCGGAAGTAGAACTGTGGGCGGTAGTTGGCAAAGAAAGGTGTGTGACGCCCGCCTTCTTCCTTGGTCAGGATATAGGCTTCGGCTTCGAACTTGGTGTGGGGCTGAACCGATTTCGGCTTGCACAGAACCTGACCACGCTCCACATCTTCACGGCCAATACCCCGCAGCAATGCACCGATATTGTCGCCAGCTTCACCGCGATCCAGCAGTTTGCGGAACATTTCCACGCCTGTGCAGGTGGTGGTCTTTGTGTCGCGGATGCCGACGATTTCGATCGAATCGCCCACATTGATCACGCCACGTTCCACACGGCCGGTCACAACAGTGCCGCGACCCGAGATCGAGAACACATCTTCGATCGGCATCAGGAACGGCTGGTCCACAGCGCGCTCTGGTGTCGGGATGTAGCTGTCAACGGCTTCCATCAGCGCTTTGATCGAGTTCTCGCCGATTTCAGGATCACGGCCTTCCATCGCGGCCAGAGCCGAGCCTTTGACGATAGGAATATCATCGCCGGGGTAGTCGTAAGAGGTCAGCAGCTCGCGGATTTCCATTTCCACCAGTTCCAGCAGTTCCTCGTCATCGACCTGATCGACCTTGTTCATGTAGACAACCATGAACGGAATGCCGACCTGACGGCCCAGCAGGATGTGCTCGCGCGTCTGGGGCATGGGGCCGTCGGCTGCGTTCACAACCAGAATGGCACCGTCCATCTGTGCCGCACCTGTGATCATGTTTTTCACATAATCGGCGTGGCCGGGGCAATCGACATGCGCATAGTGGCGCGCTTCGGTTTCATATTCGACATGCGCGGTCGAAATGGTGATGCCGCGGGCTTTTTCTTCGGGCGCGCCGTCGATCTGGTCATAGGCGCGGAATTCGCCGAAATACTTGGTGATCGCAGCGGTCAGCGTGGTTTTGCCGTGGTCAACGTGACCAATCGTCCCGATGTTCACATGCGGTTTATTGCGTTCAAACTTTTGCTTTGCCATGGT
>NZ_MEHT01000039.1 GCF_001870675.1 Roseinatronobacter thiooxidans | reverse complement strand
GCATCCACCGCATCAGTTCACGGATGGTAGAGCCCGTTCGCGCCGCACATCCGGAGATCGCCCCCGCTGTGGCCGCTGCGCATTCCTTCCTCGGGTCGATCAAATCGATCGAGGGGGACACCGCTGCTTTGGCGCGATCCACCCTTGCTGAGCGGGCGGAGGTCATAGCGGAAATTGAGCAGGAGCGCGCGGTCTCGCATGCGGATATTGCGGATCAGCGTGCTGAACTCGCTCGGGAAAAGGCTGCCCTTGACGAAAAAGAGGCTGATCTGAAGGAGAAATGGATCAAGGCTGATCGCCTGCTGCAGGTGCTTCAGCCCTTGATTCACTCTTTGGCGGCCTGCACGGACATATGACCTCTGGCATGACCGCGCGGTGTTCCACTTCCTGACTGATCCCAAAGATCAGGCTGCCTATATCGGTACGCTGACCAGTGCCCTTGTGACAGGCGGGCATGCGGTTATCGCGACCTTCGCGCCGGATGGCCCTGAAACATGCAGCGGTCTTCCGGTTGCGAGATACAGCCCTGAATTGCTAGCCGAGACTCTCGGGGAATGGTTCGCGCTGATCGATCAGCGGCTTCAAAGCCACACAACCCCATGGGGGAACCCGCAGTCGTTCCAGTATAGTCTGTTCCGGCGGGGATGATTTGCGAAGCTGCATCTCCGACATGTGGCACTACCGCGCGGCAGCCTCAATGAAGCAATCGGGTTGAAGAAAATCTACCTCATGGGTCGCGCGGCAAAGAGTATTTGCCCCCTTGGCAGGATATCAGCACGCTGCGACAGCCGCCAGCCTGCCGCATGCGCAAGTGCTGTGAGGTCTTCGACAAGCAGATGATATGGGGCGCGGTCGAGATGCGTCACAACCCCGTCCGGTTGCCTGAAGGGCGTTTTGGAAGCCGCAGCATTCGGTGCAAGAAAGACAGTGAAAAGAAAGGTTTCAAGCTTTTCAAAACGATGCAGATTTACAAATGCCTGCCTTAGATGCGGCGCAGGCAAATGTGGGAAAACGGCAAAAGCGATAGCATGTGTGATCGTGTTTGGGATGCCCGGAAAGGCAAAATCTGCATCCTCGATCAACTGGACAGGATCAAGGCGCGCTGGGTCTGACAGTTCGGCGTTATAGCCGGCAAGCAAAATTGAACGCGCCGCATCGGTTGCCCAGTAATGGCCGGGTTCAAGATAGGGCACAGCCTTGCACCCCAACCGCAAAGCGCCCGCGCCAATATCCAGCAAGTGATGATGGGGCAAAAGCCCGGCTGCTTGCAGCACACCCAATTCTATGCGCCCGGTTTCTTCCCACCTTCCACCGACAATGGCGCGATGCTGCCCTGCAGCAATTGCAGTGTCGTAAAAGCCCTCGGTCTCATAAGGATTGGTTGACACAATCGTTGCCATGCTGCCCTGCTGTCTCGTTTATCGCGGGCATGCGCCGTGTCTTACCCACAAGTCAAGATGCCAGTTACGAGAAGGCAGCCGGATCATCGCGCCATGCCGCAAATCTTTTCTCAGGCTGCAATCTGATCATATAATTGCGTGCTGCTTTAAACTTTGAATGTGAAATCAGAACTTGCTGACATCCAGCATGCCGCCACAAAAGCGAAGGCAAAGGCGCAGATGTATCTGTTCAGCCAGAAATAATGTATGAAATCCGAATAAGGCGTGACCTGCCTGCTCAAGGATAGCGAAGCCATGTTGGTATTCTTTGATTTCTTTGCGGCCCACTGGGCCATGGGCGCGCGACTTACCCTATTGACGGCGTTGGGGCTACGTTAACGAAATGATGCTCGGGGCCTCATTCGCCATGGTCCGGCACAGGGTGCTTCGTAACAGGGCGCGTTCTCGCAAAAACCGCAAAGCTGATGGTCTTCATCCTCAAGCAGGCAGCATCCAAAAAATGGTTACGCATCAACGGTTGGAAACAGTTGCTAAAAGTTGGGTTCGACAGAACAAAGGAACGCGGGGCTCCACAGGGATTTTCGGAAGTTGCGCATTCATAGTGACTTTTCATGTGGCATGAGACAACAACCTCAATTCAATGCCGGCAGATTCAGCGCGGCTCGGATCGATCCTATTGTGTCTTCCAGCATCGCGGGATTGGCGCTGGCACCTTCAACCAGCGCTGCAAGTGTCGAGCGCTCCATGTCTGAAATTTGGTCGGCGGTTTCGATCAGCGCAAGCACCTCGTCACGATCAAAGTTCTCTGGTGTAAGCAATTGGTCCGGCTCAGTCGAAGTTGCAACCGCAGCGGTTGCACCGGTTTCGGAAATTTCTTCGCTGTCGAGCGTTGTTCCCGTTTCTTCATCATTGATAACCACGGTCGAGCTCGCGGTATTGTCGGCATCAAGGATGGTCGGTTCGTCAGTCGTCGATTCGACGACGATCGCGTCTTCAGTAATTTCGTCGCCGACGACTATCACATCATCATCGCCAATCTGAGCCTCATCCACGGCAATTGCGCCATCCTCGTCGTCTAAGCCTTCAGCCTGTTCCGCGTCCCGCGCAGCCT
Organism: Roseinatronobacter thiooxidans; assembly: GCF_001870675.1. Taxonomy (GTDB): domain Bacteria; phylum Pseudomonadota; class Alphaproteobacteria; order Rhodobacterales; family Rhodobacteraceae; genus Roseinatronobacter; species Roseinatronobacter thiooxidans. Next base: position 390 of record NZ_MEHT01000039.1, on the reverse strand, counting down.
GTTCAGCGGCATCCGTCTCTACTTGCTGGCGCGCGTGGTCTTCTTCGCGGGCGGCGTCCTCCCGCGCTATCTGCGCGGCCTGTTCCGACTGTTGTTGCTCAACGCGGGCGTTCTCGGCCTGTGTGTTGTTGTACCAGATGACACCACTAATCAGGACAACGACGGCTGCAAAAATGGCGATTACAATTCCTGGACGCATGGGTGGATCTGCCTTTTCTGTTGCTATGACAGCACGATCGGCATGCTGGGCCAGCAGGTTGCGTTTGTGCCATCGGGACCTTTTGCGCGACGTGTCTAATTTCAACCTGACGACAGCTGTTTTCGTTCCTGTTCTTCTTCAAATCAGTGCGGCGTGCGACACCGCATGCGCTAAAAAACCGTTCCGGGCCG
>NZ_MEHT01000005.1 GCF_001870675.1 Roseinatronobacter thiooxidans | reverse complement strand
CCCGGCACGCTGGACCCGGACCACATCCACCTGCCCGGCATCTATGTGAACCGGCTGATTCAGGGGCAGCACGAGAAACGCATCGAACAGCGCACAGTGCGCACGGCTTGAGGGGGAAAGACATATGGCATGGGACCGCAACCAGATGGCCGCGCGTGCGGCGCAGGAATTGCAAGACGGGATGTATGTGAACCTTGGCATCGGAATTCCGACGCTGGTGGCCAATTACATTCCCGAAGGCGTGCAGGTCACGCTGCAATCGGAAAACGGGATGCTGGGCATTGGCCCTTTCCCGACTGAAAACGAAGTCGACGCAGACCTGATCAACGCAGGCAAACAGACGGTCACGGCCCTGCCGCATACCGCCTATTTCGACAGGGCGGAATCATTCGCAATGATTCGCGGCGGCAAGATCAACATGGCGATCCTTGGCGCGATGGAAGTGGCGGGAAATGGCGACATTGCCAACTGGATGATCCCGGGCAAGCTGGTCAAGGGCATGGGCGGCGCGATGGACCTTGTCGCAGGCGTGGCGCGCGTGATCGTGGTGATGGACCACACCAACAAGGCGGGCGACTCCAAGGTGCTGCAAGCCTGCACCCTGCCCCTGACAGCCCAAGGCGTGGTGAAGCGCATCATCACCAATCTGGGCGTGCTGGATGTGGTCGAGGGCGGCTTGAAGATCGTGGAATGCGCCGAAGGTGTCACCGAAGACGAAATTCGCGCCGCGACTGAGGCGGCGATCGTTAACTGAACAGATCAAGGCGGGTGCGACTGTACCGACAAAACGTTCAGCTCAGGGCTAATGGTGCGAAGGCGGTAATAGGTCTCTGAAAGTTATGGATTCGTAAAGCGATCGGCTGGGATCGCGCCATGGCTATCATTGTATTCCAAACTGAAGCAATACAAACAAACTGAGTTCATAGCATCGCAATTGGAAGAAATTTATGGACCGCCTCGCTTGTGACCGGATGTACGCCGCAGTGTAAGCGTTTTCTGGCACCCACCTTCCATGCTTTGCCTTGAGCTGCGATCTCCCGCCTGATTGAAATCGGGATGGAGTTTCGCGATGGCGACTACGGATGAGTTTCTCCGTGACTATGGGGTAGATATCCGCACGAATGGTCAACGGCGCTGGCCGGATGAGGTAAAAGCGCGGATTGTGGCGGAGACGTTGGAGCCAGGGGCTACGGTTAATGCAGTTGCGCAGAGATATGGCATTCGGCCCAATCACCTTTCGGAATGGCGTGGTCGCGCGCGGCGCGGTGAACTGGTTCTCCCGGCGGTGCTGGAAGATGACAGTCTGTGCTTCGCTCCGGTCATTGTGTCGGGTCCGCGGGTGCCAAGTTCACAGGACGACCCACCCATCCAGTCGGTGTCGCCAAAGCCGATCGAGATTATCACGGCGGCTGTCACGATCCGTCTGGACGCGGATATAGGCACGGACCGGCTTGTGGAGATCGTGCGTGGCTTGGAGACGCGCGCATGATCTTTCCGTCCAACCGCGTGCGTGTGCTGGTATCGACCCAGCCTGTCGATTTCCGTAAAGGTCACGATGGCCTATGCGCACTGGTGGCGTCCACGCTGCGCAAGGACCCTTATACTGGCACGGTGTTTGTGTTTCGCGCGCGGCGCGCTGACCGGTTGAAGCTTTTGTATTGGGATGGCTCAGGTCTCGTGATGGCTTACAAGCGCCTGGAGGACACAACCTTCACCTGGCCTGCGATCAAGGATGGGATCATGGCGCTGAACCATGCCCAGTTTGAGGCACTATTTTCCGGGCTGGACTGGCGCAAGGTCAAGCCGGTTGAGCCTCGTCCGCCGAGCTCGCCAGAGTAGATTAAGGCACTGTTTTTGCTTTTATTTCGGTATGGGTTCCGGTAAAAATTGGGCATGTCGAACACCCCTGCAATCAACCTTTCCACGCTCCCTGCCGATCAGCGCGCAGCCGTGGAAGCGTTGATGCAGCAGGTCAGCACGCTCAAGGAAATTACCAAACGCCAGGAACATCTGATCCCTGAGTTGAACCATGCCCTGCATGGGAAACGATCAGAGAAGCTGACCGAGGATGAACGCCAGCTGGCCTTTGAAGACCTGACTATCGCGCTCAAAGAGGTCGAGGCCGAGAAAGAAAAACGCGCGGCGTCCCAAGGTGATGGAACACGCAAGAAACCCGCTCCGCGGCGCAATATCGGGAACCTGCCCGCATCTTTGTCGCGCATCGAGAATGTCATCGAGCCGGACAGTTTGGTCTGCCCCTGTGGCTGCGGTGTCGCCATTGTCGCTCGGACCAATGGCGCAACAATAGCGACTGCACAAGATCGGCGAAGATCGCACAGAGCGGTTGGACATCGTGCCTGCGCAGCTGCGGGTGATTGTCACGGTGCGCCCGAAATATGCGTGTCGTGCTTGCACTGACGGTGTGCGCCAGGCCCCTGTTCCTGCTTTCCTGATTGATGCAGCACTGCCCACTGAAGGGGCCATCGCGCATGTTCTGGTCAGCAAGTCGAAGGGGACCGTGGCCGCAGATGCGGCCGCGTAAGCCCCGTAGACGCGGACCATTTGCCCTTGTATCGCCAAAGCCAGATCCTGGCACGGGCAGGCATTGATCTGCACCGCGCCGTGTTGGCGAGCTGGGTTGGCAAGGCGGCCTTCCATTTGCGGCCCATCGTTGACCGGCTGGCCGAGCATCTGAAAGCCTCAGACAAGCTGTTCATGGATGAAACGACAGCCCCTGTGCTCGATCCCGGTCGGGGAAAGACCAAGACCGGTTATCTCTGGGCCTTGGCGCGGGATGACCGTGCCTGGGGCGGAGACGACCCGCCGGGCGTTGTTTATTTCTATGCGCCAGGCCGCGCAGGCGAGAATGCCGAAACCTTCCTGACCGGCTTTGATGGCATCCTGCAAATAGATGGCTATCAGGGCTATAATCGGCTGACCAAACCCTCTCGCAAGGGCGGTGATCCCATTCGGGTTGCCCATTGCTGGGCGCACGCGCGCCGCAAGCTGAAGGAAGTCTTCGACCGCGATGGGTCAGAAATCGCTGCCGAAGGCCTTCGCCGCATCGCCGAGTTCTATGCGATCGAGGCCGATATTCGCGGTATCTCGCCCGGCCAGCGCCTGTCCGCCCGTCAGACGCGCAGCGCACCGCTGGTCGCGGCCTTCGGGGAGTGGCTTCAGGCGCAACGTCGCAAGATATCGGCAAAGTCGCGGCTGGGTGAAAAGCTCGCCTATATCCACAATCACTGGGACGGGCTGCAAACCTTCCTGACCGACGGTCGCGTCGAGATCGACTCCAACAGGGTTGAAAATCTGATCCGCCCGATAGCTCTCAACCGCAAGAATTCACTTTTTGCAGGTCATGATGAAGGAGGCGCCGCCTGGGGCCGCATCGCGTCACTGATCGAGACCTGCAAGATCAATGGCGTCGAACCTTTCGCCTACCTCAAGGCGACCCTGACGGCCATCGCCAATGGTCACCCTCAAAACCGCATCGACGATCTGCTGCCGTGGAACTTCAAGCCGTCAAGCTGAAAACCCAGTGACCCGCAGCGAACGCTTACGCCGCAGTGATGGAAACCGGGAGTTTTACCGCGGCCGCAGACAAGCTGGGCATGACTTCGGGGCAGGCATCAAAGCTCGTCTCGCGGCTTGAGAGTGCTTTGGGCGTGCGGCTCCTGAACCGGACGACGCGCGCTGTTTCGCCGACCAAGGCGGGGCAGGCACGGTCGAGTTTTTCCAAAGCCTCGGGTTTACCGGCTTTCTGGCCTATGTGGTCATCGCCGCCGAACTTCTGGGCGGGATCGGACTGATCCTTGGTCTGTGGTCGCGCTGGGTGGCGCTGGTCTTGCTGCCGATCCCGCTGGGTTTGATCTACCCGCACTGGAGCGCTGGTTTCTTCTTTTCCAATGCAGGCGGCGGCTGGGAGTTTCCGGCTTTCTGGTCCGTCGCCCTGATCGTGCAGGCACTTCTGGGCAACGGTGCATTCGCTCTCGGCCGCGACCGCTGAATGCCCCACCGCCGGTGCCTTTGCTGGCACGGGCCATCCTCATCACTGTGCCACTGGAGGCCACAATGACCGACGTGTTTTTCAACCATGCAACGGCCCTCCTGCGAATCGGACGGGCGCGGCTTCGTGTTCGCGATCTGAGCAGGGTTTCGAAGTTCTATCAGCGCGTTCTCGGGCTGGCCGTTATAGACCAAAGTGCTGATGCGATCACACTGGGCACCGGAACAGTTCCGTTGCTGGAACTCTCAGGTGATCCATCAGCCACGCCACGGAATCCACGCGACGCCGGAATTTTCCACACCGCGTTCCTTCTGCCCACGCGCGCTGAACTCGCCTGTTGGCTTGCATATGCCGACACTCTGGGCGTCAGGTTACAGGGGGCTTCGGATCACATCGTCAGCGAAGCAATCTATCTCGCCGACCCCGAGGGCAACGGGATCGAGGTCGATTCAGACCGTCCGGTTTCACACTGGCGGGATACTGACGGACAAATCCGAATGGCGACCGAACCGATGAATATCCCCGACTTGATGCGCGCACGCCAGGGTGATTGGGCGGGTTTTCCAGTGGGCGGGACTATCGGCCATGTGCATCTGCAGGTCGGCGATGTTGGTGTCGCCGAAAATTTCTACCGTGATATTTTCGGCTTCGATATAGCCAGCCGCTATCCCGGTGCAAGCTTCTTCGGCAGCGGTGGATATCATCACCACTTGGCCGGTAACATCTGGAGCAGTCGCCGGGCCGAGCCACGCCCCGAAGGTGCGGCAGGCTTGGATCTGATCGAGATCAGCGTCCGCGATCCTGACTTGCGCAGCGCCATCCTGGCCAGCGCCGTCTCTGCTGGAATTAATGTTAATCATCATGGCGATACATTTGTGCTCCCCGACCCGTGGGGCACAGTATTCGCACTGAAGTCTTAGGCACTCCAGGCGATGAAGCCAGTAGCGGCCACGCCGCAAAGCTGCGTTCCTGCCAATCTCTCAGCATCATGTGTCGTATAATACGGGCGAATCCAGATTTTTTCATTTGTGGCATCTTCGCAAGGCGCGCCTCTGCGCACCTTCCGCGATCCGCGACTTGCCGACAGTTCGTTCATTGACTGTTTTTGTATAATGCCGCGGATGCAATGCCGCAAGGTCACAGGCGGCATTCCGCCCTCCACGTCGGTCATGCTGCAACCGCGAAGGGTCTTGGGTGGATGGCTCGACCGGCAGAAAGGTCTCGCATAGCTACCATATCCGATGCCACCGTTGTTGAGCCTCGGAAAACAGTATCATGCGCCGGATACTACTCGCCGGGGCGCGACAGGCTGAACACCTCATTCACCACCGCATAATCCCGATAGCCACAGCGCGCCAAGGGGCGGAAGCGGGTGATGTCGAACATTCCGTCCACCAGACAGTCATCGCGCATGTGAATGCCGACCACTTCGCCGATCACCAGAAAATTCGCCTCGCCCGCCAAGGGGATGATCTGGGTCATCCGGCATTCCAGTGCGGCCGGGGCATCTGCCACGCGCGCGGCGGCGATGGTCTTGCACTCCTCGCGGGGAATGGCGGCATGGTCGAACTCATCCACCTCGCGCGGCCAGGGGCCAGAGGTGGCGTTCATCACATCGCGCGCGGAAAATTCCACGACATTCACGCAAAACACGCCCGTTTCGCGGATATTGGCGACCGAATCCTTGGTGCCGTCGCGGTCGGGTTTGGCGCTGGTGGATGCAAACATCACCTGCGGCGGCACATAGGCCACGGCGTTGAAAAACGAATAGGGGGCCAGATTGTCCTGTCCGTTGGCACCGCGCGTCGAAATCCAGCCAATCGGGCGGGGGGTGACGATGGCGTTGAAGGGGTTATGGGGCAACCCGTGGCCGTTGCGGGGTTCATAGAACATGGGCGTCTCTCCGATCTGTTTGCGCGCACCCTAACGCCATGCTACGGACCCTGCCAGCACTGATCTGGGCGGGGACGGCAGATGCAGCTTTTTCAGGAAACACCCGCCGACTGGTGGGAGGTAGAGGGGCTTTACGACCTGTGCTTCGCACCGGGGCGAGAAGCGCTGTCATCCTACCGGCTGCGCGATCAGGTCGACCCTGTCGCCCCCCTTTGCCTGCTGCTGCGCGACGCGAACGGGATTGCTGCGGCCATCCGCTATTGGCCGGTCCAGATTGAAGGCGCGGATGTGCTGCTGCTTGGCCCGATTGCCGTGCACCCTACCCATCAGGGCGAGGGCTTGGGCGGCTGGCTGATGCGCGAAAGCCTGGCGCGCGCGCAGGCTTTGGGCTGGGCGCGGGTGCTGCTGGTGGGGGATGCGCCCTATTACAGCCGTTTCGGCTTCGCGCGGCTGGACGGGGTAACCATGCCGCCGCCCACCAACCCCGCCCGCGTTCTGGGGCTGGAGCTGGTGGCCGGTGCATGGGAGGGGGTGCAGGGTGATGTGACGCAATATTGCAAAAGTGACAGTCCAGCCCGTCCGTAAGCCGCGGCAGCCTTAATCCACCAGCATCGCGACATAGTCCAGCAAGGCCGGGCGCGCGCTTTCCAGCCCGCGCGCCTGCACGCGGGCAATCAGTTCGGAGACTTCGATCAGGTTCGCGCGCCGGATCAAGGACTTCACCGGCCCGATTGAGGCAGGCCGCATCGACAGCGAGGCAATGCCGATCCCGGCCAGCGCCAGCGCATCGACAGGCCGCCCCGCATCTTCGCCGCAAAATGACAGGTCGGTTCCCGTCTCGTGGCAGCGGTCTACGATGACCTGAAGGAATGTCAGGAAACTGACATTCAGCGTGTCATAACGCTTGCGCACCAATTCATTCTCGCGGTCTGCGGCAAAGAAAAACTGCTTCAGATCGTTGCCCCCGATCGAGATGAAATCGACCGCTTCAAAAAAGCTTTTCGGGGCATAGGCCAGTGACGGGGTTTCCAGCATCGCGCCGATTTCAAGCTTTTCGGGCAATGTATGGCCCATCCTGCGTTCCCGCTCGATCTCGCGCAGCAGGGTGTCGCGCGCTTGCGTGAATTCGCTGGCGGTTGCGACCAGCGGGAACATGACACTCAGCGCGCGACCATTGGCTGCGCGGATCAGCGCTTGCAACTGCATGCGCAACACGCCCGGTTTGTCCAAGCCCACCCGCAGCGCGCGCCAGCCCATTGCGGGGTTCGGCTCGTCGGGGCGGTTCATATAGGGCATGACCTTGTCAGACCCGATATCGAGTGTTCGGAAATACACTTTGCGCTGCGCCGCTGCATCCAGCACACGCGCGTAATTCGCCACAAGGTCAGACCGCTTTGGCATCCGGTCCTGTACCAGAAACTGCAATTCGGTTCGGAACAGCCCCACGGCATCTGCCCCCGAATTGGGCAGCGAGGGCAGATCGGCCAGCAAACCGGCGTTCATTTTCAGCGATACAGTTGTGCCGCACCGCGCCTGTGCAGGCTTGTCGCGCAGGCTGGCATAGCGTTCCTGTGCCTTGGCCTGCATCGCCATCTTGTCGCGGAACGCGCTGGAGATGGTGTCATCGGGGCGCAGATGCACGACGCCTTCGGTGCCATCAACCAGAATATGGTCACCGTTCAACGCCTCGGTGGTGATGCGCGGCACGTTTATCACCAGCGGAATCGCAAGTGCGCGCGCCACGATGGTGGCGTGGCTGCCGACCGCGCCTTCTTCCAGCACCACACCGCGCAGTTTGCGGCCATATTCCAGCAATTCCCCCGGCCCGATATTGCGCGCGACCAGAATCGGGCGCTCGGGCATTTCTGCGCCCGTCTCGTTGCCCTGTCCGGTCAGGATACGCAGCAGGCGGTTGGACAGATCGTCCAGATCATGCAGACGGTCGCGGATATAGGCATCGGGCACCCGTTCCAGCCGCGCGCGCGCTGTCGATTGTTCCTTTTCCACCGCCGCCTCGGCGGATAGGCCAAGGCGGATATCTTCTTCCATCCGCTTCATCCAGCCCCGCGAATGGGCGAACATGCGGTAGGTTTGCAGCACTTCCATATGGTCTTTGTCGCGGGTTCCGGCGCTTGCCAGCAACTGGTCAATCGAGACGCGCAGCGTCTCGACTGCAGCTTCAAGGCGCAGCAGTTCCGCGCGGCTGTCATCATTGACCAGATTGGTAATGACAACACGCGGCTGGTGCAGCCAGACCTGCCCCTCTGCCTCGCCTTCCTGTGCGGTGACGCCGCGCAGCATGGCGGGGTTTTGGTGGGGGGTTGCGAAACTGGTGCCTTCGCCGGTGAACGCGCCCAGTTCGGTCATTTCGGCGATGACCATCGCCACCACTTCCAGCCCGTAGATTTCATCATCGGTATACAAGCGCGGGTCTTTGGCCTGCACGACCAGCACACCCAACCGTTCCCCCAGACGCTGGATCGGGACACCAAGGAAAGAGGTGAACACTTCCTCACCCGTCTCGGGCATATAGCGAAAGCCGCGTTCGGCGGGGGCGTTGGCCGTGTTGACGGGGCGCGCAAAGCGCGCGACCTTGCCCACCAGCCCTTCGCCCAACCGCAGGCGGGTCTGGTGTACGGATTCGGGCTTCAGCCCCTCGGTTGCGCACAGTTCCAGCGTGTCCACATCGCGGAACAGATAGATCGAGCAGACATCGACCCCCATCGATTCGGTGATGATCGTGGTGATCCGGTCAAGGCGTTCCTGCCCCGGATTGGCCAAGGCCATTTCATCGCGCAATCTGCGCAACAGCTTGCGGCTGTCAGTTTCCGTTCTATGGGGCATGGCCCCTCCGATCCTGCTCTCGGGCCTGCCTCAGCCCGCCTTGTCCAGTTCAAACGCATCATGAAGGGCCTGAACCGCCAGTTCCATATATTTCCTGTCGATCAGCACAGAAATCTTGATCTCGGATGTCGCAATGACCTTTATGTTGACTCCTTCATCAGCAAGTGCGCTGAACATGCGCGCGGCAACACCGGCATGGCTGCGCATGCCGATTCCCACAACCGACACTTTGGCGGCGTCTTCGTCCACTTCCAGCTTGTCATAGCTGATATTGCCCGCATCGCGCGCCGCTTCCAGCGCTTTGCGCGCGCGGGCAACCTGATCGACGGGGCAGGAAAATGTCATATCGGTGACAGGTTTCTCGTTGCCCTGATAGTTCTTCTCCGAGATGTTCTGCACGATCATATCGACATTCACACCGGCCTCGGACAAGGGGCCAAAGATCGCCGCCGCAATGCCGGGGCGGTCTTCGACGGTGACAAGGGTCAGTTTCGCTTCTTCGCGGCTATAGGCCACGCCCGAGACGACTTTCGATTCCATGATTTCATCCTCATCACAGACCAGGGTTCCTGATGTTTCATTGGTATCATCGAATGATGACAGAACGCGCAACCGCACCTTGTAACGCATCGCCAACTCGACCGAGCGGGTTTGCAGCACTTTCGCCCCAAGCGAGGCCAGCTCCAACATTTCCTCGAAGCTGATCTTGTCCAGCTTGCGCGCTTTCGAGGTGATGCGCGGGTCGGTAGTGTAGATACCGTCAACATCGGTGTAGATATCACACCGCTCTGCCTCGAACGCGGCGGCAAAGGCCACGGCAGTGGTGTCAGACCCGCCACGCCCCAGCGTGGTGATCCGCCCTTCAGGGCTGACGCCCTGAAAGCCTGCGATGACTGCCACTTTGAAGCCCTCAGCGAATTTCGCATCCAGATTGGTGCGGGGAATATCGACAAACCGCGCTGCGCCATGCGCGCTGGTGGTCTGGATGGGCACTTGCCAGCCCTGCCAGCTGCGCGCGGGCACATCCATTTCCTGAAGTGTCAGCGCCATCAGACCGGCTGTGACATTCTCGCCCGAACTGACCACGGCATCATATTCGCGTGCGTCATACATGGGCGAGGTTTCATTGACCCAGCCCACCAGTTCATTCGTTTTGCCCGACATCGCCGAGACGATCACGATCACATCGTAGCCGCGTTCGACTTCGGCCTTGACCTTGGCCGCCGCATTGCGGATGCGACCCAGATCCGCGACCGAAGTGCCGCCAAATTTCATTACCAGTAGCGGCATGGGCCGACCCTTTCCCCACACGTTTTTCGCGCCACTTCATATGCGCGGGCGGGGGGTTACGCAAGGTGGGCCGTGCGTCTGGGGCGCCTTGGGGCGGTTTTTCTCTGGGCATGTTGCGCGGGCGGTGACGCAAGGGCAATTTGTGTGTGTAGCTGTGGGGGGCAAGGGGCTGTGATGCGGGATTTTTCAGACGTAGAGCTTGCGCGTGTTTAGCCGCGCAGCGCCGGGCCGCGGTGCGGCCCTGCGATGCGCGGCAGACTGCGGCCTCGATTCCGGGCGGGAACATCCGCGTTGGTCTGCGCCAAGCCCTCCATAGCGCACTACTCAATCCTCAACTGGCGCGCGCCAGCGCAACCCGCTTTTGCAGATACCCGATCCGGTCTGTGATCTCTGCGCGCACCGGCCCTTCGCGGGGCGGGTCGTTCAGGGTGCTGCGCCATGCCAATGGCGGGTTGCGCCCTGCGGCGCGCCGGTTCCAGTGCAGCCCCTCCAGCACGTCGCGCGCGGTGTCGGGCAGGGGGCCTGGCGCGTCCCACCCGTTCAGCGCGCCCCAAACCCGTGTCCAGCACCGCGCCACCGACCACGGGTTATAGCCGCCCCCGCCCAGCACGATCAGGCGTGGTGCAAGCTGTGCCAGTGCTGTGGCCACCTCTGCATGGGCGTTGTTGGACAGGGCCAGCCGCGACAGCGGGTCTTCCTCGATCGCATCGGACCCGCATTGCAGCACCACTGCATCGGGATCGAAGCGCTCCAGCGCAGGCAGGATCAGCCGGTGCAGAATGGTGCGCATCTCGGTATCGTTCAGCCCGCGCGGCACAGGCAGGTTCAGCGCGCGCCCGCGCGCGTCATCGTCCAGCGCGCCGGTGAAGGGCCAGCGCCGGTCTTCATGCACAGATATCATCAGCATGTCGCTGGCCCCTGACAGTGCCGCCTCGACCCCGTCGCAATGATGCGCATCTATGTCTACATAGGCGATGCGCCGCAGGCCAAGCTTGCGCAGTGACAGCAGGCACAGGACCGGATCGTTCAAGTAGCAGAACCCATTGGCATAATCTGCCATCGCATGATGGGTGCCGCCGCCCGGAACATGGACAATGCCGCCTGCGCGCACCAGTTCCGCCGCCAGCATGACCCCGCCTGCGCCAGTGGCGGGGCGGCAAAACATCTCGGGGAAGACAGGGTTTGCTGTGCTGCCCAGCCCGTGGCGTATGCGGGTTGCATCATCCACCTGTTGCGTGGCTTCGGCCTGTTGCAGGGCGGCGATATAGTCTGGCGTGTGAAACAGCGCCAGCGCCTTTGGCTTGGCGCGCGGGCTGGTGCGGTATTGCGCGGGCGGCATCCAGCCAAGTGCGCGCGTCAGGTCCATGACAGTCGAGACGCGCGGAATATGCAGCGGGTGCCAATCCCCATAGCTGGAGCCGCGATACACCTCGGAGCCGATGAAAATAGGCGTCATGGCAGGGCGGCGCGGATTTCGCGGGTGATTGCGCGGGCGGTGGGGCGCATGGCGGACCCCCAGAACCCAAGCAGCGCGCCATCCGGCCCGATCAGCGCCTTGTTGAAATTCCAGTTCTGCACATGCCCGTGTGCCTCGGCAAGCCATTGGTAAAACGGATGCGCCTGCCCGCCGCGCACAGGTGTAATCTGGGTGATGGGAAAGGTCAGGCCGGTCTGGACGCGGCAGAAATCCGCAACCTCTTCGTTGCTGGACAGTTCCTGACGAAAGTCATCTGACGGAACCGCCAGCACCACCAGCCCGCGCGGGCCGTAGTCTTCATATAATTGCTGCATATCGCCATATTGCCGTGTGAACCCGCACAGTGATGCGGTGTTGACCACCAGCACAGGTTGCCCGCGCCAGTCAGCAAGGTTGAGAGGGCTGCCATCCAGCGCGGTGAAGCTGAAGGCCCATGCAGGCAGGGCACACAGCGCAAGGCCAAGGGTTAGGGCAAGTCTAAGCATGGCAACCTCCGTTAATTCAGTGTCAGATAGCGGGCCGGACGGGCAGAGCAAGTCATTCGCTCTTGATCTGCTGCGCGACGTGGTTAGATGTGAACCGCCCCGGTCGGACTGTGGAACATGATCAAGTTTTCTCTCAAATGTGGCGATGGCCATGCCTTTGACAGCTGGTTCAAGGCCGGTCAGGCCTTTCATGACCTCAAACAGCGCCAGTTGGTGCTATGCCCTGTCTGCGGGTCCAGCGATGTTGAAAAGGCGCTGATGGCGCCTGCGGTCGCGGTCCGCCCCCCAGTTGCGCAAGCCGCCCCCCCGCCAGAGGCGCAAGCGCCTGATCCCACGGAAAAGCTGAAAGCCCTGCGCAGCAAGATCGAGGCCAGCTCGGAATATGTGGGCGAGCGTTTCGCCAGCGAGGCGCGCGCCATGTATCTGGGCGACATTCCCGACCGCCCGATCTATGGCGAAGCAAAACCGCAAGAGGCCAAAGCCCTGATCGAGGAAGGCGTGCCGGTCGTGCCCTTGCCGTTTATTCCCTCGCGCAAATCAAACTAGGGCGGCAAGAGCAGTACTGGCTTGTGGTGTTTGCGGGGATAGCGTTGCACCCCTTGCGCGGCGGGCCTGCGGCCCTTGGGCAAGACTACAGGTCGCGGATAATGCGCGTCGGGGTGATGGGGGCGCTAAGGGTTTTGGGCAGGTTCAGCCCTGCCACCTGTTCCGCAATCGGTTTGACAGACAAGGGATGCGTGGTGCCGGAATAGCTGTCTGTGTCGCCCAGATCGCGCCACGCGCCTTCGTGATAGATTTCCAGCGCCGAGAATTTTGCCTTGTAATCCATCTTCGGGCTGCCGGGCACCCAATAGCCCAGATACACATAGGGCAGCCCAACTTTGCGCGCCAAAGTGATCTGGTCGAGAATCATGTAGCTGCCAAGGGACATGGCGGAATGGTCCGGGTCGAAAAACGAATATACAAGGCTTAGCCCGTCATCCAGCACATCGCTCAGGCAGACCGCGCGCAACTGCCGCCGGCCATTTGCGTCTTGTGCGATATATTCCAACACGCGCGTGCGCACGGGCGTTTCCTCGACCATTGCGGCGAATTCAAACACATCCATATCGGCCATGCCGCCATCGGCATGGCGCGAATCAAGATAGCGGCGGAACAGGTCATACTGGTCTTCGGTGGCCCATGCGCTGGTGACATAGCGCTGCACGGCGCTGTTGCGGTTGATGACGCGCCGCTGAGAGCGCGAGGGCTTGAAATCTGCCACGCGGATACGCGCCGACAGGCAGGCGCAACATTCCGCACAGGACGGGCGATACAACACGTTTTGCGACCGGCGAAACCCCTGCTTGGACAGGCTGTCATTCATCGCCTCTGCCTGATCGCCTTGCAGGGCCGTGAACAACTTACGCTCCATCCGCCCGTCAAGATACGGGCAGGGCTGGGGGGCAGTTACATAGAACTGCGGTATGGTGGGCAGGCTATGGCGCATTCAACAGATCTCAAACCATCAATATACAAAACTGAGACTAGCAAGGGTTTTGGGTTTCGCCAAGTGGTCTGACGCGCCCCTTGTGACAGTTCTTAATCGGGGGCGATGCGGTGCAGCATCGTGGTGCCCAGCACCATGTCATGCAGGCCCTGTCGATGGGGGCTAAGCAAGATCAACACCACAGAGACAACTTGCAGCGGGAACACTGTCCATAGACCTGCATGCATTGCGCTGTAGATAAAGGCGGTCATGGGGTCAGGTTCGCGCCCGTCAAGGCCGCGCCATTTCAGTGCGGTCAGCATCATGCCCAGCGTGGCCCCGTAGCGCGCCAGCATCACAGTGCGGTACCCGATCGAGATGGCAGCAAACAGAACAGGCAGGAAAAACACGCTGACAAAAAGGGTTAGCACCAGCCCGACAAGGGTCAGGGCAAGGGTTACAGCCACATCAATGCCCCAAGCCAGCGCGCGTTTGACCGGCACATCGCGGTAGAATTCCGGTTGCAATTCGGGGTCTGGCAGGGTCATTCGACAAAATCCGCAATTTGGGCATTGGCCAGAGAGATAAGCATTGCCGGTGCAATTGCAAAGACGTGACGCGGCGTTCCCGCTGCGGCCCAGACTTGCGCGAAGTCCAGCAAGCGCGGATCGATCCAGCAGGGCGATGGGGTCAGGTGGCCTATGGGCGAGACGCCGCCGATGGCAAAGCCAGTGGTCGCGCGCACAAGATTGGCATCGGCGCGGCCCAGATCCTCGCCCGCCAGCGCCGAGGCCTTGCTGGCGCAGATCCGGTTTCCGCCTGCGGTCAGGAACAGCCGGATCGCGCCCGAATCCTGCCCGCAAAAGATGATGGATTTCACGATCTGGTCAATCTCGCACAGGCAGGCCGCTGCGGCCTGTTCGGCGGTGCGCGCCTCGCCTGCTTCGGTAATCGTGTCGGGCAGGCCCGCGTCTTGCAGCGCGCGGGCCACCCGTTTGAGGGATTTGCTCATGCCTCAGTCAAGACTGTCCAGAACCTCGCCCAAGGTGCCGATCAACTGGTCGATATGCGATTTCTCGATAATCAGCGGCGGCGACATGGCGATGATATCGCCTGTCGTGCGGATCAGCACACCCTTTTCATAGGCTTTCAGGAAGGCTGCGAAAGCGCGCTGCGTGGGCGCGCCTGCAATCGGTGCCAACTCGACCGCGCCGATCAGGCCCATATTGCGAATGTCGATGACATGGCGGTGGTCTTTCAGCGAATGCACGGCCTCTTGCCAATAGGGCGCAATCTCGGCGCAACGCTCGAACAGGGCCTCTTCGCGGTAGGTTTCCAGCGTGGCAAGGGCCGCTGCCGATGCGATGGGGTTGCCCGAATAGGTGTAGCCGTGGAACAGCTCGATCAGATTCTCGGGGCCGGTCATGAAGGCATCGTGAATGGCGGCCGTGGTCAGCACCGCACCCATCGGGATCACACCATTGGTCAGGCCCTTGGCGCAGGTGATCATGTCGGGCATGACATCGAAATGCTGCGCGCCAAAGGCGCTGCCGAGGCGGCCAAAGCCGGTGATCACTTCGTCAAAGATCAGCAGAATGTCGTGTTTCGTCGCAATCTCGCGCAGGCGCTGCAAATACCCTTTGGGCGGGATCAGCACGCCGGTGGACCCTGCCACAGGTTCCACAATCACTGCGGCAATCGTGTCGGCCCCATGCAGCGCGACCATGCGTTCCAGATCATCGGCCAGATGCGCGCCATGTTCGGGCTGGCCCTTTGACCATTGGTTTTCAGGCAGATGCGTGTGGGGCAGGTGGTCGACACCTGCCAGCATTGCGCCGAAATGGCGGCGGTTGTTGACGATGCCGCCCACCGAAATGCCGCCGAAATTGACACCGTGATAGCCGCGTTCGCGCCCGATCAGGCGGGTGCGGCCGGCATTGCCCTTGGCACGGTGATAGGCAATGGCGATTTTCAGCGCGGTTTCGACCGATTCCGACCCTGAATTGGTGAAGAATGCATGGTCTATGCCTTCGGGTGCCAGATCGACCAGCTTGTTGGCCAATTCGAACGCCTTGGGGTGGCCCATCTGGAAAGCGGGCGCATAGTCCATTTCGGACGCCTGTTTCTGGATCGCTTCCACGATGCGCGGGCGTTTATGGCCTGCATTGCAACACCACAGACCGGCTGTGCCATCCAGCACCTGCCGCCCGTCGGATGTGGTGTAGAACATGCCATCTGCCCCGACGAGCATACGGGGGGCCTGTTTGAACTGGCGATTGGCCGTAAACGGCATCCAGAAGGCGCGCAGATCATTCGGGGTGGGGCGGTCTAGGGCCATGACACATTCTCCGGCTGTATTTGATCAAATGACGCTACCATATTCGCGCCCCAAGGCAAGGGGCCTAGAGAAAGACCATCAGCGCCGAAAGGGCCAGCAAGGCGGCCATAAGGCGCATGAAAATGCGCCAGCGCGCGGGCGATTGCAGCAAACCTGTCAGCACAGCACCGGCACTGGCCCAGAACAGGCACACGCCCAGATTGACGCTGCTGAAAGCCAGCGCAAGGTTCGTGGCCTCCCATAGGGGGGCGCGGCCTGCGCCGTAGCCCGCCGAGGCTGCGAAGGCAACGGCCCAGACTTTGGGGTTGATCCATTGGAAGAGGGCACCTTGCCACGCCGTCATGGGCTGGCCCACATCCTGCGCCTCTGTCGTGGGGCGTCGGGTGGCGTTGAAATAGCCCCATGCCATCCACAAGATCCACAGGGCCGCAAGGGCTTGCAGCACCAGCCCGAATGTCGGGTTGGCCAGCACCAGCGCGCCCACCCCCAAGGCGGTGACACCTGCAATAACACCCACCCCCAGCACCACACCAACCAGATGCGGCAATGTGCGCCGAAACCCAAACCGCGCCCCAGAGGCCGTGAGCATGATGACATTTGGCCCGGGCGAGAACATGCCAAGAAAGACGAAGCTGTAGAGAAGCGGATCAAACTGCATGAGGCTGCTTTTGTCGGTGCTGAACGAGAGACCCCGGCGCGGGGGCCGGGGTCAGGTGGTGATAGAGCTGGTGCGTTGCGCTTACAACAGCTTTCCGGGCAGCCACAGCACCAGTTGCGGAAAGATGAACACCATGATCACCGCCAGCATTTGCAACAGCACAAAAGGGATGACCCCCTTGTAGATGTCTATGATGGTCACACCGGGCGGGGCCACCCCCTTGAGGTAGAACAGCGAGAAGCCCACAGGCGGCGTCAGGAACGAGGTTTGCAGCACCACTGCAAACAGCACGATGAACCAGATCTGGTCAAAGCCCAGGATCACCACCACAGGCGCAACCAGCGGCAGCATGATCAGCGAGATTTCCAGCCAGTCAAGGAAGAACCCTGCCAGAAAGGCGATGAACAGGATGGTCAGCACCACGCCCGATGGCCCGAAGGGCAGCGAGCGCAGTGACTGGGTGATGAAATCATCCCCGCCCAGCTGGCGCATGACCACCGCGAACATGGTCGCGCCCAGAAAGATGCCGAAGATGAAAGAGGTGGTCAGCGTGGTTTTCATGCCCACATCTTTCAGCACTGCCAGCGACAGCCGCCCATTGGCGGCCGCCAGCAGGGTAGCGCCGAATGCGCCGACGCCCGCAGCCTCGGTCGGGGTGGCGATGCCGAAGAAGATCGAGCCGAGCACCGCGAAGATCAGCAGCAGCGGCGGCACCACGGCCAGCAATGTGTTCAGCACCAGCTTCAGTGTGACAGGCGGCAGGTCGGTCGGGGCAGGGGCCAGAGTTTTGAAGAAAGTGGCCGCAACCATGATATAGATGATATAAAACACCCCCAGCATCAGCCCCGGAATAAGCGCACCCATGAACAGGTTGCCCACTGACACTGACATCTGGTCGGCCATGATGATCAGCATGATCGAGGGCGGGATCAGAATTCCCAATGTGCCCGCCGAACACACCACACCAGAAGCAAAGCCTTTGTTATAGCCTTGCTTGAGCATGATCGGCATGGACAAAAGCGCCAGCAGCACAACGGATGCGCCGACAATGCCGGTGGACGCTGCCAGCAAAATGCCGATCAAGACCACACCCAGCGCCAGCCCGCCGCGAAAGCGCCCGAACAGCTGGATGAAATTCTCCATCAGTTTTTCGGTCACGCCAGAGCGTTCCAGCATCAGCCCCATGAAAATGAACATGGGCAGCGCCACCAGAATCCAGTTCGACATCTGGCCCCAGATCCGCTGCACAAAGATCCCGAAAATTCGGAAATCTGTCAGAAAATAGGTGTCCCAGTTGAACCATTCAAACCCGAAGATGGCAATGAAGCTGAACGCGATCGACACACCGGCCAGCGCCCATGCCACGGGAATGCCCGTGAAGATCAAGGCGATGAAAGACACCAGCATTGCGACAACGAGGATTTCGTTCGTTTCCATCCCGTATTCCCTGTGATGAAACCTTGCGCCAGCCGCTTTGGCCGACGATCAGTAAATTACTTGGTGACCCGAGCGCGCGGGAAGTTGAACAGAAAGCAGGTAACCCGCAAAAGCCGCGCGAAAGCCGCAAGCCCGATATAGGCAAAGGCCAGCACGATGACGCTTTTGATCATCCAGCGATTTCCCAGCCCGCCCGGCGCAGAAGACCGCTCGCCACGATTATACGATGCCTCGACAAAGGGAATGCCATAGCTGATGATCAGCCAGCACATGGGCAGGATGATGGCCACAATCGAAAAGGCTTCGATCCAAGCGCGGGTGGTGGGGCGGAAATTCGCGGCCAGCACATCGACGCGCACATGGGCATCATGCATCAGCGCATAGCCAATGCCAAACATGAAGCCCACGGCGTAGATATGCCACTGCACCTCTTCCACCCAGACATAATTGACCCCGATCGCATAGCGCATTGTCACATTGACAACGATGATCAGGACCAGCGCAAACCAGATCGTGTTCAACACGAAAGAGAGCGAGCCAAGCGCAGCCTCTATCATGTCAGACAGCCATGTGCGGGGGAAATTCAACCCGTGGCTGCGCGCTCCGGCGTCTTCGACCTTTTCAAGGTCAATCTCGAATGGGCTTTTCGGCTGGCTCATGCATCGACTCCTCTGAGAGGATTGAAATCAGGGCAATCAGCCCATTGTACCTTTTGACAAAGGGCCGCGCCCATGACAGGCGCGGCCCAGTAACAGGTCAGATAAGATCAGTCTTCGATCCGCGACTGCCAATCACGCGGCAGATAGCCCTGCTCTTTCCATGGGCGCAGTTCAGCCTGAAATTCCATCATCGAGGAATAGACCTTGCCGAACATTTCATCCTGTTCGGACCAGCGGCCCAGAACAGTCTGTGTGGCGTCATAGAAAGCTGCGATCTGCTCGTCCGAATAGGTGCGCACATTTGTGCCCCGCTCTTCAAACCGTGCGATTGCGGCACCTTGCAGCGCTTCAGCGCGCGCGATGGCATAGGCATTGCCCGCCATGCAGGTGGTTTCGATCATTGCGCGTGTCTGGTCTTCCAGCCCGTTCCAGACGTCAAGATTGACATACAGGAACTGGTTTGTCGAAGGCTGGTGCCACCCTGGCAGATACAGGTAATCGGCCACCTGGAAGAAGCCCAGCTGTTCATCGACTGTGGGCAACGAGAATTCGGTCCCGTCAAGGTTGCCGGTTTCCAGCGCTTGGTAAAGTTCGCCACCCGGCAGCAATGTCACCGACATGCCGAATTCGGCAAAGATTTCGCCACCCACGCCCGCCGCGCGGAAACGCAGGCCCTGCATATCTTCGGGCGAGTTCATTTCCTGACGGAACCAGCCCGCAGTTTCGGGGCTGATGGTGCCGCAAAGGATCGGATGCACGTTATACTGGTGGAAAGTCTCTTCCAGCAGTTCCTGCCCGCCGTGATGGGTCATCCATGCAAGGAATTCCATCGATTCCAGACCGAATGGCGTTGCACCAAACAGGGCCGCAGCAGGAACGGTGCCCCACTCATAGCCCATCCAGCTATAGCCCGCGTCGATATTGCCTTCCGACACGTTTTCAAAGATCGACAGGGCAGGGACAACTGCGCCCGGCTCTGCCACACGCATGTCGATATTTCCGCCCGAGACTGCGCGCAACTGGTCGGCAACCCATGGCATTGTGTCGCCCAATGCGGTCAAAGTCGAGGCAAAGCTCATCGGCACCTGCCAGCGAATACGCTCTTGTGCCTGCACTGCACCGGCTGCAACGCTGGCTGTCAGTGCTGTGGTGATAAGAAGTTTATTCATATTTTTTTTCCTCCAAGTGTTGGACTTTGGTCCCGTTATCCACCCTGTTCGGGTGTGATGCGTCAAGAGAAAAGAACCGTCCCCGCGCAATAAAATTGCGCATGGCAGCGCTCATTTCGCCAAGTCTCTCCTCCCTGCAGTGAAGTGGTAAAATAAACTAACCAATTCTAGCAAGAGAAAATTTCATGATACCGCTATCGTGTGCGCTTGCGAGGTGCTGCACTGCCGCGTCTGGACATAGTTTTTCATGGTAATTGAAGTGGTTGCAGGAATTGACCTTGCTGCGCGCGCGGTGCATTCTTTTTTCATGACATTTGGTACCCTGACGCGTTTGCCGCTGCCTTATGACGCCGAATCCGGTTTGGAAGCGCGCGGCAGCTTCCCTGAATTGTCCGGCGCGCTGGCCGATCTGGTGGCGGGGGCGGCCGGATGCAGCCCCTATTTGCGCACCCTTATGGCGCGCGAACGCGACTGGATCGCACAGGCCATGGGCCGCGCCCCTGCGGACAGCCTTGCACAAGAACTGGCCGGGCTGGATGGCACCGCTTTGCCCGACTTGTCCGCACGCCTGCGCCGCGCCAAGCGGCGGATTGCCTTGCTGGCGGCGCTGGCCGATCTGGGCGGCGTCTGGTCGCTGGATCAGGTGACCGGCGCGCTGAGTGATCTGGCCGACCGCGCCACCCATGTGGCCCTGACAGCCCTTGTCGCCGATGAAATCCGGCGGGGCAAACTGCCCGGTGCCGCGCCCGAAGATGCCGCAACAGGGGCAGGCATGGTTGTTCTGGCCATGGGCAAAATGGGCGCGCGAGAGTTGAACTATTCGTCCGATATCGACCTGATCTGCCTGTTTGACGAAACCCGTTTCAGCGCCGATGATTACCACGAGGCCCGCGCCAGCTTCATCCGCGTGACGCGCAAATTGTGCGGGCTGCTGTCGGACCATACCGATGAAGGCTATGTCTTTCGCACCGACCTGCGCCTGCGCCCTGACCCGTCGGTGACACCCGTCTGCCTGTCGATGGATGCGGCAGAACGCTATTACGAAAGTGTGGGGCGCACATGGGAACGCGCCGCCTATATCAAGGCGCGCCCCTGCGCAGGCGATCTGGACGCGGGCGCGCGCTTTCTGGACACGCTACGCCCGTTTGTGTGGCGCAAGCATCTGGACTTTGCCGCCATTCAGGACGCCCATGATATGCGCCTGAAGATCAAGGCCCACAAGGGCTTGGGCGGTGCGCTGGTGCTGGAAGGGCATGACATCAAGCTGGGGCAGGGTGGCATTCGAGAGATCGAGTTTTTCACCCAGACCCGCCAGTTGATCGCAGGCGGGCGCGACCCCGACCTGCGCAGCCCACGCACGGTTGAAGGGCTGGCCGCACTGGCCGCAAAAGGGTGGATTCCCAAGGACGTGGCCGAGAAACTGACCGCCCATTATATCGAGCATCGAGAGATCGAGCATCGTTTGCAAATGGTGCAGGATGCCCAGACCCAGAAATTGCCCACCAGCCCCGAGGGGATCGACCGGATCGCCCGCTTCGTGGGCGAGGGCCAGACGCAGGCATTCCGCGCCCGGCTGGAATCGCGCCTGAAACATGTGGCAGAGTTGACCGAGGGGTTCTTCGCCCCCGACAGCACCGCCGAGGCAGAACCGGACCTGTCGGATGCCGCGCAAGACATGATTGCAGGCTGGCGCAGCTATGCGGCGCTGCGCTCCAGCCGCGCGCAGGAAATCTTCAAGCGGGTGCGCCCGTCGATTCTGACCAAATTGCAAGATGCCGCCGACCCTGACGCGGCGCTGGTTCAATTCGACCGCTTCCTCAGCGGCTTGCCAGCCGGGGTGCAGCTTTTTTCCTTGTTCGAGGCTAATCCACAGCTGATCGACCTGATTGTTGACATATGCGCAACCGCGCCGCGACTTGCCGCCTATCTCTCGCGCAATGCAGCGGTGTTCGATGCGGTCATCGGGGGCGGGTTCTTCGCGCAATGGCCGGGCACGGCGGCCTTGCACAAGGAACTGGCCGATAGGCTGGCGCAGCTTGATGACTATGAGCGCCAGTTGGATGCCGCCCGCATCTGGGCGCGGGAATGGCATTTCCGCATAGGTGTGCATCATTTGCGCGGCCTGATCGACGCGTTCGAGGCGGGCGCGGAATATGCTTCTCTCGCCGAAGCGGTGCTGACAGCGCTTTGGCCTGTCGTGGTCGCAGATTTCAGCGCCAAGCACGGGCCGCCGCCGGGGCAGGGGGCTGTGGTGCTGGGCATGGGGTCGCTGGGGGCGGGGCGGTTGAATGCTGTTTCCGATCTGGACCTGATCGTTATCTATGAATCTGACCCTGCCGAGGTGTCTGAAGGCCGCCGCCCGCTGGATGCGCGCAGCTATTATGCGCGGCTGACCAAGGCATTTCTGACAGCACTATCGGCCCCCACTGCCGAAGGGCGCTTGTATGAGGTGGATATGCGCCTGCGCCCCTCGGGGCGGCAAGGGCCGGTGGCCACCAGCATCACCGCCTTTGAGACCTACCAGCGCAATGAGGCTTGGACATGGGAACATCTGGCCCTGACCCGCGCGCGCCGCGTTGCAGGTTCGGTCGCTTTGGGCGAAAAGTTGGAAGCGCTGCGCCGTCAGCTCTTGTCCGAAAAATCGACCGGCCCCACGATTTATAAGGATACAACCGATATGCGCGCGCGGCTGGCCGAGGCGAAACCGGCGCATGGGCTGTGGGATGCGAAATCGGGGCCGGGGCGGTTGATGGATATTGAACTGGTCGCGCAATTCTGCGCTTTGCGCGCAGGCCACCCCGCGCGCCGGGTCGAGGCGCAGTTGCGCGCGGGCGTCAAGGCCGGTGTCATCAGTGCCGAATCCGAGGGGCAGATATTAAGCGCGTACCGCCTGTGCTGGACGATGCAGGCGACAGGGCGCTTGCTTGCAGACAAGATTTCCGACATCGACCAGCTTGGCCCGGGCGGACAGAAGTTTATCTTGGCCTCTGCGGGCCTGGAAACTGTGGAAGAGCTTGCCACCCGCCTGCAAGACAG
Organism: Roseinatronobacter thiooxidans; assembly: GCF_001870675.1. Lineage (GTDB taxonomy): Bacteria > Pseudomonadota > Alphaproteobacteria > Rhodobacterales > Rhodobacteraceae > Roseinatronobacter > Roseinatronobacter thiooxidans. Next base: position 148,939 of record NZ_MEHT01000005.1, on the reverse strand, counting down.
GTGCGATGCCGCGCAACATCTGATAACGTCAACCTTGGCCGCAACTGGCCCTTCAAAGGACGAAACCGACCATGACGCCCGCCAATGACCCGAAAGGGTTGATCCGCGAAAGCTACCGGATCGAGGGGATCTCGGATGGCGAATGCCGCTCGATCCTGATCGACTGGGCGCTCAGCCTGCCGCAGGACACAGACCAGCGCGCCGCCTTGCAATCGCTGCATGACCACTACGCGCCCACAGCCCCCACCCACCCCATGACAGCATTGCTGCACGAAGGGCTAAACCGCCCCGACGCCCCCCCGCGTGGCAGGCGCCGCCGCGCATGAGTGCCGATGCCGAACTCGACGCCATCGGCCTGCTGTGCCCGCTGCCCGTGCTGAAAGCGCGCAAGCGGCTGAAATCTATGGCAACAGGTCAGGTTTTGTGTGTGCTGGCCAGCGACCCCGCTGCCGTGGTCGATATTCCGCATTTCTGCGCGGAATCGGGGCATGAATTGCTCTCAACCGAACCGAGAGAGGGGGCGACGGCCTATTTCATCCGGCATATGTGACCATTTTCTTGCGCCAAATACTCCGGGGTGAATGGGCGGGCTTGCCCGCACAGAGGGGCAGCGCCCCTTACCCCAGTTCCGCCAGCGCGCGGCCCAGATCGCCGTAGCCGGTGAAGCGGCGCTCATACTCCAGCCCCAGCCGCGTGGCACATTCACGCGCTTTCGCATCCAGCGCGGCATCATCAGTCTGGGCCTGATAGATCAGTTTCGTGTAATTGCCGAACATCATCTGGATCAATTCAGGGTGGCGGTCAAAGCCCATGGGTTTCCAGACAAAGGCATCGAACTGGCGCACCAGAAAATCGGTCAGATAGAAGGCGGTCATCTCATCTTCTGCCTTGGCGGCAAAGGCCTCGACCCCTTCGAAGAAGGCATAGCAATGCGGGCCTTCCACCATCTCGACGCCCAATTTTGCGCAGCGCGCCTGCAACAACCCGCCGGTGCCGCAATCGGCATAGACCACGAAAATCCTGTCATACTCCGCGCGATGCTCCAGCACGGCTTTTTCAACGGCATCGGGTATCCGGTCGGGCCAAAGGTGCAGATTGGCGGGCAGGCATAGCAGGTCCATATGCGTCCAGCCATTCGCCGCCTTCAATGCCAAGATTTCCCGCGCCAAGGCCCCGCAGGCCAAAAGCAGGATCGAGCCGCGCCCAGTGGGGGCCAGCCCGTCCACTGTCAATGTCCGGTCATCGGGCAGCATGGGCTTTCTCTCGGGTTTTGGCGGCGTTCCACAGGGCGTCCATCTCTTCCAGATTGCTATCCGCAGGGGTGCGCCCATCCGTGGCCAACGCGGCCTCTATAGTGCGAAAGCGGCGGGTGAATTTGGCATTGGCCGCGCGCAGGGCTTCTTCGGGGTCGACACCCAGATGCCGCGCAAGATTGGCCATCACGAAGAGAAGATCGCCCATTTCCTCGGTGACCTCGGCATGGGACAGGGTGTCTTTCGCCTCGACCAGTTCTTGTGCTTCCTCATGGATTTTGTCGATCACTTGCGTGGTTTGCGGCCAGTCGAACCCCACGCGCGCCGCGCGTTTTTGCAGCTTTACCGCGCGCATCAGCGCAGGCAGGCCAAGGGCCACATCATCCAGCACGCCGCCCTGATCACGCTCTGCGCGCTCGGCGGCTTTCAGCTTTTCCCAATCGGCCACTTGCTGTGCTGCACTTTTGTCACGGCTCTCATCACCAAAGACATGCGGGTGGCGCGCCAGCATCTTGTCAGAAATGCTGCGCGCGATGTCGGAAAAGGTGAAATGCCCTGCTTCTTCGGCAATCTGGGCATGGTAGACGACCTGCAACAGCAAATCGCCCAATTCACCTTGCAGTGCGGGCCAGTCCTGCCGCGCGATTGCATCGGCCACTTCATAGGCTTCTTCAATCGTATAGGGCGCGATAGAGGCGAAATCCTGCTCAATATCCCACGGGCAACCACTGTCTGGGTCGCGCAGCGCGGCCATGATGGCGCGCAGGCGGGTGACGCTGCCATCGGGGGCAAAAATCAGGGGGTCATGGGGCATGCTCAGGCTCCGCGATTTGGTCTGTCCTTGTCTTGCAGTCAGGCGCGCGCCTGTCCAGCCCAAAGCCCGCGCGCGGTCATCGCGCCCACCAGCGCCAGCGCCAGCAATGTGGCCCCTGCAACCGCAACCGCATCTGGCATATTGGCGATGATCACCGCAATGAAGGCCCAGATCACCGCCGCGCTGTATTCGGGCGCGTCAGGGCGCCGCCAGCCGACAGCCAGCGCCACAAGCGTGGCCCCAGCCACAGCAATAATCGCTGCCCCCTCGCCCGAGGCCAGCCCGTAGCCGCCAAGCGCCACGCCCAGCGAGACATGCGCCGCCGCTGTCAGCCACCCGGCATAGAGGGCAACCGGCACGCGCAGCAGCCAGCGATCCTGCGCGGGCGTGCGCAGCAGCGCCCAGATGGCGCAACCCAGCATCCAGAAAATCAGCACTGTCGCGGCCACTGGGGCAAACCCCGCCACCCACAGCCACAGCGCCCCCGGCCCAAGGCTAAGTGTCAGCGGCAGATGCACAGGCTGCCACGCGGCATCTGTGCGCCGCAGCGTGACGCCCACCACCGCCAGCACCGCCAACCACGCATAGATCAGCCCCCAGATGGCAAAGGCATAGCCCGCAGGCTGAACCGGCGGGTCCAGTTGCGGGACAGGAAAGCGGTTGGGGTCAAAACCTGTGAACGGGTCCGCCAGAAAGGGCGAGACGAGAAAGGCCGCAGTGGCGATAAGCGTCAGAATGGGAAGGGTGTGTTTCATACAGGGTAAATAGCCCTGGGCGTGCATGGTTCCAAGGGGGACAGATAGAAAGACGCCGCCCCGAACGGGGCGGCGCATTCTTGTGTCAGGCGAAAGCCGCTTAGCGGTTCTCGATCTCGCTATATTCACGGCGCGGTGCGCCTGTGTAGCGCTGGCGCGGACGGCCAATTTTCTGCTCTGGGTCCGAGATCATCTCTTTCCACTGCGAAATCCAGCCCACGGTACGCGACATGGCAAAAATCGGCGTGAACATCGAGGTGGGGAAGCCCATCGCTTCCAGGATGATGCCCGAATAGAAATCGACATTCGGATACAGCTTTTTGGAGACGAAATATTCATCTTCCAGCGCGATCCGTTCCAGTTCTTTGGCGATTTTGAGGGTTTCGTTGTCTTCAATCCCCAGCAGACCCAGCACTTCATCGGCGGATTGCTTCATCACTTTGGCGCGCGGGTCGAAGTTTTTATAGACGCGGTGGCCAAAGCCCATCAGCTTGAAAGGATCGTCTTTGTCTTTGGCGCGGGCAATGAATTCCGGAATACGGTCTACCGTGCCGATTTCGCCAAGCATTTCCAGACAGGCCTGATTTGCGCCGCCATGGGCAGGCCCCCAGAGGCAGGCAATACCAGCGGCCACGCAGGCAAACGGATTCGCGCCGGAAGACCCAGCAAGCCGCACAGTCGAGGTGGAAGCGTTTTGTTCATGATCCGCATGCAACATCATGATCCGGTCCATCGCGCGGCTCAGGATCGGATCGACGACATATTCCTCGGCCGGAACGGCGAAGCACATGTGCAGGAAGTTGCCGGAATAATCGAGGCTGTTCTTCGGGTAAACAAAGGGTTGGCCCACGGAATACTTATACGCCATCGCCGCGATGGTTGGCATTTTCGCAATCATGCGAATGGCGGCCACTTCGCGCTGCCAAGCGTCGTTCACATCGGTTGAATCGTGGTAGAAGGCCGACATCGCGCCCACAACACCTGTCATGATCGCCATCGGGTGGCTGTCACGGCGGAAACCACGGAAGAAGTTGTGCATCTGCTCGTGGATCATGGTGTGCCGTGTCACGCGGCTTTCAAAATCTTCCAGATCGGCAGCAGAGGGCAGTTCGCCGTATAGCAGCAGATAGCAGCATTCCAGAAAATGCGATTTTTCGGCCAATTCCTCAATCGCGTAGCCGCGATACAGCAATTCACCCACATCGCCATCGATATAGGTGATGGTGGACGAACATGATGCGGTCGAGGTGAAGCCGGGATCATAGGTGAAAACATCGCCCTGCGCATACAGCTTGCGGATATCCACCACATCCGGGCCGACCGAGGGTTTCATGATCGGTAGATCAATAACCTTGTCGCCTATGGTCAGCTTTGCCGTCTCGCTTCCGTTCGCCATTCCTCATCCTTTCCCAAAAGCCAGAGGGGGGGAAACCCCGCAGGCGGTCTAGAGCTGAACCAAGCGGCAGCGTGCCGTGTCGGTTCAACTTACTGCATCTTGTAGCCGGCCCAGCGTTTCGTCGCGGTCCAAAATCATCATCATGTCAAAAACGCTGGGGCTGCTGGTGCGCCCGGCGAGAGAGGCACGAAGAGGTTGCGCCAGCTTGCCAAGACCCAGACCATGTGCCTGCGCGACTTCGGTGACGACCCCTTCCAAAATTTCTCTGCTCCACGTAGCAGTTTGCAGGCGCGGCGTCAATTCCTTCAGTATACTACGGGATACATCATCAAGTGCCGCCGCGGCCTTTTCATCTGGTGCAATAGGGCGTTGCGCCAATATAAAGTGGGCTTTTTCAATAATTTGAGAAAAACCCTTCGCTTTTTCTTTCACCACCGGCATGGCCCGCAACAGCCCGTCGCGCTGCGTCTGTGTCAGGGCAGGCGCATCGGTGGCCGCAAGATAGGCTTCCAATTCATGCAGCAGTGCAGCATCGTCTGCGACGCTGGTATGTTGCGCTGTCAGATGGTCGAGTTTCTTGAAATCCAGCCGCGCGGGGGCCTTGCCGATTCCGCTGATGTCGAACCAGTCGCGCGCCTGTGCATCGGTGAAAAACTCGTCATTTCCATGGCTCCAGCCCAGCCGCGCCAGATAGTTGCGCATGGCCGCTGCCGGATAGCCCATGCGCTGGTATTCCTCGACCCCCAGCGCGCCGTGGCGTTTGGACAGTTTCTTGCCATCGGGGCCGTGAATTAGCGGAATATGCGCCCAGACCGGCACATCCCAGCCCATGGCATGGTAAACCAGCATTTGCCGCGCGGCGTTGTTCAGATGGTCGTCGCCGCGAATAACATGGGTGACGCCCATATCATGGTCATCGACCACCACGGCCAGCATATAGGTCGGTGTCCCGTCCGAGCGCAGCACGATCATATCGTCCAGCTGGTCATTGCGGATGCGCACATCGCCCTGCACTTCGTCCCTGATCAGCGTCTCGCCCGTCTGCGGGGCTTTCACGCGAATCGCAAAGGGCGCGTCGGGGTGGGTTACGGGCGCTGCATCGCGCCACGGCGAATGGAACAGGGTCGAGCGTCCCTCAGCGCGGGCCGATTCGCGGAACGCCTCGATCTCGTCTTGGGTGCTGAAGCATTTATAGGCGTGGCCAGAGGCCAGCATCTGATGCGCCACTTCGGCATGGCGGTCGGCGCGGTCAAATTGGCTGATGGGGTCGCCATCCCAATCCAGCCCCAGCCATTTCAGCCCAGTCAGAATGGCCTCTGTCGCCTCTGGGGTAGAGCGCGCGCGGTCGGTATCTTCGATACGCAGCAGGAACTTGCCGCCGCGCCCGCGCGCATACAGCCAGTTGAACAGCGCCGTGCGTGCCCCGCCGATATGCAGGAAACCAGTGGGCGAGGGGGCAAAGCGGGTAACGACAGCGGAGGACATGAGATTAACCTTTTGGAAACCAGTTTCACGGCAGGGTCTGGCTTTGGGTTCTAGGCAAGGATGGGGGGGGAAACAAGGGTGCGCGTGCTGACCTTTTTCCGGCCGCGCCCTGCGCATATGCCTTTGGCACTGGCGCAAGCCATCGCAGGTCAGCGCGGGCGGCTGTTTTTGTTCGTGCCGGTGCTGCTGGCAATCGGCATCGGGGTTTATTTTGCCTTGCCGCGCGAACCCGTGGCGCTGGAATGGGCAGGAGTGGCGGCGGCAGCGGGCGCGCTGGTCTGGCTTTCGCGCCGCGTGGCCGAGGAGGTGGCGCCGCTGGTGCTGGTTGGCGCATTCATTACGGCAGGCTGTCTGGTAGCGGGCGCGCGCGCAGCACTGGTGGCGGCACCTGTGCTGCAATACCGCTATTTCGGCGCGATTGAAGGGCGGATTGTCAAGATCGACCGCTCTGCCAATGATGCACTGCGGCTGACGCTGGATCAGGTTGTGCTGGAAGGGGTCGCGCGTGCCCGCACCCCTGACCGCGTGCGCGTGTCGCTGCACGGCCAGCAGGGTTTCATTGTGCCAGAACCGGGCTTGCGGGTCATGACAACCGGCCATCTTGGCCCCCCGCCCGGCCCGTCTGAACCCGGCGGTTTTGATTTCCGTCGCCTTGCATGGTTCGAAGGCTTGGGCGCGGTAGGATATACCCGCGTGCCGGTGCTGGCGCTGGCCGCTGCTGACAGCGGCGCTGTGGGGCTGCGGGTGCACCGGCTGCGCATGAGGATTTCGGGCGCGGTGCAGGCACATCTGCAAGGGGATGCGGGCGGGTTTGCCGCCGCCATTCTAACCGGCGACCGCTCTGGCATCGCGGCCGCGCGGATGGAGGAATTGCGCCGCTCGAACCTTGCGCATCTGCTGGCGATTTCGGGCCTGCATATGGGGTTGCTGACAGGGTTTGTCTTTGGCCTGTTGCGGCTGGTCATGGCAATGGTGCCGCCCTTTGCGCTGCGCGCGCCCACGCGCAAGATAGCCGCCCTTGGCGCGCTTGGGGCAGGGGCGTTTTATCTGGTGCTGTCGGGCGGCAATGTGGCCACGGAGCGCGCCTTTATCATGGTCGGGGTCATGCTGGTGGCCGTGCTGTTGGACCGGCGGGCAATTTCGCTGCGCTCGGTGGCAATGGCCGCCACGCTGATCCTGATCTTGCGGCCCGAAGCGCTGGTGCAGGCAGGCTTTCAGATGAGTTTTGCCGCCACGGTCGCGCTGGTTGCGGTGTTTCAATGGCTGACACAGGAACGCGGCTGGCGCGCGCGCATTCCGCGCCGCGTCTGGCCTGTGGTTAGTGTGGTGATCTGTTCGCTTGTCGCGGGGATTGCGACGGCACCGATTGCGGCGGCCAGTTTCAACCGCATTGCCGAATACGGGCTGATCGCCAATCTGCTGGCTGTGCCGTTGATGGGGCTGGTGGTGATGCCTGCGGCGGTGCTGGCGGCCCTGCTGGCCCCATTCGGGCTGGAATGGGTGGGGTTGCGGCTGATGGGGCCTGCGATTGACTGGATTTTGCTGGTTTCAGCCTTTGTCAGCGGGTTGGAGGGGGCTGTGATGCCCATTGTGGAACCTGCCCCGCTTGTGATTGTGACTATGGCGCTTGGGGCTGTGTGGCTGGTGGTCTGGCAGGGGGCGGCGCGCTGGGCGGGGGTGCCTGTTATCGTGCTTGCGCTGCTGGTCTGGGCCGAAACCCGGCGCCCGACCCTGCTGATCGCGCGAGAGGGCGAGGTGGTGGGGCTGATGGGCAATGGCGGGCGTGTTCTCAGCCGCGCGCGGGCGGGCAGTTTTACTGCAGAAAGCTGGCTTCAATCAGATGGTGACAGCGCCACGCAGGCCGAAGCCTTTGCGCGCAGCGGGTATGACCCGCGCGACACAGTGGTGCAGTTGCGGGGGGGCGGCTTTGATGTGGTGCATCTGGCAGGGCAGGCCGCCTTGGCGCGGCTAAACGATGTCTGCCTGTCAGGCCGGATCGTGGTTGTCACACAAGAGCCGGAGGCGCGGCAGGGACCGTGCCAGATTATCAGCCCGCGCGATTTGCGCCAAAGCGGGGCTTTGGCACTGTCCTACCGGCGGGGGGCCGTGGTGACCAACAGCGTTGCGCAATCCAGCGGGCAGCGGCACTGGACGGGCCGGTAGTGTTTCCGGCGCCGGTCGCTATCAGGGGCGAAAGACTGGAACGCGTGACGAAGCTGCCATTGGCTTGATCAGCTGTAGCTTTTGATAACTGAAATGCAGTTTGCCTTGGTATTTGTAAACTCAAAGACATGGCAGAAGCGCCGAGTATGCCCGTTCGCCAACCTCACTTCTCCGTTCGCGGCACCGACCTTACCGTGCGAAATGGCGTGCAGAACTGTAATGGAGGTGGGTTTGGGTCGAGACCCAAGATGCTCAAGAAGAGCATTCTTTCCCGACAATAGCTGAGTTGCAGGTTGCTCCCAAGTTACATCCTCGCTGAATGCCTCCGGCATAGCTTCACCACATTCCATGGCGACAGAGACATCCTGAACGAACTGGTTCTTTGGGGAATTCCCACAATCCTTACTACCTTGAATTTGCGTCAACCTCACCTCCCCGTTTTGCTCGATCTTAGCATAGGACCGACATTCTGGCGGTCAATAAGCTCTCAACGCCCTTCTCGTTTATCTTTCGTCAACGGGTGAACACCCCGCTTGCGCCCCAAGGGCAAGGCACAAAAAAACCCGGCCAGATTGGCCGGGGTGTCGCGCCGCGCGGGGCATCGGGTTCAGGCATTCGCCTCGCGGATTTTTTCTGCGGCGTCCTTGTCATAGGTGACGCCCTTGGCTTCAAACAGCTGGTCCAACTCTCCCGAAAGGGTCATTTCGGTGATGATGTCGCAGCCGCCTACAAATTCGCCCTTGACGTAAAGCTGCGGAATGGTGGGCCAGTCGGAATAGTCCTTGATGCCCTGACGAACGCTGTCATCTGCCAGGACGTTCACATCGGTATATTCCACACCCATGAAGTTCAGCACGCCTGCAACGCGGCTGGAAAAGCCACATTGCGGCATGGTTTTCGTGCCTTTCATATACAGCACGACATCATTGGCTTCGACAGTTTGCTTGATCTGGTCTTCGGCGCTCATGGCTTGTCCTTTCGGGCGTATGTTCAGTCTTATTCCGGGGCTTTGGTGGTCAGGGCAAGGGCGTGCAATTCGCCGTGATTGCCATCCATCTTGCCCTTGAGGGTGGCATAGACCGCGCGTTGTTGCTGCACACGGTTCAGGCCACGGAAGCTTTCATCAATGACTTCGGCGGCGTAATGGTTCCCGTCGCCTGCAAGGTCGGTGATGGTGATCTTTGCGTTGGGAAACCCCTCTTTCAACAGGGTTTCAAGGTCTTCGACAGTTATGGCCATCTTGCGGTTCCTATTCTAGCTGCCTCGAACGTAATCCTGCCGTATGCGCAGATCAAGCGTCACCGATGGCTTGTGCGAATGCCGCGCGATAGCGCGCGGACAATTCGGCCAAAGGCGCGCTGTCAGGCCCGAGTTGCACCTGATCGCCGCCAAAGCGCCCTGCGGTGGACAGGGTGACACCGGCTTGTCCGGCGGCGACCATCAGCGCCTCGGCCTGATCGAAGCTGCATGCAATCAGATAGCGCGCCTGATCTTCGCCAAACAACTCTGCAATCTTGTCTGCCTCCAGCGTTACGCCAAGCCCCGCTGCTTCGGCCATCTCGAACGCGGCCAGTGCAAGCCCGCCATCAGACAGGTCGGTTGCCGCCTTGACCAGAATGCGGTTCTCGCGCAGGAATTCGCCATTGCGCCGTTCCATGTCCAGATCGACTGCGGGCGCATCGCCTGCCTCGATGCCGAACGCCTCGGCCAGCAGGGCAGATTGGCCCAGATGGCCGTTGCAGGTGCCGATCACCAGCACCAGATCACCGTCTTCTGGCAGGCCGCTGATCATCTGGTCCACCGACTCGATCAGGCCCACGGCCCCGATTGTGGGGGTGGGCAGAATGGGTTGGCCATCGGTTTCATTATACAGGCTGACATTGCCCGACACGATGGGCATATCCAGCGCCGCACAGGCCGCCCCGATGCCCTTGATCGCACCGACCAGCTGGCCCATGATTTCAGGCTTTTCGGGGTTTCCGAAATTCAGGTTGTCGGTGCTGGCAAGAGGGCGCGCACCCACGGCGCACAGGTTGCGATACGCTTCGGCCACCGCCTGTTTGCCGCCCTCATAGGGGTTGGCGCGCACATAGCGGGGCGTCACGTCAGAGGTAAACGCCAGTGCCTTGTTCGTGCCATGCACACGCACCACACCCGCCCCAAGGCCCGGAGTGCGGATCGTGTCGGCCATGACTTGGGTGTCATACTGTTCCCAGACCCATGCCTTATGCGCGTAGGACGGCGCGCCGATCAGGGCGCGCAGCGCGTCAATCGGGCCAATCTCGGGCACATCGCCCAATGCGGCGGCGGGCAGGGTTTCCACCCAGGGGCGGTCGTATTCCGGCGCGGTCGAGGACAGTTTCGACAAGGGCAGATCGGCTTTCACGTCATTGCCTTGCAGAATCAGGAAACGATCTTCGGCGATTGTTTCGCCGACAATCGCAAAATCCAGATCCCATTTCTGGAAAATTGCGCGGGCTTCCCCCTCCATCGAGGGTTTCAGCACCATCAGCATGCGTTCCTGACTTTCCGAGAGCATCATCTCATAGGCGGTCATGGCCTGTTCGCGCTGCGGCACCTGATCGAGTTGCAGCTTGATCCCCAAACCGCCCTTGTCGCCCATCTCGACCGCAGAACAGGTCAGTCCAGCGGCACCCATATCCTGAATCGAGATCACGGCCCCCGAGGCCATCAGTTCAAGACAGGCTTCCAGCAGGCGCTTTTCGGTGAACGGGTCGCCCACCTGCACTGTGGGGCGCTTTTCTTCAATCGTGTCGTCAAATTCGGCGCTGGCCATTGTGGCCCCGCCCACACCATCGCGGCCTGTCTTGGCACCCAGATAAACCACGGGCATGCCCACGCCACTGGCGGCAGAGTAGAAAATCTTGTCTGCATCCGCCAGCCCCGCCGCAAAGGCGTTGACCAGACAATTGCCGTTATAGGCTTTGTGAAAGCGCACTTCGCCGCCCACAGTCGGCACGCCGAAAGCGTTGCCATAGCCGCCGATCCCTTCCACCACACCGCGCACCAGATGCTTGGTTTTCGGGTGGGTTGGCGCGCCAAAGCTTAGCGCGTTCATTGCAGCGATGGGGCGCGCGCCCATGGTAAAGACATCGCGCAGAATGCCGCCCACACCCGTTGCCGCGCCCTGATAGGGTTCGATATAGCTGGGGTGGTTGTGGCTTTCCATTTTGAAAATCACGGCCTGACCATCGCCAATATCGACCACGCCCGCATTCTCGCCGGGGCCGCAAATGACTTGCGGGCCGGTGGTGGGCAATGTGCGCAGCCATTTTTTCGAGGATTTATAGGAACAATGCTCGTTCCACATGGCAGAGAAGATGCCAAGCTCGGTGAAATTGGGCGCACGGCCCAGTATTTCAAGGATACGGGCATATTCATCAGGCGAAAGGCCATGGGCCTTGATCAGGTCGGGGGTGATGTCAGGTTCTGTCATTTTTCAATCCGCTGGTCTGCGCGTGTCATAATGAAACTGACGCAGTGGTGAAAGGCTTTAATTGTTTTTCCGATCCAGATGCCTTGTCCTGCCTGACGGGGACAGTGCAGGAAATTCTGGCGCGTTGTTTCACGCGCACTGCGGACAACTGCTGCTCTCCGCGGCGCAGTGCGCGCGCAAACTGGTGAAAGGCGCGCAGGCGGATAGCTGTGGGCGGGCGGGCATGTGCTGCATAAATATGGGGCGCTGAACCATTTGGGCGATGCACAAACTGCTGGATTCCGGGGCGCAAGCCCTGCATTTTGCACATTTTCCGCCCAATCTTGCGAGACTGAAAAAAAAGGCCGAGCAAATGCTCGGCCAAAGTCCAACAGGGAGGTAAGACACACGACAGAGTCGCTGGTGCCTTGTGATCTGATTAAATTACTGCTCATCCATTACGCAAGTTAAATTATCTTGCGCTTGCAACATTGCCGGTATGCGTTGCAATCATGCCTCATGGTTGCGCAACCGAAAAAATGCCGCCGCATAGCGGTTACAACTGCCTTGCGCGCCTGTAGGCCACGATCTCTTCCACCACGAAATCCCGAAACGCGCCGATCCGGCGCGAGTGGCGCAATTCTTCGGGGTAGGCAAGATACACCGGAATGTCACCGCTTGCCACATCGGGCAGGACATGGACCAGTTCGGGGAAATCTTCGGAAACGTAATCGGGCAACAGGCCGATTCCCAAATGGTTCAGCACGGCCTGCAACACCCCGAAATAGTTGTTCACCGTGAAGCTGGACCGCAGCGGGCGGGCATTCAACTCTCGTATAAGCTGCGCACCCACACTGACCTGTGTGGACGTGATATTTTGCGAGATCAGCCTGAAATCGGCCAGATCATCCAGTTTGGTCGGTGTGCCATTGGCGCGCAGGTATTCTGCTGTTGCATAAAGGCGCATGTTTACTGTCATCAGGCGTTTGCGGATCAGATCGGCCTGACTGGGTTCTTTCATGCGGATTGCCACATCCGCTTCGCGCATGGGCAGGTCCAGCACGCGTTCTTCCAGCATCAGGTCAATTTTCAGATCGGGGTATTGCGCATAAAGTGACGGCAGGCGCGGGGCCAGAAACAAGGTGCCGAAGCCTGTCGTTGTTGTGACGCGCAATTCGCCAAAAACCTCATCTTCCGCATCGCGGATGCGCGCGGCGGCAGACTCCAGCGTGCGCGTCATGGTCTTTGTCGCCTCAAACAGCAATTCGCCCTGTTCGGTCAGAATCAGGCCGCGGGCGTGGCGGTGGAACAGAATCGAATCAAGCCCCTCTTCCAGCGCTCGAATTTGTCGGCTGACCGCAGATTGAGAGAGTTTCAACACATCGCCAGCATGGGTCAGACTGCCTGCATCGGCAACCGCGTGAAAGATTCTAAGCTTGTCCCAGTCCATGACGAAACATCCAAAAACGCGTTGCCGCAAACATATACGATTCGTTCTACGTTTTTTTGACCGATCACAAAAGCGCTTTGGTTCAAATTTCTGCTTTGTAGGTCAGAAATATTGACCTATGCTTGTTACATACGCAACAACCTGTGGGAGGTGCAGATGGTGCGGCAGGATATTTCGCTACAGGATCGTTTCGATATTACGAAATCAACGGTCTTGATGAATGGCACGCAGGCGCTTGTGCGTCTGATGCTGCAACAGGCCGCACGCGACCGCGCGGCGGGGCTGAATACGGCGGGCTATGTGACCGGCTATCGCGGATCGCCGCTGGGCGCGGTAGATCAGCAGATGAACCGCGCCAAGGGCTTGCTGGAGGCGGCGCATATCCGTTTTCAGGAAGGGTTGAACGAAGACCTGGCCGCCACCGCGCTTTGGGGCAGCCAGCAGGCCGAGTTACGCGGCGAGGGGCGTTTTGATGGCGTCTTTGGCCTGTGGTATGGCAAAGGGCCGGGGGTGGACCGCTCTGGCGATGTGTTCCGCCATGCCAATATGGCAGGCACGTCGCCATATGGCGGTGTTCTGGCGGCTATGGGCGATGACCATACCGGCGAATCTTCGACCACGCTGCACCAGTCCGATTGGGCGATGGTGGACGCTTATATGCCGGTGCTGTCCCCCGCAGGTGTGCAGGAATTGCTGGATTTCGGCCATTACGGCTATGCGCTGTCGCGTTTTGCGGGCGTCTGGGTGGGCCTGAAGACCATGAAAGACACGGTCGAGGCGACAGCCGTGGTCGATGGCAACCCCCACCGCATGCAATTCGTCACCCCTGACATGCCCCTGCCCGAAGGCGGGCTGAACATCCGGCTGATAGATACCCCCGTGGCGCAAGAAGCGCGCATGATCGACCACAAGCGCTTCGCCGCCGAGGCATTCAGCCGCGCCAATGGCATGGACAAACGTGTCTGGGGCAAACCCGGTGCGAAAATCGGCTTTGTGGCCGCTGGCAAGAACTGGCTGGACCTTGTCCATGCGCTCTCGCTTCTGGGAATAACCGAGGAAGAGGCCACGCGCCTTGGCATCACCACCTATAAAATCGGGCAAACCTTTCCGCTGGACATGGAAAGCTTCCATGACTGGGCCGAGGGGGTGGAGCTGATTGTCGTGGTCGAAGAAAAGCGCAAGCTGATCGAGGTGCAGGTCAAGGAAGCCATCTTTGACGACCGCCGGGGCCGCCGCGTTTATGGCTGGCACAAGGGCGACACATGGGAAAACGGGCGGCGGCTGGAACTGTTCCCCACCCGTTATGCGCTGGACCCGATCATGATTGCCGAGCGCTTGGGCGAAATCCTGATCGAAGAAGGGCGCGGCACTGACCGCATCAAGGCCGGTCTGGCCATGCTGGCCGAAGCACGGCGCGCAGATAACGCCAAGGATATAGCCGCGCGCCTGCCCTATTACTGCTCTGGCTGCCCGCATAACACCTCCACCAAAGTGCCAGAGGGGCACCGCGCCTATGCGGGCATCGGTTGCCACTACATGGTGCAATGGATGGACCGCAACACTGTGGGCTTCACGCAGATGGGCGGCGAAGGGGCCAACTGGATCGGCGAGGCGCCGTTTTCCACCCGTAACCATGTGTTCCAGAACTTGGGCGATGGCACTTATAACCATTCCGGTGTGCAGGCCATTCGCGCCGCCCTCGCGGCAGGCACCAACATCACCTACAAAATTTTGTATAATGATGCCGTCGCCATGACCGGCGGGCAAAAGAACGAGGGCGGCTTGTCGCCCGACCAGATCGCGCATGAACTGGCCGCAATGGGTGTGGCCAAGGTGGAGGTTGTCTTTGACGAAAAGGAAGAACCCAACCGCGCCGATTTCCCCAAATCCGTAGGCTGGCACAAGCGCGCCAATCTGGAACAGGTGCAAAAAGACTGCGCCACGCATCAGGGCGTATCGGCCATTGTCTATGTGCAGACCTGCGCCGCCGAAAAACGCCGCCGCCGCAAGCGCGGCGAATTCCCCGACCCTGACACCCGCGTTTTCATCAATACCGATATCTGCGAAGGCTGCGGCGATTGCGGGGTGCAGTCCAACTGCGTGTCCATCGTGCCGGTTGAAACCGAGTTGGGCCGCAAACGCGCGATTGACCAATCCTCGTGCAACAAGGATTATTCCTGCCTCAAGGGGTTTTGCCCCTCTTTCGTGACGCTGGAAGGGGCCAAGCCCAAACGCGCGGCCACCCAATCGGTCGCGTTGCCAAAACTCGCTACGCCTGCGCTGCCCGAAATTGACGGCACGCATAACATCGTCATCACCGGCGTGGGTGGCACAGGCGTTGTGACCATCGGCGCGATCCTGTCAATGGCCGCGCATCTGGATGGCAAGGGCGCGGCCATGATCGAGATGGCAGGGCTGGCGCAAAAGGGCGGTGCGGTCCATATCCATTGCCGCATCGCCAACCGCCCCGAAGATATCAGCGCCATTCGTGTGGCGGTGGGAGAGGCGCATTGCGTCATCGGCGGCGATCTGGTGGTGACCGCAGGCGCAAAAACCTTGGGCCTGATGCGCACGGGCCAGACAGGCGCGGCGGTCAACAGCCACGAAATCATCACAGGCGAATTCACCCGCAACACCGAATTCCGCATTCCCGGTGCAGACCTGCAAATCGCGCTGCAGGCGCGGTTGGGGGAAAACCTGCATCTGTTCGATTATTCGGAACTGGCCAAGCGGTTGCTGGGCGACAGCATCTTTTCCAACATGATCGCATTGGGGGCGGCATGGCAAATGGGGCTGGTGCCTGTGTCGGAAGACGCGATCCTGCGCGCCATCACCCTGAACAAAGCCGCGGTCGAGGGCAACACCCGCGCCTTCGCACTGGGGCGCTGGGCGGTCGTCCACCCCAAAGCGGCGGCCAAAATGCTGCAAGATACGGTCATCTCCAAGCCCAAGTCGCTGGACGAACAGATCGCCTTTCGAGAAGCGCATCTGACCGCCTACCAGTCCAGACGGCTGGCCAAACGCTACCGCAAACTGGTCGATCAGGCCCCCGATGCCCGCCTGCGCGAAGCGATTGCCAAGGGCTATCACAAACTCCTCGCCTATAAGGACGAATACGAGGTCGCGCGCCTGCATCTGGACACGCTCGATCGGGCCCGCGCCGAATTTGATGGCGATTTCACGCCCCGTTTCCACCTTGCCCCGCCCCTGATTTCGCGGACGGGTCCGGATGGCCGCCCCGCCAAGCGCGCCTTCGGCCCTGCCATGCTGCGCGGCTTCAAGCTCTTGGCGCGCCTCAAGCCGCTGCGCGGCACGCCTTTGGACCTGTTCGGCTATAGCCATGAACGGCGTCTGGAACGGCGCATGATCCGCGATTATGAACGCCTCATGGCCGAGCTGCTGCAAGGCGTGACCCCTGACACCCATGCGATTGCGGTGGAACTGGCCGAACTGCCCTTGCAAATCCGTGGCTTCGGGCCGGTCAAGCAGCGCAACTATGACGCCGCGCAGAACCGCCGCGCGGAACTGCTGGCGGCCTTCCATAGCCCGCCCGCCCGCATGGCCGCCGAATAAGCGCAAACAGGCTGGATTTTCGCCCCCCGCCGCCTTATGCAAGGCCAAAGAACTTAGGCTGGGGCAGGCGCAATGGCAGTTGGCGTATTCGATTCGGGGCTGGGGGGCCTGACGGTTCTGGGCGCGCTTGCTGCGCGCCTGCCAGATGTGCCCTTCGTCTATCTGGGCGACAATGCTCACACGCCCTACGGCGTGCGCGATGCCGAAGACATTTATACCCTGACCACCGCAGGGGTTGAACGGCTCTGGGCTGAAGGGTGCGATCTGGTGATCCTTGCCTGCAACACCGCCTCTGCCGCGGCCCTCAAGCGGATGCAGGAAACCTGGATACCATCTGACAAGCGCGTTCTGGGCGTCTTCGTCCCCCTGATCGAGGCGCTGACCGAACGCCAATGGGGCGACAATTCTCCCCCCCGCGAAGTGGCCGTCAAGCATGTGGCGCTGTTTGCCACGCCCGCCACTGTCTCTTCCCGCGCGTTCCAGCGCGAACTGGCCTTCCGCGCCATTGGCGTCGATGTCGAAGCGCAACCCTGTGGCGGCGTGGTCGATGCGATCGAGCAGGGCGATATGCAACTGGCCGAAGCGCTGGTCCATTCCCATGTCGAGGCGCTTTTACGCCGCATGCCCCGCCCGCAAGCGGCTGTTCTGGGCTGTACGCATTACCCGCTGGTGGAACACGCCTTCCGCGAAGCGCTTGGGCCATCTGTCGATGTCTATTCCCAGCCCGATCTGGTTGCCGCCAGTCTTGACGACTACCTCAAGCGCCGCCCCGAGATGTTGGGCGCTGGCCAGAACAGTCTGTTCCTGACAAGTGGCGATCCGGTCAATGTCTCGCGCAAGGCCACGCAATTCCTGCGACGACAGATCGCCTTTCAGGCCGCCTGACCCCATTTTCTTGCCCTAAATACTCCCCGCGCGGAGCGCATGCGACACCAGCCACCCCGCGCAACGACTGCCATAGGATGCCCCCATATGACCAAGAAAATCGCAATCCTCGGTGCCTCTGGCTATACGGGCGCCGAACTTGTCCGGCTGATCTCCACCCATCCCGATATGCAGATCACTGCCCTGACGGGCGAGCGTAAGGCAGGCCAGCCCATGGCGCAGGTCTTCCCTTTCCTGCGCCATCTGGATTTGCCGGACCTGTGCCGGATCGAGGATGTCGATTTCGCAACCATTGATCTGGCCTTTTGCGCGCTGCCGCATGCGACCTCTCAGGCTGTGATCAAGGATTTGCCGCGCGATCTGAAAATCGTCGATCTCTCTGCCGATTTCCGCCTGCGCGACCCTGCCGATTATGAAAAATGGTATGGCAAGCCCCATGCCGCCCCCGAATTGCAGCGCGAGGCTGTGTATGGTCTGACCGAATTCTACCGTGACGAGATACGCGCCGCCCGTCTGGTGGCGGGCACAGGCTGCAATGCGGCAACCGGCCAGTATATCCTGCGTCCGCTGATTGAGGCGGGCGTGATCGATTTGGACCGCATCATTCTGGACCTCAAATGCGGGGTCAGCGGGGCAGGGCGCGCGCTGAAGGAAAACCTGCTGCATGCGGAATTGTCCGAGGGCACGCAAGCCTATGCCGTGGGCGGCACGCATCGCCACTTGGGCGAGTTTGATCAGGAATTCACCCGCGCGGCGGGGCGGCCTGTGCAGATACAATTCACCCCCCATCTGCTGCCGATGAACCGCGGGATTCTGGCCACAGCATGGCTGGATGGTGATGCCGCGCGCATTCACGAAGTTTTGCAGGCCCGGTATTGCGCTGAATCAATGATTTGCGTGCTACCTTTTGGCACAACACCCTCGACACATGATGTGCGCGGCTCCAATTTCGTGCATATTGGCGTTGCAGGGGATCGCGTGCCCGGACGGGCGCTGGTGGTAGCTGCGTTGGATAACCTGTGCAAAGGGTCCAGCGGGCAGGCCATCCAGAACGCGAATCTGATGCTGGGATTGGAAGAAGTGGCAGGTCTGATGGGCGCGCCGCTCTTTCCGTGAAACGAGGATGTGATGAAAAGCCTAAAGAAAACACGCCGAATTCAGGTTATCTCGGTTGCGGCTGTGGCGCTGGTGCTGTCCACCTTGCTGATCGGGTATGCGATGCGCGACGGGATCAACTTTTTCCGCTCGCCCTCTCAGGTGGTAGCCGAGCCGCCCGCCCCGACCGAGGTGTTTCGCATCGGCGGGTTGGTCGTGCCCGGGTCCATCGTGCGCGGCCAGTCCGACACAGTCCGGTTTCATGTGACGGATGGCCCCGCCTCGGTCGAAGTGCATTATCGCGGCATTCTGCCAGACCTGTTTTCCGAGAATGAGGGCATGGTCGGCACGGGGCGGCTGATTGACGGCGTGTTTCAGGCCAGCGAAATTCTGGCCAAGCATGACGAGACATATATGCCCCGCGAAGTGATGGAAGCCCTGCGCGAACAGGGCGAATGGCGCGGCCCAGACCCCCAAAGCCTGCCAGAGCCGCAAAGTTAAGCACCATGTGTCCGATGCTGTAATCTGACATTCCTGCCCCCTTGGGGGATGTGCATGCCATGTAATTTCGGCAGACAAGCGGGCGCAGGCTTTCAGTATGTCGGGGGGCTGGAAGAGGGCTTTTCAGACATTGGAGCGATGAGACTAGCCGCGCAGAGTCGGGCCGTGGTGCGGCGATCCTCGCGCCCTGCTACAGCACTTTATGCTGGGAAAATCCGCGTATGATCATGGCTTTGCGCGTAGCCAAGCCAAATCGCCGTGCCGGGGTACGGCCCGGCGATGCGCGGCGGCGCTACGCGCCTTGACTCCGCGCCAACTGCTGACAAGTCCCACATAGCTTACCCTTGGCGCACTGCGGTGCAAGACGTTCTCAGCGCCCTTCAAACACAGCGGGGCGCTTTTCCAGAAAGGCCAGCACCCCTTCCTGAAAATCGCGGGTCTTGCCTGCTTGGGCTTGCAAATTAGCCTCTAGCGCCAGTTGCGCGTCCAGCGTGTTGGCAAGGCTGGTACGTAGCGCCTTTCTGATGTTGCGATAGGCCACTGTCGGCCCGTCGGCCAAAGTGCGGGCGCGTGCCATCCATGCGTTCTCGAAATCATCATCTGCGGCCACTTCCCAGATCATGCCCCAATCGGCGGCCTGTTGCGCGCTGATCTTTTCGGCAAACAGCATTGCCCCCATCGCGCGGGCAAAGCCGATCTGGCGGGGCAGAAACCATGTGCCGCCCGCATCGGGAATCAGCCCGATCCGGCTGAAAGCCTGAATGAAGCTGGCCGATTGCGCCGCGATCACCACATCAGCGGCCAGCGCCAGATTGGCCCCTGCACCAGCGGCAGACCCGTTGACGGCTGCGATCACAGGCACCGGCGCGTCATAGATGGCGCGCAGCATCGGCTCGTATTCTTCGCGCAGGGTCCGTTCCAGATCGATTTGCGCGGCATTGCCGCCATCGCCCAGATCTTGGCCTGAACAAAACGCCCGCCCGCTGCCGGTCAGCACCAGCACGCGCGCACGCGCGCCTATATCTTTCAGTGCGTGGGTCAGTTCAGCACGCATCTGTTTGTTCAGCGCGTTCATAACCTCGGGGCGGTTCAGGGTGATAACCCCAACGCCGCCCTCAAGGCGGGCAAGCAGTGTCTCGTAATCCATGCGTGATCTCCGGCATTATGCTACATCATCATACTGTGCAGCGCTGCCGGGAAAACCCCGAACGGTGCGTCAGTCGTCAAGAAGTTCTTTCAGGCGCTTCTCTTCTTCCGCGCTCAGCCCCCCCTTGGAGGGTTCCGGCGCATTTTCGCGGCGGCGCAGATACAGCCCCGCTGACAGGATCGAGATAAGAAACAGAACCGGCGCGGCGACCCACAGAATAATATTCGCCCCGTCCGTGGTGGGCCGAAGCAGGACATATTCGCCATAGCGTTCGACGATAAAGGACATCACCTCGGTGTTGCTATCCCCCTCGACCAGCCTTTCGCGCACCAAAAGCCGCATGTCGCGTGCCAGTTCCGCGTTGGATTCGTCGATGGATTCGTTGCGGCACACCAGACAGCGCAACCCCGCCGAGATGTCGCGCGCCCGCGATTCCAGCACCGGATCATCCAGTATCTCATCGGGTTGGACAGCCCAAGACGGGCTGGCCAGCGCCAGCGCAAGCGCAGCAAGGAACAGGCGAAACATTCTCATTCCGCCGGCACCGCATCCGGGCGGGTGCGTTCCGCGCCTGCTGCTATCCGGTAGCGCCGGTCAGACAAGCTGAAAATGCCGCCCATTGCCATCAGGAAACACCCGAACCACAGCCAGTTGGCAAAGGGTTTGATATAGGTGCGCACAGCCCAGCCCCCGTTATCCTGCGGGTCACCAAGGGTGATATACAGGTCGCGGTGGATTTTGTAGTCGATGGCCGCTTCCGTCGTGGGCATGCCCGCAATTGGGTAGAAGCGTTTTTCCGGCTGCAAGGTTGTGATCAAGCGGCCATCGCGGTGCGCCTCCAGCGTGCCCATGGTCGAGACATAATTCGGCCCTTGCACACGATCGACCGAGGTCAGCGTCAGCGTATAGCCGCCTTTCTCGAAACTCTCGCCAATCTGGACCACGCGAATATCCTCGGATTCCCACCCGACGAGTGCTGCCACTGCAAAGACAGAGACACCAAGGCCTGTATGCGCGGTGAACTTGCCCCAATCGGCGCGGGGCAGGCGGCCCAGCCGCTTGACCCTGTTGCCAATCGCGCCGCGCCCGGTTCTGGCCCAGACATCGGCCATTGACCCCAGCACAACCCACAGCCCCAGCGCCAGACCAACCGGCACCAGTGGCGAATTGCCGGTCTGCAAGGCCCATGTCAGCGCCCCCATCGCCACAGAAAACGCGGCCAAGCCCCAAAGCGGGCGCATGGTGCGTGACAGGTTGCCGCGCTTCCACGGCAGCATGGCGCCAATCGGCAGCACCATCGCCAGCGCCACCATGAACGGGGTGAACGCCATGTTGAAAAACGGCGGGCCGACCGACAGAACCCTGTCAAACAGCATTTCCGCCACCAAGGGCCACATCGTGCCAATGAAGATCACGAAGGACGACACGGCCAGCAGCACATTATTCACCACCAGTGCCGACTCGCGGCTGACGGTCGCAAAGACGCCCTTCGCCTCCAGCACAGGGGCGCGGATGGCAAACAAGGTCAGCGCGCCCCCCATGAAGCCTGCAAGGATCATCAGGATGAACACGCCGCGTTCAGGGTCCATCGCAAAGGCATGCACCGAGGTCAGCAGGCCAGAGCGCACGATGAACGTGCCCATCAGCGAAAACCCGAACCCAAGGATCGCCAGTAGGATTGTCCAGCTTTTCAGCGTTTCGCGCTTTTCCACCACAATGGCCGAATGCAGCAAGGCGGCAGCGAACAACCATGGCATCAGGCTGGCATTCTCGACAGGGTCCCAGAACCAGAACCCGCCCCAGCCAAGTTCGTAATACGCCCACCACGACCCTGTTGCGATACCGATGGTCAGAAAGACCCATGCCGCCAGCGTCCAGGGCCGCACCCAGCGCCCCCATGCCGCATCCACGCGCCCTTCAATCAGGGCAGCCACGGCAAAGCTGAACGCCATCGACAGGCCCACATAGCCCAGATACAGAAATGGCGGGTGGAATGCCAGGCCGGGGTCTTGCAGCAGCGGGTTCAGGTCGGTTCCGTCAAAGGGCGGAAAGGCCAGCCGCGTGAACGGGTTAGAGGTGAAGATGGTAAACGCCATGAATGCCGCTGTGATGCCCGATTGCACCGCCAGCACCCGCGCTTGCAGGGATGCGGGCAAATTGCCCCCGAACCACGCAGCCGAGGCCCCGAACAGCGCCAGAATCAGCACCCATAGCAGCAATGACCCTTCATGATTCCCCCATACGCCGGAAATCTTGTAGATGAAGGGCTTGAGCGTGTGGGAATTGTCCACCACCAGCTTGACCGAGAAATCCGACACAAGGAAGGAGTAGGTCAGCGCAGCATAGCTGAACGCCACCAGCAGAAACTGGACCGTGGCCATCGGGTTGGCCACGACCATCCAGTCGCGCCACCCTTTATGGGCGCCGACCAGCGGAATTACGGTTTGCGCCAGTGCCACAGCAAAGGCCAGAATCAGGGCGAAGTGTCCAAGCTCTATAATCATGTCTTTGCTTCTAGCCCAAAGCGCGCGGGTGGCAAATACCCTTGATACATCGCGGGCGCGGCCTTCGGTCACAGATAAGTCAGTTTTGTCTTGTTCTTTGGTCGCACGCCCTGCGATGCGGGGTTGACGGTCTTGCACGGGCAGGCCAGCTTCACCCCAGTCAGGCAAACGGGGGGTGGATATGGCGCAGGAGTGCTCAAGCATTGAAAACGTGCAGGCGGTGCTGTCCGCGCAATCTTATGTCGCAGATCGCGCGCTCTCGACGGTGGTGTTCCTTGCCCTCGCCCTCAAACGCCCGATCTTCCTTGAGGGCGAGCCGGGCACCGGCAAGACCGAGATCGCCAAGGCCATCGCCGCAGGGCTGGGGCGGCAACTGATCCGGCTGCAATGCTATGAGGGGCTGGACACCTCCGCCGCTGTCTATGAATGGAATTTCGCCGCCCAGATGATCGCCATTCGCGCGGCAGAGGCATCGGGCGACAAGGGGGATCTGCGCCACTCCCTGTTCGGCCCCGAATTCCTGATCGAGCGGCCGCTTTTGCAAGCCATGCGCCCCCAACAGGGCGGCGCGCCGGTGCTGCTGATCGACGAGATCGACCGCACTGATGAACCTTTTGAGGCGTTCCTGCTCGAAGCATTATCCGATTATCAGGTCACTATCCCCGAACTCGGGCCTGTGAAGGCCGCAGAGCCGCCGATTGTCATTCTGACATCAAACCGCACGCGCGAAGTGCATGACGCGCTCAAGCGCCGTTGCCTGTATCATTGGGTCGATTACCCCAGCTTCGCGCGCGAGTTGGAAATCCTGACCGCCCGCGCCCCCGAAGCATCCGCCACGCTGTCGCGCGAAGTGGTGGCTTTCGTGCAGCGCCTGCGTCAGGAAGACCTGTTCAAGAAACCGGGCGTGGCCGAAACCATCGATTGGGCGAAATGCCTTCTGGCGCTGGATGTGCTGGAACTCTCGCCCGAGGTAATCTCCGACACTCTGGGCGCAATCCTGAAATATCAGGACGATATCGCCCGCCTTCAGGGGATGGAGGCCAAGAAAATTCTGGACGACGCGCGCCAATCCCTTGAACCCGTATGAATTTCATCCTTGTTCAAATATCCTGGGGTGAATTGGCGCAGCCAAGAGGGGCAACGCCCCTCAACGGGGTTTGACACATGGCGCGCTATACGGAATTGGCGATCCCCGACACCGGCAAGCTGGTCGATAACATCACCCATTTCGCGCGCGCCTTGCGCCGTGCGGGTCTGCCCATCGGGCCGGGGCGCGTGCAAGCGGCTATCGAGGCTGTGGCGGCGGCAGGGTTTGACCGCAAGCCCGATTTCTACTGGGTGCTGCATGCGGTGTTCGTAAACCGCCCGGAAGAGCGGCAGGTCTTCAACCAGATTTTCCGCCTCTACTGGCGCGACCCGCGCTATCTGGAACATATGATGTCGCTGATGCTGCCCGCCATCCGCAATGTCTCCGAGGAAAAAGCCGCCGAGGCCGCTGCCAAACGCGCCGCCGAAGCGCTGCTGGACGGGGCTGAAGCCCCCGATCTGCCACAGCCCCGCGACGACCCCGATAATACCGAAATCCAGATCGACGCCTCGCAAACCGCCTCCAGCGATGAACGCCTGCGCAGCCTCGATTTCGAGCAGATGTCCACGCAAGAGGCCGCGCAGGCCCGCCGCATGCTGGCGCGGCTGTCGCTGCCGGTCAAACCCCTTGCCACCCGCCGCCTGAAGCCCGATCTGCGCGGCCGCCAGCCCGATTGGCGGCGCACGCTGCGCGCCTCGCTGCGGCAGGGGGGCGAGATTGCAAAGTTGCATCACCGCCGCCCTGCCACCCGCTGGCCCGCGCTGGTGGTGTTGTGCGACATCTCCGGCTCGATGTCGCAATATTCGCGCATGGTGCTGCATTTCGTCCATGCGGTTGCCAACCGGCAAGGGCAGGGCTGGGCCAAGGTTCATGCCTTCACCTTTGGCACAAGGCTGACCAATATCACCCGCCACCTGCGCACCCGCGATGTCGATGCAGCACTGAATGCCGCCGGACGCGAAGCGCAGGACTGGCAGGGCGGCACGCGCATCGGCGGGTGCCTACGCACCTTCAATGTGGACTGGTCGCGCCGTGTGTTGGGGCAGGGGGCTGTGGTGCTGCTGATCTCGGACGGGCTGGACCGCGACGACCCCGCCCTTCTTGCGCGCGAAATGGAACGGCTGCACCTGTCCTCCAAGCGCCTGATCTGGCTGAACCCGCTGCTGCGCTGGGACAGTTTCGCGCCGCGTGCGCGCGGTGTGCGCGCCATGCTGCCCCATGTCGATGCGTTTCGCGCCGCCCATTCGATTGCCTCTATCGAGGCATTGGCCGAAGCGATTTCCGACCCAAACGACCGCGGCGAGAAAGCGCGCCTGATGGCCATGCTGAATGATTGATCTTGGCATCAGATTGCGGCACGATGGCACCAGCTCAGGGAGGGCCGCGAGATGCAGATCAGCGCAACCAATGACGAGCAGACAGTCATTTCCACATTCGAAATGACACCGGGCACCTGCACCGATGTGCTTGAAGCCTTGCAAGATGCCTATGACAAGGTCATCCGCCACCAGCCGGGGTTTCGCGGTGCCGCGATCCATGTCAACGACGCCCAGACCCGCATTTCCACCTATTCGCGCTGGCGCGATCGGGCAGATTTTCAGGCCATGCTGCGCACGCCCGAGATGCGCGAGCGTAACCGCGCCATTGCCGCGCAATGCGCGCGATTCGAGCCGGTGATGTATGAGGTCGCCGCGACCTATATGGCGGAATAAGGCGGCAGGATGCGCGTTTTTCTGGGCCTTGAATTGCCCGCGCATATTCGCAGCCAGCTGGTGTTGCAGCAATTCTTGCTGCCCGTCAAACGCAAGCTGCCGCCCGAGAATTTCCATATAACATTGGTTTTCTTGGGTGAGGCAGAGAATACACAGCTAGAGGCGTTGGATGAAGGGCTGTCGCGGTTGCAAGTGCCAGAGTTTACCTTGCGGCTTGAGGGCTTGGGCCTTTATGGCAAGTCAAAGCCCCATAACCTGCATGCCTGTGTCTCGCCCGCGCCGGAACTGATGGCGCTGCATCAAAAGCTGATGCGGCTGGCGCGTGTCGCGGGCTTCACCCCCGAGGCGCGGCGCTACAGCCCGCATGTCACCCTGTCCTACCTGCGCGCGGGAAGTTTCGATCAGGGCGAACTGGAAGCGGCGGTGGTGCGCGATGCGGCCTTTCGCAGTGAACCCTTTGCCGTGTCCGAGATTGCCCTGTTCCGCTCGCATTTGCGGGCGGATGGCGCGGAATATGATGTGTTGGAGCGCTACCCCCTGTCAGCCTCGGGGCGCGATGTGAAGCTGTAGGTGTGCAGCACCGCGCCGTTATTGCTTAACCAGTCGCGGTGGGTCTGGTAGTCGGGCATCAACCGCGCCACGCAATTCCAGAAGACGCGCGAATGGTCCATATGTTTGAGATGCGCCACTTCATGCGCCGCGACATAGTCCAGCACTAGCGGGGGGGCCATGATCAGCCGCCAAGAGAACATCAACCGCCCCTGCGCCGTGCATGACCCCCAGCGCGAACGCGTGTCGCGCAGCGTGATTGCGCTGAAGGGGCGGCCAAGGGCTGCGGCATATCTTTCAGACGCATCCACCAGCGCCGCGCGCGCGCTGGCTTTCAGATAGGTTTCCACACGCAGGGCTGTGCGTGTGCCGCTCGGGTCTGGCGGAACCAGAAGCTGCCCGCCCTTCACCGCGATCCGCGCACCCGTGCCTTCAGTGATTCGCAAAATCTCGCCCCGCAGCAGGATGTCCGCGCCAATCGCAACGGGGCAGGGTTCCGGCAGGCGGGTCATGGCCGCGCGCAGCCAGCTTTCGCGTTCTTGCAAGAATTCCAGCGCCTCTCTCAGGTGCAGGGTGTTGGGCATTGTCAGCGTCACGCGCCCGTCCAGCCCCGAGACGCGCAAACTTAGCCTGCGCGCCTGGCCGGAGCGGCGCAGCACTACTGAAATTTCGGGCGTTCCGTGCAAGGTAGCAATTCCGTTTTCGACCCGCATGCGCCCTCTCTTCGGGTTTGATACGTCCATATTACCTGTCTTGCGCGGGAAATCGACCCCGCTTGCGGCAAAGCCGCCCTCACAGGCCTTTACAGCATGGGCGAGTTATGGCACGGCACCACACTTGAAGGAAGGCACGCGAACAAAGGAAATGTCGATGTCCAATCCAGAATGGGGCGTTAAGCGGGTCTGCCCTGAAACCGGCAAACGGTTTTATGACCTGAACAAGACACCGATCATCAGCCCGTACACAGGCAAGGTGGTCCCGATAGATAGCACGGATCGTCGTGAAGAACTGACGGCTGCCGCGACAAAGACCAAAGCAGCCCCCGTCAAGGAAGACGATGATCTGCTGGTCGATGACGATGACGCAGTGGAAGTCGATGACGAACTGCTGGAAGATGATGATGAAGATACTGTCGCGCTGGACGATCTGGCCGATGTCGCATCGGATGATGATGATTAAATAACTCAGAGCCGCAGACTAGTGTTTTTTTGGTTGCACTGGTCTGCGCGCTCTCGTAAGAGGCAGCAGCGCAGCGATGAGATGTTGCAACAGTGGGGCCATAGCTCAGTTGGGAGAGCGCTTGAATGGCATTCAAGAGGTCAGCGGTTCGATCCCGCTTGGCTCCACCAAACAAAACAAAGACTTAACAAGAAAAAAGCCCCGCCAGCGCGGGGCTTTTTCTGTTTTGGGCCGCGATGGGGGCAAAATTTTAGCTTGAAGGGGCGCAATCTGGCATAGTGCATGAAAAAGGCCCGCAGAATGCTGCGGGCCTGTGTGTCGATTGATCCGCCTTTAGCGCAGAATCGAGCGTCCGGCGTAGACTGCCGTTTCCCCCAAGGCTTCTTCGATGCGGATCAACTGGTTATATTTTGCCAGCCGGTCAGAGCGCGCCAGAGAGCCGGTTTTGATCTGCCCGCAATTCGTGGCGACTGCCAGATCGGCAATCGTTGCATCCTCAGTCTCGCCCGAGCGGTGCGACATGACGCAGGTCATGCGGGCGCGGTGCGCCATGTCCACTGCGGCCAGCGTTTCGGTCAGCGTGCCAATCTGGTTGACCTTGACCAGCAGCGAGTTGCCGCAGCCCTTGGCAATGCCTTCGGCCAGACGCGCAGGGTTGGTGACGAACAGATCATCGCCCACCAGCTGGATCTTGTCGCCCAGACGGTCGGTCAGCAGTTTCCAGCCGTCCCAGTCATCTTCCGAACAGCCATCTTCAATGCTGATAATCGGGTAATCGGCCACAAGGGCTGCCAGATAATCGACATTCTCCGCCGGTGTCAGCGATTTGCCTTCGCCCACCATCTCGTATTTACCGCCCTTGAAATACTCTGTCGCGGCACAATCCAGCGCAAGATAGATGTCTTCGCCCGGCTTGTAGCCTGCCTTCTCGATGGATCTCAGGATGAAATCCAGCGCGTCGCGGGTGCTGGACAGGTTGGGCGCAAAGCCGCCCTCATCACCAATACCTGTAGACAGGCCCGCGGCAGAGAGTTCTTTCTTCAGCGTGTGGAACACTTCGGCCCCCATGCGTACTGCCTCGCGGATGCTGGTTGCGGCCACGGGCATGATCATGAATTCCTGAATATCAATCGGGTTGTCGGCATGCTCGCCCCCGTTGATGATATTCATCATCGGCACTGGCAATGTGCGCGCCGAGGTACCGCCAACATAGCGAAACAGGTGTTGGCCGGTGTAATCCGCTGCTGCCTTCGCCACCGCCAGAGAGACGCCCAGAATCGCATTCGCGCCGATCCGGCCCTTGTTGGGGGTGCCGTCCAGTTCCAGCATGGTGGCGTCGATGGCCACTTGTTCTGTGGCGTCGAACCCTACCAGCGCTTCGGCCAACTCTCCGTTGACTGCGGCAACCGCATCCAGCACGCCCTTGCCCATATAGCGGGTCTTGTCGCCATCGCGCCGCTCGACCGCTTCATGCGCGCCGGTCGAGGCACCGGACGGAACCGCCGCGCGGCCCAAGGTGCCGTCTTCAAGGATGACATCAACCTCGACCGTCGGGTTGCCCCGGCTGTCCAGAATTTCGCGGCCAATAATATCTATAATCGTGCTCATGCGGTGTCCCTGCTGCCTGAAATGGTGTTGCGCAGTCTATACCCGCTGTTCAGGACAGTTTCTAGGTGACTTTCGTTTCCCGCCACAGGGTGAACAGACCAGCGGCCACAATAATCGCGGCCCCTACAAGGGTCAGCGCGTCTGGCCGCTCTCCAAACACCAGAACTGCCACGATCAGGGCAAACAGCATCCGCGTGTAGCGAAAGGGTGTGACGAAGGACAATTCGCCCACGCGCATGGCGGCCACGATTGCGTAATAGGCCAGAACACCGATTCCCAGTGCCGCGCTGAGTTTCAGCGTTTGGGCGGCATCGGGCAGGACGGGAGGTTGTTGCATAACCACCATCAGGAAAAGCCCCGCAGGCACCAGCATCGCAAAAGCCCAACTGGAAATCTGGTAGCTGGACACAGTGCGCGGCACAACACGGGTGGCAAGGTCGCGGCCCGCCAGACCGATTACCCCGATCACCGCGAAGAGCGAGGCAGGCTCGAACCCGGCCATACCGGGGCGCACGATCAGCAAGACCCCCAGAAACCCCACGACAATGGCCGTCCAGCGCCGCCAGCCAACCTTTTCGCCCAGAAACACCACAGCGCCCAGCGTGACGAACAGGGGTGCTGCCTGCAAAATGGCCGAAGCCGTCGCAAGGCTGGCCAGCACAAAGCCCAGAACAAAGCCTACAGTGCCGATCAATTCTGCAAGGTTGCGCAGCAATATGGCGCGTGTCAGCAGGGCAGGGGACAGCACTTGCTGGCCTTTCCGGTGTGCGATCAGCCCGAACAGGACCGCGCCGCCAAGCCCCAGAAACAGCAGCACCTGCCCCACAGGCAGCGCATCGGCCAGCAGCTTAATAAACATATCCTCCAAGGCGAAACCGGCCATGGCCAGCGCCATCAGGACCGCACCGCGCAGATTGTCGGACATGGGGTGTTCCTTCACAGGTTAAGGACGCGAGAGCTACCCCGAAACCCGAACCTTGGAAAGCAAAAAAGCGTGCCCCGAAGGGCACGCTTCAACCTTGCGCTTATGCGCCAGATCAGTCTTTTTTGGCGGCTCTTTTGACAGGTGCCCAAAGCTGCTTGTTGGTCAGATACAGCAGCACTGCCAGAACCGACAGGAAGATCACGCCGACAAAGCCTGCATGCTTCCGCTCGACCAGTTTGGGCTCTGCGGTCCATGTCAGGAAAGCCGCGACATCTAGGGCCATCTGCTCTTCGGTGGCGGGTGTGCCGTCTTCGTAGAACAGCATGTCATCGAACAGCACGGGGTTCATCGACACCCAGCCGCCATAGGCTTTGTTCTCATAGAACATCGAGCCGGCCTGAAAGTCTTCCTCGCCGGTATAGCCCAGCAGGAAAGATGCGATGTATTCCGGCCCGCCGATACCTTTCATCAACTGGTTGATGCCAAGGCCGTAGGGGCCGCTGAAGCCTGCGCGTGCTTTGGTCATCAGGCTAAGGTCCGGCGCCCCCTCGAACTGTGATTCGGGGAAGTGGTCGGGGCCTGTTGCAGGGCGCCAGTCACGCAGCGTATCGTCCCAGACTTCATACAGGTCCGCGAAGGCACGCATCTGGTCGTCAGGCAGTTCAGGGCCGTTGCGGTCGCTGAGCGTGCGGAAGGCTACATATTGCAGCCCGTGGCACGATGAGCAGACCTCGTGATAGACCTGCAAGCCGCGCTGTAGCTGGTTGCGGTCGTAAGTGCCGGTCAACCCCTGAAAGGAGAAGTCGAAGTTTGTGACTTCGCCTTTCACCTTTTTGGCGTCTGCCATGGTGGCTGGCAGGGCCAGCACCAAGGCGGACAGGGCAGCAACGGCAAGGTTCCTCAGTTTCATGTGTATAATCCTTTCGGTTTGCCGTTACTCAGCAGGGATCGGCTCGGCCGATGGCCCTTTGGGGTCGTTATCCGACTTGGATTTCAGGCTTGCCTTGAAATCTTCCTCGATGGTGGCAGGCTCTGGCAGCGGCTTTTCCAACACACCCAGCAGCGGCAGGATGACAAGGAAATATGCGAACCAATAGGTTGTGCCGATCAGCGAGATGGTGGTGTAGATGCCTTCGGCAGGCATTGCCCCGGCCCATGTTAGCACCACGAAGTTGATGATGAACAACCAGAACCACCACTTGAACATCGGACGATACCGGCCAGAGCGCACCGAGGATGTGTCCACCCAAGGCAGCAGCGCCCAGACAAAGATCGAGCCGAACATCGCCAGCACGCCAAAGAAGGTTGCGTCGATGATGCCAAAGCTCAGCCAGTTCACGGCCATCACGATCCAAACGTCAGATGTGAAGGCGCGCAGGATCGCGTAGAAGGGCAGGAAGTACCATTCGGGCACGATTTCCGGCGGTGTGACCAGCGGGTTTGCCTCGATGTAGTTGTCGGTATGGCCCAGGAAGTTTGGCATGAAGCCCACAAGCGCCCAGAAGATCGCCAGAATCACGACCAGCGCAAACAGGTCTTTGATGACGAAATAGGGCCAGAAGGGCAGCGTATCTTTGGCCGCTTCTTCCTTGGAGGTGCGGCGCACTTCAACACCTGTGGGGTTGTTGTTGCCCGTGGTGTGGAAGGCCCAGATATGCACGATGCTCAGGCCCAGAATGACGAAGGGCAGCAGATAGTGCAGCGAGAAAAAGCGGTTCAGTGCCGCGTTATCCACTGCAGGCCCGCCCAGCAGCCATGTTTGCAACAGATCACCGACGCCGGGAATGGCACCGAACAGACCTGTAATCACAGTTGCACCCCAGAAGGACATCTGGCCCCATGGCAGCACATAGCCCATGAATGCCGTTGCCATCATCGCCAGATAGATCAGGATACCGATGATCCATGTAATCTCACGCGGGGCTTTGTAGCTGCCGTAATACATGCTGCGGAACATGTGCAGATAGACGGCAAAGAAGAACAGCATAGACCCGTTCTGGTGCAGGTAGCGGATCATGTGACCGCCATTCACATTGCGCATGATATGCTCAACGCTGGCAAAGGCATGATCGACATGTGGTGTGTAATGCATTGCCAGAACAATGCCTGTCACAATCTGCAACACCAGACATAGCATCAGGACAATGCCCCAGATCCACATCCAGTTCAGGTTTTTTGGTGTCGGAAGCATGAGCGTGTCATAGATCAAACCGACAATCGGAAGCCGACGATGAATGTATTTTTCAGCGTTCGACTTCGGCTCGTAGTGGTCGTGTGGAATTCCACCCATATTCTGCGTCTCCCTTAGCCGAGCTGAATGGTGGTTTCATCAACGAATGATGCCACCGGAATATGCATGTTCTCTGGCGCGGGGCCGCGGCGGATGCGGCCTGCCGTATCGTAATGCGACCCGTGGCACGGGCAGAACCAGCCGCCGAAATCGCCCGCAGCGTTGCCCAGTGGCACGCAGCCCAGATGGGTGCAAACGCCGGTCATGACCAGCCATTCGCCGTCGTCATCCATTGTGCGGTTTTCGTCCGATGCGTCGGTCCCGGGTTTGTTGGGGTTGCGCGACTGGCGGTCGATGCCCAGATCATCCAGCGCAACAGCGCGACCATCTGCGATTTCTTCAGCAGTACGGCGACGGATGAAGACCGGCTTGCCAAGGAAATTGACTGTCACCTGACCACCAGGTTCCAGCCCGCCAACATCGACGAAAATCGATGAAAGCGCCTGAACATCTGCCGAAGGGTTCATCTGGTTGACAAGTGGCCACACGGCCGCGCCAACTGTGACCACGCCTGCACCGGCTGTGGCGTAATAGATGAAATCCCTGCGGGTGCTGTCGTTGTCATCAGCGTGGGACACGAGCATTCTCCCTTTTCAATGGGTTCGGGGCTGTAAATTACGATATGGCCACGGGAATGCCGCAGCCTCTCAGTGCCGGTATTTAGCGGGGAAACCCCATCCCGTCTAGCCGCGAAAGCGGGTTAAGGTGTCGCAGTTGTGCGGATTCACGGCTTTTGTTCCATGTCAAAAGCCGTGATTCTGGCAGCGTTAGCGCAAAACTTTGCTAGGCGGGGGGCGGCTGCGTGGCGCGCATGCTGTCGCGCGCGGCAAAACGGGCGTCCCATTGCGCCAGCGCAGGCCGTGTCGCACGCCAGCCGCGCGCAGTGTGGCGCAGGTCCAGATAGCCAAGCGCGCAGCCAAGGGCGATCTGCCCGATGCATAATGGCCCCGCAAGATAGGCCATCCAGCGCGCCTCGATCACATCCAGTGCGCGGTCGATCTTGTCCCACTGCCCTTCAACAAAGGGCGCAAAACGTATCTCTTCGGGGCGCAAGCGGGCCTCATAGACCATCAGCAGCGCGGCATCGAGAATGCCATCGGCGGTCGCCTCCAGCGTCAGCGCATCCCAGCGCCGCGCACCGTCCGGATACAGCCCCGCATTGGCGCGCGCATCCAGATATTGGCAGATCACACGGCTGTCATATAGCGCCGCGCCATCCACGCGCGTCAGTGTCGGCACTTTGCCAAGGGGGTTCGCCTCGATCGGGGCACTGCCTGCATCCAGCGGGGTGCCAGAGCCTGTGACGATTTCCAGTTTCTCGACCAGTTTCGCCTCATGCGCCAGCACCATGACCTTGCGCACATAGGGGGAACTGTGGCTGAAATACAGCGTCAGCCCGCTCATACGCGGCGCATCCGCAGGCGGCCAAGGGCGGTTGCGTCAATCTCTATGCCCGGCCCGTTCACGCCCAGCCGGATGACACGGCGAAAGCGCGCGGCCCCATTCAGTTGGTCGCGGTCGCGCGGGCGATGCGTTGTCAGCCCTTCTTCAATTTCGTCCAACGCATCTTCGGTGCGCTGGTTTATGCCACCGGGCTGGATCTGGCGCAGGATCGCGTAGCCGGCAAATGCAACTGCGCCGTATTTCGCAGCCGCCACCGCGAGAGGGGCTAGGGGAAGTGCCATAAGCGTATTCCTTCGTTACTTGCGCGACAGCCTAGCAAAACCCGCGCGATTGTCCATTCACGCTTTGCGCAGCTGGCAGAGTTTATTCCCCAAGCGGCTGGTTGGGGGCAAGGGCGGTTTGCGTGTCGGCAGTGATGCGGGGCAGGGGCCAGACAAGCGTGATCCTTGCGCCGGTCAGCTTGCGCCCCTCTGGCAGGCCCATGTCAGCCCCGTCGCTATTGTCGAAATCCAGCCGCGCTCCGCTGCGTTCCAGCAGGGTTTTGGCAATGAACAGGCCCAGCCCCATCCCTTCATAGGCAGGGCGGCGGCGCGGGCGGGCGGGGTCGCGGCGGTGCTTGATGAACGGCTCGCCAATATTGCCCAGAATCTGCGGTGAAAACCCCCGCCCGTCATCCAATATGCGGATTGTCAGGCGCTGGTCGGTCCATTCGGCCTGTACCCACACCTCTTCTTTAGCAAAATCGACGGCGTTCTGAATCAGGTTGCGCAGCCCGTGAATAATCTCTGGTCTGCGCTGTATCACGGGCTGCTCTGCCGCGCCGTTGCGGGCGGGGTTCAGCACGAAATGCACCTGCTTGCCACGGTCCAGATGCGGCTCTGCGGCCTCTTGCAACACGGCCTCTAGCGGGGCGCGGCGCAGGTGGGTGTCATCCTTGCCCGCCCGCCCCATAGAGCGCAGAATATCGCGGCAGCGGTCTGCCTGTTCAACAAGGATTTGCGCATCCTCGGCAAGGTCGGGCCGGTCGCGCAGCGCTGTGACCAGTTCCGCGCTGATCAGCTTGATCGTGGCCAGCGGCGTGCCCAGTTCATGCGCGGTTGCGGCCACAACCCCGCCCAGATCGGTCAGTTTCTGTTCGCGTGACAGGGCCATCTGCACGGCCAGCAGCGCATCTGCCATCGAGTTCGCCTCGGCCGCGACACGATGGGCATAGAATGCCTGAAACACGATCCCGATGATGATTGCCGCCCAGAACCCGAAGGCAAAGATGGGCGGCACGACATGAACCGTGCCATCCTGAAACCGCAGGGGCTGATAGGCCAGCGCAATCAGCGTGACCAGCGCCACCGCGATCACCGCCAGCAGCAGTGTCGAGCGTGGCTTCAGCGCCATTGCCGAAACAGACACAGGCGCCAGTATCAGCAGGCTGAACGGGTTGGTAATGCCCCCTGTCAGATAGAGCAGGCAGACAAGCTGCGCGATATCGAACAAAAATGTCAGCATCGCTTCGGTATCACTAAGCCGCTTGGTTTGGGGAAACAGCAGCAGCGACAGGAACACCGACAGCGCCGCCGCCCCCATGACCAGCCACACCAGCGTGACATTGAACCGCAACCCGAAATGGTAATGTGCCGCAATCAGGGCCGCTGCCTGCCCTGTCAGGGCCAGCACGCGCACATAGGTCATGGTGCGCAGCCGCACCCAGTCGCCCCGATGTTCCTGAGAGATTTCGCCAAATGTGGGGTTGGTCATGCAAGCTCCGGTTGCGGGGTGCGGCAGGACGCGATGTCACAGTTCTGCTATACGGGATTGTTAGGGCGCAAGCCTTGCTGCATCAAGGGCGCAATCCCGCGAAAAGAGGTTCATCATGATTCGATTGTATTCGATGCTGGCAGTTGGTCTGATAGCAGCGCTTTTGGGCGGGCTGGGGTATATGGTCTATACAGGGCAGGGCCAGACGGAATTCGCGCAATGTCGTGGCACTGCGATTTCTGGCGGGGCGGGGGCCATTGGTGGCCCGTTTGAACTGGTGGACCACACCGGCCGCGTGGTGACCGAGGCTGAATTTGCAGGTAAACCCACGCTGATCTATTTCGGCTACACTTTCTGCCCCGATGTCTGTCCGCTTGACACCGCGCGCAATGCGCAGGCCGTCGATTTGCTGGCGGCGCAGGGGTTTGATGTGACGCCAGTGTTCATCTCGGTCGATCACAAGCGCGACACGCAAGAGGCGCTGGCCGAATTTGTCCGCTTCATGCACCCCCAGATGATCGGGCTGACAGGCAGCGAGGCGCAGATCCGCGAAGCCGCGCAGGCTTACCGCGTATATTTCGCAATTCACGAGTCTGATGATGATTTTTACCTGATCGACCATTCCACCTTCAGCTATTTTCTGCTGCCCGGTCATGGGTTCGTCGATGTCATCCGCCGCGACCAGACCCCTGAACAGGTGGCCGATGTTCTGGCCTGCTACATGAACAATGCCTGAAGTTTTGTTGAAATTGACCTTTGGTACTTACCGCTCTACCTAACCCCTAACGAAAGTGAGAGCGCATATGGATACACAACCCGCCTTGGACCTTGGCCCCGACCCGTCGCTTTTGCTGGTCGATGATGATGAGGTATTTCTCAAGCGCCTTGCCCGCGCCATGCAAAGCCGTGGTTTCTCGGTCGAGACAGCAGGCAGCGTAGTGGCCGGCAAAGCCATCGCCCGCGCCCGCCCGCCTGCCTATGCCGTGATCGATCTGCGGCTGGAAGATGGCAATGGGCTGGACGTGGTCGAGACATTGCGCGCCGCGCGGGCGGATGCGCGGATCGTGGTTCTGACGGGGTACGGCGCAATTGCCACGGCGGTTGCAGCCGTCAAGATTGGCGCGACAGATTATCTGTCAAAGCCAGCAGATGCGAATGAGGTTGTACGCGCGTTGCTGGTACAAGGCGAAGATGCCTTGCCCCTGCCACCCGAAAACCCGATGTCCGCAGACCGTGTGCGCTGGGAACATATCCAGCGCGTGTACGAGCAATGCGACCGCAACGTGTCCGAGACAGCGCGCCGCCTGAGCATGCACCGCCGGACATTGCAGCGCATTCTGGCCAAACGCTCGCCGCGCTGATGTGTCTTGGCTAAGGGATGGGTGCGGTTGCCATCGGTTGTCGGAGTGATGGTTTGAGGGGCCGCAGTGTGGGGCTGTTCAGCCATTTGCGCGGAACAAAGGGCCGCAGGCCCGCCGCGCATAGCCGGGCCGTACCCCGGCACGGCGATTTGGCTTGGCTACGCGCAAAGCCTTGATCTTGCGCGGATTTTGCCAGCATAAAGTGCTGTAGCAGAGGGCGAGGATCGCCGCACCACGGCCCGACGCTGCGCGGCTTGCGTCACCTCTCCAATATCCCCCAAGCCCCTCTAAACCATCATCTGCACCTTTCGCCAGAAGGTGCTATACAAAGGCCTGATCCGCCGCTTCCCTCAAGGACGGTTTGTCCGGCGGCGCATATAAACGGGCTTCGCAAGGGAGAGATGATGCGTGCGATTCTGATACTGCTTGTCTCTGCAACAACTCTTGCGGCCTGCGCGTCGCCACAAGACCGCTGTATGCGTCAGGCGCAGGCTGAATTGCATGCGCTGGACGCTCAGATATTGGACGCAGAACAAGCACTTGCGCGCGGCTACCGTGTGACCGCCGCATCAGAGGCGCGCACAACCCTGCATATCTGCGCATGGCCGAAAGAGCCGGTTTTGTTCTGCACCCGCCACACGCCTGCGACCAGCGCGGCACGCGTGGCGGTGGACAGGGACGTTGAGCAGGACAATCTGGACAGTTTACGCCGCTCTCGTGCCGCAGTGGCTGCGCAAAGCATTGCGCGTGTCGCACAATGCAGCGGGGCCTGAGCCGGTCAATGCGCCGGAACGGATACAGGGTCCAGCAAGGTGCGCCCGCCATCAATGGTCATGATCTGGCCTGTCATGAAAGCCGCCGCATCTGATGCCAGAAATTGCACGGCCTCGGCGGCTTCTGACGCCGCGCCAATACGACCCATCGGGGTTTGGCGCAGGATCAACTCGCGGTAATTGTCATGGCTGTGCATCTGTTCTTTCAGATTGGCGCTCATCACACTGCCAAGGGCCACACCATTGATGCGGATGCGGTGCTGCGCAAAGGCCACGGCCATGGACCGCGTCATCTGGTCCAGCGCGGCAGAGGCGATGGAATAGGCCATCAACTCTGGCTGTGTGCGCCGCGCGGCGATAGATGACATGTTGATGATGGACCCTATGGCATTCTTGCGTGCGTCCGCGCCTTCGGCCTGTGTGATCATGCGCTTGGCCACAAGCTGGCTAAGCTTCAGGCTGGCGATCAGGTTCTGCTCTAGCGCTTCTTGCACGGTGTCGCTCTGGTCGTCCAGCGGGTCCGAAGCCGTGCATTGGCGTGTCGCATTCACCAAGATATCGATGTGGTCATAGGCATCTATGGTTGCTGATAGAAGATTCGCCAATGTCAGGCGTTCGCGCAGGTCGCCTGCAAAGAAAATAGCGTGATCCTCGGCGCCCGACATGGTGGCAACTTCCGCTTTCAGCCGCACCTCGTCCCGGTCGGCCAGCACAACATTCGCGCCCTGATCGACAAAATGACGTGCGATTGCCAGACCGACGCCATTGGCGGCCCCTGTTACAATCGCGGTCTTGCCTGCAATGGAATAGCTCATGGTTTTGTCCTTATCGCCGTGCCCGCGCCACAGAGGCCGGTTTCTTGCGCGGGCCTTGCGCCTGCCAGACACGAAATGTGCCGGTTTCGGCGATGACTTCATGGGTGTTGAACAGGCTGGTCAAGGCCGCTTCATAGGGCAGGTGGCGATTCGCCACCATCCACAACTTGCCGCGCACGCCCAACATGCGCGCGGCCGTCGCAATAAAGGCCAGCCCAAGTTCGGGTTGCGGCTTGCGGCCAGTGTGGAAGGGCGGGTTCATGATGACCCCGTCCACAGGGCCGGGCAGGGCAAAACTGCCTGCGTCATGCCAGTGGAATTGCGCGCGCGGGTCGGTGATGTTCTGGCGCGCCAGTTCCAGCGCGCTGGCCTCTGCCTCGACCAGATGCAGGGCTTCGACCCCGCTGCGTGCCAGACAGGCGGCAGACAGATAGCCCCAGCCCGCCCCCAGATCGGCCATGCGCGCGGGCAGGGTTTCGGGCAGATGCTGCGCCAGAAGCGCTGATCCGGGGTCAATCCCATCGGCGGAGAATACCCCCGGCAAGGTCTGGAATTTCCCAAACTTTGCATCGGAAATAATATGGGGCCGCGCCTGCCAATCGCTGAAATCCGCGTCTTTCGTTGCAAACCAGAACAGTTTGCCATGGGCTTTGGACACAGTTCCCGCAACCTCTGCCCGCGCGCGGACGGCTTTGAGGGCGGATTCGATTCCATCGGTCTTTTGCCCGTCCACCATAATCCACTCTGCCCCCAGTTGCGCCGCCTGCGCAATCAGCGCCAGCCCTTCGGCCTTGGCGCGCGGCAGGCAGACCAGCGCGAGGGGTGCGGGCGCAGCCGTGGTGCTGACATCCCAGCCGGCCTGCAACAGCGCGTCATGGTCAGGCCGGAACCCCTGCGCCAGTTTCAGGCGCTGCGGGTCCAGCGGGTCAAACCGCTCTCCTGCGCGGGGGCGGAGGACGGAAATTATGCCTTCGGGCAGCAAAAGACCCTCATCGAAGGCCAGTGTCAAACGGGCTTCGCGTGGGGCGGGATCACTTAGGATGGGGGAAATCGGTGCCATGATGGCGCGCCGCGCCTTACTCTTTTTCCAGCGTGCATTGCAGCGGGTGTTGGTGTCGCCGCGCAAAATCCATGACCTGCGCAACCTTGGTTTCCGCGACCTCATAAGAGAAGACGCCGACAACTGCCACCCCTTTCTTGTGCACGGTCAGCATGATGTCAAAGGCCATGGCATGGGTCATTCCAAAGAACCGTTCCAGCACATGCACCACGAATTCCATCGGCGTGTAATCGTCATTCAGCAACATGACCTTGTACATGGGCGGGCGCTGGCTGCGGGTGCGTGTTTTGGTGACGACAGCGCCATCATCCTGTGGCCCGTCCGGGTCACGGTCGGTCATCTGTGGGGCGCGGTTCATATAGGTCATCGACTCTTTCAAAGGCTGGTTTGCAGGTCCAAAAGGCAATATAGCGTATCACATCGTCCTGAAAACCCCCTCTTGCAAGGCCAAAGCCAATGACCCGCATCACAACGATCGGATTCGATGCCGATGACACGCTTTGGCATAACGAGCGGTTCTTTCGCATGACGCAGGAACATTTTGCAGCACTTCTGGCCGATTACACCGACAAGGACACGCTCATGACGCGTCTGCTTGCGGCAGAAAGGCGCAATCTGGGGCAATATGGCTTCGGGATTAAGGGGTTTGTGCTGTCGATGATCGAAACCGCAATCGAGGTCACACAAGAGCGTGTGCCTGCCCGCGTCATTGCCGAATTGCTGGCGGCGGGGCAAGAAATGCTGCGCCACCCCATCGAATTGCTGCCCCATGCACAAGACGCCATCGCAGCGCTGGCCCCCTCGCACAAGCTGGTATTGATCACCAAGGGCGATCTGCTGGATCAGGAACGCAAGCTGGCGCAATCGGGGCTGGGCGAGTTGTTTGATGCGGTCGAGATCGTGTCGAACAAGACAGCGCCTG
Source organism: Roseinatronobacter thiooxidans (assembly GCF_001870675.1). Taxonomy (GTDB): domain Bacteria; phylum Pseudomonadota; class Alphaproteobacteria; order Rhodobacterales; family Rhodobacteraceae; genus Roseinatronobacter; species Roseinatronobacter thiooxidans. The sequence continues at coordinate 109,045 of NZ_MEHT01000005.1, read as the reverse complement.
TCTATGCCAGCATTTTCGCGCGCCATGGCGACGGGCCAGAGGCCGCTTTGATGGTTGGAAATTCCATGCGTTCGGATGTGATTCCTCCCATAATTGCAGGCGGTTGGGGGGTTCATGTGCCTCATGGAATCGAATGGGCAATAGAATGGGCGGAAACACCGGGCGATCATCCGCGCTATCGTAGCATCGCGCATCTGGGCGAGTTGACCGAGCTGGTGGGCTGGATCGACGGCAGCTAAGCGGCATGCCGGATATGGTAGAATACCCCGCTATTGCCTACCAAATACGCCAGAATTTGGATTAAGATAACTTAAAAGCACATTGAAAATTCATGCTTTTCCTGTAGCGTTCATCGTGCTACGATCTGTCCGAGCAGTAAGCCCGAATAAAAACCAAACGCGGGCGAAAATCGAGGCACAGAATGCAGACGCACCCCATGCGATCGTTTCGCCATGCCATGGCGGCGGTGTTCTTTATGGCCGCAATGCTTGCTGCGGGTTTTTCCCACGCAGCGCCCTATGCTGCCATGGTGATGGATGCGCGCAACGGCGAGGTTATTTTCGCACGCAACCATGACACAAAATTGCATCCCGCGTCTCTGACCAAGATGATGACCCTCTATGTCACATTCGAGGCGATCAAGCATGGCGAGATCACATTAGATACCCAGTTTACCGTCAGCCGGGGGGCGACACAGACAACCTGCGTGTGCCTTGGCCTGCGGCCCGGCCAGAAAATTTCGGTGCGCTACCTGATACGGGCGGCGGCGCTGCGCTCTGCCAATGACGCCGCCGTGGTGTTGGCCGAAGGGGTTTCCGGCTCGGTCGAGGCATTTGCAGAACGCATGACCCGCACTGCGCGCGCCATGGGGATGGAAAACACCACATTTCGCAACCCGCATGGCCTGACGCAACCGGGCCATTTATCGACCGCGCGCGACATGACCATTCTGGGGCGTCAACTGTATTTCGATTATCCGCAATATTACAATATTTTCTCGCGCCGCAGCGACTTTGCCGGTGTGGGCAATGTGCCCAACACCAACCGCCGTTTTCTGGACGCCTATTCGGGCGCAGATGGCATCAAGACCGGCTATACCCGTGCTGCTGGCTTCAACCTAACCGCATCGGCCAAGCGGGGCGGCAAGCACATCATCTCGACCATGTTCGGCGGCAGTTCCACGGCGGCGCGTAATGCGCATGTGGCTGAATTGATGGATATCGGTTTCAGCCGTGCGGCCACGCGTGTTGCCTCGGTCGCGCCCAGAACACCTGCCTATCAGGGGCGCGGGGCGGTGGCTGTGGCGCAGGCGCCCACACGCAATGGCGACGATGACCCAAGTGCTGCGGCCAAGACGATCCGGTTGCAAACCGCTGTGCGCACCAGCCCGCGGCCAGCACCACGCGCGGTTCAGGCACCCGATGATGCGATTTTGCTGGCAGTGCGCGAAAGCGTGGATGCTGTCGTTTCGGACATTGCAGGCATTGCCGAGGCTGTCGCGGCAGAGGTGGGCGAGACCGAGGTTGCCGCCCTTGCGCCGGAAGCCTTGATCGTGACCCCTCCTCCAAGGCCCGAGCGCGCGGAATCGGAAACACCGGCAGATGTGTCACTTGATGCGGCCATTGCGGCAGGCTTCACCATCGCCGACCCAGATGATGTGGCAGAGCTGGACAGCTTCGATGGCCCCACACATGACGAAAGCAGCGCTGTTGCAGCAGACAGCACCGCGCCCGCTATGGACATGCTCCTTGCCGAAGTCGTTGATACAGAAGCGGCAGAGATAGACACCAATGAGGGCGACACCACCCCAGTGCAAAGTGCACAGGCCCCCGTTGAGATGGCGGAATTCACAGACGAGTCCGATGTCACATGGATCGGCGCCTCCGAATCGATGCTGGCCGAAGCCGTGGCGGATGATGCGTTGATTCTAAGTGCCGAGGAGCAGGTTCAACTGGCGTCGCTGGATCAGGGCGCTGGCCGCCCGGATACATCCGGCATTATCCTGACCAGCACCCCACGGACCCAATCCCATGATGCCAGCCCCCAAGCCCTTGCGGCGGCGGTCGAGGCGCATCTGGACGCGGCAACATCCGGCGGCCCCGAAATCGTAACCCGCTTGTCCACATCGGATGGCGGACGGCTTTGGGGGGTTTCCTTGGGCCAGTTCAATTCACGCAGCGCAGCCGAGCGTGGCCTGATCACTGTCAAGATGGCAGAGGCGGCGGCTTTGGGCAATGGTGTCAGCCGGATTCGCCAGACCAGTGGCCGGTTCGAGGCCAGTGTTGCGGGCCTGACCCAGTCCGAGGCGGAACGCGCTTGCCTGCGCCTGTCCGCGCGCAGTATGGATTGCTCTATCGCACATCCCTGACGGCCCCATAGCCAGCGGCCATATCTTCGCGGTATACTGCCCCTATGCTTGCATTTTGCCGCGATTGTCTGACTTGTTTTCCTGAAGGGCGGCGTTGTCCGTCCTGCCATTCGCCGCGTGTTGTGGCGGATGCGGAACTGTTCGATCTGTCGATCGCGCATATGGATTGCGACGCCTTCTATGCCAGTGTCGAGAAACGCGACAATCCTGATTTGCGCGACAAACCTGTTATCGTTGGGGGCGGGCAGCGCGGGGTTGTGACCACGGCCTGCTATATCGCGCGCATTCATGGCGTGCGCTCTGCCATGCCGATGTTCAAGGCGCTGAAACTGTGCCCTGAGGCGGTTATCGTAAAGCCGCGGTTTGACGCCTATAGCGCAGCCTCGCGCGAGATCCGCGCGATGATGGAAGACCTGACGCCGGCCATCGAGCCCCTGTCGCTGGATGAGGCGTTCATGGACCTGACAGGCACCGCGCGCCTGCATGGCGCACCGCCTGCCGTGATGCTGGCAAAACTGCTGGGGCGCATGGAGAAGGAGTTGCGCCTGTCGGGCTCGGTGGGGCTGTCGCATAACAAGTTTCTGGCCAAGATCGCCTCGGATCTGGACAAGCCGCGCGGGTTTTCGGTGATCTCGAAAGCTGCCACCGAAGGGTTCCTGCGCGGCAAGCCTGTCAGTATTATCTGGGGGGTAGGGGCGGCCATGCGCGGGCAGTTGGAGCGCGTGGGAATCGCCACGATTGACGATCTCAAACGCTGGGACCAAGCAGATCTTGTCGCGCGATTCGGCGCGATGGGATCGCGGCTTTGGCATCTGGCGCGCGGGCAGGACACGCGGCGCGTGGCCCCTGACAGAGAGGTGAAATCCATCTCGAAAGAGACGACCTTCACTACTGACCTGCATGATGAAGCAGCACTTGACGGCCATCTGTGGCGGCTGGCCGATCAAGTCTCTGCGCGGGCCAAGGCCAAGGGGCTGGCGGGGCGCGTGGTCACGCTGAAACTCAAACGCGCCGATCATCGCATCCTGACCCGCAGGCTTAGCCTGCATGACCCGACAGCGCTGGCGGATGTGATCTACCGCAGCGCGCGCCCGCTGCTGGCGCAGGCCATGGCGGCGGCCCCGTTCCGGCTGATAGGGGTTGGCATTTCGGACCTGACCGAGGATCAGGGCGCGGGCTTTCGCGCCGACCTGCTGGACCCCGATGCCGCCCGCCGCGCCGAGGCTGAACGCGCGATGGACCGTTTGCGCGCCCGCTTCGGCCCCCAGAGTGTAGTCAAGGGGCGCAGCCTGCGCTGAAACACCCAAGCCATGAAAAAAGGCCCCGCAGATGCGGGGCCTTTCTTTGTCTTACTGAGAGGATCAGCTGTTGCTGAACTCTGGATAGGCTTCCATCCCCATGTCGGACTTGTCCAGACCTGTAACCTGGTCTTCGTCGCTGACGCGGATGCCCATCACGGCTTTCAGGATCAGCCAGACCACCAGCGAGGCCGAGAACATGAAGATACCGATTGCGGCCATGCCCATGAACTGCGTGACAAAACTTGCGTCGCTATTGGTCAGCGGCACAGCCATCGTGCCCCATAGACCTGCGAACAGGTGCACAGGGATCGCACCCACCACATCGTCAATCTTCAGCTTGTCCAGCAGCGGAATGGTCAGAACAACAATCACACCACCGACAGCACCGATCAGCGTTGCAGCGCCCAGCGAGGGGGTCAGCGGCTCTGCTGTGATCGACACCAGACCAGCCAGCGCGCCGTTCAGCACCATGGTAAGGTCAGGCTTTTTGTATAGGACAGTTGACAGGATCAATGCTGCAATAGCGCCACCGGCAGCCGCCGTGTTGGTGTTGGCGAAAATGCGGCTAACGTCTGCGACATCTGAAATCGTGCCCATGGCCAGCTGAGAGCCGCCATTGAAGCCGAACCAGCCCAGCCACAGAATGAACATGCCCAATGTTGCCAGTGGCAGGTTCGAGCCGGGCATAACTGTGACGCGACCATCCTTGCCGTATTTGCCATAGCGCGCCCCCAGCACGATCACACCTGCCAGCGCGGCCCAGCCGCCTGCGGCATGCACGATGGAAGAGCCTGCAAAGTCAGAGAAACCCATCTCGTCAAGGAAGCCTCCGCCCCAGCTCCAGCTGGCCTGGATCGGGTAGATGATGCCTGTCAGGATGACCACGAACACCAGAAAGGGCCACAGCTTGATGCGTTCTGCAACAGCACCCGACACGATCGAGGCGACAGCCGCACAGAACATCAGCTGAAAGATGAAATCCGACCCGACCGACGCGTATTCGATGTCCCCGACATCTTCCAGCGCAACGCCCACAGGCTCTAGCACAGTTGGGGCAATGCCACCCAGCCAGCCTTCTAGCACCCAATCACCGGGGTACATCAGGTTGAAGCCAACAAGGAAATAGGCAATCGTTGCCAGCGAGAACAGCGCCACGTTCTTGGTGGCCTGCATGGTTGCGTTCTTCGAGCGTACGAGGCCCGTTTCCAGCATACAGAAACCGGCAGCCATGAAGAACACCAGAAAGCCGCCGACAAGGAACAGCAGCGAGTTCATGATGAACACCATCTCGGTATTCAACGCGGCGACTGCCTCCATCGCTTCAACCACGCCCTCTGCCTCCTGTGCCAGCGCAAGGCTTGGCAGCAGAATCGCTGAGGCCGCGAGTGGGAGAGTTTTTTTCAGTTGCATCAGCATTTGTCCTTTTTGAATTTGTCCCGCCATCATGTCAGAGCGCGTCATCGCCGGTTTCCCCCGTGCGCACCCGCGTTGCGGCTGCAAGGTCCAGCACAAAAATTTTGCCATCCCCGATCTTGTCGGTGCGCGCTGTCTTTTGCAGTGTTTCGACCACCTGCTCTGCCATGGCATCGGACACGCCGATTTCCAGCTTCAGCTTGGGTACGAAATTTACCGCGTATTCTGCGCCGCGATAGATTTCGGTATGGCCCGATTGCGCGCCAAACCCTTTGATTTCGGTAACCATCATCCCGCGCACGCCGATCGATGTCAGCGCTTCACGGACCTCTTCCAGCTTGAACGGTTTAATTGCCGCTATGATGTATTTCACAGGTCATCCCCTTTCTTCGAGAGCGAGAGTCCATTGGACCGCACGGTCTTAATCAGCGGTCTGGACCGCCAGAGTTCCATTATTTTGCCGCGTTGCGGCGGGGTTCTGGCGCGAAAACGGAAAAAATGTGCACAATTTTGTGGCAGTGACTAAAAATTAAGCATTTTGGGAATATCCAAGATGCGCAGCCCCGTACAACTTACCGCGATTGAGGTAGCAATTTCGCAGCGAGAGTGGCAAACACAGCCACAATAGTGATCGAGATTTTGAGCAAGCACGCAGGCAGATGTAAGGGTTCGGGGTATGGCCAGTTCTGGTGGAAACAAAGGTAAATTGACTGCCGACCGGCGCGCCCCGCGGAGCGCAAAACCTGCGAAGCCGCGGGCCAGCGCGCGGTCGGGCCAGACATCCGCGCGCAAGGCCGCACCCGCCAAGCGCAAATCACGCAACATTGTTGTGCGGTTTATTTCCGCCACTGTTGCGCTGGTGTGGCGGATCATTTGGGGCGTGACATGGCGCTTTGGCGCGACAGTGGCGATGCTGCTATTTCTGGCATCTGCCTATTATTACATGATCATGCCGCCCTTGGGCGACCTGCTGGATGCGCGCGCGCGCGGCTCTGTCACCATGACGGACACCAATGGCAATGTCTTTGCGTGGCGGGGCGAAACCTTCGGGGGAATCATTACCGCAGATACCGTGTCACCCCATCTGAAAAACGCCATCATCGCCACTGAAGACCGGCGATTCTACAGCCATCTTGGCGTATCGCCGCGCGGGATAGCAGGGGCGATCCGGACAAACCTGCAATCGGGGCGCAGCGGGTTTTCCGGCGCGGGCGGGTCCACCATCACGCAGCAGGTGGCCAAGCTGCTCTGCCTTGGGGTGCCGTTCGACCCTGATGCATGGAGTTCCGAAGCCGCCTATGAAGCCGATTGCCGCCGTGGCACCATCTGGCGCAAGATCAAGGAATTGCCCTTCGCCTTCGCGCTGGAGGCAAAGTTTTCCAAAGATGAGATCCTGACGATCTATATGAACCGTGCCTTCCTTGGCGCGGGCGCGCGCGGGTTCGAGGCTGCGGCGCAGCGCTATTTCGGGCGCTCTGCCAACGAGGTTGGCCCGGCTGAAGGGGCCATGCTGGCAGGGTTGCTGGTTGCGCCATCGCTGTATGCGCCCACTCGCAACCTTGCCCGCGCACAGGCGCGCGCGAATGTCGTTATCGGCCTGATGCAGGAACAAGGCTATCTGACGGACTACGAATTCGCAGAGGCGCGCTCTTACCCCGCGACGCTTTCCAGCAGCGCCGAGGCGCAGCGCGGAATCAGTTTTGCCGACTGGCTGATGCAATCCGGCCCTGCCTATCTGACCCGCGACACCACCGAAGATGTGATGATGCGCACCACCTTTGACCCCCGCATCCAGACTGCCGCAGAAGAGGCCGTGGCCCATGTCTTTGACACCCGCGTGCGCGACGGGTCCGAGGCGGAAGTGGCCGTGGTTGTCATGTCCGCTGACGGGGCGGTGCGTGGCATGGTTGGCGGGCGCGCGGCCAGTGTTGGCGGGTTCAACCGCGCCACGCAGGCTATGCGCCAGACAGGGTCTGCGTTCAAACCGTTCCTGTTTGCTGCCGCGCTGGAAAACGGGTTCGAGCCGTTTGACATTGTCGAAGATGCGCCGCTGACGATCAACACACCCGGCTCCGGGGCATGGTCGCCGCGCAATTATGACAACGAGTTTCGGGGCTTCGTCACCCTGACCGAAGCTTTGGCGCGGTCGCTGAACACGCCTGCCGTGCGGATATCCGAGGCGATGGGCCGCGAGCGTGTGCGCGAAGTGGCAAACCAGTTCGGATTGCACAGTGATCTTGCCGAAGGCCCCGCGCTGGCGCTGGGGGCGTCTGAATCCAACCTTCTGGAAATGACCGCCGCCTATGCGGGCATTCTGAACGGTGGCAGCGCCGTGCGCCCCTACGGGATCGAGCAGCTTCGCCTGTTGCAAGAAGCTGCGCCTTTGTTCGAGGCCCGTAGCGGTATTGGCGATCGGGTCATCTCGGAACGGTCGGCGCAGGTGCTGACATGGATGATGACGCAGGTGATCGCCGATGGTACGGGCGGGCGCGCGCGCCTTGACGGCAGGCAGGCCGCTGCCAAGACAGGCACGACACAGGCCGCACGCGATGCATGGTTCATTGGCTTTACCGCAGATTATGTCACCGGCGTCTGGATGGGATATGACGACAATTCTCCGTTGCAAGGCGTGACAGGGGGCGGCTTGCCTGCCGATATCTGGCGCGAAACGATGGTGCGGGTGCATCAAGGCCTGCCATCGCGCCCCCTGCCGATGATCGAGCCGCAGCGCCCTGTTCTGGAGGCACCTCAATCCTCGCCATCCCAAAGTTCTCAGCCCTCTTCGGCCCAAAGCAGCGGCACTTCGCTGGAAGACACGATCAGAGGGGTTTTGGGATCAATCTTCGGGGGCAATTAAGTGCAGCGCCCACCTGTCGCAATTCAGGTAGGGCGCGCCACACCTTAACCGTTCAGTAGCGCCGCAAGGCGTATGCGCATCCCGTCAACAGTATTCACATAACCTGTCATCGCAGGTTCTGACGCAGGCAGCGCTGTGATGATTTCAGAGGCCATCAGATATGGGGCAATCAGGATGGCGGCCAGCACCAATGGCACGGCCAGCCCGCCCCAAAAACTGCGTCTGCGCTCGTTCGCGGTGGCAGGCAGGTCGAATTCGGTGGTGCTGCGCCCTGCGCGACTTTGGCTGATGGGTTCCAGTGACGCGCTGATATCTTCGATATCGGGGAATGCGGCCTGTGTGTTGGCCTTTGGTGTCGCGTCTGGCGCGTCTTTCGGGGGGGCGGGCGCGGTATGCTTTGCGCCGCTGGGCCAAGGGGCAGCACCCGACAGCCCCAGATCGGGCTGCGTTTCCAGCGCCTCTGCCTCTCGGGCGCGCTGGCGGGATTCAAACTCTGCTTCCTCGCGCAGGATTTCCAGAACCTTGTCATCAACCTTGCGTGGTGTTGGCGCTGCCTCTGCAAGGGGCGCATCCGCTGTGGGTTTGGGCATATGTCCCTGCGCGGGCGCCGCTGCCGCAACTGCTGGTGTCTTTTCCTGAAACCACACATGCCCGCAGGCCGAGCATTGTACTTCGCGCCCAGAATCGGGCAATAACGCGGCGTCAATCTCGTATTGGGCGTTACATTCGGTGCAAACTAAACGCATGATCTTCCCTTGAGCAAAACCGCGACGCGGGGCATTGGCGTGGCATTCCTTATGATGTAGCAAGCGTCAAGGCGTTCTCCAAGTTTATTAGCAGGTATTGTGATGGGAACACGCAAAATGGTCTATCTGCGTGGCAGTTATACATTGGACCGCGTGCGCTGTCGCGCGGCATCGGGGCGCGCATGATTGCTTTCGAGGATGTATCGCATGATTACGGCGGCGGGCCGCTGTTTCGGGATGTCACGCTGCGGCTGGAGCAGGGCAGTTTTCATTTCCTGACCGGCCCTTCCGGGGCAGGCAAAAGCACCATTCTGAAACTGTGTTATGGCGAATTGCAGCCAAGTTCCGGCAAGGTCAGCGTCATGGGGCGCGCCTTGGCCGAGATGACCCGCGACCAGCTGGCCGAAACGCGCCAGCGCATTGGCGTGGTGCATCAGGACTGCCAGTTTCTGGACCATTTGAGTGTCGCGCAGAATGTGGGCCTGCCCCTGACCACCACAGGCCGCGACCTGACCGAGACCGATTTGTCAGACCTTCTGGGGTGGGTCGGGCTGGGCGGGCATGCTAACGCCTTTCCGCCCACCTTGTCGGGCGGCGAGCGTCAGCGCGCCGCACTTGCGCGCGCGGTGATCGTGGCCCCGACCTTGCTGCTGGCGGATGAACCCACAGGCAATCTGGATTGGGACATGTCGCAACGCCTGCTGATGCTGATGGTGGAACTGAACCGCATGGGCACTGCCATTGTGATTGCCACGCATGACCTGAACCTGATCCGCTTTGCGAAAGCGCATGTGAATGCGCGTGTGCTGCGGTTCTCGGGGCGCAAGCTGCAAATCGCGGGGGCGGAATTGTGAGCGCGCGCGACATCTCTGATCTGGTGGTCCCGCGGTCTGGCCAAAGCATCTGGCTGATTACCCTCAGTGCTGCCGCAATGGGGTTTCTGGCGGTGTTCGCACTGGCACTGTCGGTGACATCTGCAAATCTTGCGCGCGGCTGGTCTGCCTCGCTGGCGCAAACGGCCACAGTGCGGATTTCCGCCGCGGCGGGCGAGCTGGATGCACAAACCGCCATCGTTCTGGATGTGCTGCGCACAACCCCCGGCATCGCCGAGGCCCGTGTCATGGTGGCCGAAGATCAGGCGGCGTTGCTGGAAGCATGGCTTGGCCCTGACCTGCCGCTGGATGCCCTGCCGCTGCCCCGCCTGATAGAATTGTACGAGACAGAGGAAGGGCCAGACCGCCAGGGCCTGCGCCTGCGCCTAAGCGCCGAGGCCCCGGGCGCGGTCTATGACGACCACACCCGCTGGCGCAGGCCCTTGGCGCAGGCGGCGGCGCGCATGCGCGGTTTCGCGGTCTTCTCGCTGGTGCTGATTGGTGCCGTGACAGCCGCAATCATCGCGCTGGCGGCAAGTGCAAGTCTGGCCTCCAACGGGCAGGTCATCAAGGTGTTGCGGCTGGTGGGGGCCAAGGACCGCTTCATCGCGCGCGCTTTCGTGCGCCGGATCACGCGCAGGGCAGCACTTGGGGCCAGCACAGGCACGCTTGTGGCCTGTGCCGCGCTTCTGAGCATGCCCGAACTGGAAGGGACCGCGCATCTGCTGGCCGGCATCGGCTTTCAGGGGGCGGGCTGGCTGTTGCCACTTGTCATTCCCGCCTTGGTGGTGGCACTTTCGTGGATGGCCAGCATGGCCACGGCTTTTCACGTTCTCAGAGGGGTGACCTGATGCGTCATGCAGTGCAATGGGTGCGGTCTGTCACCTTTATCGGGCAGATGTATCTGGCGATGCTGGTTCTGGCGGTTGTGTTCCTGCCCTATGCGCTTGTGCGGCGCGAGGGGGCATTGATGGCGATGCATGTCTATTGCCGCTATGTGCGCTGGTCGGCGGCGGTCATCGCGGGGCTGCACTCGGAAATTCGCGGAGAGGTGCCGCAAGGGGGCGTACTGATCGCGGCCAAGCATCAGTCGTTTCTGGATATCATCATGATCTTTGGCGCACTTCCACGCCCGCGATTCATTATGAAAAAGCAACTGGTCTATGCGCCCATTCTGGGCTGGTATGCGCTGCGTGTGGGCTGTGTGCCGGTCGATCGCGGCAAGCGCGGGCAGGCCATCAAGCAGATGACCGCGCGGGTCAAGGCAGGCACCGAGGCCGTGGGCCAGCTGATTATCTACCCCCAAGGCACCCGCGTCGCCCCCGGCGTCAAGATGCCCTACAAGATTGGCACTGCGGTGCTCTATCAGGAACTTGCGCAAGATTGCGTGCCTGTGGCCACCAATGTTGGCATGTTCTGGCCGCGCCACAGCCTGTTTCGCAAGCCCGGTCTGGCCGTGGTCGAATTCCTGCCGCCCATTCCGGCGGGCATGCCGCCCCGCGACTTTCTTGCCGAACTGGAGGCAGTTGTCGAGGCGACGTCAGACAAGCTGGCCGATGAAGCGCGCGAACAGCTACGCCCGCACGCATAGATGTGATATGACACCCGACGCAGCACATAAAAGGGGCGATAATGGCAACGCCGATGATTGAAATTCTGAATGGCCCCAATCTGAACCTGCTGGGCCAGCGCCAGCCAGAGATTTATGGCCATGAGACGCTGGACGATGTCGCGCGCGCCTGTGGGCAGCTTGCGCAGGAACTGGGGTTGCAGACCCAGTGCAGGCAATCCAACCACGAAGGTGCGCTGGTGGACATGATCCACGACGCGCGCCTTGCCGCGCAGGGGATCATCATAAACCCAGCCGCCTATACCCATACATCAATCGCCATTCTGGACGCTCTCAACACATTCGAGGGGCCAGTGATCGAGGTGCACATCTCCAACATCCACAAGCGCGAGGCGTTTCGCCACCATTCCTATGTCAGCACCCGCGCCGATGCCGTGATCGCAGGTTGCGGCACGCAGGGCTACCTGCTGGCGCTGCGGCATATGGCGCTGTTGCTGGGCTAAGGCCGCGCGCCTTGTAAGACCTATGGAGGGGGTATTCCCCGCTCCGATTGATGCTATGATTCGTCCCATGGTCAAAGCTGCGCGAACGAGTATGTGATGCGTGAAACAATGATTACAATGGATGCGGTCACCATAGAGAGGGGCGAGATGATACTGGTGATCGATGACCACCCGCTATTTTGCGAAGCCCTGCAAATGACCTTGTCCGATGCGCTGGGCCTGTCACAGGTAGAGACGCGCAGCTCGCTTGGGGCAGCATTGGAGGCATTTCGTGGTGGGCTGGAAGTAGATACCATCGTGCTGGACCTCAACCTGCCCGATGTCGCGGGGCTTGATGGTCTGGCGCGCCTGCGCAATGCCGCGCCGGGCGTTCCTGTCATTGTCGTCTCGTCCATGTCCGAAGACCGGATCATCACAGCCGTGCTGCATGCAGGCGCGGCAGGGTTTGTTCCCAAACACAGCCCCCGCGAAGAATTTGTCGCGGCCATCCGCGCGGTGTCGCAGGGCGGCAGCTATCTGCCGCGCGATTACACGCCCCCCGCAACCGATGCCCACCCCGACGCCGAGCGCGATGTCATTGACCGCCTGTCGGAACTGACCCCGCAACAGGGCCGGATTCTGGCGCTGGTCTGCGAAGGGTATCTGAACAAGCAAATCGCCTTCGAGTTGTCGATCAGCGAAACCACGGTCAAAGCGCATGTCACGGCGATTTTGCGCAAACTTGGCGCGCAAAGCCGGACTCAGGCGGTGCGGATTGCCAATTCCGCCAGCTATGCCGAAATTCTGCGCAAACCCTGAACCGGCCAAACCCTTTGCGCAATCTGCAAAACCTGCGCTAGACTGGTTTGGTTGCCCTTGCAGGCAGCAGTCCCGCTGATGGCCATAGGGAGGGGTGCCAGATGCTGCGGTCCAAAGCCTTTATCACGCGTGCGCAATCCGCCGATCCGGACACAGCGCGCGCCGCCGCCGACGTGCTGGGCCAGCTTGCGGGCCAAGAGCTTGCGCTGATAATTCTGTTTGTAGGCGACGGGCATGATCTGCCCGTGCTAGAGCGCGCGCTTGCCACGGTTGCTGCGACAACACAGATCATCGGCTGCACCACCGCAGGCGAGATTGCCGCAGGCGGGTATCTGGAAGGGCAGATTGTGGCGCTGGGCCTGCCGCGCAGCCTGTTTCGCGTGGCGACAGGGTGCCTTGGCGATTTGCGCCGCTTCACCCCGGAAGCCGCGCGCGATCTGGCCTTTGAGTTGCGCGCCGAAGTCACGTTTTCCACCGCAGATTGGGCCAATGAAGTGGCCTTTTTGCTGACAGATGGCCTGTCCCTGATGGAAGATCAGCTTGTCTGGGCCTTGTCCGAGGCCTTGGGCCAAAGCCCGCTTGTCGGCGGCTCGGCGGGCGATGGGTTGCGCTTTGGCAAGACATTTGTGCTGCATGCGGGCAAGTTCATGACCGATGCCGCCGTGCTGGCGGTGCTGCGCACGCCTTGCCGCATCACGGCGTTCCGGTTTGACCATCTGGAACCCACCGACCAGCGCATGGTGGTGACAGATGCCTGCCCCGCGCAACGTCTGGTGCGCGAAATCAACGGCATGGCCGCCGGGCCGGAATATGCGCGCATCCTTGGCAAAGACCCGCAGCAACTTTCACCCTTTATTTTTGCGGCCAATCCGGTTGTGTCCAAGATCGGGGATGAGCATCATGTTCTGGCAATCCAGCGGGTGGAACCCGATGGCACGCTGCGTTTTTTCTCTGCAATCGAGACGGGCCTTGTGCTGCGCCTTGCGCAAAGCACGGATCTGGGCGCGCATCTGGAACGCGAACTGTCCCGCATTGCGCCAAAAGGGGAAACCCCCACGATTCTGGCCTGCGATTGCATCCTGCGCCGGCTAGAGGCCGAAAACACCCAGTCGCGCCACAAAATATCGCATATTCTGGACAAATATGGCGTCACCGGCTTCAATACCTATGGCGAGCAGTTCAACCTTGTGCATGTGAACCAGACATTTACCGGACTGGCCTTTTATCCGCCCGATGACGATACCGATGCAATGGAAGTGTCCGCGTTCCTGCCCCGCCAGACCGGAGCGCCCGAGAATGCTTGAAACCATCCTGACAGACGGGCTGACCCCAGAGGAAGAAAATGCCCGCCTGCGCGCCGTTGTGCTGGCATTGATGGACAGATCAGAGCGCGCGCAAAGCTCTGGCCGACCGATGGGCCAACTTAGCCATGTTGTGGCGCTGGAACAGCAAATCCGCACCCGCACCCGTGATCTGGCCGAAACACTCGACCGCTTGCGCGTGGCCAATGCCCGCCTGTCGCAGGCCGAACGCGATGCGGTGAATGCACGCAACAATCTGGCCGATGCGCTGGAAGCGATGGGCGAAGGCTTCGCCATGTTTGACGCGACAGACACGCTGACCATGTGGAATTCGCGCTTTTGTGCCGACCTGCCCGATGTGCGCCGCCGGATCGGGCCGGGGCTGTCTTTTCGGGATTATGTGCGCATCGTCTCCGACAGCCCCGCGCTGAACCTGCCCGATATGCAGGCCCGCCAAAGATGGGTCGCCCAGCGGATGGACAGCCACCGCAAACGCGATGTGAATTTCATTGTGCCCTTGGTCGAGGATCATTGGCTTCAGGTCAGCGAACAGCGCATGGCCTCTGGCGGCACCGCTGTTACCCAGACAGATGTGACAGGCATGGTGCGCAATGAACGCATCGAGCATGCGAAACTGCTGGATGAACAGGCGCAAATGGTGCGCGCCACGCTGGATCATATTGACCAGGGCGTGATGATCTTTGACGCGAAAGCCCGCCTTGCAGGCTGGAACCGGCGCCTGAGGGAGTTGTTTTCCCCGCCTGTGGACCTGCTTGCCACCGGTACCCCCTTTACCGCGCTGCTCAACAACCTGATGCGGCGCAGGCAGTTGGGGCGCGGCAATATTCGTGCGGCGCTGACCGATTGGGTCAATGGTCCCCCGTTCCGCCCGCCCCTGACGCTGGAAATCGTGCAAGATGAGGGCAGCGTGCTGGAACTGACCGCGCAGGCCATGCCCGACCGTGGCTTTGTGATGTCCTTCACCGACATGACCAAGGAACGCCGCGCGATTGCAGAAATGCACCGCCTGAATGAAACGCTGGAAGCACGCGTGCGCGCCCGCACGGTCGAGCTGGAATCCGCCCGCGACGAGGCAGAGCGCGCGAATGCCACGAAATCCCGGTTTGTGGCCTCGGCCAGCCATGACTTGTTGCAACCGTTGAATGCGGCAAAGCTGTTTCTTGCCTCGCTCTCGGCGATGGACCAACAGCCCGCGCAGGCACGGCTGACCGAACGGATTACCAGCGCCTTCGGGTCGGTCGAGCAGATATTGGGCGCGCTTCTCGACATCTCGAAATTCGACATCGGGGCTGCGCGCGCGAAACCCGAAACCCTTGCGCTGGCCCCTCTGCTGGACAGGCTGCGCGAAGAATTCACGCCTGTGGCACAGGCGCGCGGGTTGCAGCTGCGGGTGATGCCTTGCCGCGCCCATGTGACCAGTGACCAGATTTACCTGAAGCGGATCTTGCAAAACCTGCTGTCCAACGCGATCCGCTACACCGACCGGGGGCGCGTGACGCTTGGTGTGCGCCGCCGTGGTGGCGTTTTGCGCATCGAGGTGTGGGACACCGGGCCGGGCATTCCAGAAGACAAGCAGACCGATATTTTCAAGGAATTCACGCGGCTGGACCCGACAGGCAGTGACGGGGGTATGGGGCTGGGGCTGGCGATTGTGGAACAGGCCTGTGCGCTGTTGCACCATCCGCTGACGCTGCGCTCGGTGCTTGGGCGCGGGACGATGTTCAGCGTCACTGTACCCAAAGTCAGCGCGCCCGCAGATGACCCCACAGCCCGCCCCGCGCCAGAGCCGCGCGGCGCTTTGGATGACCTGCTGGTTCTGGTGGTCGAGAATGACGCCGATGTGCGCAGCGCCATGATGGGTGTGCTGGAAGATTGGGGGGCCAGCCCGATAGAGGCCACCACCCTGTCAGAGGCCCAAACCCAGATCGCAGAACTTGGGGTGCCGCCAGATGTGATTCTTGCGGATTACCAGCTGGATGGCGGGGAAACCGGACTGGCCCTGATCGGCGCGTTGCGCGCGCAATACGGGCCGCTTCCGGCGGTGCTGATCACGGCCAACCATAGCCCCGATCTGATCACACAGGCCGAAGATTCCGGCATCTTGTTATTGACCAAGCCCTTGGGCCTGCGCCGCCTGCGCCGCCTGTTGCAGCAAGTGCCGCTCTATGCGCGCGACGGCGATGGGGCGGGGGCGCAGCCTGCGGCACGGGGCGATCACAGCTACTGGCTGCGCGACCCCGCGCATGAGGATTAGGGCGTGCAACAGGGCACGAGATGGCGCGTTGAGCCCATAGCGGACTTCACGTTGAGTCGGCGTCATTTTTCTGAATATGTATGTAGTTGGCCTTCACACCAAGTTCGGCCTGCAAACTATTTTGTAGCGCATCAAGTAGCTCAAAATGCTGTATGCTAATCGATTCTATTTGACGCAAGAGTTTAGTAGCCTCAGCATCTAGTAGCTGAACCTCTCTAATGAGTGGGTCGATTTCTTCTATTGAAATTTCAAACACACCACGGCGAAGTATATCCTCCTGTGGTAATCCAAATTTTCTTAGCAACCCCCGTATAGCAGCACTAAGTTCTCTGTATCTGCCCTCTATAAAAGCGGCTTCACGCCAAATTGTGATTGCCCTTTCCTTAAGGTCTCGGGGCAAAATCCTCATTAAAAATGCAAGCTCTTCAGGTTTCGAAAAGTCTAACTTTATATTATCTGAAATAGGCTGGAATTCAATGATCCAGCGGAACTGAACTGGAAGTAACTTCAAGGATTCAGTTGCATAAATCTTATCTCTAGGGGCGGATATGGTTTTCGACATGATGAATAGCGTATGCCAATTTGTGGTTAAACGAATTTGGACTACGGTTGCAATATCAGCGGATTTTTCATGTATTTCCTTTGTCCTAATGTATATTGTAGTAAGCAACGATATAGATGCACCAAGAAAAACACCGAAAATTGTTGTTGAGAATACGTCAAGAGTAGAAAAATCAAAAAAAGAAGTGCCTAGGTAAACAAATAATGTGATCATGCAGCCAAAAAAAATACCTAAGGCAAAAACGCCATTTTTGAAATTCGCAAACACGTATTGCCTCCGATGCTACTTAATTTTTAAGGTAGCATCATCTATGGTTCCATCCAAGGCAGAATACCTTGAATGAATAGCTTTAATTTTGCTCAAGTGAAACGGCCTTCAAGGCATGAGAGCAAGCAATCTCAACTGTCCCCATTGTCCCGCAAAGCAGCCATCCCCCCTTACGCCTCGGATGCTATGTCTGAAATGCCGCGAACTAGCGGAATGCCACGGCCTTTTGCGGCATACCCGCGAGATAGGTTTGCACAACCGCGCGGTCATCGCCCATGATCTGAAGGGTGAACAATTCATCCATCAGGTTGCGCGCACGCTCCATGCGCAGGGCCATTGCGGGGGTGGCGCGGGCATCCAGCACGACCAGATCCGCCTCGGTGCCGACCTCCAGCGTGCCAATCCGGTCTTGCAGCCCCAAGACAGCAGCATTGCCGCGCGTAATCCAGTGAAACGCGCGGTAGGGGTGCAGGCGCTGGCGTTGCAGTTGCAGCACCTTATAGCCTTCGGACAGGGTTTGGAGCATGGAATAACTGGTGCCGCCACCAATATCGCTGGCAATGGCGTTGGTCAGACCGGCGGCGCGCAATTTCGCGTCGTCAAACAGGCCAGAGCCTAAGTAAAGGTTAGAGGTGGGGCAGAACACAGGCTTCGCGCCTGCCTCGGCCAATGCGCCGATTTCGCGGTCCGACAAATGGATCGCATGGCCCAGCAGGCTGTTTTCGCGCAACATCCCGTAGCGGGCGTAGATATCGGTGTAATCCACCGCATCGGGGTAGAGCTGGCACGATAGCGCGATTTCGGCGTGGTTCTCGCTCAGATGGGTCTGGATGTAGCAGTCCGGGTGCTCTGCCGCCAAGGCTTGCGCGGCCTCCATCTGCGCAGGGGTCGAGGTGATGGCAAAGCGCGGGGTGATCGCATAGGATAGCCGCCCGCGCCCATGCCAGCGGGTGATCAGCGCCTTGCTGTCATCATAGCTTGATTGCGCGGTGTCGCACAGCGCATCTGGCGCGTTGCGGTCCATCATGACCTTGCCGGTGATCAGGCGCATATCGCGCCTATGCGCCTCGGCGAACAGCGCCTCGGCCGATGTGGCATGGACAGAGCTATAGGCGACTGCGGTCGTCGTGCCATGCGCGCTCAGCATGTCCAGAAACGCGCGCGCCATTGTCGCGCAGAGGGCTGGGTCGCTATAGCGGGTTTCTTCGGGGAAAGTGTAGTCGTTCAGCCAGTCCAGCAATTCGGCGGCCCATGACGCGATGACCTGGGTTTGCGGGAAATGCAGATGGGTGTCGATGAAACCGGGCATGACCAGATGCGGGCGGTGGTCGATGATGCGCGCGCCTGTCGCATCGATCCGGTCAAATGCGTCAAAGGCGCGGATCAGGCCCCCTTCTATTAAAAGCCCGCCATCTTCGATATAGCGAAAGCTGGCGGTGTCATCGGGGGTTTGGGGTTCGCGCTCGAAACTCAGCAGTCGCGCGCGGATAATCTCTTTGGTCATGAAACTGCTTTCAGTGGTGCGCGGCAGAGGCCCCGGCCTGCGCCGGGGCTGCGTTGCGCAGGGTGGTAAAGATTTCCTGCACTGTCATCAAGGCGATCACTTCGGGGCGCTTGTCGCCCAGACCCGCCGCGCCGATGGGGCAGATCAGGGCCTCTGTCGCCACGCCGCCTGTGTCGCGCGCAAAGCGTTCAAACCGCGCGCGTTTGGTGGCCGATCCGATCAGCCCGACATAGGCGGCATCGCCGCGGCGCAGGGCGGCCAAGGTCAGCAGGAAATCCAGTCCGTGGTCATGGGTTGTGACGACATAGGCGCTGGCGTGGGGGGCGCTGGCGATTTCGGCCTCTGGCAGCGGCGTCAGGCGGGTGTCTGCGCCCCTTGGTGCAAGTGCCAGTTCGGTTGCGCGCGTATCAACAAGGATCACGCGCCACGGCAGGGTCAGGGCGACGCGGGCCAGCGCGCGGCCCACATGGCCTGCGCCAAGGATCAGCAGATGGGGCAGGGCGGCGCTGTCCAGCCGGTCGAGATGGGTGCTGCGCTGGCCCTCGCCAAGGCGGGCCAGTTCCACAGTGACGCGCCCGCCGCAGCATTGGCCGATTTCCGGCCCCAGCGCGATGTGCAGCGTGTCGCGCATCTCGCCCGCCGCCAGCATCTCGCGCGCGCGGTGCAACGCCTGCCATTCGGCCTGACCACCGCCAATCGTGCCGGCAACCGCGCTGGCCGTGACGAACATCTCGGCCCCCACCTCGCGCGGGCTGGAGCCTTGTACGCGACTGATGCGGGCATGAATGACCGATGCGCCGCCTGTCAGGATGTCGCGCGCGCCCCTCATCCGCGCAACCGCTCCACCGCCATCAGCACGCGTTCGGGCGTGGCGGGCGCGTCCAGCCTTGGGCATTCGCGGTAATCGGCAACCGAGGCGACGGCCATGCCAATGGCTTCAAACACGGAAATCGGCAGCATAAAGGGCGGCTCGCCCACGGCTTTGGAGCGTTTGATCGTGGGTTTCACATTTTCCGACCAATCCGCCAGTGTGACGTTGAAAATGCGCGGGCGGTCGGAGGCGAGGGGGATTTTATAGGTGGAAGGCGCATGAGTCTTTAATCGACCCTGATCGTCCCACGCCAGTTCTTCAGAGGTCAGCCAGCCCATGCCCTGCACAAAGGCCCCCTCGACCTGCCCCAGATCCAGCGCAGGGTTCAGGGATTTGCCCACATCATGCAGGATATCGGCACGGTCCACGCGCGTCTCGCCCGTTAGCGTGTCGATGCTGACTTCGGAACAGGCCGCGCCATAGGCGAAGTAATAGAATGGCTGGCCCTTGCCTGCCGCGCGGTCCCAATAGATTTCGGGGGTCTTGTAAAACCCCGCCGCCGAAAGCTGGACGCGGGCCATATAGGCGGCATGGATGAACTCGCTAAAGCCCATCATCTGCGGCCCCACTGCCACGCGCCCCGGCAGGAATTGCACGGCATCCGTCCCCACACCCCAATGGCGCGCGGCGAAGTCCACCAGCCGCGCCTTGATCTGCTCGCAGGCGTCAAGGGCCGCCATCCCGTTCAGATCGGTGCCGGAACTGGCGGCGGTGGCAGAGGTGTTGGGCACTTTCTCGGTCGTGGTTTTGGTGATTTTGATGCGGTCAATATCCACCTGAAACGCCTCTGCCACCACTTGGGCCACTTTGGTATAGAGGCCCTGACCCATTTCCGTGCCGCCGTGGTTCAGGTGGATCGAGCCGTCATTATAGACATGCACCAAGGCACCGGCCTGATTGTACCATGTCGCGGTGAAGCTGATACCGAACTTGACCGGCGTCAGCGCAATGCCCTTGCGGATGATCCCGCCTTTGGCGTTCCAGTCCAGCACAGCGCGGCGGCGCGCGCGGTAATCGGCGGTGGTTTCCAACTCCTCGACCAGCCGCAACAGAATGTTATCTTCCACACGCTGGTGATAGGGGGTTATGTCGCTGCCCGCACGGTAGAAATTGGCCTTGCGAATATCCAGCGGGTCGCGCCCCAGCGTGTAGGCGATTTCCTCGATCATGCGTTCTGCCGCGATCACGCCTTGCGGGCCGCCAAAGCCGCGAAAGGCGGTGTTGGAGACAGTGTTGGTCTTGATCGGGCGCGATTGCAGCCGCACATGGGGGTAGAAATAGGCATTGTCTGCATGGAACAGCGCGCGGTCGGTGACAGGGCCGGACAGGTCTGCCGACCAGCCGCAGCGCGCGGCAAACAGCCCGTCCACAGCCAGAATGCGGCCCTGATCGTCAAAGCCGAAATCGTAGTCGATGCGGAAATCATGGCGCTTGCCGGTGATTTCCATATCCTGATCGCGGTCGGGGCGCAGTTTGACCGCGCGGCCCAGTTTCTTGGCGGCAATCGCGGCGATGACGCAAAACAGGTTCATCTGGGTTTCTTTGCCACCAAAGCCGCCACCCATGCGGCGCACATTGATGACCACAGCATTCGCAGGCACGCCCAACGCATGGGCGACCATATGCTGCGCCTCACTCGGGTGCTGGGTGGAGGCGAAAAGCGACACCTCGTCATCTTCGCCCGGAATGGCCAGCGCGATTTGCCCTTCCAGATACATATGATCCTGCCCGCCCACGCGCATACGGCCCCTAATCCGGTGCGGGGCAGCAGACAGCGCGGGCGCGACATCGCCGCGTTCCAGCTTCAAGGGCGCGGTGACATCGGGGTAGCCTGCATCCTCGGCCGCGTCGATATCGGTGGCATGGGGCAGGGGGGCGTAGTCGATTTTGGCCAGCGCGCAGGCGCGGCGGGCCTGATCGCGCGTCTCGGCCACGACGGCGAAAACCGGCTGGCCGTGATATTGCACCAGAGCTTCGGTGAAGATCGGCTCATCCATCAGCCCTGTGGGCGATACGTCATTGCGGCCCGGAATATCGGCGGCGGTCAGCACGGCCACCACACCGGGGGCGGCGCGCACTGCAGACACGTCCAGCGCCGTGATATGCCCATGGGCAATGCTTGCCCCGCCGATATAGGCATGAAGCGTGCCCATCGGTTCGGTGATGTCGTCCGTATATTCGGCGCGTCCCGTCACATGTTTGATGGCGCTGTCATGGATCAGGCTGTCATGGGCCGCGCCCTTGATGCGGGGGTCGTCTTTCATAACACATCCTCCAGCGTGGCGGGGGTGCCTTGGGCTTCGTGCCAGAAGCGGGTGAACAGGTTTTGCGCGGCACGCATGCGGTAATCCGCACTGGCGCGCATGTCTGACAGCGGCGTGAAATCCTGCGGCAGGGTGTTCGCGGCGGCTTGCAGTGTGCCCAGTGTAAAGGGCTGGCCCGTCAAGGCGGCTTCGGCATGGTGCGCGCGTTTGGGGGTTGCGGCCATGCCGCCAAAGGCCATGCGGGCGGCGGTGATGGTGCCACCCACAACGGTGATGCTGAAACCGGCGGCAACGGCAGAGATATCCTCATCGCGGCGTTTCGATAGCTTATAGGCGGCATGCAGGGTGTCGGGCGCGGGTTTGGGCAGGATGATGGTTTCCACAAATTCACCCGCCGCGCGGTCTTGCTTGCCGTAATCCAGAAAGAAATCCTCCAAGGGCATCTCGCGCCGTTTGTCGCCGTGACGCAAGACCAGCCTTGCGCCAAGCGCGATGAACGGGGGCGGCGTGTCACCTATGGGAGAGCCATTGGCGATATTGCCGCCCAGCGTGCCCATGGCGCGCACTTGCCAGCCTGCGATGCGGTCCCAATAGCGGGCCATATGCGGGAAATGCGCCAGCAGGGGGGCGCGGGCTTGCTCATAGCTGACCATCGCGCCGATATGCAGGGCGTCATCCGTCTCGGTCACCGCGCGCAGATCGTCCAGATGGCTGATGAACACTGCCAGCGGCAGATCGCGCAGGAATTTTGTGACCCATAGGCCCACATCCGTGGCCCCTGCGATAATGCGCGCGTCGGGGTGGTCTTGCAGCACACGCGCCAGATCATCGACCGATGCAGGCAAAATTGCGCGGCTGTCGCCCTTGGCGATATCCACCCGCACGCCGTCTTGCCAGTCGCGCAGGGTTGCGCCGACCTGTGCGCGTTCTTCCATCAGCGGGTCAGTGGTGCCATAGTCGCCCATCGCCAATGCCGCGCGGATAATCGGCGCATAGCCGGTGCAGCGGCACAAATTGCCTTGCAAGGCGCACTCGATCTGCGGCTCGGTTGGGTGGGGGTGTTCCATCCACAGGGCATAAAGCGCCATCACAATGCCCGGTGTGCAAAAGCCGCATTGGCTGCCATGGTGGTCCACCATGGCGCGTTGCACAGGGTGCAAGCCGCCATCTGTGCCGCGCAAATGCTCGATCGTGACAACATGGCAGCCATCGACCGTGGCCAGCGGGCGGATGCAGGCATTCACCGGCTCGTACACCAGCCCATTCGCGCCAATCCGGCCCACCAGCACTGTGCAGGCCCCGCAATCGCCCTCGGCGCAGCCCTCTTTCGTGCCGCGCAAGGATTGGTCCAGCCGCAGATGGTCCAGCAGCATATCGGTTGCCGCCACCGCAGACAGGGTGACAGTGCGATCATTCAGCAGAAATCGAAGTGTGCGCCGCAGAGCCATCGGGACTGTCCTTGTTTGCATATGATCCTAACATAGGAAATCTTGTTGTAATGTCACTTTCAACGGATACGATAAAACGGTTAGACTGTTTCAACGCAGTGTTGGGAATTATGCCAAATTCCTGTGCAGTTCCGCTGGAAAGGGGCCGTCATGTCCTATCTCGAATCCTTGCGCGTGTTCGTGCGTGTAAGCGAGTTGGGGTCGATCACCGCAGGCGGGCGCGATTTGCGCCTGACGCCCGCAGTGGCCAGCAAGCGGATCAAGGAATTGGAGGGGCGTCTGGGCGTGCGCCTGTTCAACCGCACCACCCGCAAACTGACCCAAACCGAGATC
The DNA here is from genome assembly GCF_001870675.1 of Roseinatronobacter thiooxidans. Taxonomy (GTDB): domain Bacteria; phylum Pseudomonadota; class Alphaproteobacteria; order Rhodobacterales; family Rhodobacteraceae; genus Roseinatronobacter; species Roseinatronobacter thiooxidans. Next base: position 85,792 of record NZ_MEHT01000005.1, on the reverse strand, counting down.
GGCCGCGATTTCTATGAACATGCGCGCCGCGTCATTACCGCGCTGGAAGATGCAGAGGCGGCAGTCTCTGGTCTGTCGGGGCATTTGCGCGGCACCATCCGCGTGGCCGCGCCCTTGGGTGTCGGGCGCAGCCTGATTGCGCCGCTGGCCCATCGCTTCGGGCAGGATTACCCCGAAATCCGCATCAATCTGCGGCTGTCCGACAAGCGGGTGGATATTCTGGAAGACCAGATCGATATGGCCTTCATGCTGGGGGATTTGCCCGAATCCAGCCTGAAGCAACGCAAGATCATGGATGCGCCAAGGGTCATTGCCGCCAGCCCCGAATATCTGGCACGTTGTGGCACGCCGCATATGCCAGAAGAGTTGAAGGCCCATGAATGCCTGTTGCTGCGCTATCCCCGCTCGCCCGAGTATTTCTGGACCGTGCGAACCGGCGAGGGGGCGTTGCGGCTGGATCTGGCAGGCCGGCTGGATTGCGATGATGCCAGTGTCCTGATCGCTTGGGCCGTGGCGGGTGCGGGCATTGTCAACCGGCCCGTGTTCGAGTTGGCGGCGCATCTGCATTCTGGCGCGCTAGTGGCCTTGTTGCCCGATACGCCCCCGCTGCCTGCGACATTCGCCTGCCTTTATCCACACAGACGCCAGCAAGACCCGAAAATCAGGCTTTTTGCAGATTACATGGTGCGGGCGTGCAAGGGGGCCTTGTCGAAAGGGGCAGTTGCCTTGCCGGGGGCCGTCGCCACCGCGCGCTAAGCTTCAGGGGCGCGTTGGAGGATGCGGGCGCAGGGTGCCGCATGCGGCACCCGTCAGGTCAGGCAATGCCGTAATGGCGGTGCGCATCCGCGCAGGAGATCAGCTTGCCGCGTGCTTCATCCCACAGGTGCAGTTTGACCGTAGACAGGCTTTCCGCAATGGTCAGGCGCTGCGCCTCGGCCAGTTCGGGGTAGTCGCGGATCACTTCGGGCAGGCGGTAGAAGGGAATGCGCGAATACAGGTGATGGACATGGTGAATGCCGATATTGCCCGACAGCCAGCGCAGCGGTTGGGGCAGCACATAATGCGAACTGCCCTCTAATGCGGCGTCATGCAACTGCCACTCGTCGCCCTTGGACCAATGCGTTTGTTCAAACTGGTGCTGGACATAGAACAGCCACACACCAATCGTGGCCGCAATCACGGATGTGGGCAGGAAGACCAGCAGCACAGGCAACAGCCCGCCAAACCAGATAATTAGCCCCAGCGCGATGCCGATCATGGCATTGGTGCCCATGGCAGATGTCCAGTATCGCCAGCCTGCATTCATCAGCCCCATGGGCAGACGGTTTTGCAAGATGAACAGATAGCTTGGCCCCAGTACGAACAGCACCACAGGGTGCCGGTATAGCCGGTACATGAACCGCCCGAAAGGCGTGCGCGCGCGATACTCCTCGACCGTCAGGGTGGTGACATCGCCAATGCCCCGTTGGTCCAGATCGCCATGATGGGCATGGTGAATCGCATGGGTGCGCCGCCATACTGCATAGGGTGTCAACGTCAGCACCCCAAGAATGCGCCCGACCCAGTCTTGTGCGGTGCGGTTCTTTAGGAAAGAGCCATGCCCGCAATCATGCTGGATGATGAAGATGCGCACCAGAAATGTGCCGTTCAGCACCGCCAGCGCCAGCGCCAGCCATGGGCTGATGGACAGCGCCATCCATGCAAGCGCCCAAAGCGCGAAAAACGGCACAAGGGTCGCGGCCAGTTCAAACAGGCTGCGATGTGTCGCTGGCTCGCGGTAGCGGGCCAGAGTACTAAGCCAGGTACGCGCAGTGCGGGGGGGCAATGTGTTGTCGAGCATCAGAGCCTGTCAGTCGAGGCCGGAATTATCCGGCGGGTTTCGCCTTGCCTTGGCAGGAAGCCACAAAGCGGTCGACCTATTCCAGCCCCGAAGGATTATGCGGTATCCCGCAGCATTTCAATAACATTGATCAGGTCTTTCGGGCAGGATCGAACAATTCCGTGTCAATTCAATCCAAGGGGTCGTGCTGGCGCGGGAATGCAAGCAAGTTTTCGCGCCCATACCCAGCAAATAGCGGGGTATGGGCGCGTTTCGCGGGGTGCTGCGCCCCCTGCCGGTGCAAGATGCGCATAATGTCACATGTAGCGGTTTACCAGGTTTTCCAACCGTTCCTGCTGGCCAGAGCGCGGCATCGGGGTCAGGGCGCGGTTCACGACATCGGCTGCGATCTGGTCCAGATCGCTGCGCAGCATGGTTTGCGCCTGTGGTGTGTCCCAGCCTGCATAGCGCGCGGCGCGCGCGGCTTCCAGCTTGCCACCTTCCAGCATGGCGGCGGCGGCTTTCAGCCCGCGGGCACAGACATCCATTGCGCCTGCATGGGCAAGGATAAGGTCTTGGGCATCCAGCGACTGGCGGCGCAGCTTGGCGTCGAAATTGGTGCCGCCCGTGGTAAAGCCGCCTGCGCGCAGGATTTCGTAATAGGCCATTGCCACTTCGGGCACGTTATTGGGGAATTGGTCGGTGTCCCAGCCGGACTGGTAGTCATTGCGGTTCATGTCGATTGACCCGAAAATCCCAAGGCTGGAGGCCAGCGCGATTTCATGCTCGAAACTGTGGCCTGCCAGAATGGCATGGCCCTGCTCGATATTGACCTTTACTTCCTTCTCCAGCCCGAAGCGCTGCAAGAACCCGAACACGGTCGCCACATCATAGTCATACTGGTGCTTGGTGGGTTCTTGCGGTTTGGGTTCGATCAGGATTGCGCCCTTGAAGCCGATCTTGTGCTTATATTCCACCACCATCGACAGGAAGCGGCCCATATGGTCCAATTCCTTGCTCAGGTCGGTGTTCAGCAGCGTCTCATACCCTTCGCGCCCGCCCCATAGAACGTAGTTTTCACCCTGTAGGCGGTGGGTCGCATCCATGCAGGTTTTGACCGTCGCCGCCGAGAAGGCAAACACATCGGGGTCAGGGTTGGTGGCCGCACCCGCCATAAAGCGGCGATGGCTGAACAGATTGGCCGTGCCCCAAAGCAGCTTTGGCCCGCCTGCTTCCATCTTGGCGGCGAAATACTCGGTCATTTCTTCCAGATTGCGGGTATTCTCGGCGAAACTCTCGCCCTCGGGGCGCATATCGGCATCGTGAAAGCAGAAATAGGGCGCATTCAGGATGCGGAACATGTCAAACGCCACATCTGCTTTCAGTTTGGCATGCGCCATCGTGTCGCCAAACCAAGGGCGCTGGAATGTCTGCCCGCCGAACGGGTCACCGCCGGGCCATGCGAAATTATGCCAGTAGCATACGGCAAAGCGCAGATGGTCTTCCATCCGGCGGCCCAGCACGATTTCATCGGGGTTATAATGGCGAAAGGCAAAATCAGTGTCGCTGTCAGCGCCCTGATAGGTCAGTTGCGGGATGCCTGCGAAAAATTCGGTCATGTCAGTTCCTTGATTGCCTGTTGTGCCGCGCGAAAGCGGGCGTAGCTGTCTGCGAATGCCGCGCCAAGGCGGGGGTCGGGGGTGAATTCGCGCGCGATGGGGGGCAGGGGCATGGCCTGTGCGCCCGCCCCGGTTGCGGCCATCAGGCCCAAGCGTGCCGCCCCTAGGGCTGCGCTGTTATCGCTGGCCTGTGGCACAGAAACCGGCAGGTCCAGCGCTGTGGCCAGCGCCCCAAGCCAATAGTCCGAGCGCGCGCCGCCGCCTGCGGCGATCAATGTGTCCAGCCGTGTGCCTGTTGCGGCAAGTGCCTGCTGGCAATCCTTCAGGGCAAAGACCACGCCTTCCAGCACGGCGCGGGTTGCGGCGTCGCGGTCGGTGGCATGGTCCAGCCCGATGAAAGCGCCGCGAATGGCGGCGTCGTTCAGTGGCGTACGCTCGCCACCCAGATAGGGCAGGAACAGGGCGCGGCCGGGGGCTTGCAATGCGCCTAAATTGGCGGTCAACTCTGCCGCACTTGCCCCTGCAATGCCGGAAAACCAGTTCAGCGCATCGGTCGCGGCCAGAATGACCCCCATCTGGTGCCATGTCTGCGGCAGCGCGTGGCAAAAGCTATGCACTGCCGTTTCGGGTGCGGGCGCATAGCGGTCAGTGGCCGCGAACAACACACCAGAGGTGCCAAGGCTGACAAAGCCCTGCCCGCCGCGCGCCACACCAAGCCCGATGGCCGTAGCCGCGTTATCACCCGCGCCGCCTGCAACGGGAATGCCGCTGGTCAGACCGAACTCGGAAGCTAAGGCAGCGCGCAACCCGCCGGAAGGCGAAGAGCCTTCGACCAGTGCGGGCATTTGGTCGCGTGTCAAACCAGTTGCGGCCAGCAGGTCATCCGACCAGTCGCGCGCGCCCACATCCAGCCAGCTTGTGCCTGCCGCATCCGACATTTCGGCCACATGCGCGCCGGTCAGCCACAGGCGCAAATAGTCCTTGGGCAAAAGCACCTTGGCCACACGGGCAAACAGGGCGGGTTCTTCTTGCGCCATCCAGACCAGTTTGGGCGCGGTGAAGCCCGGAAAGACGATATTGCCGCTGATCGCGCGAAAGCGCGGGTCGGCATCCAGCTGTGCGGCCTGCGCGCTGGCGCGGGTGTCATTCCACAGAATGCAGGGGCGCAAGACCTGATCGGCGGCATCCAGCACGGTTGCCCCATGCATCTGGCCCGACAGCCCGATCCCCGCAATCGCGGCCATGTCGATCTGGCCTGCCAGATCGCGCAACACCGACATGGCGGCGCGTATCCATTCGGCCGGGTCTTGTTCTGACCAGCCGGGATGGGGGCGCGCCACAGATAGCGGCGCGCTGGCCTGCGCCACCACGCGGCCCGCCGCATCAATCACCAGCCCTTTCAGGCCAGAGGTGCCCAGATCAAGCCCAAGATACATTATGCGGCCTTCTCTGCCTTCTTGCCCATGATGATCATGGACAGGATGTCATCCTCGGTCACATCCTCGACCCGTTCGGTGCCCACAAGCTGGCCGTTTTTCATGACACTGACGCGGTCACACAGCGCCATCATTTCGCGCGTGTCATGGCTGATCAGGAAAATGCCCAAGCCCTGCGCCTTCAATTCCATGATCAGGTCAGCCACCATCTTGGTTTCATGCACGCCCAAGGCGGCGGTGGGTTCGTCCATGATCAATATACGCGCGTTGAAATAGACCGCGCGCGCAATCGCCACCGACTGGCGTTGCCCGCCTGACAGCGCGCTGACAGGTTCGGCCACTTTCTTGAAATTGGGGTTCAGCCGCGCCATGATCTTGCGCGTCTCGGATTCCATGCGGCTGTCATCCAGAAACCCGAACATGGTGCGCAATTCGCGCCCCAGAAACAGGTTGGCGGGCGCGGGCAGGTTGTCGGCCAGCGCAAGCGTCTGGTGGATCGTCTCGATATTCTGGGCGCGGGCGTCGCGGGGGCTGTTGATGGTGACTTTCTTGCCATCAATCAGAATTTCCCCACTATCGGCGCGGTACGCACCCGAGAGGATTTTGATCAGGGTGGATTTACCGGCCCCGTTATGGCCCAGCAGCCCCACCACCTCGCCCGGATACAGGTCGATGGACACATCATCTACCGCCTGCACGCCGCCAAAAGCTATCGAGATATTGCGCATTTCCACAAGTGGTTGCATCGGTTAACCCTTTCCTGTGCGGCGGCGGTAGATGATGTCGATCAGCACGGCCAGAACCAGCACGCTGCCCACGACGATATTTTGCAGCGGCGCATCGACGCCCACCATCGCCATGCCCGATTGCAGCGATTGCATGATCAGCGCGCCAAGGATTGCGCCATAAATGGTGCCGATCCCGCCTGCCAGCGCTGTGCCGCCAATCACAGCGGCAGCGATGACGCGCAATTCATCCAGCGTGCCGATGTCGTTGGAATGGTTGGTCAGACGGGCCGAGGCCACGACCGCTGAAATCGCACAGAGCACGCCCATGATCGCAAACACCTTGACGGTCAGCATGCGCGTGTTGATGCCCGACAGCTCTGCCGCTTGGGGGTTGCCACCCGCGGCAAAGATATACCGCCCCAGCCGCGTCTTGCGTGCGACAACCGTCATGACAACGGCCACGATAATCAGCAACAGCACCGAGATGGGCAGGCCATAGGCTGCAGTGTAGCCTTCGGGCATAACCTCGCCACGCGCCTCGAACTCGCGGCGCAGACGGGCTGCGGGCACTTCGTAGGAATTCAGGATCGCAATGAACCCCATGATCGCGGCGGCAATGATCGCGCCCAGCGTGATTTCAGCCCAGACAGGTTTCACGGGGAAGTCATGGCGGATCTTGTCGCGCCGTTTCGCCCAAAGCGCGCCCATCGCGGCCAGCGTGGCAACAATGCCGATCACCCATGACCAGAATTCACCCAAGGTGCCATTGATGCCGCCAAACATCTGGAATGTCGGGTCCAGCGGGCCGATGGTTTGCCCATTGGTCAGATACCACCCCGCATTGCGCCAGACCAGCAAGCCGCCCAGCGTGACAATGAAAGCCGGAATCAGCAGATAGCCCGTCAAGTAGCCCTGAAACGCCCCGATCAGCCCGCCCGTCACCAGCCCTGCGGCAATCGCCAGCCACGGGATCAGCGGGTGGCCCAGCGGCAGGCCCAGCAGTTGCGGCAGCCACGCGGTTTGCATCATTGCCATCACAGCAGAGCATGTGGCCAGCAGCGCGCCCACCGACAGGTCAATATGGCGGGTGACAATGACAAACACCATGCCGGTTGCCATGATCGCCACGCTGACAGTCTGGATTGTCAGGTTGAAGATATTGCGCGGGGTCAGGAAGCGGCCATCGGTCAGCACGTTGAAAACGACTGTCACCAGAATGAAAGCGCCGATCATGCCCAGAAGGCGGGTGTCCAGTTCCAGCGTGTCCATAAGTTTCGCGCGCGGGGCTGGTTTGGCCTTCGCGGCGGCGGGGCTGGTCGAAGTGTTTTGGGTGCTCATATGTTCCGTCCTGTCAGGGAACCGGCGCCGCGCGCCACAGTCACGCACGGGCAAGAGAGGGGCGGCACAGGGCCGCCCCTTCGGAGAAGGTGCAGATCAGGTCAGTTGCACGGCGCGGGGCCGTCACTGACACCCTGACATAGCGCTTCCTGACTGATCCAGCCTGCATCGACAACAAGGCTCAGGTTGTCGCGCGTGACCGGCACAGGTTCCAGAAACATGGAAACCATTTCTGTTCCTGCGGGCGAGGTCCACATCTCGACCCCTTCAATATCGGCCATTGCGGTGCCGCCTGCCAGTTGCACGGCGATTTCAGCGGCGTTGCGGCCCAGATCGCGCGCATCTTTCCACACCGATACAGTTTGCGTGCCAAGTGCGATGCGGTTCAGCGCGGCATGGTCGCCATCCTGACCAGAGACGGGAATCCCCTCCATGCCCTGCGCGGTCAGCGCGGCCACGGCACCGCCTGCTGTGCCATCATTCGAGGCAACGACTGCGTCTACCATATTGTCCTGCGCGGTCAGGATCTGTTCCATATTGCGCTGGGCATTGGCGGGCAGCCATGCATCGGTATACGCCTCGCCCACAATGGTGATGTCGCCTGCATCAATCGCGGCCTGCAACACTTCTTGCTGGCCGCCGCGCAGGAAATCCGCGTTCGGGTCGGTGGGCGAGCCTTTGATCATGACATAATTGCCGCTTGGGGCCTGTTCCAGCACAGCGCGCGCCTGCATGCGCCCGACTTCGACATTGTCGAAGGTCAGATAAAAGGCGCGGTTGTCTTCGATCAGGCGGTCATAGGCGATGACGGGAATCCCCTCATCCGCGGCGGCCTGAACCGCGGGGCCAATGGCGGCGGCATCCTGTGCCAGAACGATCAGCGCATCGACACCCTGCGCGATCAGGCTTTCAATGTCGGACAGTTGCTTGGAAGACGAGGATTGCGCATCCGCAGACACATAAGTTGCGCCTGCCGCGTCAAGTGCGGCGCGAATCGCGGCCTCATCCGTCTGCCAGCGTTCTTCCTGAAAGTTTGACCAGCTGACGCCGATGGTCAGCGAATCTGCCCAAGCGGCAGAGCTGAAGCCGATGGTCGCGGCCACGGCCGCGGTAAGTAGCTTGTTCATGTGTTCCTCCCTGAACGAAATCAGGCCCGATTTATTTTTGGCCAGACGCGTAAATCATGCCATATAAATTTCGGCTGTCAAATTAAATTTATGGATTTACTGGGGAATGATTGCCGAAACAGGCATGCGATAAGGTTTTTTCTTGCGTGACCCCAGATATTCTGGCTTATTTTGTTCAGAGCGCGAATTTAAACTTGGTGGGGAGGCCGGGTCATGCTTGCGACAGGCTTAGGCGGCACAGAATCGGGGTATGGGGGCACGCTTGCGGGCTGTGGCCCGCTGCTGAGCAATGTGGCCCCTGTTGCGCGCCCCTTGCGCCTTGTCCTGTTTGACCATGTGCGCGCCCAAGGCAGCACCACCCGCGCCGAGATGGGGCGCGCGCTGGGTGTCAGCGCGGCGTCGGTCAGTGCAGTGACAAGTGATCTGATTGCAGATGGTTTCTTGCGCGAAAGCCCTGTGGCCGATCTGGACAATCCGCGCATCGGGCGCGGGCGGCCCCCTGTGGAATTGCAGGTTGCGGCGGAAGCGCATTATGTCATTGGCATGAAGCTGGGCGATCTGCGCCATACAGCCGTGCTGAGTGATTTTGCAGGCCGCCGCATTGCCGAGGCCAGCATGCCCACCCGCCCCAACCGCAAATGCGCCGCCATCCTGATCGCCGAGGCGCGCGCGCTGATGCACAAGTTGCTGGCCGCCCAAGGCATGGCGTCGCGCGATATCAGCTGTGTGGGCGTTGGCATGGCAGGGATGGTGGATTTCGCCACTGGCAGTGTGGCATGGTCGCCGATGCTGGATGCCCCCTCAACCGCGCTGCGCGGGCAGTTTGAAACGGCCTTTGGCGTGCCGACATGGCTGGACAATGACGCCAACCTGCTGACACTGGCCGAATTGTGGTTCGGCGGCGGGCGCAGCAAATCCGATTTCGCAGTGGTAACGATTGAACATGGCGTTGGTATGGGGCTGGTGCTGTTCAACCAGCTCTATCGCGGCGCGCGCGGGGTTGGTATGGAACTGGGCCATACCAAGGTGCAACTGGATGGTGCTTTGTGCCGTTGCGGCAAACGCGGCTGTCTGGAAGCCTATGTCGCCGATTATGCGCTGGCGCGCGAGGCTGCGACCGCGCTGGACCAGCATGAAAGCCTGTCTGAAAGCCCGCTTGCGCTGCTGGAGGCGCTGTTTGCCGAAGCGCGTGGCGGCAACGAGGCTGCCTTGTCAATCTTTCGCCGCGCGGGGCGCTATCTGGCGCTGGGCCTGTCGAATGTGGCGCAGCTGTTCGACCCGGAGGTGATTATCCTGTCGGGTGGGCGAATGCAGTATGACTACCTCTATGCGCGCGAGGTGCTAAGCGAGATGCAGGCCATGACGCTGACCGGCGCACGCCCGCCCGCGCGGGTGGAAATTCATTCATGGGGCGATCTGGTCTGGGCGCAGGGGGCGGTGGCGCTGGCACTTGGCGCGCTGACAGAGCAACTCTTGGGTCATGCGGCCACGCGGGGCAGCGCGGCATGAAGGCTGCATGTCTGGCGCTGCTGCTGGGGGCCGCGCCCGTGGCGGCGCAGGTGCCAATGTTCGAAGATATGGGCCATAACTTCCCCGAACACCATTACGCGGGCGGATGGCAGCATTTTGTGGGCGGCGGCGTGGCCGTGCTGGATTGCAGCGATAATGGCCTGCCCGATCTGTTTCTGGCTGGCGGCGAAGGCCCGTCGCTTTTGCTGCGCAACCAAGGCGATATGCAGTTTGCACCCGAAGATGTGCCGCTTACCGGCGTGACCGGCGCTTACCCGCTGGATGTGGATGGCGATGGCGTGCTGGATCTGTTCGTGCTGCGCGTGGGGCCGAATGTGGTGCTGCGCGGCTTGGGTGATTGCGCGTTCGAGGATGCGACAGAAGCGCTGGGCATTGATGCGGGGCAGGGCTGGTCTACGGCCTTTACTGCGTGGTGGGATGAAGGGCAGGCGCGCCCCACCTTGTTCGTGGGCAATTATGTAGACCTTGAAAACCCCGATGGCCCGTTTTTCGCCTGTGACGACAACCAGATTTTGCGCCCCATAGGGCAGGGCTATGCCTCTTCCCCGATGACGCCGGGGTTCTGCCCGCTCTCGGCCCTTGCGGCGCGCGATGCGCGGGGGCGCAAGACGTTGCGTCTGTCGAATGACCGCCACTACTATGTGCGCGGCGGCTATGAGCAGATGTGGGATATTGCGGATGCGCGTTATCTTGGCCCGCAAGATGGCTGGCAGGAACAGATGCTGTGGGGCATGGGCATTGCCAGCCGCGACATTACCGGCAACGGGCTGGCAGATGTCTATCTGACCTCAATGGCCGATCAACTTCTGCAACTGGCGCAGGAAGATGGCACCTATCGCAGCGCACCGTTCGAGATGGGCCATACCGCCCACCGCCCCTTTCAGGGCGATGATGGCCGCCCGTCAACGGGCTGGCACGCGCAATGGGGGGATGTGACAAATAACGGGCGGGCGGATTTGTTCGTCGCCAAGGGAAATGTGGACCAGATGCCCGATCTGGCCATGTCAGACCCCAACAACCTGCTGTTGCAAGGCACAGATGGGCGGTTTACAGAAGCCGCGCATCTGGCGGGGGTGGCTGACCCTGCGCGCTCGCGCGGGGCGGCGCTGGTTGATCTGACGGGCGACGGGCGGCTGGATCTGGTGGTGGTCAACCGCCGCGCGCCCGCGCGGTTTTACCGCAATGTGACCGAAGATATAGGCAACTGGCTGGCGGTCGAATTGCGCATGGAGGGGGGCAGCAACCGCTTCGCCATTGGCGCGCGCGTCCATGTCGAGACTGCGCAGGGCGCGCAATGGCAAGAGCTGTCCGTGGGCGGTGGCCATGCGGGCGGGCAGGCGGGGCCGCTGCATTTCGGGCTGGGGCAGGCCACGCACGCGGTGATTGCGGTGGACTGGCCAGATGGCCAGACAAGCCGCGTCGAGATTGACAGGTTGAACCAGCGGGTTGTGCTGACACCAGACGGCTGACCGACGGGCGCGCGCCACCCGACACATAGTTTTTGTGACTTTAGCTTCAGCTTACAGGGCGGGGTTTTGGTGGGTCGGCTGTGCGGGACTTTGCGGATGCTGGCTTTTCTGGTGCAAAGCTGCGCAGCGGCGATCGGCGCTGTGGGTTATAGCACTTTGTGCCAGCCAAATCCGCGAAAGATCAGCGCTTTGTGCGTAGCCAAGCCAAATCGCCGTGCCGTGGGTGCGGCACTTTGGGGCGCGGCGGGCCTGCGGCCCTCGATTCCGCGCAGGGTATATCTGAAAAGCCCTCGTAGCCGTCATAGTCACACAGATCAGATGTCCTGCACCCGACCTTGCCCCGCCAAACCAGAGTGACGCCGCGTCTTGCGTGACATGGGCGCATGGGGGCGCGTATCTCTGTCCCTGACCGCTGAGGAGGAACCCATGACGCATTACCCCCATCTGCTTGCCCCGCTGGATCTGGGCTTTACCACGCTTAAAAACCGCGTGCTGATGGGGTCCATGCATACAGGGCTGGAAGAACGCGGAGACTGGTCCCGTGTGGCGGAATATTACGCTGCGCGTGCGCGGGGGGGGGTGGCGCTGATGGTCACCGGCGGCATGGCCCCCAACCCAGAGGGCGGCGTCTTTCCCGGTGCGGCGGGTCTTTACACTGCGCAGGATATTATCAACCACCGCCTTGTCACTGACCGCGTCCATGCCGAAGGGGGCAAGATTGCCATGCAGATATTGCATGCAGGCCGCTATGCCTATGGCCCCGATTGCGTGGCCCCCTCGGCGCTGAAATCGCCCATCTCGCCCTTCAAGCCCCGCGCGCTGGATGCGGAAGGTATCGAGAAGCAGATCGCAGATATTGTCACCGCCGCATCTCGCGCGCGCGACGCGGGCTATGACGGGGTCGAGATTATGGGGTCGGAGGGGTATTTCATCAACCAGTTCCTGTGCGCGGCCACCAACCAGCGCGACGATGACTGGGGTGGAAGTTATGACAACCGCATGCGCTTGGCCGTCGAGATTGTCGCGCGTGTGCGCGCGGCCCTTGGGCCGGACTCGATCCTGATCTATCGCATCTCGTTGATTGACCTTGTGCCACAGGGCCAAAGCTTTGACGAAGTCACCCGCCTTGCACAGGCGATTGAGGGCGCAGGCGCAACTATCCTGAACACCGGCATCGGATGGCACGAAGCGCGCGTGCCCACTATTGCCACCTCGGTGCCGCGCGCGGCATGGGCGTGGGTCACGCAAAAGCTGATGGGCAAGGTGGGTATTCCATTGGTCACCTCTAACCGGATCAACACGCCCGATGTGGCGGAAACCCTGCTGGCAGGGGGCGCGGCCGACATGGTGTCGATGGCCCGCCCGTTTCTGGCCGACCCCGATTTCGTGGCCAAGGCCGCATCGGGCCGCGCGGCCCAGATCGCGCCCTGCATCGCGTGCAATCAGGCCTGTCTGGACCATACCTTTCAGGGCAAGGTCTCGTCCTGTCTGGTCAACCCGCGCGCCTGCCATGAAACCGAACTGCGCTATAACCCCGCCGCCATGCGCAAATCCATCGCTGTGGTCGGCGCTGGCCCTGCGGGGCTGATGGCCGCGCTGGTTGCGGACCAGCGCGGCCATGACGTGACCTTGTTCGAGGGGGAGGGGCAGATTGGCGGGCAGCTGAACATGGCGCGCATGATCCCCGGCAAGGAAGAGTTTCACGGTCTGGTGCAGTGGTATGAGGGGGAAGTCGCCCGCTCGCGCATCAAGCTCCGCCTGAACACCCGCGCCATCGCGCAAGACCTTGCAGGCTTTGACGAGGTGATCATCGCCACAGGCGTCACCCCCCGCGACCCGCACATCAAAGGGCAGGATGCGCCACATGTGCTGCGCTATAGTGATGTGTTGAAAGGCAAGGCCAATGTGGGCGCGCGCGTGGTTGTGGTGGGCGCGGGCGGGATCGGCTTTGATGTGTCGGAATATCTGGTGCATGAGGGCGAGAGTGCCACCGAAAACCTGCATCTGTGGCAGCGCGAATGGGGGGTCACGGACCCTGCCAATGCGCCGGGGGGGCTTGCGCCCGATGGGCCACAGCCCGAACGCCCTGCGCGCCAAGTTACACTGGTGCAACGCAAAACCGGCAAACCGGGCAAGGGTTTGGGTAAAACGACAGGCTGGATTCACCGCGCGGGTCTTGCCGCGAAAGGGGTGCGCATGATCGGCGGGCTGGACTACCGCGCAATCACGCGCGAGGGGCTGTTGGTGCTGCGCGACGGGCAGGAAGAGTTGCTGGAAGCCGACACGATTGTTCTATGCACAGGCCAGGACCCGTTGCGCGAACTGGCTGACGCATTGGCGGGCGCGGGCAGGCCGGTCCATGTGATCGGGGGCGCGGATGTCGCCGCCGAACTGGACGCGAAACGCGCCATTGATCAAGCCGCGCGACTGGCGGCAACGCTTTAAGCGCGCCCCATATGGCCCACCCGCCCACCCCCGCGCCGCGTTCCGCGCCGCTTGCCATATGGGGCGCGCGGCGCGCGGCATCTGGATGGCGCGCCCCCCCCTCACATCGCACCTGCCCGCCACGCAAGGTCGCATTTGCACTCTGTCACGTCGCGCGCGCCTGATCTTATGCGCGCCAGATTTGTCATGACAGGCCAAGCCGCAACCCAGCCGGAGTCCTGCCAATGAAAACCCATGTCAAAGCGCTTGTTGTTGGCGGGGGTGCCGTCGGTGCCTCAATCGCCTATCATCTGGCCAAAGCCGGTTGGGACACGCTGCTTTTGGAACGCGACGAGCTGACCTCTGGCTCGACCTGGCATGCTGCTGGTCTGTTGCCTCTGTTCAACATGGGCTATGCGACCAGCCATATTCACGATTACAGTGTGAAGTTTTACAAAACGCTGGAAGCGGAAACCGGCCTGAATGCGGGCTTCTATGTTGTGGGCAATCTGCGCATGGCGCAGACGCAGGCGCGCATGGATGAATATATGCTCTATGCCTCGACCGCCGAGTCGGTGGGTATTCCTTTTGAGTGGATGACCCCTGCCCAGATCAAGGACCGCTGGCCCTTGGTGCGCACCGAAGATCTGGTCGGCGCGCTGTATCACCCCACAGATGGCTACATCAACCCCGCTGACGTGACCCAAGCCATGGCCAAGGGCGCGCGCCAGCATGGTGCTGAAATCCTGCGCCGCGTGCAGGTGGATGGCTACCGCTGGACAGGCAGCGAATGGGTCGTGTCCTGCACCAGAATGGTGGAGAAGGGCGGCAATCTGGTGCCCTCCGAGGAGAGATTCGAGATCACCGCAGAACATGTCGTTACCGCCACAGGCAATCATGCCCAGCGCACGGCGCGGCTATTGGGCATTAAAATTCCGGCCATTCCGGTGGAACACCAATATATCGTCACCGAACCTGACCCGATGTTGGTGGAATACCGCAAAAACCACCCCGAACACCCTGTTCTGCGCGATGCCGATGCCAAATGGTATGTCCGCGAAGAACGCGGCGGCTGGATTCTTGGCCCCTATGAACGGGGTGCGCCTGCGTGCTTTGAATATGACGTGCCGCAATCCTTCCGCGCCGATCTGTTCCCGCTCGATCTGGACCGGATCGAGGAAGAATACATGTCCATGATCCACCGGATTCCGTCTTCGGAAACTGTGGGGCTGAAGGATGATTACAACGGCCCCATCTGCTACACCCCCGATGGCAATCCGCTGGTCGGCCCTGCACCGGGCCTGCGCAACATGTGGCTGGCCGAAGGGTTCAGCTTTGGCATTACTGCCGCCGGGGGCACTGGCCATTATCTGGCGCAGATGATGGTGCAGGGCGAGGCTGAAATCGACATGGCATCGCTGGACCCCAAGCGTTTTGGCGACTGGATCACCACAGACTATAGCGCGCGCAAGAATGAAGAAGCCTATGAGCATGTCTTCATTCTGCATCACCCGGATGAAGAACGCGAAGCCTGCCGCCCTCTGCGTACAGCCCCCTGCTATGACCGGATGAAGGCACAAGGCGCGCAGTTCGGCTGCGTCAACGGGTTCGAGCGGCCCAATTACTTCGCGCCCGCAGGGTTTGACGATCACGCATCGCGCAGCTTCCGCCGTGGCGGCTGGTGGCAATATGCGGTGGATGAGGCGCGCGCCATCCGCGAAGGCGTGGGCATGATCGATGCCACAGCCTTTACCAAACATCTGGTGCGTGGCCCCGGTGCAACGGCGTTTCTGGACTGGTTCACCTGCAACAAATTGCCCAAGGTGGGCCGGATCAACCTGACCTATGCGCTGACCGCAAATGGCACAGTGCGCACCGAATACACCATCGTGCGGCTGGCCGAGAATGAATATTACCTGATTTCGGCAGGCGCATGGAGCGCCTATGACGGCGACTATCTGCGCAAGACGGCAGAAGACAAGCTGGCCGATTTCGGCTGGATCGACATTCACGATGTGACCACGCAATGGGGTGTCTTTGCGGTGGCTGGCCCCAAATCGCGCGATCTGCTGGGCAAGCTGGTCAAAGATGCAGACCCCGCAACTGTGCTGTCGAACAAACGCTTCCCGTGGCTGTCGATGCGCAATATCGAATTGGGCATGTGCCCAGTGCGCGCAGTGCGCGTGGCCTATACCGGCGAATTGGGTTGGGAATTGCACCACCCTATCGAGATGCAGAATTACCTGTTCGACCAGCTTATGGCCGCAGGCGAGGAGGTGGGGTTGAAGCTGGTGGGCGCACGGGCGCAGAACTGGCTGCGGCAGGAAAAAAGCTACCGCGCATTCGGCAATGAATTGGGCCGCGATGCAACCCCTCTGGAAGCGGATTTGCCGCGCTTTGTCGATATGGGCAAGGCGTTCCATGGCAAACCCGCGATGGAGCAAACCGGCATTCGCGCGAAATGCTGCACCCTGCTGATTGACGGGCCAGCGGATGCCGACCCTTGGGGCCGCGAAGCGCTGTATGAGGGTGACACGAAAGTGGGGCGCCTGACATCGGGGGGCTATTCGGTGGCGTTCGGAAAATCCATCGGCATGGGCTATGTCCGCCCAGAACTGGCGGTTGAGGGGACACGCCTGAAGGTGCGCATGCTCGACCAACTCTGGGATGCCACAGTCACCTGTGACAGCCCCTATGACCCTGCAAACGCCACGATCCGCAAGGATGGCTGAAGCGCACGGATAGCGTGGCTTGCGGGCTGGCCCCCTCTGATGCGTGACGTCTTTGGGTTATTGGGGCTTGCCCGCCTCCACCACATTGACAGAGGTGCCCCACCCCGCGCAGGCGGTTGCCAGCAGGTTTGGCAAAGGGGCATCGGTATAAAAGCGGTCAATCTGCGCAAGCGAGCCGATGCGCGCAGGTGCCCGACGCCGGAATTTGGACTGGTCCGCAACTAGGAAACTGCGTCTGGCCTGTTTCAGAATGGTCTGGCTGACGCCCACTTCCTGAATGTCGTAATCCAGCATATCGCCATCGTCATCCAGCGCTGAACAGCTGATAACCGCCATGTCGAATTTGAACTGTTGAATGGCCTGCGTGGTCACTGTGCCCACCAAACCGCCATCGACCCTGCGCAACAGCCCCCCCACCACAATGATTTCACAATTCGGGTTATCGACCAGAATATTGGCCACATTCAGATTGTTGGTCAGCACCATGATATCCCGATGCCCCAACAGCGCGCGCGCCAGCGCTTCGGTGGTCGTGCCGATATTGAGGAACAGCGAACACCCGTTGGGAATGTCGCGCGCGCAGCTTTGCGCGATGGCGGCCTTGGCGGCCTCGTTCAGGTCGCGCCGGTCCTGATAGCCGATATTGGCAACGGTTGACGGCAGGATCGCGCCGCCATGAACGCGCTGCAATTTGCCCTGCTCTGCCAGATCGCCCAGATCGCGGCGGATTGTTTGCATGGTGACGTCAAAATGTGCGGCCAACCCCTCGACGGTGACGCGTCCGTCGCGGCGCGCGATGATCTGGATATCGCGCAGTCGTTCGGCCTGAGACATGAAGACGATCCTTGATCCGGGTCTGACAATTCGCAGCTTGCGCAGACATGCGCGCCCCGCCAGTTCTACAAATTGCGATGCGTGTTTCAACCCCAGCTTTCAGGGCCGCAATCAAGACGCGTGCGAAATACCGGCAGCAGGGGAACGGGCGCGCGACACTGCGGCGCGGGTGACAGGCTCGCCGCGCATCAACGCCTTGCGCAGTTTTTTCACGCGGTCCGCGTGCAAGCTTGCGCCGCAATCGGCGCAGGCACTGCGCAACAGCGCCAACTGGTGGCGGTGAATGCCAGGGCCGATCACGCAAGACACTGTCAGCAGGTTCAGCACGCGCGCCTGCCCGTCTGCGTCCAGTTCAGGCAGGTGATGGCGCAAGGCGTCCCAGTCCAGCGAGATATCCTCTCGGTGGTCCAGCGCATGGCGCAAACGGCTGATCAGATAAATCTGATTGGGGTGCGCATCGCGCCCGCGTGTCAGCATCTCGCCCGCGGCATGCAGGATTACCCGTTTCTCGGTGGCGTCCAAACCCTGTGCAGTGTCGAAATGTTCTGACATCAGGGTGTCCACGGCGAAGGGCCCCAGCGTGCGCATCTGTGCCTCTGACATAATGCGCCCGATGATATAGGCGTTCCAGACTGCATAAAGCGGGCCTGCAAATAGCGGAACCATGCCGCGAATGGCCATACGCGCGGCAACCCTGCGCAAAAATACCCGCAAAATAAAACTGCTGACCCCCACCTTCAGCTTATAGGCGATGTTCAGCGCTGTCAGCTTCCAGTTTGCCACATAGGCATAGGGGTCGATCCCGTAAATCGTGACCTGCGGGCTGGGAAATTCCAGCGCGGCGCGCGCAAGGCTGTGCGAGAAGAGCGCGTGCCCCCCGTCCTGCGACAGTGCAAGGCCGGAATGGCGGGTGATGCGCGCAATGCCCCCCAGCGCCAGCGCATAGAGAAGCGCAATCTCAATCGCGCTGATGACACCGACAAAAGCATAGAAGCCCGCCCAATAGGGCCAGGTGTCGCGCCAGCCAAGATCATCCATGCCATCGAAAAGGCTGTACCGCATCCAGATCTCCGCCCCCCCGATGATCCCGCCCGAGAGGATACCCGCCAGCGCGGACAAGCCGATGCTCCATCGGGTGATGCGGCGGATTTTTTGCACACGCTGCGCTGTGGGATGTTCCGGCGTGCTGTCATCTGCGCCATGCCGCGCCAGATAGGCGGCAAATTTGCGCTCCAGCAGGTTCGGTTCTGGCGAGTAGATATCAGCCGCAGGCATTGTCACCTCTCATCTGTCGCCGCGCGCGCGGCTGTCATGTGACTTTCTCGCCCAGCGTATGTTCGACCCACAGTTTTTGCACAGCAACCATTCCCACGATGGTCAGCGGTGCGGCCAGGATCAGGCCCACCACCCCGAACACAAGGCTCAGCAGCACCTGCACTGCAATCAAAAGCGCGGGCGCAAGGTTGACGGCCTTATGCTGGATCAAGGGCACCAGAATATTGCCCTCGATATTCTGGATGAGGATATAGCCTGCCAGCACGATAAGGCCGGTCTGCGTGCCTTCGGCAAAACCCACTGCAACAATCGGCACTGTTGCGATCAGCGGGCCAAGGAACGGGATGAAGGTCAGCAGCGCTGTCAGCACGCCCAGCGCCAACCACAGCTCGATCCCAAGCACCAGCAGCCCCAGCCCGACACTTACCCCCAGCAGCAGCATTGACACAAGCTGGCCCAGAAACCACCAGCGCAGCGCATGCGCCAGCGCCGACAGCGTGTCTTGCGCAACCGGGCGCGTGTCAGGGGGGACAAGACGCACCGCACCCCCCCGATAGAGCGGCGGGTTGGCGGCAAGGAAAAGCGTCAGCACGATCAGGATGATAAAGCTGGTGACAGCCCCTGCTGCCGATAACCCGAAGGTCATGGCATGGCCTGCCATATCCCCTGCGGCGCCCGCCAGATCGCCCTCTTCGCCGCTCATATCCTCCATCAGGGCGAAAGCGCCCAACTCCTCCAGCCAGTCTTGCGCGCGTGCGACAAAATCCATGACCGCCTCGCCAAGATCCTGAAACTGCCGCACAAGCCGCGCCGCCGAGACGCCCAGCGTGGTGAGGAACAGTGCAGCGATTGCGACCACGATCGCCACCAGCGCCCAACCGCGCGACAGCGGCAGCCGCCGCGCCATTTCGCGCGCCAGACCGTCCAGCCCGACCGCAAGCAGCACCGCTGCAAATACCAGCAGCAGCACTTCGGCCAGCAGATAGCCCAGCAAAAGCAGGCCCGCTGTCAGAAGAATGGTGTTTGTCTGAACAATACGCCCTGAGTCCATGCGTCTGGGTCTCCCTGTGGCACGGATCAGCGCCTGCATTCAGAAAGCAACGTTTCAGCCGCCAACCCGTTCCCCAAAGGCCCAAATCAAGCCCCAAAGCATGGGGCGCTGTGCCGCCGAGAGGCCCCGCAACAGGTGCGGGGCTTGCGTTGTTTTACCTGCCACCCGCAGATACCCGACCCCTTTGCCGCCCCGACACCGCTGCGTTTTGCTGGTGTCGCTGTCTGGGGTGTTGTGCACACCGGATGCGCGTCGCGCGGTGACCCCGGACCTGCTCCGGGGTCTCTGGCTTTGCACGAGTCGAGTGTGCAGGGGCGAAACAGAACTCTCGCATTTCGCGCCATGCAAGCTTTCATGTCTGCCCTGCACAAAGCTTTCGATTAAATATTCCCATATCGATGCAACATAACAAGACAAATTCCTTATAGTTTTTGACATATGGCAATTATATGGGAAATTATCCTAATATGCGGGTGTAGTGTAGGGAGTCGCACCATGCAGCATTTTCCGGTTTTTCTTGATCTTGCCCAAGCGCATGTCGTCATTGGCGGTGGCGGGGAGATGGCCTTGGCCAAGCTGCGCCTGCTGCTGAAGACTGAAGCGAAGATAACTGTCTGCGCCCCTGACATCTTGCCCGAGATCAGAGCGCTTTGCCCGCAGGTCACGCTGGTGCAGCGCCCTGTGCTGGCCTGTGATCTGGGCAATGCGCGGCTGGTTTATGCCACAACCGGCAATATGGGCGAAGATGCCCGGATTGCGCGGCTGGGGCGCGCGGCGGGCGCGCTGGTCAATATCGTCGATAATCTGCAAGAGAGCGATTTCATCACCCCTGCCATTGTGGACCGTGATCCGGTGGTCGTGGCGATCGGCACCGAAGGGGCGGCCCCTGTCCTTGCCCGCAAGATCAAGGCGCAGCTGGAAGACAGCCTTCCGCCTTCGCTGGGTGTGCTTGCGCGGATCGGGAAATCATTTCGCAAAATGGCCGAGGCTTTGCCCCAAGGGCCGCGCCGTCGTGCGTTCTGGGCAGAGTATTATGACGCGAAAGGCCCGCGCGCGCTGCACGCGCATGGCGAGGGCGGCGTTGCGCGGGCGCTGGATGAGTTGCTGGCGCGCCACCTTTGCGCGCCTGTCGCGCAGGGGCATGTCGATTTTGTCAGCGCAGGGCCGGGTGATCCCGAATTGATGACCCTCAAGGCGCGCAAGCTGCTGGACCGCGCCGATGTCGTGATCCATGACCGTCTGGTGACGCCTGAAATTCTGGAACTCGCACGGCGCGAGGCAGTGATTATTTCTGTTGGCAAGGAAGGATTCGGGCCATCTACCGCACAAGACGCGATTCATGCGCTGATGCTCACACATGCCCGGCGCGGCGCGCATGTGGTGCGGCTGAAAGGGGGCGATGCGTCGGTTTTCGGGCGGCTTGATGAAGAAACCGCCGCGTTGGATGGGGCAGGCATTCCGTGGCAGGTGGTGCCGGGGGTGACTGCGGCCTCCAGTGCCGCGGCAAGTATTGGCCAGAGCCTGACCTCGCGCGGGCGCAACCATGCGCTGCGGCTGGTCACAGCGCATGACATGCATGGGTTTGCAGATCAGGACTGGCAAGGGCTGGCCGCACAGGGTGCGGTGACGGCGCTGTATATGGGCAAGCGCGCGGCGCGGTTTGTGCAGGGGCGGCTGCTGATGCATGGCGCTGCCGCTGACATGCCGGTGACGCTGGTTGAAAATGCCTCGCGCGCCGGTCAAAGGGTTGTGGGGGCAACGCTGGCCACATTGCCACAATCAGCCGCGCGCCTTGACGGGCCTGCCGTGATCTTGCTGGGGCTGGCGCCAAGGCAGGGGCAGCAAGCCCTGTCCTTGCAGGAGGTCGCCCAATGAGCCGCGCGTTCCTGCCCTCGGTTCTGACCGCGAATGATCTTTTTGAAGGTGATGTCGTGTATCTGACTGCCTCAGGCCACTGGTCGCGCGCGCATGGCGATGCGCTGCTGTTTCAAGACGCGGCGGCAGCGGGGGAAGCGCTGGCCGCCGCCCAAGCCCAGCCAGCCCGGCTTGTCGGCCCCTATCTGGCCCCCGCGCAGTCCGGCCCCCAAGGCCCAAGGCCTGTCCATTTCCGCGAGGGGTTTCGCGCGCGCGGCCCGTCCAACTACCGGTATGGCAAGCAGGCACAGGGCATGTGTCGCCCCTGACACCGCGCCCTGCACATGCCCCAAAGCCACAAGGATTGCCCGCCATGTATGCCTATTCCACCTTTGACCACCAATTTCTGAAAACCCGCAACGCCCAGTTTCGCGCACAGGTGGAGCGGCGCATTTCCGGTGCCCTGACAGAAGATGAATTCAAGCCATTGCGCCTGATGAACGGGCTGTATCTGCAACTGCATGCCTATATGCTGCGCGTGGCGATCCCCTATGGCACCTTGCACAGTGCGCAGATGCGCCAGCTTGCCGAGATTGCCGAGCGGTGGGACAAGGGCTATGGCCATTTCACCACGCGCCAGAACATCCAGTTCAACTGGCCGCGTCTGCGCGACGTACCCGATATGCTGGACGCTTTGGCCGAGGTGGGAATGCACGCGATCCAGACTTCGGGCAATTGCGTGCGCAACGTGACAGCCGATCATTTCGCAGGTGCTGCGGCAGATGAAATTGCCGACCCGCGCCCTGTGGCAGAACTGTTGCGCCAATGGTCGACCGATCACCCCGAATTCCAGTTCCTGCCGCGCAAGTTCAAGATTGCCATCACCGGCAGCCCCAATGACCGCGCGGTGACCCGCGCGCATGATATTGGCCTGCGCATGGTCACGCGTGACGGCGCGCAGGGCTATGAGGTGATCATCGGCGGCGGTCTGGGGCGCACGCCGGTTATCGGCAAAGTGCTGGCAGAGTTCTTGCCGCAAGATGATCTGCTGCCCTATATCGAAGCGATCCTCAGCACCTATAACAGCTTCGGGCGACGCGATAACAAATACAAGGCGCGCATCAAGATCATGGTAAACGAACTGGGTCTGGACGAGGTGCGCGCCCGTGTTGACAGCCGGTTCAAGACGCTGCGCGCCGAATGGGGCGGGGCAGACCAAGCCGTTTTGCATGATCTGCGCGCAGCCTTCGCGCCGCCTGCCTTTCGCAGCGCGCCAACTGCCGCATATGACGCCGCCTATGCGTATGATCCGGTGTTCCGTTCGTTTGCCGATACCAATCTGGCGGCGCATCGCCACCCCGATTACGCCATCGTCACGATCAGCCTGAAAGCGCATGGCGCAACGCCCGGTGACGCGACTGCCGCGCAGATGCGCGTCATGGCGGATCTGGCGGCGGAATTTGGTCATGATGAATTGCGCATCAGCCATGAACAGAATGTCATTCTGCCGCATGTGCATAAATCCGACCTGCCACGCGTGCATGCCACCCTGCAAGCGGCGGGGCTGGCCACGGCCAATATCGGCCTGATCTCGGACATCATTGCCTGCCCGGGCATGGATTACTGCGCTTTGGCGACCGCCCGATCCATCCCTGTGGCGCAGGACATCGCGCAGGCTTTCCGCGCGCGGGAACTGGATATTGGCGCGATGAAGATCAAGATTTCAGGCTGCATCAATGCCTGCGGGCATCACCATGTGGGCCATATCGGCATTCTGGGGCTGGACCGTGCAGGGGTGGAAAACTACCAGATCACGCTGGGCGGCGACGGCACCGAAACCGCCGCGCTGGGCGAGCGGGCTGGGCCGGGTTTCGCCTATGACCAGATCATCCCGGCCATCGACCGGCTGGTGACGGCCTATCTGGCATTGCGCGAGGGGGCAGAGGAAAGTTTCATCGACACCTTCCGCCGGCTTGGCCCCAAGCCGTTCAAGGATGCGTTATATCAGACAGGAGGGCGCGCAGATGCTGCCTGATCCGCATGACCATGTCGCAGCGCTTCTGGCGCAACACAGCGCGGTTCCGGCGCAAGAGTTCCTTCGCGCAGGGCTGGCCACGGTGCGGCGCGTGGCGATGGTGTCCTCCTTCGGGGCCGATTCCGCAGTGCTGCTGCATATGGTTGCCCAGATAGACCGCGCCTTGCCGGTGCTGTTTATCGACACGCTTGCGCTGTTTCCTGAAACAGTCGCCTATCAGCGCGCATTGGCGGCGCATCTGGGGCTAAGCAATATCCAGACCCTGACGCCGGATCGTTCCGCCCTGTTCGCCCGCGACCCTGATGGGTTGTTGTACCGCAGCGACACGGAAACCTGCTGCCAGTTGCGCAAATCCGACCCGCTGACCCGCGCGCTGGCGGGCTATGATGGCTGGATCACAGGGCGCAAGCGTCATCAGGCGGACACGCGCGCCTTGCTTCAGCGCGCCGAGGTGGAACCGGAAACCGGCCGCATTCGCCTGAACCCGCTGGCCGAGTGGGACGCGGGCGCGGTTGGCGCATATCTGGACGCGCATGATCTGCCGCGCCATCCGCTGGTTGCGCAGGGCTACCCCTCGATCGGGTGCGCGCCTTGCACCACGCGGGTGAATACAGGCGAAGACCCGCGCGCGGGGCGGTGGCGGGGAACAAATAAGACCGAATGCGGTATTCATTTTACAGGGGGCGTGCCGACCCCCGACAGACAGGAGGATGCAGCATGAGTGTGATTGTCACAGATAGCGGCTTTGCGCCAGATGACTGGCGCGCAGGCTTTACCCCGCTGGAAGCGTTTGACGCAGACCCGGACGAGCGCCCGCTCGCGCTGGACCTGCCGTCAGATATCGCGCCCGAAACGTTAGAGGGGCGATTGCAAGGAATTGCATTCATCCGCATTGATTTTCCTGCCTTTTCAGACGGGCGCGGTTTCAGCGTTGCGCGGCAATTGCGCCGGATGGGCTTTGCGGGCCGTTTGCGCGCGCGCGGGCATGTGATCTCGGACCAATACGCGATGGCGCGGCGCTCGGGCTTTGATGAGGTCGAAATCTCGGATGCTTTGGCAGAGCGGCAACCGGCCGCGGAATGGCTCTCTCGCGCGAATTGGGCAGAGCCGCATTACCAGTCGCGCCTGCGCGAGGGGGGCGTGCCCTCGCGCAGGGCAGGGTGACGCCCAAAACCCATAGCCCCACGCCTGTTGTGCCAGCCTTTGCGCAATGCGGGCAGGTCAGGGTGGGGGCGGCACCGGCCTTGAACGGCGCTATTGCAGGCTGATCACCTTGGCGCGGCAGGCCATGCGATATCGGCCAGAGTGCTGTGATCGAGATGCGCCAGAAACGCGGCCTCGGCCCCGGCCAGTTCTGCGCGCAATCGGCACCCCGGCAAAAGGGTGCAGCGCTTGTCCGTCGGATCGAAGCACTGCACCAGCGCCTGCCCCGCCTCCAGCACGCGCACAATGCGCCCAAGCGTAAGCTGCGCAGGGTCACACGCCAATTGCGCCCCACCCCCACCGCCGCGCCGTGTTGTCACAATCCCGGCTGCGGATAATTGCTGGATGATCTTTGTCAGATGGTGGCGCGAAATGGCGAATTCCGCAGCCAGTTCGGCTGTAGAGAAGCTGCGGCCCGGCGCACCCGCCATGCGCATCAGCGCACGAAAACCGTAATCGGTGAAAGATGTCAGGCGCATGATTTCCGACTGTTTCAGTTGAATTGGTATTTACAATACTTATTGAGCGCCATACCGTCAAGGCATTCATTCAGCCAAGGACCGGACGCCATGAACACTGCCACTGCCAGCCGCAACTGGACCGGACCGGCCTTGCTTAGCTACGGGTTCCGGCCATTTTTCCTGCTCTCGGGGGTTTGGGCCGCTTTTGCGATGGCGTTCTGGGTGGTGTTGCTGGCAGGGGCAGACCCGTTGCCCATAGCCTTTGCCCCCATGGATTGGCATGTGCATGCGTTCGTCTTCGGCTATCTGTCGGCTGTCATCGCCGGTTTCTTGCTGACCGCAGTGCCAAATTGGACAGGGCGGCTGCCTGTCGTCGGCTGGCCGCTGGCGGGGTTGGTGGCGCTGTGGGCGCTTGGGCGGGTGGCCCTGTTGGTGGGGGCCAACTGGCCCGCAGGGCTTGTCGCCGCACTTGATCTGGCGCTGCCATTGGCATTGATCGGGTTTCTGGCCCGAGAGATTGTCACAGGGCGCAACTGGCGCAACCTGCCGGTGCTTGGGTTGGTCGTGCTTTTCGCGCTGGCCAATGCACTCTTTCACCTTGAGGCAGCACAAGGGCCAGCACATGACGGCTATGGCTTGCGGCTGGGGCTTGGCGCTGTGCTGATGCTGATCACCCTGATCGGCGGGCGGGTTGTGCCCAGTTTTACCCGCAACTTTCTGGCCAAGCAGCAGGCCCAGCGCCTGCCGGTGGCGATGAACCGCGCGGATGGCGTTGTGCTGGGCCTGACGGGCGCGGCATTGTTGGCCTTTGTGACCCTGCCGGAAAGCGGCCTGACGGCCAGTCTGTGCCTTGCGGCGGGTGGTGCGAATTTCTGGCGGCTGTCGCGCTGGCAAGGGCACCAGACCCGTGCCGAACCGCTGGTCTGGGTGTTGCATGCAGCCTATGCGATGCTTGCACTGGGGTTTGTGACAGTGGGGGCCGCCGCATTCGCCCTGTTGCCCCATTCGGGCGCGCGCCATGTCTGGCTGGCAGGTGCCATCGGGCTGATGACACTGGCAGTGATGACCCGCGCCAGCCTTGGCCATGCGGGCCTGCCCCTGACCGCCACGCGCCCTGTCGCAGCCCTGTATCTGGCACTGATCGCCGCGACACTCGCGCGCCTGCTGGCCGGGGTCTGGCCGGGCGAGGGGTGGCTGCTGCACCTGTCCGCCACATTGTGGATTGTGGCCTTTGGCGGGTTCTCTGTCCTGTACTGGCCCATTCTGACACGCCCCAAACGCGCCGCCAAAGCGGTGAGCGCCGCGCGCCCTGCATGAGCGGCTGGGGCCTGTATGCGGGCGCATGGGCGCTGTTTGTGCTAAGCCATTCTGTGCCTGTGCGCGCGCCTGTGAAGCCGTGGCTGGTTGCAACACTGGGCCAGACAGGCTTCGGTTGGGCCTATTCCGCCCTGTCGCTGGCGGTACTGGCGTTGCTGTTCATCGCAGCGGCGCATGCGCCGCATGTGCCCCTTTGGCCAATGCCCGCAAGCGCGCATTGGATCGTGCTTGCAGGTATGGTGCCTGCGGTGGTGCTGCTTAGCCTGACACTCGGGCGGCCCAACCCCTTTTCTTTCGGTGGCGCAGGCAACCACCGCTTCGACCCTGACCGGCCCGAGCTGACAGGATGGCTGCGCCACCCTGTGCTTGTGGCGCTTGGGTTATGGGCAGGCGTACATCTGATCGCAAATGGTGATCTTGCGCATGGGCTGATGTTTGCAGGCTTTGCCGGGTTTGCAGGGCTTGGCATGGTGCTGATCGACCGGCGCAAACAACGTGAAATGGGCCTTGCCGACTGGCACGCCCTGCGCGCGCGCTGCCGCCATGCACGGCTTTGCATGCCACCGAATGCGACACTGCGTCTTGCGATTGGGCTGCTCTGTCTGGGCGCTTTGATTGCGGGCCATCAGGGGCTGTCCGGCGTGGCAATCTGGCCGCGCTTCCTGCCATGATCCGCGCCACCTGATACATATCCCCTGCTGCCGCCGCGAAAGCGGTCAGGCAGCAGTTTTGGGCTTGGTTGCAACGGGCTTTACGGACGCTCTTATTCTAGAGTGTTAAGCCATGCAGTGTCGGGCCGCGGTGCAGCCCGACACTTGGCCCCCTCATCTGGGTAATGTGTGCCGCTTGAAGAACATTAGTGTCCGCGCTCTGCAAGCCAGGCGCGCATCCAGTCGATTTCTTCTTTTTGCGCGGCAATGATCTCGCGCGCCAATTCGGCAACTTCTGCATCCGTGCCATGTTCAAGAACAATCTCGGCCATCAGAACGGCACCTTCGTGATGCGGGATCATGCCCCGGATGAAATCGACATCGGCATCGCCGGTGAATTCGATCATCATGTCTGCATGCATGGCATCATTGGCATCCATAAAGGCGCGGGTCGCGGGAGAGACATCTGCATCTGTGGCGGCATGATCGCCGTGGCCGGCATGTCCGCCATGATTCATATGGCCGTGGTTCGATGCGACTGCGTAGCCGCCCGCACCAATGGCCGCGGCAAAGACAAGGCTGACTGCAAGAATGGCGGGTTTCATCAAGCTCTCCTGTGGTTGTTTTGCATCTGGTACGATGCTCCAGTTACTGGAAGGGAAGTCACGAGCGCGTGATGGGTAGGGAGTCTGATGAAATACACACATACGCATACTTGAATTTATTTGGGCGGCGTGCCATGATGCTCGAAATTATATTGGAGTGCTTCTAATGACAGTCGATCGTGCCGTTCTCGCTTTTGCAGGTGTCATGGTGTTGATCAGCGTTTTGCTGACCACGTTCATCTCGCCCCTTTTCATCTGGTTTACCGTGTTCATCGCGCTGAACATGTTTCAATCCGCGTTTACAGGGCTTTGCCCCGCTGCGATGGTGTTTCGCAAGCTTGGCCTGAAGGACGATGGCACCGCCAAAGCGTGACGGCGGCGCAAGTCGGTTGACATGAATGGCAAACGCCGCAGGCATTGCCCGCGGCGTTTGGCTTAGTTCATTTATCCCCGCATCACAGGTGCAGGGCAGAGGGGCAGGGCCTTAGACGGCCTTTTTCAGCGCCTCGATCAGATCGGTACGTTCCCACGAAAAGCCGCCATCCGCCTCTGGCGCGCGGCCAAAATGGCCATATGCAGCCGTGCGCGCATAGATGGGGCGGTTCAGGCCCAGATGTTCCCGGATGCCGCGCGGCGTCAGGTCCATGGCCTTTGCCACTGCGCGTTCAATCGCTTCATCATCCACCAGCCCTGTGCCATGTGTATCGACATAGATCGATAGCGGCTTTGCCACCCCAATCGCGTAGGAAATCTGCAAGGTGCAGCGTTTTGCCATGCCTGCTGCCACAACATTCTTGGCCAGATAGCGCGCGGCATAAGCGGCAGAGCGGTCCACCTTTGTCGGGTCTTTGCCCGAGAACGCACCGCCCCCATGCGGGGCAGAGCCGCCATAGGTGTCCACAATGATCTTGCGGCCCGTCAGACCGGCATCGCCATCCGGCCCGCCAATCACGAAAGTGCCTGTCGGGTTGACCCACCATTCGGTTTTCTCGGTCAACCATTCGGCGGGCAGAACCTCGCGGATATAGGGTTCCACGATCGCGCGAATATCGTCGGGTGTCTGGTCTGCGTTGGCGTGCTGGGTGGAGAGCACAAGCTGCGTGACTTCCACCGGCTTGCCATCTTCATAGCGCAGCGAAAGCTGGGTTTTGGCATCGGGGCGCAGGGTGGGTTCCGCACCCGATTTGCGCGCCTCTGCCAGCCGCTTCAAGATCTGGTGGGAATACTGAATCGGCGCTGGCATCAGTTCCGGCGTCTCATCCACAGCATAGCCGAACATGATCCCCTGATCGCCCGCACCATCTTGCGACACGCCCTGCCAGATATGCGCGGATTGTTCATGCAGAAAGTTCAGCACATGGCAGGTGTTCCAATGGAACTTGTCCTGTTCATAGCCGATATCGCGGATACAATCGCGCGCGATCTGCGGGATGCGGCCCATGTAGTCTTTCAACCGCTCGGGGTCTGTCAGGCCCACTTCGCCCCCGATCACCACCAGCGACGAGGTGGCGAAGGTTTCGCAAGCGACGCGCGCGGTTTCCTCTTCGGCCAAGAGCGCATCCAGCACTGCATCCGAAATACGGTCACAAACCTTGTCGGGGTGCCCCTCGGACACCGACTCAGAGGTGAAAATGTAATTTTGTCTTGCCATTGTGCATCCGCCTGATAGCGCCGCTGTGACGTGAGTGGTCGCAGCAACCGTGACTTATGGTTGTTTCAACGAAGGGCCATAGCAAGAAGCGCCACGGACCACAACTGCGGGCAAGGCCGCAGCTTAGGACGGCTGCTCTTCCAGCGCGCGCAAAAACTCCAGCACCTCGGGGCCAATGCCTTCGACAATCAGCGCCACACCTTCGGCATTGGGGTGGATGTGGTCGTCCTGCATGAGATCGGCAAAGCTGGCCCCTGCATCGGCCTTATCTGTCATGGGCTGCATGAAATTGGGGTAGAGCGGCACATCATACTGACCCGCAAGGTCGATATACATGCGCTCGAATGCCAGTTGAAATTCCGGCCCGTAATTGCCCGGCGCAGGCAGACCGGCCAGCATGGCGGGAATGCCCTCCCGCTCCAGCCGCGCCAAAATGCCGCTGAGGTTTTCTTTACTGGTGGCGGGGTTCAGGCCGCGCAACAGGTCATTTCCGCCCAAAGTGACCAGCATGGCATCTACCTGCTCGTCCAATGTCCAGTCCATCCGCGCCAGCCCGCCTGCGGTGGTGTCGCCTGATACGCCTGCATTGATAACCTCGACCTTGACGCCTTGCGCATCCAGCCATGCTTGCAGCTGGGGGACAAAGCCTTCGTCTTGGGGCAGGCCGTAGCCTTGGGTCAGGCTGTCGCCCAAGGCGACCAGCCGAATGGGTGTTTCGGCTGCAAGCGCGACGGAACTGCCCGCCACCAGCGTGAAAGACAAGATTGCCGCAGCGCAGCAGTTGCCGAATGCAGACGCGACCCCATATTCAGGGGAATGGTTTTTTAAAAGGAAAGTCTGGATGAAGGACATGGTACTCTCGTTCAGGGATGTGGAGTTGACCTTGCAGGGAAATGCGGGGCCAGTGAACATATTGCGGTCAATCACATTGGATGTCACGCGCGGTGAAACCGTGGGGTTGATCGGGCCGTCAGGGTCGGGCAAATCGTCACTCCTCATGCTTATGGGCGGGCTGGAACGCGCCACATCCGGGGCCGTATCGGCGCTTGGCCATGACCTGACTGCCCTTGGGGAAGATGCGCTGGCACGGTTTCGCAGGGAACATATGGGGGTGGTCTTTCAGTCTTTCCACCTGATTCCGACAATGACCGCGCTGGAAAATGTCGCAACACCGCTGGAACTGGCAGGCAGGCGCGATGCGTTTGACCGCGCCGAGGAAGAATTGCGCGCGGTCGGCCTTGGCCACCGGCTGGACCATTACCCCGCGCAAATGTCGGGCGGCGAGCAGCAGCGCGTGGCCCTTGCCCGCGCCGCCGCCCCGCGCCCTGACATCTTGCTGGCGGATGAACCCACAGGCAATCTGGACGGCCCCAACGGGCAGGCGATTATGGATTTGCTGTTCGGCCTGCGCGACCGCCACGGTGCAACGCTGGTGCTGGTGACGCATGCGCCCGAATTGGCGGCGCGGTGCGACAGGGTAATCTCGCTGGCCGATGGTCGTATCTCGGGGGTTGAGACACGCAACCAAGAGGCCGCTGAATGATATCGGTCGCATGGAAGATTGCACGCCGCGAATTGCGCGGCGGTTTGCGCGGGTTCTGGGTGTTTCTGGCCTGCTTGGCACTTGGCGTCGGCGCAATTGCGGCGGTGGGGTCCGTGCGCGGCGCGATTGATGACGGGCTGGCGCGCGAAGGGGCCACGCTGCTGGGGGGCGATGCCGAATTGCGCATGACCTACCGCTTCGCCACGCCTGAGGAACGCGACTGGATCGACAGTTTCGCCGCTCAGGTGTCCGAGGTGGTCGATTTCCGGTCCATGGCCGTGGCAGGGCAGGGCGATAGTGCCGAACGCTCGGTCACGCAGGTCAAGGGTGTCGACGGGGCCTATCCGCTGGTGGGCAGTGTGGGGCTGGACCCGCCCATCCCGCTGGATGAGGCGCTGGCCGAAGAAGACGGGCTGCCCGGCGCTGTGATGGAGCGCATCCTTGCCGAACGGCTGGGGCTACAGATGGGCGACACGTTCCGGCTTGGCGTGCAGGAATTCAGCTTGCGCGCCCATATCACCCGCGAACCCGATGGGCTGGGCGCGAATTTCGGCTTTGGCCCGCGCACGCTGGTGCGCAGCGATGCGCTTGAAAATGCCGAATTGCTGGGACCGGGCACGCTGTATGAAGTGAATTACCGCCTGCTTTTGCCGGGCCAATCGCTGGATCAGGCGCGCGGACTTGTGCAGGCGCAGTTTGACGGCGCAGGCGTGCGCTGGCGCGACAGCCGCAACGCAGCCCCCCAGATCCGCAATGTGATCGAGCGCGTGTCTTCCTTCCTAGTGCTGGTCGGGCTGGCGGGGCTTGCTGTGGGCGGGGTCGGGGTGTCTGCCGCTGTGCGCACCTATCTGGATGGCAAGACCAATGTGATTGCCACGCTCAAGACCCTTGGCGCAGAAAGCCGCACGATCTTTGCAGTCTATCTGATGCAAATTGGCGTGCTCACAGTCATCGGCCTTGCGCTGGGGCTGGCGCTGGGCGCGGTGGTGCCTTTTGCCGTGGCCCCTTTGGTGGCCGATCAAATCCCGATCGAGCTGGAAATCACCGTGCAATCGCGCGCCTTGATCGAGGCGGCGCTTTATGGCGCGCTGACCGCGCTTATCTTCACCCTATGGCCGCTGGCACGCACCGAACATGTGCGCGCCGCCACCATCTTTCGCGGCGTGGCAGAAGCGTCGAAAGGCTGGCCGCGTTGGCCCTATCTGCTTGTCACTCTGGCGCTGGTCGTAGGCTTGGTGCTGGTGGCGGCGGGTTTCGCAGCCGTGCCCTATCTGGCCTATGCAACCGCAGGCGGCGTGATTGGCGCTTTGGCGGTCTTGTCGCTGGCCGCATTGCTTGTGCGTTTCATCGCCCGCAAACTGGCGCGGTCCCGCGCGCTGCGCGGGCGCACGGCGCTGCGCATGGCAATGGGGGCGATTGCGAACCCGCGCGAAGGGGCGACTGCTGTGATCCTGTCTTTGGGCCTTGGCCTGACAGTGCTGGCCGCTGTCGGCCAGATCGATAGCAACCTGCGCCGCGCCATCGCGCTGGACCTGCCAGACCGCGCGCCCAGCTATTTCTTCCTCGACATCCAGAACCACCAGCTAGAGGGGTTTTTGGAACGGCTGGCGGCGGATGAAAATGTGGACCGCGTCGATACAGCCCCCATGCTGCGCGGCGTTGTGACAGAACTCAACGGTATTCCCGCGCGCGAACATCCTGCTTGGGGCCATTGGGTGCTGCGCGGGGATCGTGGCATTACCTATTCCGCAACCATCCCCGAAGGGACAACTCTTGTCGGGGGCGAATGGTGGGACGAAGATTATAGCGGCCCGCCGCTGGTCAGTTTCGCCATCGAGGAAGCACAGGAACTGGGGCTATCTTTGGGCGATACGGTTACCGCGAATGTGTTGGGCCGCGACATAACCGCGACAATCGCCAGCTTCCGCGAAGTTGATTTCTCGACCGGCGGGATTGGTTTTGTCATGCTTATGTCGCCCGAACCCCTGCGATCTGCCCCGCATACGCATATTTCCACCGTCTATGCGCTGGAAGCGGCTGAAGGCGCGATTCTGCGGGATCTGTCCAACATGTTCCCCAATATTACTGCCATCCGCGTGCGCGAAGCCGCCGAGCGGGTGACAGAAGCGCTGTCCACCATGGCCACCGCCACCAGCTATGCCGCCCTTGCCACGCTGCTGACAGGCTTTGTGGTGCTGATCGGCGCGGCAGCGGCGGGCGAGCGGGCGCGTGTATATGAGGCAGCAGTGATGAAAACACTGGGGGCCACGCGCGCGGGCATACTGGCGTCTTTCGCGCTGCGCTCTGCGCTGATGGGGGCTGCGGCAGGGCTGGTGGCTTTGGCGGCGGCGGCGCTGGCATCCTGGGCGGTGATGCGCTTTGTGATGCAATCCAGCTACCAGTTTGAACCTGTCTCTGCGGTTCTTATCGTGTTGGGCGGCATTCTGGCCACGCTGCTGGCCGGTCTGGTCTTTGCGCTGCGCCCGCTGGCGGTGCGGCCTGCGCAGACATTGCGCGCGCAGGATTGACCTTTTGGCCTGCCGCAGCCATGGCTGCGGCAGGGGGTGCCGCATGGGCTTTGTTCTGAAATCACTGCAAGATCTGACAGCGGGCTTCGATACCGTGATCGACGCGCGCGCCCCTGCCGAATTTGCCGAAGATCACCTGCCGGGCGCGATAAACCTGCCGGTGCTGGATGACCTTGAGCGCGCGCGTGTGGGCACGATCTATAAACAAGACAGCCCCTTTACCGCGCGCAAATTGGGGGCCGCGCTGGTGGCGCAGAATGCCGCGCGCCATTTGCTGGGCGCTTTGGCCGACAAGCAAGGCGATTGGCAACCGCTGGTCTATTGCTGGCGCGGCGGGCAGCGGTCGGGGTCTTTCGCCACCATCCTGCGCCAGATCGGCTGGCGGGTCGAGGTGTTGGAGGGGGGGTATAAATCCTATCGCCGCCTTGTTCAGACGCTTTTATATGACGGGCAGTTTCCCGCCCCTGTGCTGCTGATAGATGGCGGCACCGGCAGTGCGAAAACCGAAATCCTTGCGCGTGTGGCCGCGCGCGGCGGGCAGGCGATCGATCTGGAAGGGCTGGCGGGGCATCGCGGGTCATTGTTCGGGGGGCTTGCGCCGCAACCGTCGCAAAAACTGTTCGAGACGCGGCTGGCGCAGGCGATCTGCGCGCTGGACCCCATGCGCCCTGTGCTGATCGAGGCGGAATCGAACCGCATTGGCGATATCCGCCTGCCACCCGCCCTGTGGCGCGCGATGCAAGCCGCACCCCGCGTGCAGATCGACGCGCCCGTTGCTGCGCGCGCGGCCTATTCGCTGCACGCCTATAGCGATTTTGCGGCGCAGCCCGAAAAGCTGATTGCGGTGATCGAAGGCTTGCGCCCCTACCAGCCTGCCGCGCAGATCGAGGCTTGGCATGGGCTGGTTGCGACTTGTGATTTTGCAACATTGGCCGAAAGCCTGATTACCGCGCATTATGACCCCAGCTATCAGCGCATGCGCAAGGGGCAATGCGCTGTGCTGAACATCAGGTTGGGTGATTTATCGGAAATGTCGCAGGAAATTGCCGCAGACAGGCTATTTAAGCATATGAAAAGTTGAGAATCTGCAAGCGTGATGGTGGTGGTGTGCCGAAGGTGTCGGCCATCTGACGGGCAATATTCAAGGACAGCTTAGAAGGTGTTGTTTACATACTCCGCGCGGAATCAAGGGCCGCAGGCCCGCCGCGCATCGCCGAGCCGTCCCCCGGCACGGCGATTTGGCTTGGCTACGCGCAAAGCCCCGGTCTTTCGCGGATTTGGCCAGCATAAAGTGCTATAGCTCAAAGCCCGCATCGCCGTACCACGGCCCGACGCTGCGCGGCTTTGCACCCATATTCGCTATGTTTGCAAAGCCCCCCATAGCCGACCCCTGAATGACACTCTTGTTCTCACTCAGCGCGAAATAGCAACCATCTGTCCGCTATCGCGCAACAATACGCGGCCCGTCGC
Source organism: Roseinatronobacter thiooxidans (assembly GCF_001870675.1). GTDB lineage: Bacteria > Pseudomonadota > Alphaproteobacteria > Rhodobacterales > Rhodobacteraceae > Roseinatronobacter > Roseinatronobacter thiooxidans. The sequence goes on along the minus strand of NZ_MEHT01000005.1, from coordinate 51,093 downwards.
GGCCCGTAATCTCGCCGATAATCGCCGCCCCATAGCCCGCCGCTTGCAGGCTGTCCAAAATACCCGCGGCCTGTGCGGGCGCAACAGCGGCCAGCAATCCGCCTGCGGTCTGCGGGTCCACCAGCAGGGCTGCGCGGGCTGTATCGGGTGCTTCTAGCATGGCCCCAAGTGCTGCGCGGTTGTCTGCGGCAATGCTGGAATAATGCCCCGCCACAACTAACGCCTCTGCCCCGTCCAGTAGGGGCAGTGCCGCCAAATCCAGCCGCGCTGACAGCCCGTCTTGCGCCAGCATCTCGGCCAGATGCCCTGCCAGCCCGAAGCCCGTGACATCGGTCATTGCATGGGCCATGGGGGCCAGCAGTTCCGCCGCGTGCCCCTGCGCCTGCACCATCGCCCGCAGCGCACCCGCTACCACTGCGCCGGGTGCGGCCCATTGCATCTCTGCCGCCATGATCACCCCAGTCCCCAAGGGTTTGGTCAGAACCAACATATCGCCGGGCTGCGCGCCTGCTTTGGTGCGCGCTGGCCCGTCCAGCAGGCCAGTGACAGTAAAGCCCAACTGCATCTCGGCCCCCATCGCGCTATGACCGCCAACCAGCGCCACACCCGCCGGTTCCAGCACCGATTGCGCGCCTGCCATCACTTCGCGCAGGGTGCGGGCCTGCAAATCGGGGGACATGCGCGGCAAGGTCACCTGCGCCAGCGCGGCTTGCGGGCGCGCGCCCATCGCCCAGATGTCACCAAGCGCATGAGTGGCCGCAATGCGCGCCATCAACCACGGGTCATCACTCAGCGCGCGCAGATGGTCGGTCGCAATCACTTGCCGCGCATCGCCGATGCGCAGGATCGCGGCATCGTCGCCAATGCCTGCCTCAATATCCGCGCGAGTCACGTCTGGCAGGGCCGCGCGCAGGGTTTGCGCACCCATTTTGGCCCCGCACCCGCCGCATAGGGGCTTATCGCCCAAAGCTTCGGCAAGCCCATTGGCATAAGCGGGCGGCAGCGCAGGGGGCATGGGCTGGGGGTTGCGAAACTGGCCCATGAATTTGGCGTCAATCCGGTCTTTCAGCCCCCAAAGCCACCCTCCTTCCAGCGGCAAGGACCATTTATCGGCCAGCGCGGTCTTGCCACCCAGCGAGACAAGCTTCAGGTAGTCGCGCTGCGGCTGGTAGGCGCGCAAATTCCCCACCCCAAGTGCCGCGCGCAAGTTGTCGAACAGATAGGGCGCTTGGCGCACGGCATAGACCCCCGCTTTCGCGCGCGGCGCATGGGCCATATGCGCGCAATCGCCCACAGCGAAGATCGCGGGGTCTGTGATTGAGCGCAGATAAGGATCGACTGTGATGAATCCTTGCGTCAGGTCCAGCCCTGTGTTGCGCAGCCAGCCTTGCGGGCGCGAGCCTGCCGCGCCCAGCACCAGACTGGCCGGTAGTTGCGTGCCATCTGCCAGCGCGATGCCTTGTTGCGTGACCTCGGTCACTTGTGCCTGTTCCACAATGGTAACAGCGGCACGTTTCAGATGCCCGATCAGCCGCGCCCGCGCCTGTGCGCCGATATTGGGCAACAGCGCCCCCGATTGCACAATCGTGATCCGCGCCGCCTGTCCCCGCAGCCGGTAGGCCATTGCCAGCGCCAGTTCCACCCCCGCGACACCGCCGCCGATGACAGCAATGCTTGGCGCAACCTCGCCCCGCGCCAGCTGCGCGCACCAGTTTTCCCAGCGCTGCGCATACCCGCCCAGCGGCTTGGCGGACACGGCATGATCGGCATATCCGGGGATCATCGGCAAATCTGACGTGATGCCAATGTCAATCGCGGCCAGATCATAGGCAACCGGCGGGCGGCCTGCGACATGCACCAGCCGTGCCGCGCGGTCCAGCCCTGTGGCCTTGCCCAGTATCAGCCGCGCGCCCGCGCGGCGCGCAAGGCGGACAAGGTCGATGTCCAAGTCCTCGCGTGTGTAATGGCCTGCAATATAGCCCGGCAACATGCCCGTATAGGGTGCGACAGGGTCGGGGTTGATGAGGGTCAGCCGCACCCCCGGCAAAGCATGCATCGCCCAGCGGTGCAGCAGCAGCGCATGGGTATGCCCGCCACCGATCAGCACCAGATCGCGGGTCAGGGGCAAGGGCATATGCATCGGGCAGCTCCGGTTTATGGGGGTGTCCGGGGTCATACCCCAGCGCGCCCGCAAAGACGAGGGGGCGCGCCCTGCGGCAGATCGCGCAAATAGGGCCGCGCGCGGACTGCGGGGGCGGTGGAATGGCTTTGTCAATTCGCCTGCGCGCGGTAAAATGACGTTATTTGCAAGATTAGTGATTCTGATAAGATGAAGAAAATTTGGCACAGGTGGCAAAGCCCTGCCTTTTGGGTGCGGGCAAAGGGCCTTGGCCCTGCATATGTGGCTGGGGCTGTTTTGCTGCTCTCACTGGGCGGTGCGCAGGCGCAGACCTTGAACCAGGGTTTCGCCGCCATGCAGCAGGGTGATTTCTTCACCGCCTTCACAGCCCTGCGCAGGTTGGAACAGGCAGGCGACCCGCAAGCCAGCCAGATGCTGCAAGAGTTGTTTCTGACCCCGCCTGTGCAGGTTCGCCCGCCGCCCCCCAGCCCTGCCCCTTATGCGCGCCCGCCACGGCAAGTGGCGGCCGCCCCGCCTGTTGCCGCGCCCGATCTTGCGCCCTTACGCGCCCCGCGCCCCACCGCGCGGCCTATCCCCCATGCGCCGCTGGATGGCAGCTTGCCTGCGCCCCTGTCAGAAGACAGTTTCCGCGCGGGTGACGCAGCGCTTGCCCGCATCGGCCATTTGCTGTTTTTTGACCCCGTCCTGTCGGGCAACATGGATGTGGCTTGCGCCACCTGCCACCATCCGCGCCATGCGGCGGGGGATGGTGTTTCGCTTGGGCTTGGCACGGGCGCGCAAGGCTTGGGGCATGACCGCAGGCCAGATGGCATGCACGCCGCCCATAGGCGCATTCCGCGCAACGCGCCTGCGTTGTGGAACCTTGGCGCGCGCGATATCCGTGTCATGTTCCATGATGGCCGGATAGAGGCGGACCCAGACACCCCCGGCGCTGTTCTGACCCCGCAAGGCCCGCTGGACTATATGACGCTCGATTCACTTCTGGCGGTGCAGGCATTGTTTCCGGTGCTCTCGGCTGAAGAAATGGCAGGGCAGGCGGGCGAGAACCCGATTGCCGATGCAATCGCGGCAGAGCGTATTCACGGGGATGATGGCGCATGGGCGCTGCTTGCCGCGCGGGTCGATGCGCTGCCGGATTACCGCCGTGCATTCGCCACATGGCGGGGGGCGGATGCCTCTGTCAGAATGGACGAGATTGCAAATGCGCTTGCCGCCTTCATCGAATTCGAGTTTCGCGCCGATCAGACCCCCTTCGACCAGTATCTGCGCGAGTTGGCTGCCATGTCACCACAGGCGGGCGAGGGGATGCGCCTGTTCTTTGGCCGTGCAAATTGTGCCTCCTGCCATTCCGGCCCCCTGCTGAGTGATCAGAAATTCCATGCCATGGGCCAGCCCCCGATCGGGCCGGGCAAGGAACAGGATGATGACGGCTATACCCGCGATATCGGGCGCGCAGCGGTGACGCTGGACCCAGCAGATGCCTATGCCTTTCGCACGCCCATGTTGCGCAATGTGATGCAGACAGGGCCATGGGGCCATGCAGGGGCGTTTTCTGACATACGCGCCTTTCTGCGTCACCATCTGGACCCTGTCGCAGGGCTTGCCGCCTACCAGCCACAGGCGGTTTTGCCGGAATTGGGGCGCGATGCGGGGGATTACATGGTTACGCAAGACGCGCATCAGCGCGCCGCAATCTCTGCTGCTGCCGCGCGCGCAATGACACAGCGCCCGCTGGTGATCTTGCAAGATGACGAGATTGACTTGCTGATCGCCTTCTTGGCCGCATTGGACGATACAGGCGCGCTGCAAGGGCGGCTTGGCGTGCCGGATGCCGTGCCAAGCGGGTTGGAGATTCAGGATTAGGGCTGTTGCGCATTCAGGTCTGGCAGTGGTGCCGCAGACATGGCAGAACCCTGCCATGACCTGTGATTATGCCCTTCGCCTGACCAGCCACGCGCCTGAAGACACCGCCGCCATTGCCGCGCGACTGGGCGCTGGGCTTGGGGCAGGCGATGTGGTGTTGCTGTCCGGCCCTGTGGGGGCAGGCAAAAGCCTGTTTGCCCGCGCGCTGATACAGGCGCGGCTTGCTGAGCTGGGCCGCTATGAAGATGTGCCATCCCCCAGTTTCACATTGGTGCAAACCTATGATCTGGACAGGGTCGAGATTTGGCATGCAGACCTCTACCGGCTGGCAGACCCGCATGATGCGCTGGAACTGGGGCTTGATCAGGCGTTCGAGGATGCGATCTGCCTTGTCGAATGGCCCGAACGCCTTGGCGCGTTCTGCCCCGCCTCGGGGCTGCATGTGACGCTGGAACCCGCAGCGGATGAGGACACCCGCAGCCTGCGTTTCAGCGCGACTGACCCGCGCTGGGGGGACGTGCTGCGCATGCTGGCAGATGCGCCAACCCGCCCCGCCTGACCGACCCGCCCCGCCTGACAGGAGTGGCCATGTTCCAAGACGACCCTCGCCCTGCCCATCTGTTCGCGCTGCCTTCTGGCGTGGATTTTCCGCAAGCCCTTGCCGCAGGGCTGAACCAGCGGCTGGCCCCCCTGCCACCAGAGGCCCGCGCCCGCGTTACACTGCTGGTGAATTCCGCCCGCATGCGCACCCGCGTGCGCGATGCGTTTGTGGCCCAGGGGCCGGGGCTTTTGCCACGCATCCGCCTGATTACTGCGCCTTTGCTGTTTGAAGGGGCAAGCCTTTTGCCGCCGCCCATGCCGCCCTTGCGCAGGCGGCTGGAGCTGGCGCAACTGATCGACAAATTGCTGCGCAGCGCCCCCGATCTGGCCCCGCGCAGCGCGATCTATGATCTGGCCGACAGTCTGGCGCGGCTATTTGCCGAAATGCAGGCCGAAGGTGTGCCGGCACAAGCGCTGCGCGATCTGGATGTCAGCCGCCATTCCGGCCATTGGGCGCGCAGTCTGTCCTTTATCACCTTGGCCGAACAGGTGGTGCAATCGGACGCCCCCGATGCCGAAGGGCGCATCCGCGCGCAGGCAGAGGCGCTGATTGCGCGCTGGCAGGCCCACCCGCCCGCAGACCCTGTTATCATCGCAGGCTCGACAGGGTCGCGCGGGACAACCGCGCTTTTGATGCAAGCCGTGGCGCAACTGCCGCAAGGCGCGGTTGTGCTGCCGGGGTTCGATTTCGACATGTCGGCGGCCACTTGGGCCGAACTGTCCAGCGGGGCCGCGCCTGAGGATCACCCGCAATACCGTTTCCTTGCCTTGTGCGACGCGCTGAACCTGCCGCCTGCTCAGGTGCGCGCATGGCATGACACGCCCGCGCCAGCACCCGCGCGCAATCGCCTTGTGTCGCTGGCGCTGCGCCCCGCACCTGTCACCGATCAATGGATGCAGGACGGGCCACAGCTTCAGGGTATCGCCGAAGGCTGCGCAGGCATGACCCTGATCGAGGCGCCCTCGCCACGGATGGAAGCGCAAGCCATCGCCCTTCGCCTGCGCCATGCGGCACAAGCTGGCCAGCGCGCGGCCCTCATTACCCCTGACCGCGACCTGACACGGCAGGTCAGTGCGGCGCTGGATTACTGGCGCATCACGCCAGATGACAGCGCAGGCCGCCCGCTGGCCATGTCAGCGCCGGGCCGGTTCCTGCGCCATGTTGCTGCGCTGATGCGCAACAAGCTGGACGGGCAGGCGCTGCTGACCCTGCTCAAGCACCCGCTGACCCATAGCGCGGGCGAACGGGGCGCGCATTTGCTGCATACGCGCGATCTGGAATTGCGTATCCGGCGCAAGAATGTGGCCTTTCCTGATGCCGATTTCCTGCGCGGCTTCGGGGCCTATGCCAAATGTCCCGATTGGGCCGAGTGGCTGATTACCACGCTGCCCCCCATGCCTGACCCCGCCGCCAAGCCCTTGTCCGACCATGTCACCGCCCATCTGGCACTGGCCGAGGCGCTGGCCGGTGGCCCGCAGGGGGGTACGGGCGAATTGTGGCGCGCAGCGGCGGGCGAGCAGGCGCACCGCGCCATGCATGATCTGGCGCGCGAGGCCAGCCATGGCGGCGCGCTGAACCCCGCCGATTACGACGCCTTCATCACCAGCTATCTGCAAGGCTTCGAGGTGCGCGAACCCGTCACCGCCCATCCCGGCATCATGATCTGGGGCACGCTGGAGGCGCGCGTTCAAGGGGCTGATCTGGTCATTCTGGCGGGGCTGAACGAAGGGGTCTGGCCCAAAGCGCCCGACCCAGACCCGTGGCTGAACCGGCGCATGCGTGCCGATGCGGGCTTGCTGCTGCCCGAACGCCAGATCGGCCTTGCGGCGCATGATTTCCAACAGGCCATCGCCGTGCGCGAAGTCATCCTAAGCCGCGCCGTGCGCAATTCCGAGGCGCAAACCGTGCCTTCGCGCTGGCTGAACCGCTTGACCAACCTGCTGGACGGGCTGCCGGATGAGGGGAAAGCGGCGCTGAAAGGCATGCGCGCACGCGGTCAGGCATGGCTGGACATGGCGCAGGCTTTTGACACCGATTTCCGCACCATCCCGCCCGATATGCGGCGCGCCCCGCGCCCCGCGCCTGCGCCCCCTGTCAGCGCCCGCCCGCGCCAGTTGCCGGTCACGGCCATCAACCGGCTGATCCGCGACCCGTACGAGACATACGCGAAATATGTGCTTGGCTTGCGCAAGCTGAACCCGCTGCACCCCTCGCCCGATGCGCTGTTGCGTGGGACAGTGCTGCATAAGGTGCTGGAGGATTTCACCCGCGCCGAACTGGAATCCGACCCGTTTGCGCAGCTGATGCGCATGGCAGAACAGGTGTTGGCGCGCGAAGTCCCTTGGCCTGCTGCGCGCCTTTTTTGGCAGGCGCGCATGACGCGCGCGGCAGATGCGTTTTTGCAATTTCATCTGGCCCAACCGGGCCGCGTACTGATGCTGGAAGAAGGCGGCGCGCTGGCGCTGAATGACCCCGCCTTCACCCTGACCGCCAAGCCCGACCGGATCGATGAATGGCCCGATGGGCGCATTCACATTATCGACTACAAGACAGGGCAGGCCCCCACAAAGAAGATGCAGGAACATTTCGACAAGCAACTTCTGCTGCAAGCGATGATGGCCGATGCAGGCGCGTTTCAGGCATTGGGCCTGCGCGAGGTGGCGCAGATCACCTATCTGGGCCTTGGGTCCAGCCCCAAACCTGAAATGACCGAGATCACACCCCAGATGATTGAACAGACACGTGCGCAGTTTGAAAAACTGATCCGCGCCTATCTCTCGCCTGACAAGGGCTTTCCCGCGCGGCGGATGCTGCTGCATGAACGCGACGTGTCGGATTATGACCATCTGTCGCGCTTTGGCGAATGGGTGATGCAGGACGCGCCTGTGGTTGTGCCGGTGGGGGATAAAGATGCAGTTTGATGAAGCAACCCTTGCGCAAAACCGCGCGTCCAGCCCTGTGGACTCGACATGGCTTTCGGCCAATGCAGGGTCGGGCAAAACCAAGGTTCTGACCGACCGTGTCGCGCGCTTGCTGCTGCGCGGGGTAGAGCCGCAGCGGATTTTATGCCTGACCTATACCAAAGCCGCCGCATCCGAGATGCAAAACCGCCTGTTCGGGCTGCTGGGCAAATGGGCCATGCTGCCAGAGGAGGAGTTGCGCGCAGCCCTTGGCCGCATAGACGAGGCTGCGGGCGACAGTCTGGCCGATGCCCGCCGCCTGTTCGCCCGCGCGATCGAAGCCCCCGGCGGGCTGAAAATCCAGACGATCCATTCCTTTTGTGCCGCGCTGCTGCGCCGCTTTCCGCTGGAAGCGGGCCTGTCGCCTGCGTTCACGGAAATGGACGACCGGTCCGCCCATGCGCTGCGTGCCGAGATATTGGACATGCTGGCCGAAGGATCGGGGCGCGCGGCCTTGGCGGAACTGGCGGCGGTGTTCACGGGCGCGGAACTGGATGATCTGCTGCGCGAGCTGTGCAGCAATGCGCGCGGGTTTGATGGCGATGTGCCAGAGGCCGCCTTGCGCCAATCGCTGGACCTGCCGCCCGCTTATGACAGCGCGCATCTGCTGGGCGAGGTGTTTTTGGGCAGCGAAGCCGCGTTGATGGATGATATTCTGCCTTTGCTCGATATGGGCAGCACGAATGACACCAAAGCCGCCGCGCAACTGCGCCAGATCACCTTTGGCACGCCCGATCTGGCCACGCTGCAAGCGCTGGAAGGGGTGTTCCTGTTCAAAAGCGGGGCCAAGGCCTTTCAGGCCAAGATCGACAGCTTCCCCACCAAGGCCACGCGCATCGCATTGGGCGCGCTGATCGACCCGCTGAACCACCTAATGGCACGGGTTGAGGGCGCGCGCACCCGCCGCCTTGGGCTGGCGGCCTATACGCGCGCTATCGCGCTGCATCGTTTTGCGCGGGTTTTCCTGCCTGCCTATGCACAGGCCAAAGCGGCGCGCGCATGGCTGGATTTCGATGATCTGATTGCCCGCGCAGGCCAGTTGCTGACAGACCCATCGGTGGCGCAATGGGTGCTGTTCAAGCTTGACGGCGGGGTAGATCATATTCTGGTGGACGAGGCGCAGGACACCTCGCCCGGTCAGTGGCATGTGGTCGAACAACTGGCGCAGGAATTCACCGCAGGCATGGGCGCGCGCGATGCCAGCCGCACCTTGTTCGTGGTGGGCGACAAGAAACAGTCGATCTATTCTTTCCAAGGGGCCGATCTGGCGGTGTTCGACCAGATGCAGGCGCAGTTCCGCGACAAGCTGGCCCATGTCGATCTGCGCCTGAATGAAGCGCTGTTGGCGCATTCCTTCCGATCCTCGGACGCGGTTTTGCGCACGGTCGATGCCACGTTCCGCCCGCCGCGCGATGCGGGCCTTGGCGGGCCGCCCCAGCATATTGCCTTCAATACCAGCCTGCCCGGGCGCGTGGACCTGTGGCCCGTGATCGAGCGGCCGGATACGCCTGAAAAGCCCGATTGGTTCGACCCTGTCGATGTGCTGCCCGAAGAGCACCACCACCGCCAGCTTGCCCGCAAGATTGCGGGTGAATTGCGCGCGATGATCGACGCGCGCCTGCCCTTGCCGCATAAGGACGGGGCGCGCCCGATCTCGGAAGGGGATGTGCTGATCCTTGTGCGCCGCCGCAACGCGCTGTTTCACGAGATTATCGCCGCCTGCAAATCCGAAGGGCTGGAGATAGCAGGTGCAGACCGGCTGCGTCTGGGGGGCGAGATGGCCGTGCGCGACCTGACCGCACTTCTTGCCTTTCTGGCGACCCCCGAAGATGACCTGTCGCTGGCCGCCTGCCTGCGCGCGCCGCTGTTTGGCTGGTCCGAAGATGCGCTGTTCCGGTTGGCGCAGGGGCGCGGGGGGGCGCATCTGTGGGCGCGGCTGCGCGAAAGCGGTGATGCCGCCACGCTGGATGTGCTGAACGATATGCGCCGCCACACCGATTTTTTGCGCCCCTATGACCTGATCGAGCGGATGCTGACCCGCCATGAGGGCCGCCGCCGCCTGATTGCCCGTCTGGGGAGTGAGGCCGAAGACGGGATCGATGCCTTTCTGGCGCAGGCGCTGGCCTATGAACGGCTGGAAACCCCCAGCCTGACAGGCTTTCTGGCATGGCTGGAACATGGCGATGTGCAGATCAAGCGCGAACTTGATGGCGCGGGCGGGCGGTTGCGCGTGATGACGGTGCATGGCGCGAAAGGACTGGAAGCGCCTGTCGTCATCCTGCCCGATACGGCCGATTACACACCTGTCGAGCGGCGCCAGATCTATGACATGGGCGGGGCACTGGGCTGGCGAGGGGCCAAGGATGACACGCCCCCCGCGCTGCAAGCGGCGATTGACGGGGCCGGTGATCTGCGCGCGCAAGAAGATGCGCGCCTTCTCTATGTGGCGATGACGCGGGCGGAAAGCTGGCTGATCGTGGCGGGCGCGGGAACTGCGAAATCACCCGATTGCTGGTATAACCGCATTGCCGAAGGGTTGGGCCATGTGGGGGCCGTGGCCCATGACTTCCCGACTGGCGCGGGGCTGCGCCACCAGCATCTGAACTGGCCGCTTGCCGCGACCATGATGGGCGATTTGCCTGATGCTCAGACCCCCGCTTTGCCGCAGCTTTTGTGGGACCGCGCGGAACACCCCGCAACCGGCCCGCGCGTGCTGACCCCCTCACACCTTGGCGGGGCCAAGGCGCTGCCCGGCGAGGCGGGCGAGACAAGTGATCTGGCACTGGCACGCGGCGCGCAACTGCATCTGCTGCTGGAACATCTGCCGCTTTGGCCGCGCGAGACGTTGGATAAGGCCGCGCGCGATCTGCTGGCCAGCACCGAAGAGGGCGCGCCCGCTGATCTGGCCGCCCTTGTGGCGGAAGCTGTGCATGTGCTGGAGACCCCCGCCAATGCGGCCCTGTTTGCGCCCGGAACCTTGGCCGAGGTTGAAATCACCGCCGAACTTGGCGGCCAGCCCCTATTCGGGGTGATTGATCGGCTGGTCGTGGCCGAGGATCATATTCTGGCGGTGGATTACAAGTCCAACCGCCTTGTGCCAGCTTGCGCGGATGCGGTGCCAGAGGGGCTGTTGCGGCAAATGGGCGCGTATCGACAAGCCCTTTCCCAAGTGTTTTCAGGCCGCGAGATCCGCGTGGCGCTGCTATGGACCGCCGATGGCGCGCTGATGGACCTGCCCGCCGCGCTGGTCGATGCGGCACTTGCGCGGGCAATGCTTGAATCCGGCGCGCGCGAGGCATAGTTAGAGCGGGAACATAAACCCAGATTGGAGGGGCCAATGCCCACAGTAGCTGTCACCGATTCCACCTTTGATGCCGAAGTACGCCAGTCCGACATTCCGGTTGTCGTGGATTTCTGGGCCGAATGGTGCGGCCCGTGCAAGCAGATCGGCCCCGCATTGGAAGAACTGGCCGCCGAATATGATGGCCGCGTCAAGATCGCCAAGGTGAATGTGGACGAGAACCCGAACACCGCAGCCTCGATGGGTATTCGCGGTATTCCGGCGCTGTTCCTGTTCAAGGACGGGCAGGTTGTGTCCAACAAGACAGGTGCGGCCCCCAAATCGGCCCTGCAAAGCTGGATCGACAGCGCAGTGTAAGCCTGACAGGGCGCGGCTGATGCCGCGCCCGATATCCCTGCGGGGGTGCATGCGGAAAGCTGCGCCTCCGGCGGGAGTATTTTCAGCAAGAAAATGAGGGCGCGATGAGCGAATTTCCCGGGTGGCATGGCACGACCATCGTGGCAGTGCGGCGTGGTGGTGAAGTTGTGGTGGCAGGGGATGGTCAGGTCAGCCTTGGCCAGACGGTCATAAAAGGCTCTGCCCGCAAGGTGCGCCGCCTCTCGCCCGGCGGGTATGATGTGGTGGCGGGCTTTGCAGGCTCGACCGCCGATGCGTTTACCCTGTTGGAGCGGCTGGAGGCGAAGCTGGAAGCGACACCGGGCCAGTTGGCGCGCGCAAGCGTCGAATTGGCGAAGGACTGGCGCACGGATAAATACCTGCAAAAGCTGGAAGCGATGCTGATTGTCAGTGACGGGCGCGACATGTTCGTGATCACCGGCGCGGGCGATGTGCTGGAGCCGGAACATGATGTCGCCGCCATCGGGTCTGGCGGGAATTTCGCGCTGGCCGCCGCGCGCGGGCTGATGGCGACCGAGATGAGCGCCGAGGATGTGGCGCGACGCGCGATGGCGATTGCGGCGGATATCTGCGTTTATACCAATGGCAAGCTGACAGTGGAAAAGATCAGCGCTTGAGTTGCGCATCCATCCATGCGCGCAAGACGGCGTTCATGCGCGTCTGATAGCCCGCGCCTTGGGATTTGAAGAATTCCAGAACATCGGGATCGACGCGCAGCGAGATCGCTTTCTTGGGTTCGGGCGTGACCAGTTCGGCGCGCGTCCAGTCGAGTTCGAACTCGTCATCGTCCCGTTCAGGCTCCAGCCCAAGCGCTTCAGCGCGCCGCAACGCGTCCCAATCAGTGCGGGATTCCATTTTCCTGATCTCGTCGAGTGTATAGCGTTTGATAGAGGTTTCGCTCATGTCTCCGCGCCCTCCGGGCTGTGATGATGCGGGTGGTGTCCCCGCGGATGGTGAAAAATACGGCCACCATGATTCCGTTCCAGTCCGCGATTGCGGCGAAGCGGTCTTCGGCGTCGCTGCGTGCGGGGATGATCAGGTGATCTGCCGCAAAAATCGATATGACATCGAGGAAGTCGAGGCCGTGTTTTTCAAGCGTCTTGAGCCGTTTTGTTTCGTCCCACGTGAACAGTCGTGTCATCTGACGCTCTTGAAAAGTACACTATGACATTTTCATTCAGCCTTTTGGTTTCCTCTCGAAGAAGCTTGTAGTGTATATACACTTCGTCTCCACAAAATGCAACCCCTTCAATTCCGCCCGCCAAGCCTATATCTCTGCGACAACCACGAAAAGGATGCCCCATGACCGACCTGACCCCGCGCGAGATTGTAAGCGAGCTTGACCGTTTCATCATCGGCCAGAAGGACGCCAAGCGCGCGGTCGCGGTGGCCTTGCGCAACCGCTGGCGGCGCAAGCAACTGCCTGCCGATTTGCAGGAAGAGGTGTATCCAAAGAACATTCTGATGATTGGCCCCACAGGGGTGGGCAAGACCGAGATCAGCCGGCGTCTGGCGAAGCTGGCGCGTGCGCCGTTTCTGAAGGTGGAAGCCACGAAATTCACAGAAGTGGGCTATGTGGGCCGCGATGTGGAACAGATCATCCGCGATCTGGTGGACAGTTCTATCGTTATGACCCGCGCGCAGATGCGCGAGGATGTGAAGGCCCGCGCACAAGCCGCTGCCGAGAACCGCGTGATTGATGCGATCGCAGGCGAGGGCGCGCGCGAGGGCACGCGCGAGATGTTCCGGCGCAAATTGCTGGCGGGCGAATTGGACGATACCGAGATCGAGATCGAGATTGCGGATAATTCCAACCCCATGGGGGCCATGTTCGACATGCCGGGCCAGCAAGGCGGGCAGATGATGAACTTGGGCGAATTGTTCGGCAAGGCGATGGGCGGGCGCAAGACGCGCAAGAAAATCACTGTCTCTGAAAGCCATGAATTGCTGGTGGCCGAAGAGGCTGACAAGCTGCTGGATGATGAGGCCGTCAAGGCCGCAGCACTAGAGGCGGTGGAGCAGAACGGCATCGTGTTTCTGGACGAGATCGACAAGGTTTGCGCCCGCTCTGACGTGCGGGGTGGCGATGTCAGCCGCGAAGGGGTGCAGCGCGATTTGCTGCCGCTGATTGAGGGCACGACCGTCAGCACCAAGCATGGGCCGGTCAAGACCGATCATATTCTGTTCATAGCCTCTGGTGCGTTCCATATTGCCAAACCGTCTGACCTGTTGCCCGAATTGCAGGGCCGTTTGCCGATCCGGGTGGAGTTGCGTGCCCTGACCGAGGGCGATTTCGTGCGCATCCTGACCGAGACGGACAATGCGCTGACACGGCAATATACCGCGCTGATGGGCACCGAGGGGCTGGATGTCAGCTTCTCGGATGAAGGGATCGCGGCATTGGCCAAGATCGCCGCCGATGTGAACCAGTCGGTCGAGAATATCGGCGCGCGCAGGCTGTATACAGTGATGGAGCGGGTGTTCGAGGAATTGTCCTTTCACGCGCCGGACCGCAGCGGCGAGCAGGTTGTGGTGGATGCCGCCTATGTCGAAAAGAATCTGGGCGATCTGTCCCGCTCTGCCGATCTGAGCCGCTACGTCTTGTAAAGAGGTGACAGCACTGGACGCGCGCAGTTCTTTTCTTATATAACTGGTCAGGTATAGCGCGGCACTGGTCTGCGCCCAATTATGCGGAAAGGCTGCGCATGAGCACACAACAGAATGAAGGCGATCTGCTGATCAAGCCCTCGAGCACGGATCACCCGCTTTACGAGCCGTTGGTAGAGGCGTGCAAGACCGTCTATGACCCTGAAATTCCGGTCAATATCTTTGATCTGGGGTTGATCTATACGATCACGGTGGCGGATGAAGGCAAGGTGGGTGTGATCATGACGCTGACCGCGCCCGGCTGCCCTGTCGCGGGCGAGATGCCGGGCTGGGTGTCGGATGCCATGAGTGCGGTGCCCGGTGTGCAGTCGGTCGATGTGGAAATGACCTTTGACCCGCAATGGGGCATGGACATGATGTCCGACGAAGCGCGGCTGGAACTGGGTTTCATGTAATGGATGGCGGCGTGTCTGAACGCGACAAGATGCTGGCTGGCGCGCCCTATGATCCGGGCGCGGCGGAACTGGTCGCACTCAGACGCAAGGCGCAAAGCCTGATGCGCGCCTATAACCAGACGATTGACGGGGATGGCGCGCGCGCTGATCTGATGCCAGCGCTTCTGGGCACATGGAACGGGGCCACGATTCGCGCGCCGTTTCATGTGGATTACGGCCAGCATATCCATTTCGGGCCAGAGTGCTTTGTCAATTTCAACTGCGTGATCCTTGATGTGTGCGAAGTGCGGATCGGGGCGCGCACGCAGATCGGGCCGAATGTGCAGATATTGACGGCAGATCACCCGCGTGACGCTGCCCGCCGTGCGGTGGCCGAAGAATGGGGCCGTCCCATTGCCATCGGGGCTGATGTCTGGATCGGGGGCGGGGCGATCATTCTGCCCGGCGTGACCATTGGTGATGGCGCGATCATTGGCGCGGGCGCAGTGGTCACGCGCAACGTGCCTGCGGGCATGACAGTCGTGGGCAATCCTGCCCGCATGCTGCCAAAGACCGACGGACAAGGATAAGACAATGTTTGGAATACCCGGAAAATCCCCTGTGACGCTGACGCCCGCTGCCGTGCGCCAGATCCGCCGCCTGATGGAGCGTGAGGGGGCCAAGGGGCTGCGCGTGGGTGTCAAGAAAGGCGGCTGCGCGGGCATGGAATATACCATGGAAACCGCGCAGGATGTGCAGGAGCATGAGGAGCTGGTCGAGCAAGAGGGCGCATGCGTCATCATTGCACCCATGGCGCAGATGTTCCTGTTCGGCACCGAGATTGATTACGAGATTGGCCTGATTGAAAGTGCCTTCAAATTCCGCAACCCCAATGTGACCGAAGCCTGTGGTTGCGGCGAGTCGATCAAGTTTGACGATGTCGAGACATTGACCGCCCGCATGGGCCAAGCCAAGGCCAGCGGCTGATTGCATCGCGCGCGCAGGCGGCGTATCTCTGAGTGAAAGGAGATTTCACCATGTCGCATGCTTGCAAACTTGCCGCCGGAAACTGGAAAATGAACGGCCTGAGCGCCGATCTGGAACAGGCGCGCGCCTTGGCCGCGGCTTTCCCGGACCCGAAATGCGGCATTTTGCTGTGTCCGCCTGCAACGCTTATCTCTGCAATGGCCGAAGCGGTTTCAGGCAGTGCCGTGATGGTGGGCGGGCAGGACTGCCACGCGCAAGTTGCGGGTGCGCATACGGGCGATATTTCCGCGCATATGCTGGCCGATGCAGGGGCGCGGCAGGTTATTCTGGGCCATTCCGAACGCCGCGCGGACCATGCCGAGACTTCTGCGCAAGTGGCGGCCAAAGCCGCCGCCGCCCATGCCGCTGGACTGGTTGCCATCATCTGCGTGGGCGAGACAGAGGCCGAACGCGACGCGGGCCAGACGCTGGAAATCGTGCTGTCACAACTGGCGCACTCACTGCCGGATGGGGCGAATTCGGCGAATACTGTTATTGCCTATGAACCTGTCTGGGCCATTGGAACGGGCCGCACGCCCACTCTGGACCAGATTGCCGAAGTGCATGATGCCTTGCGCGCCAAACTGCCGGATGCGGCAATGTCTTTGCTCTATGGCGGGTCGGTCAAGCCCGGCAATGCCGCCGAGATTTTCGCCATTGCCAATGTTGATGGCGCGCTGGTTGGGGGCGCATCGCTGAAAGCGGAAGATTTCGGGGCCATCATCGCCGCGCTGGAAGGGGCATAGCCCCTGCTATATGCGGTAGCGCATGTTCGGGGTCACAATCGCGGCAAATACCACCCCCGCGACGAACCCCCCCAGATGCGCTTCCCATGCCAGAAGCCCCGACAGCGCCAGCCACAAGACAGCATTCAGCACCACCAGCCCTAACAGGAATTGCCACAGGGGCCGCATGGGGCTTCCCAGGTGCTGGCGCATTTGCCATTCCCAGAATTTCCATGCCCCGATCAGGCCAAACACAGCCCCGGACGCACCAACCATGGGTGCTTCGCTGTTGGACAGCAGCGCAAACCCGACGGCCCCGCCGATGGCGGTGACCAGATATAGCAGCAAAAAGCCCTTCTGCCCGATCCGCGCAACAACAATGCCACCCAGCGCCAGAACCGCGACCATATTGCCGATCAGGTGCAGCAACCCGCCATGCAGCAGGGCGTAGGTTACGAACATCAACTCGCGCTGCAACGGATATAGCGCCTCCCATCCGCCCAGAAGGCCGTTCCAGAATGCGCCATGCAGCACCAGCCAGCGCCGCAATCCAAGCCCGCCCAACCCGCCAGCTTCCGCCAGCGTCAGAACCACTTCGGCAAGGCAGGTCAGCCCCACCAGCCAGATCACGGCAGGTGCGTTGACACGTGTTGGCAATGTGATGTTGCGTGGCCCCATAAAGGCGGCTTTGACACTCTCATCAATCCGATGCAAGTCTTTCGGGTCGTCGCGGCGCTGGCTATCATGTCGAAAGACGAGTTTCATAAGCTGCACGCCGTCCTTTCATCCCACAAAGCTGCGCATATCTCGGGCGACAAGCCAGAGTCTGAACTGCCGCGCAAAGCTGATCCGATGGAATTATGGTAAACGGATTCGATCCCCAGTTCATTAAAAACGTCAAAAAATTGACGTAAAATTGCCTAAGTTCCTTGGGTTTTGGTTATGGAATCGGGACAAAGGCGCGCGCTGGGTGTTTTGTTGCGGGATAGGAACAAATCAAATCCCAAGCGCTGTAGAGACTCACAGCGCGCCCGAATGGACGCGCTGTGTCAAATAGCTTTCGCGCGCCTTGGTCCTTGCGGTTGGCCAGCGCGGCGCGTGGCCGTTACCAATGCCCTGTGCTGTCCATGCTGGACCAGGGTTCTTGCGGGGGCAGGGGGTCGCCTGCCTGCAACAACTCGATCGAGATATTATCGGGCGAGCGGACAAAAGCCATGCGCCCATCGCGCGGGGGGCGGTTGATGGTAACGCCCGCTGCCTGCAATTGCGCGCATTTGGCGTAAATATCTTCTACCGCATAGGCCAGATGCCCGAAATGGCGGCTGTCGGATGGCAGGCCGTCATCGCCATCCCAGTTATACGTCAGCTCGACCGGGCATTCCGGCTGCTCTGGCGGGGCCATGAAAACCAGTGTGAACCGGCCCCCCTCATTGTCATATCGGCGCGTTTCGGTCAGGCCCAAAAGCTTGTAGAACGCGATTGACGCCTCCAGATCCTTGACCCGTACCATTGTGTGCAGATAGCGCATGCAACTTCTCCTTATGTTATGGGAAAGATAACAGGCCACAGGCGCGGTGCAATGGGGGTTTTAGAATCAACCCCATCCGGCATATGCTGCGCCCACATCATCTGGTAGGTATGGCGGGCAATGAAACAGTATCTGGACGGGTTGCAACATATTCTGGATCACGGCGTGCCGTCGGATGACCGCACCGGCACCGGCACCCTGTCCGTGTTCGGCTTGCAGATGCGCTATGATCTGGCAGATGGCTTCCCGCTGGTCACCACCAAACGGGTGCATCTGAAATCCATTATCCATGAATTGCTGTGGTTCCTGTCAGGCGATACCAATATCCGGTATCTGCAAGAAAACGGCGTCTCGATCTGGAATGAATGGGCTGATGAGGCGGGCGATCTTGGCCCAGTTTATGGCCGCCAATGGCGCGACTTTGGCGGGGTTGACCAGATTTCAGAACTGGTGCGCCAGATCACCGACAGCCCCGACAGCCGCCGGATGATCGTGTCTGCGTGGAACCCGCCCGACGTGCCCAATATGGCGCTGCCGCCCTGCCATACGTTGTGGCAGGTGCGCGTTTTGGGCGGCAAGCTGCATCTACAACTCTATCAGCGCTCTGCCGATATGTTCCTTGGGGTGCCGTTCAACATTGCCTCTTACGCGCTGTTGCAGATGATGCTGGCCAAGGTGACAGGGCTGGTGCCGGGCACATTCGTGCATACGATGGGCGATGCACATATCTATTCCAACCATATGGAGCAGGTGCGCACCCAGCTTGCCCGCAGCCCCAAGCCGCTGCCGCAGATGCAGATCCTGCGCGATGTCGAAAGCATTTTCGATTTCCGCTATGAGGATTTCCGCATCGAGGGGTATGACCCCGACCCCGCCATAAAAGCCCCGGTCGCGGTGTAGCGCCATGATGACCCTGATCGTTGCGCGCGCGCGCCATTCGGCCATAGGCAAAGACAACTCCATTCCATGGCACGCCCCAGAGGATCTGGCCGCGTTCCAGCGCGAAACCTTGGGGGGCGCGGTGATTATGGGGCGCAACACATGGGACAGCCTGCCCAAGCGGCCCTTGCCACGGCGGTTGAACATTGTCGTCACCTCGCGCCCTGCGGATGCAGGGGCCGACGCCTTGTTCCTGCCTTTGGACCGCGCAGTAGAGGGGGCGCGCGCAGCCGGCTATCTGCGCCATTACGCCATTGGCGGCGCAGGTATTTACCGCTCCTTTCTGCCCGTTGCTGACCGGCTGCTGATCACCGAGGTCGATCTGGACGTGCCCGATGCCGACACGTTCTTTCCGGATTTCGACGCCAGCCAGTGGCGGCTGAATGCCAAATTGCCACTGCGGCAGGACGCGCCGCGCTGTGTCATTCACGAATTTCTGCGCAACTGACCGGCTACTGATTGCAGCCCTGACGCTGAATGCCTAAGTCTTGTACGAGACAACAGGAAAGGACAGTTTCAATGCAGATTCAGGTCAATACAGATAATACGATTGCAGGACGCGAAGATGTCGTGCGCTTTGTCGAAGGGGTGCTGGAGTCCAAATTGGGGGCGGTGTCCTCTGCGATCACGCGGATTGAGGTGCATCTGCAAGACCAGAATGCCGATAAAAGCGGCCCCGACGACAAGCGCTGCATGGTTGAAGCGCGTCTTGAAGGGCGACAGCCCGTAACGGCCACCAATACCGCAGACAACATTCAGTCTGCCGTCACAGGGGCCGTGGACAAAATGCGCAACATTCTGGACAGCGAGTTGGGCAAACAGCGCGCGCGCCGCTAAGCTTTGGACATCCGGCAAAGCTTTGTTGCCGATGCGCAACAGAGCTTTGCCACAGCACCTTCACAGGTATCTGGTGGCTGGGGCAGGGTGTGCCCATATATCTGGGTATTTGACTTTCCCGGCACAGCGCTGAGGCGTGAACTATCTCACAAAGATCGCGGTTGGGTTGTGCAGCTGGAAGCCGTCGCAGGCCCAGACAGGGCGCTAACTAAAGAAGATTGTAAAATCTTAAGGAGTTATGTAATCTCCTTAGTGTAAAAATTGGCTTTTAAGTAACAAAACACTGCGACCCGCCGAAAAGAGTGGGCGCAGAACATAGGCAGAGGCAAAAATCGGGCTGGTCAACCGACCATCGCCGACCATGGGTGCAACATGCGCGATTTCCCCGCATGCACGATTTAACATGGTTCGCAGCTCTTTGGGCAGGTCATGAAAGAATTTAAGACATCGTTCCATTTTCCTATGCTGGCATGCTTCCCTCTGGGAATTGCGCGCAAATTGGCGCCGTCCTGTGCGGCGGTGCTGGCGATGCTGGTTTTGTCCGCCTGTCAGATGGCATCTCCGGGGGGCAGCGCCAGCCCGACAGAACTGGCAGAGGCGCTGAACGAGTATCGCGTCGTGCCTGCCGCGCGCGCCTATATCAACGTGCCCAATGCGCTTGTCGTCATGGAGCGCGACTTGGGCAGCGCAACCGAGCAGCGCGTCACCTTGCCAAACGCAACCGCGCTGTCAGGGGAAAACACCATTTTGCTGCGCGCGCAATCGGGCCGCAGCGCAAATAACACGCGTCTGGTTTTGCAAGAGGTGCTGGCGCAATTTGGCGGCGCACCTGTGCCGTTTTCCAACATTACCGACAGCGCGCTGACCGCGCGTTCCGACACCTATGGCGATATGACCTATACAGTCGCACGCCCGGGGGGCGACGTTACCTGTGTGCTGGCCATCAGGCGTGCGCATACGGGCGGGCGTGCCCTGCCGCGCGGGGCTTCGGCATTGGATATGATGATGCGCAACTGCGTCTCTGGCTCGGTCGAGCAAGCCTTGGCACCGCTTGGGCCGACAGCGTTCGGCCTTGGTATGCCACGGGCGGGGCTATAAAATGGTGGGTTCCGCATGAGTTTGTTAATTGCGAATCGTAAGCTTAGGCTGACCGAGATTGCATTGGTGCTGATGTGGGTTGCGCTGGTGGTGCCGCTTGCGATCCTTGCCAGTGTTCCCACCTCGACCGCGGTTCAGGGGGCTTTGGGGGTGTTTGCTGTGCTGGCGGTGGCCGCGCTGAAGCCCTTCACATCCAGCAAGATCGTCGCGCGGTTTTTGTTGCTGGCCATCGCCAGTGCAGTGGTCATGCGTTATTGGTTCTGGCGGGTCACAGAAACCCTGCCGCCCATGGATATGCCCATCTCATTCGGTATCGCAGTGGCGCTGTTCATTGTTGAAACCTATGCGATTTTTGTGTTTTTCATCAGCTCTTTCATTACTGCCGATCCGATCAACCGCGCGCTTCCCCCCAAGGTTGCAGCGGCCAATCTGCCGACAGTCGATATTCTGGTTCCCAGCTATAACGAACCGACCGAGATGCTGGCCGTCACCTTGTCTGCGGCCAAGAACATGCATTACCCGGCCCAGAAACGCACTGTTGTGTTGTGCGATGATGGCGGCACCGACCAGCGCTGCAACCACGAAGACCCCGAGATTGCGCGCATCGCGCGCCAGCGGCGCGCCGATTTGCAGGAACTCTGCGCCGAGTTGGGCATTGTCTATTCCACCCGCCCCAAGAATGAACACGCCAAGGCCGGCAACATGTCGGCGGCGCTGGAGCGTCTGAATGGCGATCTGGTCGTGGTGTTTGATGCAGACCATGTGCCCAGCCGCGATTTTCTGGCGCGCACTGTCGGGTATTTTGTCGAAGACCCGAAATTGTTTCTGGTGCAGACACCGCATTTCTTCCTTAACCCCGATCCGGTTGAACGCAATATCGGCCTGCGCTCTGACTGCCCGCCAGAGAATGAGATGTTCTACCATCTGGGCCATCGCGGGCTGGACCGCTGGGGCGGCGCGTTCTTTTGTGGCTCTGCATCTGTGCTTCGGCGCGCGGCGTTGGATGATGTGGGCGGATTCGCAGGCGACACAATCACGGAAGATGCCGAAACCGCGCTGGAAATCCATTCACGCGGCTGGAAAAGCCTGTATGTCGATCACGCCATGATTGCGGGTTTGCAGCCTGAAACCTTTGTCAGTTTCATCCAGCAGCGCGGGCGCTGGGCGGCAGGGATGATGCAGCTATTGATGCTGAAAAACCCCTTGCGCCGCAAAGGCATGAGCCTGACGCAGCGGCTATGCTATCTGAACTCGATGACGTTCTGGCTGTTTCCGCTGGTGCGGATGACCTTCATCCTGGCCCCGTTGGCCTATCTGTTCTTTGGTCTGCAAATCTTTGTCGCCACCATTCAGGAAGTGCTGGTCTATATGGGCGCCTATATGGCGATCAGTTTCATGGTGCAGAACGCGCTTTATGCGCGTGTCAGATGGCCGCTTTTGTCTGAAATCTACGAGACTGCGCAGGCCCCTTATCTGTCCGGCGTGGTGGTCAAGACCCTGTTCAAGCCACGCGGTGCCAAATTCAACGTGACCGCCAAGGATGAAGTGCTGGAAGAAGATTTCATCTCGCCCTTGTTCAAGCCTTTGCTGGTGCTGTGGATGATTGCGGGGCTTGGCGTTTTGGCGGCGGCTGTGCGCTGGGTTCTGTTTCCGGGGGATCACAACATCCTGTCGATTGTCGGGGGCTGGGCGATTTTCAATTTCGTGATCCTGTCCGCATCGTTGCGCGCCATTGCCGAGCGCCAGCAGCGTCGCGGCGTGCCAAGGGTTGAGATGCACGCCCCTGCGGTGGCGGCCTTTGGCCGCGATGGAAAATTCAGCTTTGCCGCAGCCACAGTGGTCGATTCCTCGACCAGCGGGGCCGGGATCAGGCTTGTTGCGGGGCCAGATACCGATCTGGGCGAAATGGCGGCAATCAAGCCGGGCTATGTCATGTATTTCACGCCGGAATTTCCGAAATCCCCACATCTGGAGAATGCGATTCGGGTGCAGGTCAAGAATGTAGAGCGCACCAATTCTGGCCTTGTTCTGGGCGTGCGCTATGACCCCGAGCAGCCCATGTTTGTGCGCGAAACGATTGCCCATCTGATTTTCGGTGACAGTGCCGTGTGGGAGGCAATACGCGCCAGCAAAAACAAGCCGATGCCCTTGCTGAAAGGGATGGGTTATATCGTCACTCTGGCATTTTCTTCCGTATATCACACGATGAGCGCACTTGTTGCAGAACCGGCGCGGCGGCGTGCTGCGATGGAACGCGCCCGACTGGGCGAGATCGAGGCGGCGCAACCGGCGCATATGCTGGCTTTTGGCGAGGCATTTGACCCTGAAATCACGAATCCCGGCTTTGACCCTGAAACCGGCGTCAGGGGGCAGGCTGTCATGCCGGGCGGCAGTGTCGGGTACAGGCATATGCAAACCCTTGCGCGCGGGCTGGAGCAGCAACCATGACCGCCCCCGCACAGCACCCCCGTGTGATACCCGCCATCCGCCATGTTGCGCGGGTGGTTCCGGCGCTTTTGCTTGCCTATGGGTTGGGTGTGTCTCCGCTGCTGGCACAAAGCGACGACGGGGGGCTGATCGTCATGCCGCAGATCGAGGGGCTTGGACTGTCGCAGGGGCAGGGCATGCCCGATATCAGCGTCAGAGCGGACCCCGCACGCCGCCATGCGGGCGCAGATGAAGACGTGCTGCGCCGCCCCGATGAAAGCTGGGTATCTGCCCTGCGCTTGACCGATCTGCATTATCCCGTCCAAAACGGGACCGCGCGCATCACCGGCGAGCGGGAATGGGTGAATTTCGATGTCTACGCCCTTGCGAATGACACCGAAGAGGTGGTGCAGATCGCAACCATCGCAGGAATA
The DNA here is from genome assembly GCF_001870675.1 of Roseinatronobacter thiooxidans. GTDB lineage: Bacteria > Pseudomonadota > Alphaproteobacteria > Rhodobacterales > Rhodobacteraceae > Roseinatronobacter > Roseinatronobacter thiooxidans. The sequence goes on along the minus strand of NZ_MEHT01000005.1, from coordinate 27,777 downwards.
AACAACCTGCCCGAACGCTCGCGCATGCGCGTCAGCGTGAACGGGCAGGAATTGGGCACCCGTAATCTGACCCATATCGAGCAGGTCGGCATAGATGATTTTCTTGTTCCTGCGGGTGTCTTGCGCACAGGCCGCAACCAAGTGCAGATCGAGTTGCGCCAGCAACACCGGATATTTTGCGGGCCAGAGGCGTCTTATGATCTGTGGACCGATATCGATCTGTCACGCAGTGGCCTTGTGATCCGCAACACCTCTGACAGTGGCAGGCTGACGGGGCTTGACGGGTTCATGATGGCGCTTGCGGCCCAGTCATCTGGCGGTCGGGCAGTTTCAATCCGCGGGCTAGACGCGCTGGGCAGCGAGGCTGCGATCTGGCGTGATTTTCTGGTTGGGACGTTCAATCAGGCACTGGCTGGCATGCCATTGGTTTTCGATTTCACCAGCTACTGGACCACGCAAGCGGACACGCGCGAGCATGCGCGCATAACCATACTTCCGGCGGCAGAAAGCCGTGTCAGGTTTGTAATCGCAGGGGATGGCGCTGTGGTCATGGTGCTGGAAGTGGCGCAGGCCACCGACCCGCAGCAACTGTTGTCAGGCATCAACGCCGTCTCGGTACAGGACCACGACAAGCGCCCGCCGCTGATTTTGCCTGAAATGGATGTTCCATTTTCCAGTTTCGGCGTTGAAAGCGAAAACTTCTCGCAACGCTATGCCCTGCGCAATCACGCATTCCGCCTGCCTGATGACTGGCTGGTTCTGACTGCGGCCAAGGCGCGGATATATCTTGATTACGCCTATGCAACCAATCTGCCCGCAGGGTCTATGCTGCTGTTGCAGATCAACGGGACAACGGTACGCCTGTTGCCCTTGCGCGGCGAAGGCGGGGCGCCGATTACGCGCTTTCCCATAGATTTCGAAGCACGGCTGATGCATCCGGGAACAAATGTTCTGGGGTTCGAGCTGTTTGTTCCGGGCGATCCGCCCACCCTGCCTTGCGCTGCGAATGATGCGCCCGTGTTGCACATCTCTGACAGCTCGACCCTGCATGTGCCCTATAGCCCGTCTATGTCTATCCCTGATATGGACCTTGCCTTTGCCGCGCTCTCCCCCGACAGCCTGCGCCTGAATGACATGAGCGGGCGCGCCTATTCGCAGATGGATATTCTTACCCTCAAGGCCGCGCTGGCGCGTACGCGCGCCGCGATCCGCCCCTCGATATTGCATCTGATTTCGCTGGACGATCTCGGCTCGATCCCGACAGGGCATTACGCCGCAGACCGCCGCTTGCTGGAAGATGCGGTTTTGCTGCCGCCCCCAACAGATGCGCTGGTGCCCCAGCCCGGCATGGACCGGCTGGATGACCCTTTCCTTCAGCGCCGGGTCGAGCAGCGCAGCATGTCGTTGGCGTTCAGCGCGGGCTGGGATGCCGTTATGGAGCGCGGCAGATGGATGTTCGAGCGGGTGTTTCCAAGCAGCGGTGACCAGTTGAACCGCTGGCTGGCCGAACAGCGCGGGCAGGCGGTCTTGTTCCAGCTTGACGCAACCCGCCCCGATGAAATCTGGATGCTGCGCGGGCCAGACAGTGACATGCATGCCATTGCGCATGCTGTGGCGCGCGCGCGCGTCAATGGCGGGGGGCCGCGCGGACAGGTCACTGTCCTGACCCGCGACGGAAACTGGGAAAGCTGGCTTGCCCCTGACCGCAGACCCGCCCTGCTTGAACCATGGTCGCGCGAGAATTTTCGCGCCGCAATGGGCAATATCGTCTCTGCCCGCCCTATTTTCTACACAATTCTGATGCTTGGTCTGGCAATCATTTCTGCTGTTGTCGCTTTGCGGCTGGTCATCTCGACGAGGGAGCACAAGATATGAACCGACGCCGTTTTCTGGCATCTGGCGCAACCTTCGGGGCCGCGCTTGCAGCGGGGCACGCCCCTGCGCTTGGGCAGGCCCGGATCGCGCAACAGGCCCGCCCTGTCTGGGACAGTTGGATGGCGGCATATCTCAGGTCTGATGGCCGTGTAGTCGATACTTTGCAGCAGGAAGCCAGCCACTCTGAGGGGCAGGGCTATGGCATGCTTGCCGCCACCATGTTCGAGGATGAGGCCGCCTTTCGCCTGATGTATCGCTGGACCGAACAACAGCTTGCCCTGCGCCCTGATGCCTTGCTGGCATGGCGGTGGTTGCCCGGACAGGCCAATGCCGTGCCGGACCGCAACAATGCCTCGGATGGGGATTTGTTTTATGCATGGGCCTTGGTGCGCGCAGCGGCACGTTTCAACGACCGCAGCTACCTGACCCGCGCGGCCGAGATTGCGCAAGCGCTTGCCTCCAGCTGTATTGTTCCAATGCCCGGTGCCTCGGACAAGCTGGTGTTTCTGCCTGCCGCATTCGGGTTCCGGCATGACACCCATATGTCGGTGAACCCGTCCTATTACATGCCGTTGGCCATGCGCGATGTGGCCGCAGCCACGGGCGTCAGCGCGCTGGCTGCCTGCGCGCAGCATGGCGAGGTGCTGTTGGAAGAAATTGCCCGCGACGGGCTGGTTCCGGATTGGGTGGACATCTCCGAGCGCGGCGTCACTGTGTCAGAGGCACTGTCCCAGAATGCCGGGTATGAGGCCATGCGCGTGCCATTGTTCCTGATCTGGTCGCGCTTGCAGCAGCATATGGCCGTGCGGCGCATGGCCTCGGTCTATGAGCGCAGCCTGCAGCCGGGACGAGAGGCCCCAACAGTGGTAGAGCCGCTGTCGGGGGTGGTGCTCGAAACCAGCGCCGACCCCGGATATCAGGCGCTTGCAGGCTTGGTTGTCTGTTCTGCCGGACAAGGTCTGGGCGCGCTGATCCCGCCGTTTTCGGCGGATCAACCCTATTATCCCGCCACTTTGCAACTTTTCACAATGTTTGCCGCGACCGAGACGATGCCGGAATGTGTACCGCTATGACACGATACGTCCCTTTTGCCCGAACCTTGCCGCTGACTGCGCTGCTTATGGTGCTGGGGGCTGGCCCTGTGCTGGCCCAAACCGCCAGTTTCGATGATTTGCGCGCTCTGCGCTATTATATGCAACAAAATGATAGCGCCTCGACGCAGGCGGAATTGCGCCGGCTGCGCATCGCTTTTCCAGACTGGCAGCCCCCGTCCGACCTGAATGATGTGATGGCCCCGCCGCCCGCATTGGCCAATGTCGATGAGGGCGCGATCTGGCGCCAGATCGAACGGCGCGACTATGCCGCAGCCCGCCAGTTGATCGAACAGGGACGCCAGCGCGGGGTAGGCTGGACACCGCCCGCCGACATGCTGCGCGTGCTGGAAACCAACGCGGCGCAAGATGATTTTGAAACAGCCGTGCGCGCGCGCAACGCGGGCGGGGCCATCGACATTGTCCGCCGCACGCCCAGCCTGCTGAGTTGCGAGCGGATCAACAACGCATGGCTGCTGGCAGAGATGTATGTTCTGGCAGACCAGAAAAGCGCAGCGCTTGCAACCTATCGCAACACGCTGCAATCGTGCCAGGGCTATACGCAGATGCAACCCACGCTGGAGAAATCCAGCGCTATCGCCACCAGTGCCGAATTGCGCGAGTTGTTTGGCGTGGCGCGGCAGTTCAATCCGGGCGCGAAACCACAGCTTGACCAGTTGGAAGCGCGCCTCCTGGGCGCATCCGCCCCTGCGCCTGCGCCTGCCCCTGTGGCGCAAGCCGCCGCAGCCCCACAGCCGCGAAATCTGGCCGCTGCCGCACCCGCCGTTCCAGCCGCACCCGTTGCCGCACAACCTGCGGTCAGTCAGGGCGCGTTGCCTTTGCGCGGCGACACCCGGCTTGCCCAAGTGCGCCGCTTCAAGGAGCAGGAACAATTCGCAAGCTGTCTTGCCGCCTCGACTGCGCCGCGTTCGCTCGAGGTGCTGTATGAACGCTCTTGGTGTGCCTATAGCCATGATCGCCCGACCGAGGCGCTGGTCGGATTTCAGGCCGCCGCGCGGGCGGGCGACGCACTTGGCCCCAATGTGCGCCGCGATGCCCATTTCGGGCTGGCGCTGTCCTATCTGTCGATGAACATGACCGAACAGGCCGCGCAGACCGCCGCGCAAGTGCGCTTGTCAGACACCCAGCACCGTGAACTAGAAACCATCGTGCTGGATCAGCGCGGGGTGCGTGCCTTCCGCTCTGGCGATTTCCGGCAGGCCATCGGGCAGTTCAACGCGCTTGAAACCCTGACAGGCGGGTTGCGCCGCGATCTTGCGATTCTGCGGGCCTATGCCTATCTGAACTCTGGCCAGCGACAGCAGGCCCGCAACGAGTTTGAACGCCTGCATTCCCAACTTGCCACCGCCGAAACGCGCGAAGGCATCAACGCCTCTCGCGGGCCATAAGCCAGTATCCCGCATGCCCGACTGACTTGGGGCGGATCGGATTTATTCCCATATTATCAAACACAAGACGCGCGCTCCGAAGGCGCGCGTCTTGTTGCGTTATCGCATAGCACACGGCCTGCTATCGAATGACAGGCGCGCGTTATTGTGTGGCCTGCGGCCCGTGCGGCAGGGTTTGTCCAGCGGATGACCCGCTTTTTGCCGCCTTGGCAGGGCCACCCCCTGCACCAAGCCACACACAAGACAGGAGTTCCCCATATGACATTTGCATTTTCCACCAGACTGAGCAGTTCCGCGCTTGCTGTTGCCATTGCCCTGATTGCCCTGCCTGCCGATGCAGGATCGAACCGTGTCAGTGTCGATCAATGGGGCCGCGCGAACCAGATCGCGACCTCGCAAAGCGGCGTGCGCCAGCGCGTAAGCATTACCCAAAACGGCCGCAGCAACCTGTCGCTGAACACCCAAGACGGCGCGCGCAACCGTGTTGTTGTGGGGCAGGTCGGCTGCAACAACGTGGCCGACACTGCGCAAGGCGGGCGGCGCAACATTGTTGGCGTGTCCCAGATCGGCTGCCGCAATGATGCGACGGTCCATCAGGGCGGGCATCGCAACGCAGTTGGAATTATCCAGACAGGGCGCGGCAACACGGCCACCGCAACCCAGCACGGCACAGGCAATGTGGTGCTGATCATTCAGGACTGACCCGTACCCCGCGCGCAGGGGGCCTGTGCGCCCCCCGCCTTTCAGAAGGAGAATTTCCATGTCTGCGATCCCCTATACCATTGCCGCACTGGTCATCACGGGTGCTGCCTGCACAGCTTCTCTGGCAACCTCTCAGGCCGAAAAAGCCCCCGAGGCGCTGGTCTGCGCGCTGGAGGTGTCAGAGCGCCAGCAGATCGTCACCATCACCGCCACCGCCCGCGCGCCAAAGGCCACAAGCGGCACCTATACGTTGGAGATTGACCAGCGCAGCGCCGGTGGCCGCGCGACCATCCGACAGGGCGGGGAATTTGACCTGAAGGCAGGCGAAAAGACCACGTTGAGCGAGGCGCAGTTTCGCGGCAAGGCCCGTGAGTTTCACGCCGAACTGACTGTCACTGCCAATGGCCAAAGCAAAACCTGCCGCTCTGCCAAAATTTGAAAGCCGCGCCCCCTGTTTGAACTGAAAGGACAATTGCCATGTTTTCCAAAATCTTGAAACACTTGTCGCCGCGCGTGGCCCATATGGCCGCGCTTGCCTGTCTCATGGCCGTTCCTGCAACGGATGCGCTGGCCAAATCGCCCTCGTTTGGGCATCTGGCCTGCATGGCGCGTGACCTGCCCCGCATGCAAGAGGCGCGCTTGCCCTTGTCGGTGTATTGTGCCCATCGCAGTGGTGCATTGCGCGTGGCAACAGGGCGGGGCAACTCTGCCATGGTGCAGCAAAATGGCGCGCGCCACTCTGCGCAGGTGCAGCAAGGCGGGGCCAACAACCACGCGGAACTCTACCAGCGGGGCCGCGGCCATAGCGCCAATCTGGTGCAGGAGGGGGGCCATAACAGCCAGATGATCTTTCAGTTCGGGCGCGGCACGCAGGCCGATATTCACCAGACCGGCGGCCAATCGGGTGTGCTGATCCAGTTCGGCTGGTAAACAGCGGGGCTTTTCCCCCCGCGCCAAAGCCGCTATGCCCTGCAAAGATGGGCAAAGCAGGATAGCCACACCGTGTCAGACCGACCCCAGACCAAACGCCAGCAGCGCGCGCATGCTGACGGGATTGTGGCGCGCTGGCTTTGGGAGAGTTTCATCCGGCACAGGCTGCATTTCATCGGGCTTGCCGTGCTGTTCATGGTGCTGGAAGCGCTGACACTGGGGGCGTTCAGCTATCTTGTGCAGCCCATGTTCGATGATGTCTTTATCGCGGGTGATCGCGGGCGCGTGTATCTTGTGGCGCTGGCAATGGCATGTGTGTTCTTTGGCCGGGGTCTGGCCAGATTGGCGCATAAGGCCGTGATGACATGGCAGTCAGAACTGGCCACTGCCGAGTTGCAAACCATGCTGCTGGCGCATCTGACGCGGCTGGACCAAGGCTTTTTCAAGCGCAACGCGCCCGGCATCCTGATCGAGCGTGTGCGCGGCGATTCCGAGGCACTGCGCCGTGTGTTCAAAACGCTGATCACCGGCTTTGGCCGCGACGGGGCAGGGGTGATTGTTCTGTTCGGGGTCGCACTTTGGACGGATTGGCAATGGACATTGATTGCGCTGTTGGGCCTGCCCTTGCTGGGCTTGCCCCTGCTTGCGATCCAGCGTCTGATCCGGCGGCGCAGCACCGAGGCGCGTCTTGCCGCCGCCAACAGCTCTAACCGTCTGGACGAGGCGTTTCACGGCATTGCCACCTTGCAGCTGACCGGCTCTGAGGCGCGCGAGGTGGGCCGCTTCCGCGAGATTATGCGCGGCTTCGTGCGCAAGGCCACCCGCGCGGCCATAGGGCAGGCGGCGGTGCCCACTGTCATGGATTTTGGCGCGGCGATAGGCTTTGGTCTGGTGCTGATCTATGGTGGTATGCAGATCATCGAAGGCACGCGCACAGTGGGGCAATTCATGTCCTTTTTCACCGCTCTGGGCCTGTTGTTCGACCCTTTGCGCCGCTTTACAGCCCTGACAGCGGAATGGCAGAATATTCTTGCCTCGCTGGAACGGACGCATGCGCTGTTGCAAATCCAACCCAAGGTCACCAACCCGCCGCCCCCGCATCTGCCTGTGCCAGACCGCGCCGATGCCAGTGTGGAGTTGCGCGGGGTCAATTTCGCCTATGACACCGATCTGGTCCTGAAAGACCTGTCTTTCATTGCACCTGCGGGCAAGACCACAGCGATTGTGGGGCCATCGGGGGCTGGCAAAACGACTGTTTTCTCGTTGCTGACGCGGCTGGTGGATGTGAATGAAGGCGAGGTGCTGATCGGTGGGCAGGATGTGCGGCGTATGGATCTGGCCCCCCTGCGTGCGCTGTTTGCGGTGGTCAGTCAGGATACGGCCCTGTTTGACGAGACGATCCGCGACAATATCGTGATGGGGGTTGAGGGGGTGAGCGAGGCCGCCTTGAACGCCGCGCTAAGTGCCGCCCATGTCGATGATTTCCTGCCACTTTTGCCAGAGGGGCTGGACACATTGGCCGGCCCGCGCGGCTCTAGCCTGTCGGGGGGGCAGCGCCAGCGCGTGGCGATTGCGCGCGCGCTGTTGCGCGATGCGCCGATCCTGCTGCTGGACGAGGCGACAAGCGCGCTGGACGCGAAATCCGAAGCCTTCGTGCAAGAGGCGCTGAACAAGCTGGCGGCAGGGCGCACGACTTTGGTGATCGCGCACCGTCTGTCCACAGTGCGCAATGCCGATCAGATTATCGTCATGGATCGCGGATGCGTGGTTGAACAGGGCACCCATGTGGAACTTCTGGCCCTTGGCGGGGTCTATGCGCGGCTGTATGCGTTGCAATTTGGCCAGCAGGATCAGGCGAATTCGCCCTGAACACACCAGCCGTCGCGTTGTGGGGTATGATACAGCCATAGCCGCGCGCCCCGGTCTGTCTGCACCCGCCAGTAATCGCGCAAGCCTGTGCGCCATGCAGGATCATCCAGCCACCATTCGGGGCTGATCCGTTCGGGGCCAGAGGCCGCGACCACCCCCCACCACAGCCCCCGCCATTTGAACCGGCGCGGCACCGCGCGCCCTGTGCCTGCAATCGGTTCGGGCGGAAAGATCACCAGCGGGCGCGGGGGGGCGGTGCTGTGCCAGTCGCGCGCGGGCGCGCTATAGGCCGCAGGCGCGATGCTGAAGGCTTTTTCGGGGATATTGCTGTCGGCAGGCAGATAGCGCAACACATGGTCAAACCCCACGCGGTTGCACAGGCGTGTCAGCAGATCGTCCAGATCATCCTGCGCCTTCGCACCTGTGGTGGTGATCTGCTGGGCGGGCAGCGCTTCCACGGCGACGGCACTCAGCCGCATCCGTTCAATTCCGAAACCGGCATCCATCCCTTCCAGCGCGCGGGCGTATAGCTGCGCCATGGGCGCAGGTTCGCGCATGGCGCGTGCAAGCCCGATTTCCAGCCGGATGGCCTGCCCATCGACGCGCGACAGTTCCAGCAACAACCGCCGTGCGCCCTTTTCGGCGCTGCGCAGATGGCTGCATAACCGCTCTAGCAGCCGTTCTAACCCGGCCTGAATATCGCCCATCAAACCAATCGGTTCGGGCAGGGACAGGCGCACGGCAAAAACCGGCTGTTCCTGTGCGGGGGCCACAGGTTCGGGCACAGCGCCAAGTGCTTGGTCCAGCCGCAGCAGGGGGGCTGTGCCAAAGCGGCGCACCAGCCCCGCGCGCGGGATTTGCGTCAGGTCGCGGATAATGCGCAGGCCCAGCCGCTCCAACCCTTCCAGCGTGGGGGCATCCAGCCGCAACGCGGCCAGCGGCAGGGGCATCAGCCGGTGCGACACGCCCCCTTGCGGCACAATCCCCCCCTGCCCATAGCGCCCCACGGCCCAAGCCGCGCCGCGCGTGTCGGCAATGGCGGCGCGGGTTGCAAAGCCCATGCGCGCAAGGCGGTCGGTCAGATCATCCAAAAGTGCCGCCTCGCCCCCGATCAGATGCGCGGCCCCTGTGATGTCCAGCACCAACCCGTCCGCCCCCTCGACCGCGACCCAAGGGCAATAGCGCGTGGCCCAGCGGCGCAGGGCGTCCATGGCCTGCGCCTCGCCCATCGGGTCGGCGGGGCGTGTCAGCAAATCAGGCACCAGCGCTCGGGCATCTGCCAGCCCCATGCCGCGCCGCAATCCGCGCGCCTCGGCGTCTCTGTTCAGACATACCAGCCGGTCTGCGCCGCGTTCTTTTGCCACAAGCGCAAATCCGCCTGCCGCTGGCCTGCGGCGCAGCGACAGGCTGGACGCGAAACGGGGCAACCAGAGCGACAGGATGCGGCGGGGCATATTTTTCCCATATGTTCACTTTATGTTCCAAATAACCCGCTGCGCCCCCCGAGTCGAGTCTGCGCCTTCCAGATTGCAAATCTCCGCGCGCTGCCGCATAACCGCGCGAAACCGTGCCGGAGGCCCCGATGAATTATCTGGAATTTGAAAAACCCTTGGCCGAAATCGAAGGCAAGGCCGCCGAATTGCGCGCCATGAGCGTGGCCAACCCTGATATGGATGTCGAACGCGAAGCGGCCGCCCTTGATGTGAAGGGCCAGAAAATGCTGGTCGACCTGTATCGCAACCTCACGCCGTGGCGCAAATGTCAGGTCGCGCGCCACCCCGACCGGCCCCATTGCCGCGACTATATCGAGGCGCTGTTTGATGAATTCACCCCTCTGGCCGGGGATCGCGGCTTTGCCGAGGATGAGGCCGTGATCGGCGGCTTGGGGCGGCTGAAAGACCGCGCTGTGGTCGTGATCGGGCAGGAAAAGGGCCATGACACCCAATCGCGCCTGCGCCGCAATTTCGGCATGGCCCGCCCCGAGGGGTATCGCAAGGCCATCCGGCTGATGGATCTGGCCGATCGTTTCCGCCTGCCGGTTGTCACGCTGGTTGACACACCGGGTGCCTATCCGGGCAAAGGTGCCGAAGAACGCGGTCAGGCCGAGGCGATTGCACGCTGCACCCAGAAATGCCTAAGCCTTGGCGTGCCGCTGGTCTCGGTCATTATTGGCGAGGGGGGGTCTGGCGGGGCCGTGGCCTTTGCCACTGCCAACCGCATCGCCATGCTGGAGCATTCGGTGTATTCCGTCATCTCGCCCGAAGGCTGCGCCTCGATCCTGTGGAAGGATGCCGAGAAGATGCGCGAAGCCGCAGAGGCGCTGCGCCTGACGGCGCAAGACCTCAAAAAGCTCGATATCATCGACCGGATCATTCCCGAACCCTTGGGCGGGGCACAGCGCGACCGCGCGGCCATGATCAAGGCCGTGGGGGCCGCTATTCGTGCAATGCTGAAGGAACTGGACGGAAAGGCCCCAGATGCGCTGCGCCAGCACCGGCGTCAGAAATTCCTTGATATGGGGTCAAAGGGTCTGGCCGCGTAACGCGGCGTCTGGGGGGCAGGGATCGCTCTGCCCCATCTGGTCTGCCGGATTGCCAGCACAGCGGCGGGCCAGATTGCCCGCCCCGCAGCGGGATTGTGAATTGCACCGCCCTGCCTGACATGTCAGCATCGCGCCATATATTTCAGGCCAGATGCGATGATTTCAACACATACATTAGCGTCCATCCGGTTCGGGGCCGGACTTGGCCCCAACACGCCCGCCGGATTGGATGCCGCTGCACTTTGGGACAGTGTGCCGCGCGAAGCGGTGCTGCAAGACGCGGCCATCACCCCTTGGGACACACGGCGCGCGCGTGCGCTGGAACGGCGCGATGCGCAGCGCGCATTGCGCGACGGTGAAGACCCGGCCCTGAGGGCGCGCTTGCAAGAGATCAACCGCGCCGATCGTGACGACAGCTTTGCCGAATTGCGAGCCATGATGGCGCGTCTTGCCTATGCGCCCGCAGGGTTTGCCGAACGTCTGGTGCGGTTCTGGTCCAATCACTTTGCCGCGCAGACGCGGGGCGGGGTGTTGCGCGCGGGCCGCGCGGCCATGATCGAAGACGCGATCCGCCCCAATATGACCGGCACATTTCAAGCCTTGCTGCGCGCGGCCATCCTGCACCCTGTTATGCTGGTCTATCTGGATCAGACGGTATCTGTGGGGCCATTCAGCCGCGTGGGCCGCAGGCGGGGCCGTGGCCTGAACGAGAATATGGCCCGCGAAGTGCTGGAATTGCACACATTGGGCCGCGCGGGCAGCTATACGCAAGCCGATGTCACCCAGTTTGCCCGCCTTCTGACAGGGCTTGCTGTGTCGCTGGAAGAGGGGTTTCATTTCGAGCCGCGCATCGCAGAGCCGGGCATTCTGGAAATCTTCGGCAAGCGCTATGGCGGCAGACCCATGACGCTGGGCCACATCCATGACGTGCTGGACGATCTGGCGCTGCGTCCTGAAACGGCGGATCATCTGGCGTTGAAGCTTGCACGACATTTTGTAGCCGACACCCCTGATCCGCAGCTTGTCGCGCATATGGCGGCCAGTTACCTGCATAGCGGTGGCGCATTGATGGCGCTGTACCGCGCGATGCTGGAACACCCCGCCGCATGGGGTGCCCCCCTGTCCAAAACCCGCGCCCCGTTCGAGGTGATGGCCGCTGCCCTTCGCGCGCTGGACCTGCCCCGCGCCATGGTGACCGACCTGACCTCGCGCCAGACCCGCTTTTTCCTTGCCCACCCGCTAGAGGCGATGGGAGAGCCGTTTGAACAGGTGCCAAGCCCCGCAGGCTATGGCGAGGATGCCGCCTATTGGGTTACCCCCCAAGGGTTGGCCGCGCGGATCGACTGGGCGATGGAGCTGGCCCAACGCCTGCCACAGGCCCCAGACCCCCGCGACTTTGTCGAGATTGCCATGGCCGATGCCGCCAGCGACACGCTGCGCCGCGCCGCCAGCGGGGCCGAGACGCGCGCGCAAGGTATCGGGCTGATCCTGTCCGCGCCAGAATTCAACCGCAGGTAAGGGGCGCATATGCAACACAGGCTACACCGTCGTGCCTTTCTTTCGCGCAGCTTCGCGCTGGGCTGTTCGGTCGCGGCTAGCCCGCTGGTCACGCCCATCGCGCTTGCCGCTGCGCCGGGCGAGAATCGCCTTGTTGTCATCATCCTGCGTGGCGCGATGGATGGGCTGGATGTGCTGCGCCCTGTGGGCGACCCGCATCTGGCCGCGCTGCGCCCCGCGGTATTCGGGGAAAGTGCCGATGCACCCGGTCTGGCGCTGGATGATTTCTTCATGCTGCACCCCGCGCTGGACGGGCTGATGCCGCTGTGGCACGCGGGCGAGTTGGCCTTTGTCCCTGCCACCTCGACCCCTTACCGCGACCGGCGCAGCCATTTTGACGGGCAGGACCATCTGGAAGCAGGCACCGCAGGCCAGTTGCCGCCCGCACTTGCGCGCGATGGCTGGCTGAACCGCTTGCTGACGCTTTTTCCTGCAGCCAATGCCCGCACCGCCTTTGCGGTCGGGCGCCAACGTATGCTGATCCTTGAAGGGGCGGCACCCATGACCCAATGGGAACCGGGCACCGACCTTGACCTTAGCCCGCAAAGCCGCCTGCTGCTGGCGCATCTGTTCGATGCCGACCCGCTATTTGCCAAGGCAGGCCGCACCGCGCTGGAGATGACAGGCACTCCGCTGGCGGGCGACATGGACAGCATGAACCCACAGGCACGCGATGCCGATGCTCTGGCCGCCTATGTCGCGCAGCAAATGCTGGGCGAGACACGCATCGCCAGCTTCTCGCTTTCGGGCTGGGACACGCATCATGCACAACCCCGCGCGATCCTGCCCGCCCTTGCGCGGCTGCAATCGGCCATTTTGACCTTGCGCGCGGGTTTGGGGCCGGTCTGGGGCCAGACGACGGTTCTGGCCATGACCGAATTTGGCCGCACCATGCGCGAGAATGGCTCTCGCGGGACAGATCACGGGACAGGGGGGGCGATGGTGCTGGCGGGCGGGGCTATGCGCGGCGGGCGCATGATCGGCGGCTGGCCCGGTCTGGCAGAGGCGGACTTGTACGCAGGCCGTGACCTGATGCCGCTGCGCGACATCCGCGCCTATTGCGCTTGGGCCATGCGCGATCTGTTCGGTCTGCGCGCATCGGATGTGGCGGGCACAGTCTTTCCGGGGCTGGATATGGGGCAATCGCCCGCCCTGTTGCTATAGCGCGCGCAGATCATGCAGCTGCACATCTGCGCAGGCTTTTTGCGCAATCTCGCATAAATGCGCATGATGGGTCAGGTAGATCACCTGCCCATGCTGCGCCATCTGCGCCAGCATGCGAAATGCAGCCTCGGCGCGGGTATCGTCGAAGGTTTCCATAATGTCATCGGCAATGAAGGGCACGCAGGGGCGCGATTCTGCCAGTTCCAGATAGCCCGCCGCACGCAGCGCCAGATACAACTGAAACCGCGTGCCCTTGGACAGAGTGTCCACAGGCTTGGTCGCCCCTCCCGCCTGCTGCGCGATCAATATCTCGTTGCGCCCGTCAGGCTGGGTCGAAAGCCCGGTATAGCGGCCCGCTGTCAGCATGGCGAATGCATCCGCCGCGCGCCCCATCATGGCGGATCGGTGCGTGTCACGGTAAAGCCGTAGCGCCTGTTCCACCGCAATCACGCCCGCCTGCCGCGCCATGAATTGCGCGGCTTCATCCGTGATTTGCAACAGCACAGTCTGGCGCTCTGCCTCCAGCCGCGCGGCTGCGCCGTCATGGCCGGTGCTGTCCAAGACCCTCTCCGCCTCTGCCAGTTCGGCATAGGTTTTACGCAACGCCTCGTCCTGTGCGGCGAGTGTGGCGGCCAGTGTTTCAGCCTCGGCATGGGCAACATCGGGGTCAAGTGCCTCCAATCGCGCAATCTCGGGCGCAGGGTCTGTGACGCGCAGATGCGCGGCCAGATCATGGCGCAGGCCGGTGATTTCTTCGCTGACCTCTGCCGCGCGGGTGATGGCGGCAAGGGTCTGGTCAATTTCTGCAAGCGAGTCGGTGCCGAAATGCGCCTGTAGCGGTGCAATGGCAGCGCGCAGCCGCGCCTGCCGCGCGAAAAGCCCTTCCAGCCGCGATGCCGTGCGCGTGGCCTCGGCATTCAGCCGCGCGCGGGTGGCCTGTATGTCCTGCGCCTGTTTCAAGCGCGCGCGCAGACGGGGCCAGAGGGTCTGCACATCCGGTGAAGTCGCCTCATCCAGTTGCGCGGCAATCTGGGTCAGGTCGGTGTGAAAGCTGGTGATATCTTCACTGATGCGCGCAATCCTGCGCGCCAATGCCTCGGCCTGCGGGGCAAGTGCTGCAAGGTCCGCGACCACCGCCAGAAGCGCGCGCATCTCTGCCGGTGTGGGGGCCGGTGTGCCGATCCATGACGCGGCGCACAGCCTGTCCCATTCCGCCTGCCAATCCGCAACTGCCGCTTGCGCCGCCTCCACTGCGCTTTGTCGCCCTTCAAACTCGCGGCGCAGCCGCGCGGTGTGGCGCAACCGTTCCGCCGCTGCTAGGACCGCTTCGCCTTCGGCCAGTAGGGTCGCGTAATCTTGCGTGTCCAGCGCGCGGCCCAAAGCCTTCAATGCGGCGTGAAGCGAGTCCGCCGCCCCCGAGAGCCGCGTGGCCATCGCGCTTTGGGCCGCGTGCGCGGCCTCTGACTTTGCCGCCGCAGCCAGTGCCGTGTCGCGCCGCGCAAGCCAGTCGATCAGGTCGGCAAGGCTGCGCTCTGCATCCTGCCCCTCAAGCGCGGCCCAAAGCGCGCGAACCCCGGCTTGCATGCGCGCTACCTGCTGGTCTGCCGCAGCCTGCTGCTGTTCCGCCAGCGCCAAAGCGGCCTGTTCCTGTTGCAGCACCACCAGCCGCTCGGCAACCCGCGCCTGTTCCAGCCGCGCGGCGGTGATCGCATCATCGGCGCGCATCGCGTCCTCGAATGTCGCCGCCGTGTTGCGGTCCAGCGTGGCCAGATGCGCGGCCCATGCGGCATCGCGCGCCGCGCGCTGGGCGCTGGCATCTTGCGCGGTCACTGCCGAAGCAGCGCCAATCTCGGCGCGCAGCCGCGCAACCACGCCCTGTAGGCGCGTGCATTCGGCCAAAGCTTCTCTCGCGTCGCGCTGGGCTTGGGCCAAGGCGGCCTCTTGCGCGCGCAGACTGTCGGGGCAGGGCAGGTCCAGCGCGGCAAGCTGTGCTGCATCCCCCTGCCACGGTGCCAGCGCGGCAAAGGCTTGCGCCTGTGCGGCGGCGGCGGTCTGTGCATTCGCCACAGCCTCGGAGCTTAGCCGCAACAGATCGGCGCGGCGCAACTCCTCGACCAAAGGCGCCAGCCGCGCCAGCGCGTTTTCATCCAGCGCCGCGCCGTCGCGCGCGCCTTGCAAGGCGAGCTGCGCCTTGTCCAACTCTGCCTGTGCCGCCTGTTGCGCATTGCGCAGCACAGCCTGCGATTCAATCAGGTCCGACAGGCGCTGGCTGATATGTGGCGCAAGGGTCGCTGCGGCAGGTGTCAGATCCGCCCGCGCCAGCCTGCCTGTCAGGCGTGCCATCTGGGCCTGAATATCTGCCAGCTCATCGCGCCGTTTGGGCAAATCCGCCTGCTGGCGCGAGATTGCGCCGAACTGCCCCTCCAGCCCCTCCAGCCGTGGCAAGATTGCCAGCGCGGCAGGGTCATCTTGCAACTGTGCCAATGCGTGCGCGGTGTCTGTCTGGGCCTGCGTGATCTCGGGCAACAGGGCGGCGAGTTCTGCTTCTTGCCGCATCCAGTCGGGCAGGGCGTGGCGCCATTCGGCGGGCAGGGCTTGGGGCTGGGGCAATTCCGCCAGCCGCGCTTGCAGCTTGCGCAGCCGCTGCAACATCGGCAGCGCATCCAGATCGCGGCGCAACTGGTCCAGCTTGGTCTGCGTGGTTTCGCGCCGCTGGGCCGCGTCATGATATGCGCCTTCGGCCTGTGTGTGCACCTGCGTCAGTTTGCGCCACGCGCTGACCTGCAAATCCACGGCCTTGCGCTGCGCTGTCAACTCATTCAGCCGCGTTTTAAGCGCGGCCAGCTGGTATTTGCGCCCCGCAGGCTTGAACCATGCGGCCCCGTCATCGTGCAGGGCGCGCAATGCCTCGCTCAACTCTGTCAGCCCCCCACTGGCGGCAAACAGCAATTCGCCCAGACTGCCCTTGCTGGCAAGAATGCTTTCGCCGCCTGTCTCCAGCGTCTCGTCATCGAGCGAGAACATGGTGGTATAGGCATCACGGTCCAGCCCGCCAAGTGCTGCCCCGAGAGTGGCCTCTGGCAGGGGCGCATCGGTCATGCGGTCCAGCAGCGTGTTGGTGTTGCCCTTGATCCGCACCAAGGACAGCGCGCCGCTGGCTGAGGAAATATCCCCTTCCACCCGCAGGGCGCGGTTGTCATGCAAGAAATTATAGGCCGTGCGCGCAGGGATGCCGAACAGCAGGTCCAGCCATGCCGAAAACAGTGTGGATTTGCCCGCTTCATTGGGGCCATAGACCACATGCAGGTCAGGCTTTCCCGCATTGGGGCGCGCAAAGGTGACCGAGGCATCGGTGAAATGCCCGTAGCGCACCAGTCCTAACCTGTCGATCCGCATCAGCCCTGACCCCGCAACCGCGCAAGCACTTCTGCAAGGCCCGCATCCATCGCGGCGGGGTCGAGTGTGGCGACAGCATCGCGCGCCTCTGGTGGCAGGGCGGATTCCAGATCGCGGCGCAGCGCGTCCACAGCCTGCGCATAGGCCGCACTGGGGCGAATATCGCTGTCGATCAGCGCCGCAAGCGCCCCCAGCGCCCCCGCCACCGGCACAGGCGCGCCCAAATCCAGCACCAGTTTTTCCACCCAGACACCTTGCAGCGCTTTGGCAAGCTCTTGTGCCTCTGCCTGCGCCAGATCGCGGTCGCGCAGCAGGCGCGGTGCTAGGGGGCTGTCGCCCACCACCCGCAGCCGCGCGACCAGATGCGGGCAGGGCAGGCGCGCGCCCTCCAAGCTTGTCTCAATGGCAGTTTGCAGCGCGCGCCAGTCGTCCAGCCCTGTGACATCCACCTCGACCTGCGCAAAGCCCGCGAGCGCCACGACGCGCGCCTCGGTGGTGATGTGGCCACTGTCTTCGATATGCACCAGCGTCACACTGCCTGCGCCCGCCTCGCCAATGTCGCGGCCCTGCGGGATGCCGGGCATGGTGACATGGGCAGGGCCGGGATATTCCGCGCGTTTGTGGATATGGCCCAAAGCCCAGTAGTCGAACCCATGCGCCTGCAAATCGGCCAGCGTGCAGGGCGCATAGGGGTCATGGCCGGATGTGCCGTTGAGCGAGGTATGCATCAGCCCGATATTGACAGCATCCGCCACAGGCGGGCGGTATTTTGGCAGCAGGCTGTCGGGGGCATGGGGGTCGCGGAAGCTCAAGCCGTGAATGGCCACCTGCATGGTGCCTTGTGTCAGGGTTTCCACACCTGCGCGCCCGTCGAATACATGGGCGTTGGGCGGCGGTGTCAATTCGCGGCTGATCTGGGACATGGCGTCATGATTGCCCCGAATGATGAAAGCGCGAATGCCCGCACGGTCCAGCCGCGCCAGTTCCGCCGCCAGAAAACGCGCGGTCTTCATGCTGGTCTGGCTGCCATCATACAGATCGCCCGCAATCAGCAGCGCATCCACCCGCGCGCTGATGCACAGGTCAACAATATTGCGAAAGGTCGCCCGAGAGGCATCGGCGATCAGTTCCGCCAGATCAGGGTCACGCAGCGCAAGGCTGCGCAGCGGGCTGTCGAGATGCAGATCGGCTGTATGAATGAATCGAAACCCCATATGTGCGACTGTGCAATGGGTTGCGCGCGGCGGCAAGGGGATAAGGGCGTGGGTTGGTTGCACCGGACGGGGGGTAAATGTGGCGGTTTGGCGGGACTTTTAAGCCGGTCGCGCGGAATCGAGGGCCGCAGGCCCGCCGCGCATCGCCTGGCCGTACCCCGGCACGGCGATTTGGCTTGGCTACGCGCAAAGCCTCGATCTTTCGCGGATTTTGCCAGCATAAAGTGCTGTAGCAGAGGATGAGGGTCGCCGCACCACGGCCCGACGCTGCGCGGCTTGGGTCAACTCTACAATGTCCCCCAACGGATGAAATCACCCGCCCCCCAACACTTCCGCCACCCATTCCGGCACCACCGTGCTCGCCAACCCGAACCGGGCGTCGTCGAACAGGGACACAGTGGCCGAAGGCTCCAGATTCAACTCCAGCGTCCGTGCCCCTGCGAAGGCAGCTTCCTGCACAAACCCCGCCGCCGGGTAGACATTGCCGGATGTGCCGATGGCCACGAACAGATCGGCCCGCTGCAAGGCCGCGTCGATCTGTTCCATGTAATAGGGCATTTCCCCGAACCACACGATATCAGGGCGCGTGGCGGGTGCTGCGCAGGCGGGGCAGGGGTCTGTCGGGGCCATTTGGTAGGGGGCGTCCCAGCGATGGGTGCAGGCCGCACAGAGCGCGCGGGTCAGTTCACCGTGCATATGGATGACCGAGGGCGCGCCCGCGCGTTCCAGCAGGTCATCGACATTCTGTGTCACCAGTGTGACGCGGTCGGGGGCGGCACGCTGTAGACGTGCAAGCGCGTCATGCCCGGGGTTGGGCTGTGCGCCCAGACAATTTGCACGCCGCGCGTTGTAGAATTCATGTACCAGCGTGGGGTTGCGGGCAAAGCCTTGCGGGGTGGCGACATCTTCCAGATCATATTTCGTCCACAACCCGCCCTTGTCGCGGAAGGTGCCAAGCCCGCTTTCGGCAGACAGGCCCGCGCCGGTCAGGATGACGATACGCTGCATCCGCTCACCGCTCGTTCAGGTGGTCATGGATGACTTGCGCCAAGGCTTCGGATATTCCATCGACGGCCTGCAAATCCGACAGGCCCGCCCGCGCCACCGCCTTGGCCGATCCGAAATGCGCCAGCAGCGCGCGCTTGCGCCCCGGCCCCACGCCTGCAATCCCGTCGAGCGGCGAGGCGCTGACCGATTTCGCCCGCTTTGCCCGATGCGTGCCAATGGCAAAGCGGTGCGCCTCGTCGCGCAGGCGCTGGACGAAATACAGCACCGGATCATTGTGGCGCAGCGCGAAGGGGCGGCCACCGGGGCGGTAGAATTCTTCCTTGCCCGCGTCGCGGTCAATGCCCTTGGCCACACCCACCACCGGAATGTCATCAACCCCCAGATCGGCCATGATCCCTGCCACGGCACTGACCTGGCCTGCGCCCCCGTCGATTAACAACAGGTCGGGCCATGTCTCGCCCATCCGGTCGGGGTCTTCTTTCAGCAGGCGTTCAAAGCGGCGGGTCAGAACTTCTTTCATCATGCCGAAATCATCGCCGGGCGTGATCCCGTCGCCGCGAATGTTGTATTTGCGATACTGGCTTTTTAAAAACCCGTCCGCGCCTGCGACGATCATCGCGCCTACCGCATCGGTGCCCTGAATATGGCTGTTGTCATAGACTTCGATCCGCGCGGGCGGGGTGTCCAGCCCGAAAGCTTCAGCCAGCCCTTCCAGCATCCGGCCTTGGGCGGCATTCTGGGCCATGCGGCGCGCAAGGCTTTCGCGGGCGTTGCGCAAGGCATTCTCGACCAGTTCGGCCTTTTCCCCGCGCTGAGGTACAGCAATTTCAACCTTGCGCCCCGCACGCTCGGCCAGAAGCGCGCTCATCAGGTCGGTGTTTTCGATTTCATGCGATAGCAGCACCATGCGCGGCGGCTCTTTGCTGTCATAAAACTGGCCCAGAAACGCCTCTAGAATCTCTGGTTCTTCGGCGCCCGCACCTGTGGCGGGGTAGAAATCGCGGTTGCCCCAGCTTTGATTGGCGCGGATGAAAAACACCTGCACACAGGCCTGCCCCTTTTCCAGATGCACGGCAATCACATCTGCCTCGGCCACGGATTTGGGGTTGATCCCTTGGGATTGCTGCACATTGGTCAGCGCGCGGATACGGTCGCGCAGGGCGGCCGCGCGCTCGAACTCCATCGCGTCGGAGGCTTTTGCCATCTCTTCCGCCAGTTGCCCCTGAATTTTGGTGCTTTTGCCTGACAGGAAGCGTTCGGCATCGGCCACCAATGCGGCATAGTCCTGCTCGGACACCAGACCGACACAGGGCGCAGAGCACCGTTTGATCTGATACAGCAGGCAGGGCCGTGTGCGGCTGTTGAACACCGAATCCGTGCAGTTGCGCAACAAAAACACCCGCTGCAACTGGTTCAGCGTGCGGTTCACTGCGCCAGCGGATGCAAAGGGGCCGAAATAGCTGCCCTTCACCGCGCGCCGCCCGCGATGCTTGCGCAGTTGCGGAAAGGCGTGGTCCTTTGGCAGCAGGATATAGGGAAAGCTTTTGTCGTCGCGCAGCAGCACATTGTAGCGCGGCTTCAACTGCTTGATCAGGTTTTGCTCCAGCAGCAGCGCTTCGGTTTCCGTGCGCGTGGTCAGGAACATCATTTCGCATGTCTCAGAGATCATGCGCGCAATCCGCGCCGAATGGCCCGAAGCGCGCGCATAATTCGACACGCGTGCGCGCAGATTGCGCGCCTTGCCGACATAGAGCACTTCGGATTTTTCATTCAGCATCCGGTAGACGCCGGGGGATTTGTCCAGCGTGTTCAGATAGGACTGAATACAGGCATGGCCCCGTATTTTGGGGGCCGGGTTAACGCTATGTTCGGAATTGTCTGACATGTCACAGTGTCTTGCGTGATTCTGTCTGGCTCTGCAATGTTTTCACACCTGCTTCAACCGGAATCCTGTCCACCGAAGCTGTGGATAACCTTGTGGACGGAAACTGGATTAGCGCATATTTCCCTTGATTCACTGGCCTGTTCCGCTTCTGCCTAAAAAATAGGCGATTATATAACCAATTGATATTAAATGATATTATTTTCACTTTCTGCAACCCCATGAAAAGCATGAGGTTTTTATCTCATTCTTGTGACATCTCTGTGAACAGTGCACAACATCGCTGCGAATGCGCGCAATCATATATCAGGGCCAATGACATCGGGGGTTTGCCAGATCAGATGCTGGCCGCCATCCACACATAAAATCTGGCCTGTAACGGCAGGGGCATCAAGGAAGAATCCCAACGCGGCGGTGATGTCGCCAGGGTTGGCACCGCGCCCCAGCACAGTGACATTGCGGCTGTTAAGGTAGTCTTGCGCGGGCTGGTCTGCGGCTTGCAATGTGGGACCGGGGCCAATGGCATTAACGCGGATCGCAGGCCCCAGTTCTTGGGCGGCCATGCGCGTAAAGGCCCATAGCCCCATTTTCGCAATCGAATAGGTCATATGCTGCGGTGTCAGCTTGCGCACCTTCTGGTCAATCATATTGACGACCAGACCCTGTGCGACAGGCTCGCCCGCTGTGTCGCGCAGGGGGGCGGGGCATTGCGCCGCGAAGGCCTGTGTCAGAACAAAAGGCGCGCGCAGGTTTGACATCATATGCCTGTCCCAGCTTTCGAGGCTGGCCGTGGCGATGGTGTCTTCTTCGAAAATCGAGGCATTGTTCACCAGCACGCTGAGTGGCCCGCCAAGCGCGCGCGCGGCATCCGGTACAAGCGGGGCCAATGCCCCCTCATCCAGCAGATCGGCACGCAGGCACACGGCCTTGCGCCCCAGCCCTTCAATCTCATGGGCCAGGTCTTCGGCCGCTTGCGCAGATGTTGCGTAATGGATCGCCACATCATACCCGCGCTGTGCCAGATACAGCGCCATCGCGCGCCCCAGACGCTGCGCCGCGCCGGTGACCAAAGCTTTGCCCATGACTTACACTCCGTTATGAAACAGAAGCCACAGATAGCCCCCATATGCCAAAAGCAACACAGCCCCGAACATTCGCCCAATGGGCCGCCCTGTCCAGATGAAAGGGGCCAGCAGCAAAGCTGCCCCCAGCATCACCCACAGATCCAGCCGCAGCATTTCTGCCGGAACAGTCATCGGCCCGACAAGCCCCGCCACCCCAAGGATAAGCAGCAGGTTAAAGATGTTCGAGCCCAGAATATTGCCTAGCGCCACCCCCCCCTCGCGGCGCAATGCTGCCATCAGGGTTGTCGCCAACTCTGGCAGAGAGGTGCCGATGGCCACAATCGTCAATCCGATCACCACATCCGAGACGCCCAGCGCCGCAGCTATATCGACCGCGCCGGTGACCAGCAGTTGCGCCCCAATCGGCAGGCCTATCAGCCCAAGCGCCAGATAGACCGCAATCTTGGGGCCTTGCAGGTCAGGGTCTGCGCCTTCCAGCTCTTCCACCTCGACCCGCGCTTTGCGGCCGCGCAGAATACTGTCGCCCATGAATACCGCAAACGCCGCCAGCAGCACCAAAGCCTGCCACATCCCGATCACGCCTGAAAAGGCCAGCGCGATGAACAGCAGCGTGGCCCCGATCATGATCCCGAAATCGCGCCTGCTTTCGCGCCCTATCACCACAGGGGCCAACAGCGCAGGCGCGCCCATGACCAGCAGGATATTGGCAATATTCGAGCCCACGACATTGCCCAGTGCTAGCCCGCCCGCATCCGCCAGCACGGCTTGCACCGAGACCAGCAATTCCGGCGCAGAGGTGCCAAAGGCCACCACCGTCATGCCCACCAGAAAGGCCGGAATGCCAAGCCGCAGCGACAGATTGACAGCACCGCGCACCAGAAAATCGCCTGCGACAAGAAGCAGAACAAGCCCCCCTGCCACCAGCAGAAGATCGATCAACATATATTACTTTTCCTTGCAATCGCACGCATCGCCGCGCAGCTGGAATTTGCCACAGCGGCTGCATTTGCGGGGTTTGGGCAATTTGACGGACCTTAATTTGTCCAAAGGTGTCTTATGATTTGGGTTCAGAAATTTCTGGATCGCGCCCATCACCACCATGAAGACCAGAAATGCGGCAACGATCTTGATAATCACAATTTACACTCCGTAGCGCGCATACATTGCGCGTTCCTCAGTCAGTGCTAGTGTATCGGATAAAAGCGACAACCCGAAGCGCGACAGGAAGGGGCGGCGCATGCCATAGGTGCGAAAGCGCACTTTCTCGCCATAGCGGGCCTGCATCATCGGCACCAAGTGGCCCAACCCGTCTGCAAGCCCCAGTTCTACCGCGCGCGTGCCCACCCAGAACTCTCCCGTGAACAGGCTTTCATCCGCGACCAGCTTCGCACCGCGCCGCGCCTTCACCTGCGCGATGAAATTCTGATGCACCTGATCCTGAAGGCTGCGCAGCCGCGCCACATCTTCGGGGTTCTCGGGGCTGAACGGGTCCAGCTGCGATTTCGACTTGCCCGAGGTATAGACGCGCCGCTCCACACCGTAGCGGTTCAGCAATTCATGCAGACCAAACCCCGCCGAGATTACCCCTATCGAGCCGACAATCGAATTGCCATCGACATGAATATCATCCGCTGCCGTTGCCAGCCAATAGCCGCCCGAAGCGGCCAAATCCTCGACAAAGGCATGCACCGGAATTTTCAGCTCTTCCGCCAGCCGCCGGATACGCGCGGCAATCAGCGCGCTTTGTACAGGGCTGCCGCCGGGTGAATTGATCACCAGCGCCACCGCTTTGGGCCTACCGCGCCGGAAGGCCATTTCGATCAGCGGGGCAAGGCTGGCATCATTCAGCCGCCCCGGATTGCTGCCACTGGCGATCATGCCCTGCAAGCGGATCACAGCGACGGAGGGTTTGCGTTTTATAAACGGGAAAATCTGGATCATGGCGCTGCATGTAAGGCGATTGGGGCGGCGCAACAAGGGGCGGGGCAGAAGAATGCGGCCTTGCGCCCGTGGCCACACTTGGGTCAGATACGCATCATCATGCTGGACCGTCTGGAAATGTTCATAGCCCTTGCCACCGAGCGCCATTTTGGCCGCGCGGCCGAACGCTGCGGCGTCACGCAACCCTCGCTATCTGCGGCCATCAAGCAGTTGGAGGGGGAGTTGGGCGTGCAACTTGTCTGGCGGGGGTCGCGCTTTGAAGGGCTGACGCCCGAAGGGGCGCGCGTGCTGGACTGGGCGCGCCGCATCGTGGGCGATGCGCGCACGCTCCGCGAAGAGATGCGCGCCGCCCGCCACGGCCTGTCGGGCAATCTGCGCCTTGGTGTTGTGCCCACGGCCTTGCCCATGATCGCGCAACTGACCGGCCCCTATCTGCGCCGCCACCCGAATGTGAAAATCGAGATTCTCTCGCGCTCTTCGATCGAAATCTTGCAGGAAATCGACAATCTGCAACTTGATGCAGGTGTGTCCTATCTCGACAATGAACCCTTGGGCCGTGTGGTGACTGAGCCGCTGTATCGGGAACGCTATCTGTTGCTGATGCGCGCCGACCATCCGCTTGCCAGCCGCACCACTCTGGACTGGGCGGAGCTGGCCGCGCTGCCGCTGTGCCTGCTGACGCAAGACATGCAGAACCGCCGGATCATCAATAACGAACTCTCCCGCGCGGACGTGCCGGTCGCGCCGCAGCTGGAGTCCAACTCGGTCGTGGCGCTGGTGGCGCATGTGCAAGCGGGGCCATGGGTCAGTGTGGTGAACGCGCACACGGCCACGCTGTTTGCCGCCACACCGGATATGTGCGCGGTGCCCTTGCAGGGCGAAGGCGGGGCCAAACAAGTCGGCCTGATCGCCCCGTGGAGAGAGCCGCACACCCCTGTTCTGGCCGCATTGCTGGCACAGGCGCGCCGGTTTTCCGACGGGTAACAGGCATTTTTCCAGCCCCCGACACCTGAGGCAAAATGCCTTATGCCCTTTGCTGATCACTTGTACGCATGGTGACAATCAGCGTATGGAAATTTCTGTGTGGACCTATATGCTTCCACCTAACGTCTGTAAGAAATCACACTTGGAGAATTCGGCATGGAGGATCGGTTGAAAAAAACTCGGAACATGACGCCCGCTGATCGGGGTCTGCGGCTGCTGGTTACGGGCGGCACCATCCTTCTGTTTTTGATTGTGCTGGTCGATGCTTTCGGCGCGCGCAGCCGCGCTGTTGCGGCAATGGAACGCGCCCGCACCCAGCCCCCTGTTGAGGAAATCCGCACTGCCAGTGTACCATCGGTCTACAGCGTTCCGCGCGATCTCGCCTCGGAAGCGGCGATGCAGCGCCAACTTGCCGCCGCTGCCCCTGCTGAAGAGATACCGACACAGGTCGTAGCCGAAGAGGCGGTTGAGGATGCAGCCGCGCCAGAGGTAGCAGAGGCAGAGGCCACTGAGGAAGCCCCGCAGGACGTGGCGACCGAAGAGGTTATTGAAGATGCCGCCGCGCCAGAGGTTGCCGAGGTAGAGGCCACAGAGCATGCAGCCGCGTCAGAGGTTGCACAGACAGAGGCCACTGAGGACGCGACACAGGATATGGCCGCTGAAGAGGCTGTTGAAGATACCACTGCGCCAGAAGTTGCAGAGGCAGAAGCCACTGAAGACGCGCCACAGGATGTGGCCGAAGATGCGGCGATGGATGATGACGCGCTGGCACTTCTCGCCAGTGCGGATATCGCCAATGGTGAAAATGTCTGGCGTCAATGCCGCGCCTGCCATGTCCATGACGCCGAGCAAAATCGCGGCGGCCCCTATCTGCTGAACATCATCGGGCGCGAGATTGGCGTGGCCGAAGGCTGGCGCTACTCGCGCGCCCTGTCCGAACATGGCGGCGTCTGGACGGTCGAGGCCCTGCTGGCATGGCTGGAAAACCCCGACACCTATATTCCCGGCAACCAGATGGCCTTTCGCGGGCTGCGCAATGAACAGGACCGGATCGACGTTCTGGGTTTCCTGAACGCAAGCCGAACCAACTAAGACCACGCGATTTCGCCTAACCTATGCCGCCATCCCCCGCCGCACATGCTTGTGCCGGCGGGGTTTTGGTTTGGGGCAGAGTGCCTGCCACGATTATGTCGCCGGGGGGGGGGAGTTGTGTACTTCAGAATTGTGAATGATTCACCGCGTCGCGCTTCGTTCGTGCAAGGTTGAGCGGTAGCTTAGCGGGACTTTGCGGACATGGCAGTTCTGGGTGCTAAGCCGCGCAGCGTCGGGCCGCGGTGCTGCGATCCCCGCCCTGTGCTATTGCGCTTTATGCTGGCCAAATCCGCGTAAGATCAAGGCTATGCGCATAGCCAAGCCAACTCGCCGTGCCGTGGGTGCGGCCCTTTGAGGCGCGGCGGGCCTGCAGCCCTTGATTCCGCGCAGGGTATGTCTGAAAAGCCCCCATAACCCTCATTATGTATCTTCTCTCGGGTGACACATGCCAGATCAGGACATCTGCCCGCCTGCGCGTCAACACATACGCTAATCCCGCTTGCGCCCGCGCCGCAGCAACCGCCCGATCAAGAAGGACGTGCGCGGCACATATTCATAGCGCGTGCGGTCTTGTGGGGCTGCGCGCATGCGCATGCGGAACAGCCCGAACACCACCAGCACGATATGCGCCACAGAGATGAAGACGAACATCGCCGCCGGTCCCTGCTTGTCGATCAGCACAGACGCGATCAGCGGGCTGGCAATCGCGCCCACCGCATAAAGGAACATCAGCGCGGCTGACAGCTCTACCGCCTCGGACGGGTCGGTGAAATCATGGGCATGTGCGGCTGATATGGAATAGATCGGAAAGGTGGTCATCCCGAAGAAACCGGCGGCCACAAACACCGCAACCACACCGCGATCGGCACTGGCCACTGTCGCGGCGCAGGCCAGAACCGAGGCCACCGATAACCAGATCAGCACAATGCGCCGGTCATATTTATCGGCCAGCCAGCCCACTGGTATCTGCACCAGTGCGCCCCCCAGCACATAGGCCGCCAGAAACAGCGCGATGACTTCGGCCTTCAGCCCCACTGACAGCGCATAAAGCGGCCCCACCATGCGAAACGCCGCCCCCGTGATCCCCGATACCACCACACCGGCAGCAGCAAGGGGCGAGCGGTTCCATGCAAAGCCCGGGCGCAGGCGCGGCGCACCGGCCACTGGCGGGGCTTCGGCCCGTGTCAGCACCAGCGGGAACAGGGCCGCGCAGCACAGCAGCGCCAGCAGGTTGTAAGACACATAGGAGGCGGGCGTCAGCACCCCGATCAGCAATTGCGCGCCCAGACTGCCGACAATATCGACCACACGGTAGACGCCCATCGCGCGGCCCCGCGTCTCGTTGGTCAGTTTCGCCTGCAACCATGCCTCGATTATTGTGTAGCAGCCCGCCACCGCCAGCCCCGAGGCCATGCGCAACACTGCCCATGCCAGCGGATGGATCACCAGCATATGCGCCAGAATGCCGATTGTGCCTGCCGCCGTCAGGGCCGCGAAAGCGCGCGAATGGCCGACCTGTCCCATCAGGCGGGGTGCCCACCAACAGCCGATGAAAAAGCCAATGAAATGCGCCGAGCCTAACAGCCCGATTTCGCCCGCGCTAAAGCCCAGCTCGACACCGGACAGCGCATCCAGCGGGACGACCCCGCCAAGCCCAAGTTGCAACAGCACCACGGACAGGAACAGGGCGGCAAAGGAGATCAGCAAACGCATCGCGGGCCACTCGCACTGGCGGAGTCACAGACGAGAGTGCCGCGCGCCCGGGGCAAGGTCCAGTGGCGATCGTGGACTGCGTCAGACTCTGAGGTGATTCTGGCGCGATTCTGTGGTGATTCTGGAACGAAGCCCCATTTCCGCCGTTTTCGGGGGATAAACGATCCGGAAACCACCCGTCGCTGCAAAGCACAAAATGGGTGGCGATCATTTTAATACCCCAAGGGGGCTGGTCGCGCATCAATATTGCGCGCCCATGCCGATTCTTTGGGCGGAATAAGAAAAACGACAGTTTTATGAAATTCTCTCTTGCGGTGAATGTT
>NZ_MEHT01000038.1 GCF_001870675.1 Roseinatronobacter thiooxidans | reverse complement strand
TCCACCGCATCAGTTCAGTCCTTGTTCACAGTCAGGATACCCTCGCGGAGCGGGCCTTTCTTCGTGAACTTCCACGGATCAACCAACCCGCGCTGCGTGACCCGTTTGACCTCGGTCCAGCGGCGCTTCCCTTCCCGGGGGTCGATTTCATTTCGCAGGTTCTCCCGGGCAACCCTCTCGACGGTCTGCAGGAAGTCATCGATCCACCCTTCTTCCCCGACCCACCGGTGGTTCAATTCGGTCAGGTGGTGCCGGATATGGCTGAGATCCCCGCCCTTCCGTTTCCGGTGCATCTCACGGCGTTTCAGATCGCGCGGGAAAAGCTGCGCAAAACGCAAAACGACCGGCGCATGATCGAGGCGCGGCGCGGGTACAGGGTTGTCAAAACGATGCTGGAACGACATAATCAGGTCTCCGGGGTGATCCTTGTTGAGTCAGATTGTCCCCTGACCGCGTGAAAAACCGCAGAGAAAAATTTCAGGAATATCCGGGAAGTCTACTCACTATCGTTTTTGCGCTGTCGGGGGGACCCGACACCACAAAAACTTCGTTCGCGAGGGGGATACCCCCTCGACCCCTTCTCGCGATTCGACCGGCCCGAAGGCCGATCAATCGCTGCGACCAGCAGCCTGGTGGACCCGTTGCATCCCATTTTTGAATTGTTTTTCCTGTTCTTTTTTTGGTTGATCTCGCCTTTCCTCAGAGCGGTGCAGCAGCCGCGTGCAGCCTGCCTGCCACCTCCGGCTTGAGCCGCGCCGCTTTTGTGGTCCGGGTGCGGAGGCTGGCCGACCCGGCCATCCTCCACACCCGGCCCCCATTGCCCGCCCGAGTTGCCGTCGCGACACGCCGCCTACCTTCCCAATCACGGCGCCCATACATTCCGGCAGGCTTGCCCCTCTAACTTCACCCGAACTTCATCTTCGTCATGATGGTCAGGTTTGCCCCAACAACGATTACCAACCCACCTGGACATGATCTTGGAAACCCTTAATACTACAGTTGCGTATT
>NZ_MEHT01000037.1 GCF_001870675.1 Roseinatronobacter thiooxidans | reverse complement strand
CGCATGATGGCAGTGATAGCGACCTTTTTGGCCTTACCCGCTTTGACCATCTGCTGATACTTATCATGCAGGTCGCGATTGAAGCGAATTGCGACCAGCGCTGGCATGTAGATGGCACGCCGCAGGGATGCCCTTCCACCAGTAATCCTCTCCTTGCCCTGCCATTTACCAGACTGCTGTGTCATCGGTGCCAGTCCGGCGAGCGCAGCGATCTTTTTGCTATCAAGTTGCCCCAATTCCGGCATGTCGATTAGGAGTGTTGTTGCGGTCAATCTGCCTATGCCTGGAATTGTCGTCAGCCGGCAGATCCGTTCCTCAAGGGTTCCTCGCTGCTTGGCGATTTGTGCAATCGCCTCATCCAACGCTTTAACGTCAGCGGAAATATCGCCAATCCGGCGACTTAGTTGCTCACGGATAAGTGGGTTCACTGCTGTAGAAAGGCGCGTTTTTGCCGTGATCTGATCCTTAACCAGCGCGCGCCGTGCTGTCAGTAACTCTCTGAGATCATGAACATCTTCGCTTTCGATTTGCTGTGGGATCAGATCTAGAACAACACCCATACGCGCCAACATCTTTGCATCGACACTATCTGTTTTTGCCAGCCGTCCGATCGCTTGCGCAAACCTGCGTGCCTGCTTGGGATTTACCTTGATATAAGGATGGCCCGCCAGACTGAGGTGTCGCTCAAGTCCACGATGATAGGCTCCAGTTGCTTCGAAGACTATCAATACGTCGTCTTTCTGACCAATCCAGGCGCAGAGCTGCTCGAAACCTTCTGCGGTGTTGGCGACACTGCGCGCTT
The DNA here is from genome assembly GCF_001870675.1 of Roseinatronobacter thiooxidans. GTDB lineage: Bacteria > Pseudomonadota > Alphaproteobacteria > Rhodobacterales > Rhodobacteraceae > Roseinatronobacter > Roseinatronobacter thiooxidans. The sequence continues at coordinate 15,097 of NZ_MEHT01000037.1, read as the reverse complement.
CTTCTTGTGAGTGCCAAAATGCGTCAAGACGGTCTTTCGACACGTCGATTCCCATGGTATCTTTTGCCATCTTTTCTATTTACCTTTGCTTGTCGTTCGGGCCCGTAGCCCACGTATCCGTTCAGGCCTTGAGAAAAGACGGGGGTTCGTCAAACTCGACCACGGTCCCAAAAGACCAAGCTCCGCACGACGCCAACCCCGCCGCTGCCCCGCAGTTTGCGGTGCTGGGCAGCGGCTCCTTTTTGCCTCAGGAGCCGGGTTTTGCATAAGACAAGCTCCGCGGGGAGCTTGGCGCGATTTTGTCGTTGTGTGACGGGGGGGTGGGCACAAATGCCAACGCCCACCGTGGCGGTGGGCGTTTTGGGCAAGTGACGATGGTTGCGGGGACAGGATTTAGACACTACTTCACAAGAATGATACGATACTGCTCCACGCCGCAAAATCAGTTACGCGCATGAGGCAAAACAGGGTCAACACTCCAGATGTGGTTGGCCCAGCTTTCTTCAAGCCGGATATTCCCCGCCCTTGACCCGCGAAAGCCCAAACCTTACCACGGCCTAATATCTCACGCATCGACGCCCCGCGCATCAGAGCGCGTTCGCAGGAGGGCCTGTCATGAATAAGGAAAACAAACGGCTGGATCGTCTCGACGCCCTGCTTCACGCCCTGCCCTTCGACACCATGCCCATGGCGCTGAGCGAACTTGACGGGTACATCACCGGACTCCTCGCCTGCCCCGAGATGATCCCGCCTTCCGAGTGGCCGCCCCATGTCTGGGGCGAAACTGGCGATGCGCAGTTTCCTGACCAAAAGACAGCCGAAAAAACTATCGGGGCCGTTATGGAACATTACAATTCCGTGGCCGGGGCCATGACCCGATCCCTGTGGTGTGAGCCGATCTATGAAGTCGACCCGAATAGTGACGAAACCCTGTGGGAGCCGTGGGTGGACGGGTTCACCCGCGCAATGCGGCTGCGACCGGACGCATGGGAGGCGCTTCTCGATCGCGCAGATGAAGAAACCCGGGCCAGTATAATTTTCCTGATGGCACTGCAGGACATCAATCTCGGGCAAAGTAAGTTCACCGAGGACAAAATTGAAGAAATCGACCGTGAGGCCCCCGACCTGATCCCGAATTGCGTAGCCGCCATCCTGACGCAGTCGCGCCCCGAACTCAGCCAAACGGCTGCGGCAAACCTGCCGGGCAGCCCTTACGCTGCGCCGAAGAAACAAGGCCGCAACGATCCGTGCGCCTGCGGGTCGGGTCGGAAATACAAGATGTGCTGTGGCCAACACTGAAAGAGCCGTGCCCGTCCGACCGAAATACCTGTATCCCGAAATGTTGGGAAATCACGAGCGGTTCAGAAATCGCCAAAACCATGCAGCAGTTGAAACAGATGGTGCGGGGTGCGCAGCGACTGGTGAGAAGGGACCTTCAATGACCTTGTGCGACAGGGTAGCAGTTCCGCTTGCACATGTCAGAAATGCCCCCAGCGACATTCATGCTGGCCGCAGCATGAAAGCCCCCGTCGCAGGTGCGGCAACGTGCCCGGCCCTGAGCGGACGGCCAGCCTGTCAGGCTAGTGTCCCCAAAGCGGCCGCTCAAGAAGCAAGCACTGCTCTGGTACCTTTCGGCGCCCTGCTACTCGTGAGAAGGTCATGATCGACCCGCCGCGGTCTTACCTGCGGCGGGTGACTGTATCAAAAATCACTCAGGTCGATGCGGCCGTCGCCATTTCGGTCAAGGGTGGCAAACAGGCGCTCGGTCGCGCTCAGAAACTCGGCGCGCGAGATGCGGCCATCCCCGTTCGCATCGTTGAATTCGACCGACTTGGCGGCATGGATGATAGCACCGGTCGGGTTGGCATTCTGGCCCTGTCCCCGACGCCCCTCGCCTTGCCGTTCTGCGCGGTTCTCGGCCTGGCGTTCCAGCCGCAATTCGCCTTGGGCCGTGACGGTCTCAGCCATCTGCGTGATCTCATCTGCCTCCAGATAGCCGTTGCCATCGTGATCGAACATGTCGAACAGATCCCCCCGGCGCGTCTGCATATCTTCGAGCGAGACAGTGCCGGTTTGCGACATATCCCATGACGCGATAAAACTTGCGCCGCGCTGGCCATTGCCCTGGCCTCCATTGCCTTGAGCAATTGCGCCGGTCGCAAGCATCAGGGCGAGGGCGCTTGCGGTGATCAGGGTCGTTTTCATCTGGTTTTCCTTTGTGATGTGATGGCCTTTCAACGCGTCTGCGCGGCTTTTCTGTCGGCTCTGCGGCAGCGGGTCGCACCCGCTCCGCGACAGATGCGCACAGTTGAATGCTTTCAACCTTCCCACGCTGGAAGGTTTGATCTGTGTCATGGATGAAGGGGCTTATGGCGGTGCAATGCATCCTCAGCAACGCAGAGGAATTTGTAATGGCATCATTCGAGTTCACACGCCGAAAGGCGCTTCTTGCGGGAGCGGCACTGCTGGCGACACCGGCAATCTTGCGGGCAGATGCACCTCGCCTGCCGCGTCTGGTGCTGCAAACGCCCGGCTCTGGCCCCGCCATTCTGCTGGCACATGCGCGTGCCTTGAGCCTGTTCAACCCGATCGCGGATGAGGTCCATCTGTCGATCTGGACTACAGGGGACGAGATGCGTGCGGGGCTGGTGTCGGGTAACGTGCCTGTCAGTGTGGTTCCGACGCAGGCGGCGGCAAGCCTTTATAATCGCGGCTTCGCGATCAAGCTGGTGGCCACGCTGACCGACGGGCATTGTGGGCTAGTCGCGCGCGGGATGGAAGATTGTACTATTCCCGATCTGCGCGGCAAAACCGTGGTTGTGCCCGCCTTCAACGATTTCACTGGCCATATGATGCGGCTGGCGCTGGCGCATCACGGCGTGGGTCTGGACGCGCTGACGCTGATCCCGGCCACGACGCAGATGGAGGCCGCGCAAGTAATGTTGTCAGGCCGCGCGGATGTGGCGCTTCTGGCGGAGCCGGGGGCCACAGCGGCGCTGATGCGGGGGCGCGCGGATGGACAAGACCTGCATCGCGGCGTGCAGATGCGCGATGAGTTGGGCGCGATCACCGGTCTGCGCCCGTCACTGCCGCAAGCCGCGCTGGCCATGCGTGCCGATTTTGCCAGCCAGCACCCGTGGCTGGTCTCTGCCCTGACCACCGCACTGGCAGAGGCCGCTGAAGATCTGAACGCCAATCCCGCACAAGCCGCCGAGAACGCGGCCCCCTTCGTGGAGCGCGCAGCGCCGATGTTGGCGCAGGCCATTCCCTTCGCCAATATCAATGTCCTTGCCGCCCATGTCGCGCGGCCAGAGGTCGAGGCGCTATATCAGGTTCTGATTGCGGCTGATGCGGGCATCATCGGGGGCGCGTTGCCGGATGACGGGCTTTATGCCGTCTGACGCAAGCCTGACAGCGCGGCAGGCGGAATGGGCCGAGATGCTGCCCATGGGCTGCACGCGTGGCCTTGCGCTTCGGCCCGCCGGCCTTGGGGATCGCGTTGTTTCTCGCCGCATGGCAGGCCGCGCATTGGCATTACGGGGCGTTCATCCTGCCCTCACCATTGCAGACCCTTCGCGCGCTCTGGGCCACGCTGTCAAGTGCCAGCGGCTGGGCGGCGCTGGGGGCCACCTTCGGTCGGGTCAGGCTGGCGCTTGGCCTGTCGGGGCTGGTTGGCGGTGTGCTTGGGCTGGTGGCAGGCTATCTGTGGCTGATCCGCGCGACCTTGGCCCCAGTGGCCACGATCCTGCTGGACATGCCTGCCACGGCATGGGTGATTCTGACAATGATCTGGTTCGGCCCCTCGCATAGATCGATCCTCTTCACCATCGCCATCGTGATCGGCCCGATCCTCTATATCGGCAGGGTTGACGCGGCGCTGACCCGCGACCGGAGGCTGGAGAATATGGCGGCGAGTTTCGGCGCGTCCCGCTGGGCGCGTTTCCGCACCATCGCCTTGCGGCAAATCCTGTCCAGCCTTGGCCCTGTTTTCGGGATCGCACTGGCGCTGGGGTTCAAAGTGGCGATCATGGCGGAACTGGTGACAAATGTTGCCGGGCTTGGCGCGCAGATGGCGCGGGCGCGGGCGCATATGGATATTGACCTGGCTCTGGCGAATGTCGCCTTGGCGGTCGCAGGGCTGGTCATCATCGAGCATCTGGTGATCCGCCCGTTTCAGACGCGGCTGGGGCAATGGAAACGGGGCGCGGCATGAGCGGGCTGACACTGGCCACGATCAGCCACAGCTTCAGCGCGCGGCGCGTGCTGGACACGGTTTCGCTGGTGATCCGTCCGGGCGAACTGGTGGCGCTGGTCGGCCCGTCTGGCTGCGGCAAAAGCACGCTGGCGGCGATTGCTGGCGGCATACTGAAGCCTGATCAAGGCCGTATCCTGCGCCAGTATCAGCGCCATGGCATGGTGTTTCAGCAATCGCGCCTGCTGCCCTGGGCCAGCGCACGCGATAACATTGCCTATCCGCTGACCCTTGGTAAACTGTCCCGCGCCCAGATCACCGAACGCACCCATGCAGCCGCGCAAGCCGTGGCGCTTCTGCCCGATGATCTGGACAAACTGCCTGCGCAACTCTCGGGTGGGATGCGCGCCCGCGTGGCCATCGCCCGCGCGCTGGTCGTGGAACCCGAATTCCTGATTTTTGACGAACCTTTCGCCGCCCTTGACCCCGCTTTGCGCCGCCGGATGCAGGATCTGGTCCTGTCACTGGCCAAGGCGCGCGGCTTTGGCGGGCTGTTCATCACCCATGACTTGCACGAGGCCGCGCGCCTGTCGCACCGGATCGCAGTCATGGACCGGCAGGGAAAGGGCATCCTGGGCAGCCTGACCCCGCCCGGCACACCCGGTGCGCGCAGCGAAGCGCAGATATTCGACTTCACCCAAGAGGCACGCAATCACCCCTTGCTGCATGATCTGCTCAATGTCGATGAACGCGCCGTCACGCTCGATTGCGCCTGCGACACGTTGGGGTTTCAGCGCTGCTGTTGAGGAAAGCCTATCCGTTTATGTGCAAGTTCCTAAGATCGGGTATGAATATCGGATGACTGCGATGTCCAAATGCACATGATCGCAACAATATCCTTCGGCGGCCGCTTTACGCCCGATGCGATTGATGAGCACCAAAGACAGTGACCCATGCTATGTTTTTCCGTCGGCAGGGCCGAGGACGTGGCGGGTTCGGCGGATCAGGAGAGAAGCCATGACCTTTGACACCTTACCCGCCCTTCGCCCCACGCGTGCCCCTTGGAACAAAGGCCGCATCATCGGCCAGAAGCGGCCACTTCTTCCCAAGCATGTCTGGTCCATCCGCGCCCGGTTGGAAATGGCCGACAACAAGCGCGATCTCGCGTTGTTCAACATGGCGGTCGACAGCAAACTCCGAGGCTGCGATCTGGTTTGTCTGAAGGTGAACGACGTTTATGCGGCGGGCCGTGTTAAAGAACGCGCTTCGGTCACGCAAAGCAAGACGCGCAAGCCTGTGCGCTTCGAGATAACAGACACGACGCGCCTGTCGCTGGAGCAATGGATCAACGATCCTGAAATGACCGGTTGCGAATACCTCTGGCCCAGCCGTCTCCATGCGAGCCCGCACCTGTCCACGTGGCAGTATGCCCGGATCATGCGCGACTGGGTGCTCTCGATCGGGCTAGAACCAAGCGCTTACGGCACACATTCAATGCGCCGCACCAAGGTTGCCCAGATTTACAAGAAGACCGGCAACTTGCGCGCAGTCCAACTGCTGCTTGGCCACACGAAGATGGACAGCACTGTGCGTTATCTGGGCGTTGATCTGGATGATGCGCTGTCTTTGTCGGAAGGGATCGACCTATAAGCTGTGCCTGGCCGGTTCAGGCCGGCCAGGAATGTCGCTAAGAGAGACAATTTGCTTGACTTCGCGCCGCGTGTCGCCTAGAGCTACACCATGAGGCAGATCAGCTATACGAAAGCCGCGATCAGGGTCTTGCGGCGAATGCCCGCGAACACGGCCAAGCTGATCCGCACCAAGATCGAGGCATATGCGACAGACCCGGCCTCGCAGGCAAACAACGTGAAATCCCTGAAAGGCCGAGAGGGGATCAGGCTTCGGGTCGGTGATTGGCGGGTGATCATGGACGATCAGGGCAACGTCTTGGCCGTGTTGGAAATCGGCTCCCGTGGCGGCATCTATGACTGAAGGGGTATGACATGAACGAAATGGTGACAATCCCACGTGAAGAATATGATCGCCTTCGGGCCGCGGCTGAAGATCTGGCCGACCTGCAGACCTATGACCGCGCCAAGGCCGCACTTGCGGCGGGCGAGGATGAACTGATCCCGGCGGAATACGCGAACCGCCTGCTGAACGGCGAAAACGCTCTGCGCGTCTACCGGGACCTGCGCGGGATAACGCAAGCTGCCCTTGCCGAAAAAGCGGGCGTGAACCGCGTTACTGTGGCCGAGATCGAGACAGGCCGAAAGCGGGGCTCCGTTGCAACTCTGCGCGCCTTGGCTGGCGCGCTTTCGGTTAGTCTGGATGACCTGACCGAGTAGGGTCGGCCCCAAGCGGCCATTGGCTTCATGGCCAAGCGCCGCGGTGCAGCGTTCGTATACCTGAAGTTCGTGCATCATGCAGCATTTCTGAAGGGCAAAGGTCGCCAGTGCGGACGAAGCTGACTTCTGCTGATGGCTCGACTGCTCGCCGCTGCAAGCTCCGGTTCGCACCGAAGAAAACACCATGGGCAGCCTTGGCTTGCACTGTCCTGATGGTTAGCTGAGAGCAAAGGAGACGATCATGCAGCACTTCTCACTTCTCGATCTTTCGCCAATTGCCGAAGGGGAAACCGCAGCCCAAGCGCTTGCCCACACTGTCGATCTGGCAAGTGCGGCAGAGCGTTTGGGCTATCACCGCTACTGGCTGGCCGAGCACCACAGCATGCCCGGCATCGCCAGCGCGGCGACGGCGGTCGTCATCGGTCATGTGGCCGCGGCGACCAAGAGCATACGCGTTGGTGCCGGTGGCATCATGCTGCCGAACCACGCGCCGCTTGTCATCGCGGAACAGTTCGGAACTCTTGCGACGCTTTTCCCCGACAGGATCGATCTTGGGATCGGTCGCGCACCGGGTGGCGATATGGCGACCGTACGGGCGCTGCGTCGCCACTTAGCACCAGAAGACAGCTTTCCCCAGGATGTGCAGGAACTTATCGCCTATTTCGACACGGCGTCGGACCAGATGTCCGTCCGCGCCATTCCGGGCGAAGGCACCCATGTCCCTGTCTGGGTACTTGGGTCGAGCCTTTATGGCGCGCAACTGGCGGCCTATCTGGGACTGCCTTACGCATTCGCATCGCATTTCGCCCCCGCCATGCTGGAACAAGCGCTTGCAATCTATCGCAGCACGTTTCGCCCCTCGACCCAGCTGTCGAAGCCGCATGTAATGATTGCGGCGGGAGTTTGCGCTGCGGATACGGATGAGGAGGCCCGTTATCTGCGCTCTTCGCAGCTTCTCGCTTTTGCGCGGCTGAGAACGGGCAACCCCGGCAAACTGCCCCGACCTGTTCACGAAGCCGATCTGGAAATCCCAGCGCCGGTGCTGGCACAGGTAGAACAGGCGCTTTCCTGCTCCGCCACCGGGTCGCTCCGAACGGTGGAAGACGAACTTGCCCATCTCATTGCGAAGTATCAACCCGACGAACTGATGGTGACGGGGATGATTCACGATCACGCGGCGCGGGTCCGTTCGATCGAAATCGCGGCAAAAGCACTGGGCCGACTGCAAGAAAAAGGCGCCGCAGCGTAATCGCGCTCGGCCCTTTGCGAACGGTCGGCCCCCTTCTCGAGTGCTACAATGCAGCATACTCATTTCGGTCACTTAGACTCGCCCCAGCGATCCAAACTGGAAGGCCTGCTCTCGGGGGACGAAACGGAATTTCACATAGTATCGTAGACAAACTCATCGAAAACTTCTCGCAGAAGCCTATTTTTTAGGCATCCCCTAATCGCAGCACGGCCCACTACAAGCTTCCGGATATAAGGCTCTATCGGTGGATAGATTTCAAATAGCGATGCTCCAGAAAATGCTTGCGTCAAATCGTATTGTCGGGGCAACTAAAAAAATATGAAAATTCGCATCGTTTTGTGGTTCAAAGTGCAACATTGCTCTAGTTGATATTCGCGAAGCTACGGCAAATTAATGGAAAGGCGTTGCCCATGTGTGTGGTTTGCTCTGACCCTGAAACAGCATTGGCCGCAGGGATAGACCCCTGCCTTTGTGGTGCCCCGCAAACGCTTGCGGCATATGCGCGGATCGAGGCTGATATTTCACGCCGTCAGATGATTGGTGGCATGGGTGCTGTGCTGGGCATGTTCGCAGGCTTCGGCCTCGCCCCGAACGAGTTGCGCGCCCAGACGCCGGCGCGGCCAAAACTTCTGACCAATCTTCGCTTTTTCGACGGCACTACCCTATCCATGCAGGAAGGCCGCAATATTCTGATCGTGGGCAACCGGATTGCGGGTCTGCCGTCCCAAGACGAGGTTCCGGAAGATGCCGAAATCATCGATTGCGGCGGGCGCTCTGTCATTCCGGGGCTGATAGATGCACATTGGCATTCTACCCTTGTCGCCGTATCGCAACTGGCTGCGATGACGCAGGACGTGGGCTTCATTCACCTGATGGCAGGACGCGAAGCGGGCGCTACGCTGCAACGTGGCTTTACCACAGTGCGCGATGTGGGCGGCCCGGCCTTTGGCTTGCAAATGGCGATTGATCGCGGCGCGGTGGCGGGGCCTCGGATATTCCCGTCAGGGGCAATGATCTCTCAAACTTCGGGGCATGGAGATTTTCGCCTGCGTTCGGAATTACCGCGCTTCCCTGATACGCCGCCTAGCAATATCGAGCGTCAGGGCGTTGCGCTGATCGCGGATGGGGCCGATATGGTTCTGCGCGCCGCGCGAGAGCAATTGATGAAAGGCGCAAGCCAGATCAAGATCATGGCGGGTGGTGGCGTCTCGTCGCTCTATGACCCGTTGGATACAACCCAGTATACCGAGCGCGAAATGCGCGCAGCGGTAGAGGCTGCGGAAGACTGGGGCACCTATGTCTGTGCCCATGTCTATACACCCGGCGGCATCCGGCGCGCTGTTTCGGCGGGGGTGAAATCCATCGAGCATGGTCAATTGGCCGATGATGAAACCGTGCGGATCATGGCGGGCGAAGGGGTGTGGTGGTCGCTGCAGCCTTTCCTTGCCGATGAAGATGCAAACCCGAAATCCGACCCCGTCCAGCAGGCAAAACAACTGGAAGTGGCCGAAGGAACCGTGCGCGCGTTTGAACTGGCAAAAACGCATAATGTGCCGCTGGCCTTTGGTACCGACATTCTGTTCAATCCGGCAGGCACATCCAGTCAGGGGCGGCAACTTGCCAAATTCGCGCGCTTCATGTCGCCGCTGGAAGCGCTGAACAAAGCCACAGGTGCCGCAGGGCAGTTGCTGGCCATGTCAGGGGCGCGCGCCCCTTATGACGGGGCGCTGGGGGTTATCGCGGAAGGGGCTTTGGCGGATGTGCTGGTGGTCGATGCCGACCCGTCTGCCGGTCTGGACTGGCTGGATGATCCGCAGGGGCGGATCAATTTGATTATGAAAGACGGCCGGATCGTCAAGGACACACTCTGAAAGCAGGACTGGACACAAGATGAAGATGCAAAAGTTCAAAACTCTCATCGCCGCAGCTTTCGGCCTGACAACCTTGGCAGGCACGGTTCAGGCGCAAAGCGGCGCTGACACAGTCTACCAGATCACGCCCTATGCTTGGGCGACAGGCATAGGCGGGGATATCACGCCTTTCACAGGTGCGCCGGCAGTCTCTATCAGCAAATCCTTTTCAGATCTTATCAAGGATCTGGATGCTGCGTTTTTCATCTCTGCCTATGCGCGGCACGGCAACCTTGTTTTCATGGGTGATGTCAGCAGCTCGTCTTCGTCACGCAGCGGCACGGTGCCTGTCCTTGGTCTTCCGGCAACCGGAAAGCTGCGCCAGACTTCTGTTACGGCGCTGGCAGGTTACCGTGTTGCACAGACCCCGAATGCGACTTTTGATATTCTGGGTGGTGTGCGGCATTGGCGCGTTCGTGGGGCGGTCGAGACACCGCTTGGCGATGCATCCCGCCGTGTCAACTTCACCGACCCGATCATCGCAGCCCGTGCCAATTTCCAGATCGCGCCCGGCTGGTCCGGCTTGCTTTATGCAGATGTGGGCGGCTTCGGTGTCGGCTCCAAGCTGACAGCGCAATTGCTGGGCACCGTGAATTACCAGTTGCGCGAAAATGCGTTTCTGTCTGTGGGCTACCGCCATTTGCATGTCGATTATCGCAGCGGCGGAACCACGTTCGACATGCGGATGAGCGGGCCGATCATTGGGGCAAGCTTGCGCTTCTGATGATTGCGAAAAGCCCATTCATGATTTAGTATGTTATAGTATAACGCTGGGGGTGCGCTATGCAGTTTGTTTCCAAATACGCGCTTTCGCTATTATGCGCCGCAGCTTTGTTTGCTGCCGATAGCGCATCGGCCTGCACCCGCGCGGTCTATCTTGGACCCGAGGATCGGGTTCTGACTGGGCGCAGCATGGACTGGAAACTGCCCATGGTCAGCAATCTGTGGGCCATGCCGCGCGGGATCGCGCGCGATGGGGCGGCAGGCGCGCGCTCGGCAGAATGGGTGGCGGTGCTGGGCAGCCTCGTCACGACCGGCTATGATATTTCAACCGCCGATGGCATGAATGAAGCTGGGCTTGTCGTAAACCTTCTGTGGGAGGTTGAAGCAAGTTATCCGCAAGATGACGGTGAAACGCCGCGCATATCCCTGTCGGTGTTTCCGCAATATCTGCTGGACCGTTTCGCCACAGTGGCCGAGGCGGTGGATGATCTGCGTGAAAATCCTGTGCAGGTTGCGGGCGGTGAGGTGCCGGTTGGCCCGCCGGGACGCGAAGCGACAGTTCATGTGTCGATTTCGGATGCGACAGGGGACAGTGCCATCATCGAATTTGTCGATGGTGAAATGGTCATCTGGCATGACCGCAGCTATCAGATTATGACGAACGAACCCACTTTCGAGCGCCAGCTTGCCGTGCTGGACTATTGGAACGGGGTAAACCCGCGCGAATTCCTGCCCGGGACCGTGCGCGCATCGGACAGGTTTGTGCGCGCGAATTTCTACATCAATTCTGTCGTTCAAAGTGCGGATGCACGCATTGCCGCCGCGTCGGTTTTCAGTGTGATCCGGCAAACCTCGGTCCCTTGGGGCATTTCGGTGGCAGATCAGCCCAACCTGTCCACAACCCGCTGGCGCGTGGTCGCAGACCATAGAGACAAGCGCTATTATGTGGAATCTGTGATCTCTCCCAGTGTGTTTTGGGTCGATCTGGAGGCGTTGGACCTGTCAGAGGGGGCTGAAATCCGCAAACTGGATCTTGGCTTGGATATGGAACGTGTGCTTTCCGGCGAAGTATCGGGGCTGTTTGAAGCAGCAAACGCGTTTACATTCCAGCCCGCGGATTGAGGCCCGGTCCAAACGGGCCACCACAGGGGCCAATGCCCTGCCTGTCATTCCCCAAGCCGCGAGGGCGCCCATGCAAAAATACCTTGGCGCAGTATTGCCACGCCCCGTAATGCCCGCGCTACCTTTTGCGACGCTGTTTTTCGTGGCATCCCTGACCCCAAGCCTTGTGCCGCGCGATACAGCGGTTCAAGCCATACTAAGCGGGATCAGCCTTGCGGCAGGCTACGGGGTGGGGCTTGTGCTTGTGTCGGTCTGGTATCGACTGCAACTGCCCACGCTTCGCCCTGATTTGCGACAGCGGGTAAAAGGTGTAATCGGTGCCGCCTGTCTGATGGCGGCGGCTGCCACACTCTGGCAGGCATCCGACTGGCAGAACGGTTTGCGCCTGCTGCTGGCAATGCCCCCTGTTGAAACCGCGCGACCCTTCTCCATTGCGGGCGGGGCTGTGGCCGTGTTTCTGGTACTGCTGTGGCTGGTACGTCTGGCCAAATGGCTGGTTGCGCGGCTGGCCAATAAATTCGCCCGTATTCTGCCCGGCCCTCAAGCGCTTTTGGTGTCAATCCTTCTGACCGCGATCATCTTCTGGAATATTGGCAACGGGGTGATTGTACGGGGCGCGCTGAACACGGCAGACCGCATCTATGCTGGTCTTGATGGCCGCTTTGAGGACGCCAGTCCCCGCCCGCAAGACCCACGCAAGACAGGGGCGGCAGGCTCGCTGGTGGAGTGGGACAGCCTTGGCCGCATGGGCCGCGCGATGGTCGCTGCAAGCCCCGATCAAGCACAGATCGCGGCCCTGACTGGCGCAGAGGCACTGGAACCCTTGCGTGTATATGTGGGCCTGAACTCTGCCCCCGACCCCGAGGCGCGAGCACGTCTGGCATTGCAAGAACTGCTGCGCATGGACGCATTTTCGCGCAACACACTGGTCATTGCAACCCCGACAGGTACCGGCTGGGTGGACCCTGCCGGACAGCAAGCGCTGGAATATCTGCTGGGCGGGGATGTGGCGACGGTTTCAGTGCAATATTCATATCTGGCAAGCTGGATCGCGCTTCTGACCAACCCCGAATACGGGGTGGAAACAGCGCGCGCTGTCTTCTCGGTGGTCTATGATCACTGGCGCGACTTGCCCAGCGACGCGCGCCCTGCGCTGTATCTGAACGGACTAAGCCTTGGATCGCTGAATTCCGACCAGAGCCATGACCTGCATCAGGTAGTGGGTGATCCGTTCCATGGCGCGCTCTGGGTTGGGCCGCCTTTCAGCAGCCCGACATGGCTGGAAGTCACCCGCAACCGCAATCCCGGCTCTCCTGCATGGCTGCCCAGCTACCGCGACGGCAGTGCGGTGCGGTTTATGAACCAGACAGGACTGACCTCGGATATTGCGGCCCCTTGGGGGCGGTTTCGCATTCTCTATCTGCAACATGCCAGCGATGCGGTGGTGTTCTTCGACCCGCGCGCAACATGGCGCCGCCCGCGCTGGATGGCCGGCCCCCGCGGGCCTGATGTGTCCCCCGGCTTTCACTGGCTGCCAATCGTAACTGTTCTACAGCTTGGGGTGGACATAATGACAGCCATCAAACCGCCCGACGGGTTTGGGCATAGCTATGACTTTACCAGCTATGCCCGTGCCTGGGCCATGCTGCTGGAGCTGCCTGACTGGACCGATGCACGCATAGACGCGCTGGCTGCAAGCCACGCAGCGCAGCAATAAGGGACGCAACAGCGGGCTTACTTGCGGGTATACAACGCGCGGAAGCGCGCAAGCTCGCTGCCCGCATCATCCAGCAGCCGCAAGCGATGATCCATCAGATCAACCCTGCGCGCGGCCTCAAGTGTTTCGGCAAATATCGCTTCTCTCTGTGCAAGTTCAGCGGGGCAGGCCATCATCGTGCTGGCCACGGGACCAAACTCCACACTGTCGTCCTCGTTTTTCAGCTGGCCCATGAAACGGTTACATCCCATGGTTCCGCTAAAGCGCGCCCCGTCATCTGATATCAGCAAATACGGTTCCTGACGCCCATCTGTATGGTCCTGTGCCACGCCATGCAGATGGATCAGGCCCCAAAATGTATTCGTAAACTCTGCCGCCATGCGGTTGTCAGGGCAGCCGGCGTTCGGGGTAACATGGTGAAACGCCTCGACTGTGACGGTCATCCGATCAGCCCCCTCCATCTGGGGGCGCATTGAAATTTCAGCATCAATACGGGCGATCAACGGCGCGGCAGGGGCTATTCCTGCATCCAGATAAGCACGCTCCAGCGCGAGATACTCTGCCTCCATCGCAATGGGGAAACGCTGGCCAGACAGGCATTCGGTGAAAAGGGCCGCATCTGCGAAATACGTCATCAATCCTGTTACAGGCAGGCGCAGCTCTGTAGGTGAAAGCGGCGTTGCAACAAGGGTATAGGGCAAGTCAGAGTCTATCGTCTGGCCCTCTTGGTCCAGCAGGCGGATTTCCTGATTGGGGGTGATCTGCCACTCTGACCGAGCAGTGTCAGTCCCCTCCAGAACCAGCGCATTTCGCGCGGGATCGACATACCAGCGCCCCAGTTCATCTATGACATCACCGCGCTCAAGATATGTGCGTCGCAAGGCATAGCCCTGTCCCTCACTCCAGATATCGAGATGATAGTCGATGCCGGGACAGTCCGCACATGGCAACGTGCCGATGAAGGTTGCAGGCAAGACAAGACCATGCGCACCCGGGCGTTGGTGATCGGTATCTCCGAGTGCAAGCGCAGGAAAGCAGACAAGTAATGGAAAAATCCCAACATGAAGCTTCATAAAGCAGCCCTCTATATCTATGCCACAACGAGGTTGTATCAGCATTTTATTTGCAAGTGTACCAAGAGAGAGATGTATATGGCGGGCAATTTTCCGCAAGCCGCGGCGACACGCAGGATTGCAGGCGCAGACTCCTCATGGGTCGTCATGTTTAGAGGGCGGTTCGTTGAACATTGCCCGGGCAAGACGGGTGACGACAGTTATGACCACGCCCATCCCTGTGAATAGGTAGATCACAGTGAAAATCTTGCCCACATCTGTTACGGGATGAAGGTCGCCATACCCTAATGTCGTAAGTGTCACGACACTCAGATAAAATGCATCCACCCAACGCAAGCCCTCAACCGTAACGAAAAACATCGTACCAGAAAAAAGTATCAGCAACAAAAGATAGAAACTGGACCGAAACAGCGCATCCCGCCACGCGCGTCGCAACGCCCGTAAAAACCGAATGATCGTCAAGGCGAATGATACCATCAACAGGCTCCCATATTGTCCGTCATCAGGCGAAGGAGCGCGCGAGTATATTGGGGCGGGCCTTTGGTTCAAGTCGCCAAGTATATTTATGATCCCGGATATCGGAAAATTTCGCCGGATTGAGAAACTGGGATACTTCCCAATGCGAAAGCGGACTTGATCAGGTTGAAAGCTCTGTCAGATTTGAAGATCGGCAAGCCGATCGCTGCTTTCGCAACATGCTGCGCACGCATTGCTGCAATCTCACAGGCGGCTCTCCGCCCTGCGCGTCACGCGGCACCCTTGC
>NZ_MEHT01000036.1 GCF_001870675.1 Roseinatronobacter thiooxidans | reverse complement strand
AACAGGCTGCTGAAATAGTCCCGCCTCGACAACGATTTGAGAACATGATTCACCCTTCGCACGGCAGCGGCGGAGGTGAAGATGCGCGGGACGGACGAGACGAGTGGGTCACTGTTCAGCTATATTGATCTGGAAGAGCGCATCCCGGAGCGACACCCGCTGCGCAAGATCCGGCAGGTCGTGAATGACGCGCTGACCAGCCTCGATGCCGAGTTCGAGGCGCTTTACACTGATTTTGGTCGTCCCTCGATCCCGCCGGAGCGACTGATCCGGGCAAGCCTGCTGCAAATCCTGTTCTCGGTCCGATCCGAGCGGCAGCTGATGGAGCAGATGGACTTCTGTGGTTGCCGCCCGTGATGCAAGAGATTTCTGACCCTTTTGGCGTGTGATCGAGTGCGGTCTTCTGTGAGGCCTCAAGATGCGGCATATTCAGAAGCCGCGGGCCGGGATGGTGATCAGCGGATCGGATCCAAATCTACAACGAGAGCTTCGCGCTCACATCCATCTTCTGGTTTTCCTGCTCCGGATCTGTTCGATCATTTTGCCCATTCAGGTCGTCGTCTTCTCACACCCCCCTTGGCACCGTCGCTTTCAGTTCGACGTGTGCTTCATGCCGCGACTG
Source organism: Roseinatronobacter thiooxidans (assembly GCF_001870675.1). Taxonomy (GTDB): domain Bacteria; phylum Pseudomonadota; class Alphaproteobacteria; order Rhodobacterales; family Rhodobacteraceae; genus Roseinatronobacter; species Roseinatronobacter thiooxidans. The sequence goes on along the minus strand of NZ_MEHT01000036.1, from coordinate 2,241 downwards.
CCAGCGCCGGCTCCTTGTAATCTTCGTTCTTCATCAGCATCGCCCATATCTGCCGAGCCATCTTGTTGGCCAGCGCTATAGCCACCAACATCTTGGGCTTGCGCGCCAACATCCGTGATAGCCAGCTGCCTTCCGTAATTGTGCGCAGTCCAAGCCAGCCCAGCCGCGACATTGCGCCAATGATTAGAAGGCGTCGGATATCGGCTTGGCCAGCCTTGGTCATCCGCCCCAAACGTTCTTTGCCTCCAGAAGAATGTTGTTTGGGCACCAGGCCCAACCAAGCGGCAAAGTCGCGCCCTGTCTTGAATTGTGTCATGTCGGGTCCGAACGCTTCCACAGCAACAGCGGTCAGGGGGCCAACACCCGGCATGGTCTGAAGTCTACGCGCCCTGTCTGACTCTGCCGCCAGCGTCTTGAGCTTTGCGGTACGCTCGGTGATCCGCGCCGTTTTCTCCGAAATCTGCGCCAGTAGGTCCAGGCATTCCTCCCGGATCAGCGCGTGCAAGGCAGAGGTCTCATCATTCACCAGCGCTGTCATACGATTAAGACTGCGCATGCCTTGGGGAAACACATGGCCATGCTCATACAGCAGTGCTCGCAATGCGTTCACATCGGCTGTCCGCTGATGAACCAGTCGTTCCCGGTCACGGAAAATCGCCGCGCGTTATTGTTGCTCCACTGTCTTGGACTCGACAAATCGCATCTCGGGTTGACGCGCCGCTATAACAATCGCCTCCGCATCAGCAGCATCATTTTTCTGGCGCTTGACGAACGGGCGTGTGTATTGGGGCGCAATCAGCTTTACCTCATGTCCAAGCGCCTCCATCTCGCGCGCCCAATAATGTGCGCTGCCGCATGCCTCGAAGATAACCAAGCAGGGCTCCTGCTGTGCCATGAACACGGGAAACTGTGTGCGCGTCAGCTTCTTACGAAACTGAACCTCCCCCGTACGCAGCGCCCCATGAGCTTGAAAAATATTCTTTGCCAGATCGACACCGATCATCATATTCTTCATTTCGCCGTCCTCCGTTCGTGTGGCTTTCAACACCACGACCTTGGCACATTTTGATGCCGTCAGAGAGGGCGGCAACCACCCCATCTACAACTTGATGTTCCGCTGGTTTGTCGGCCTCGGGATTGACGATCCGGTCTGGGTGCCCACTGTGTTCACCAAGAACCGCGACCGGCTGCTGAGCACTGAGATGTCGCGCAAGGTGATGGCGGCGATCCTTGCGCATTGTGAGGTCGCGCCGCTCTTGTCAGATGAGCACTTCTCGGTCGATGGCACGCTGGTGAAAGGTGAGCCATTGGAACGCCATTGGTCCGAGAGACAATGGCGAACGGCGTCGATGAAGAGCTTTCAGCCCAAGGCCGATGCTGCCCCGCCTGACGATGAAGGGCCGGGCGATCCGCCCGCCTCCGATACCACACCCGACACCGCAGCTTCCAAGACCCCAGCCGAGACCGACCCGATGCCCCGCAACACCAAAGCCCACCGCAATGCCGAGGTCGATTTCAAGGGCGAGAAGCGCTCGAACGCCACCCATGCGTCCAAGACTGATCCTGATGCGCGGCTTTACAAGAAGTCCCCCGGCACCGGAGCGATGCTGTGTTTCATCGGGCATGCCCTGATGGAGAACCGCAACGGTTTGATCGTGCAGGGCGACCTGACAAAGGCTAACGGCCATGCCGAACGCAAGGCCGCGCTTGACATGATCCACCGCCATTCACCCGGATCGACCCGGCGGCTGACTCTGGGTGCGGACAAGGGCTATGACGCGGGAGAGTTCGTGCGCGACTTGCGACAGGCCTGTGTCACCCCGCATGTCGCGCAGAAATCGCGATATTCAGCGATCGATGGCCGAACCACCCGGCATGCGGGATATGCCCTGTCCCAAAAGCACCGGAAGAAGATCGAAGAGGCATTCGGCTGTGCGAAAACCGTCGGTGGCATGGCCCAGACCATGTATCGCGATGTCGAACGCGTCCGGTCCCGGTTCATCCTGACAATGGCCGCAAACAATCTCGCCAGACTGCCCCGGTTGCTGACCGCATGACGCGGAAAACCCAACCAGGGCACATATGTCAAACACGCCGACAGACAGCGCCAGCGCGCGACACAGCCCAAATGAAGGGACAGAGTCCCGGCTCGGAGACTATTTCAGCAGCCTGTTCTCATGATCGCTGTCAAGCCTTTGTATCATAGAAATTACTCCGGCAAGGCCGGGCGCAGCGTGATGG
>NZ_MEHT01000035.1 GCF_001870675.1 Roseinatronobacter thiooxidans | reverse complement strand
ACGACAGCTATCGCTTCAAGGTAAGCTCCGAAACCGCGAAAAAGAAACGGAGGTAAACACCAGCATTGACGCCAGAATGACACGCAGAACATAACAACCGGGTGGGTCAGATCTCGGTGACAATCAACACAGACATGGTGTATTCCTCTAGTTCTATTAGTTATAGGGACGACATAGCCGTGGGTTTGTCAAGTATACAATCGCCCAAGTTTAAGACCGATTTCGGCCCTTGTGTTGCACCAATGTATAGCAGTCCTGTGTCGCAGTTGGGCCCAATCGGGCGTCAACTCAGAATCGGGCAGATTTCCACGTGATATATTAAAGACTTACAGAATGCTGGCTGGGGTGGTAGGATTCGAACCTACGATACACGGTACCAAAAACCGATGCCTTACCACTTGGCTACACCCCAACTCTGAGCGAGGTTCTATCCAAGCATGCCGTGGCCTGCAAGCCCATTTTGCGTGCTAATTCGCAACAATTCGGTCAAGGTTCTGAACAAGGATGAATCGTCCCGATCTGCTGCGTTCTTGCGGTGCGGTGCAGGTCTTTTGGCCCATGGATCGCGCAGCGCGGGCGGCTGTTTGGCATGACCGTTGGAGCCGGGGGGCGGTCATCTGCCTGCGTGCCTGCGCATTGACGATTCGCAAGTTGAGTCCGGTGGCTGCGCCAGAGCGCCCCGCGCGGATAGCAGCGTCCTGTGTCTGCCGCCAGTCACAGGCAAACCGTGCCTGTGACTGGCTTTTGGTCTGGCCTGTTTTCAAAGCGGCGCCCGATCTCAGCGTGGTGTGGCCCGCCTGTCACGCGCGACCGCGTGCCACAAACCTTGGCAGCAGCGCCGAGAAGTCGCGCCCTTTGCCATCTTCGCTTTCAACAAAGGCGGTATAGAGTTCTGTTGCACGCGCGCCCATCGGTGTATCGGCATCCACGGCTTCGGCCGCTTGTTGCGACAGGCGCAGATCCTTAAGCATTAACTCTGCCGCAAAGCCCGGTTTATAGTCATTATCCGCAGGGCTTTGCGGGCCAATGCCGGGGGCAGGGCAATAGGCATTCATCGACCAGCTATATCCTGATGAGGTGGAAACCACATCGAACATGCGCGCGCGGTCCAGCCCCAGCTTGTCGGCCAGCGCGAATGCCTCGCAGGTGACAGCCATGGTTGCGCCAAGGATCATATTGTTGCAGATTTTCGCAGCCTGTCCGGCCCCTGCCGCGCCGCAATGGACTGCTTTCTGTCCCATACTCTCGAACAGGGGCAGAACGGTTGCAAAGGCGGCGTCGCTGCCGCCCACCATGAATGTCAGCGTGCCCGCCGCCGCGCCGCCCACACCGCCCGAGACCGGCGCATCCAGCGCCCCCAGCCCTGCCGCGACAGCGAGATCCGCAACCGCGCGGGCGCTGTCCACATCCACGGTCGAACAATCGCACAGAACCGCGCCTGCCTGCATTGCGGGAATCACCTGCGCGGCCACATCGCGCAGGATGGCGCCATTGGGCAACATGGTCAAAACGACATCGGCACCGCGCACAGCCTCCAGCACATCTTGCGCTTTGTGCACCCCCTCGGGGCAGGGGGCGACAAGGTCAAACCCTGTCACGGTATGGCCTGCGCGCATAAGGTTGGCCGCCATGGGCGCGCCCATATTTCCCAGCCCTATAAACCCGATTTTCATCTCTGTCCCTCCTCCACAATGTCAAATGTCAGCTCATCGGGGCCAAGCGTGGCCAGCATGGCGGCGACCTCCGCCTCGGTCACGTCTGCAAGTGTGGCATGCCGCCAGCGCGGGCTGCGGTCCTTGTCAATGATCGCCGCGCGGATGCCTTCCAGAAAATCCGCATGTTCCATCGCGCGCCAGGTAAAGCGGTATTCCTGCGCTAGCGCGTCGCGGATGCGGCCGCCCGCGCCCAGATTGCGCAGCATGGCCCGCGTACAGGCCATCGCCAGCGGTGAATTGCGTTGCAAGGCGTGCAGGGTCTTGGCCGCAAAGGCGCTGTCAATTTGTCCGATCGCCTGTGCAATCGCTGCCAGATTGTCTTGCCCGAAGGCGGCGTCGATCACGTCCTGATGCGCGGCAAGCGTGGCGTGGGGTGCGGGCGCGCCTTTCAGCGCTGCGACATCGCCGGTTGCCACAAGCTGCGCCTTCACCCCCTCCCACTGGTCTTGCGCGACAAACAGATCGGCAAAGCCCGCGCGAATTGCGTCGCCCGGCCCCATGCGCGCCCCTGTCAGGCCCAGATAAGCCCCCAAAGCCCCCGGCGCACGCGCCAGTATCCAGGACCCGCCCACATCGGGCACCAACCCGATGCCGCATTCGGGCATGGCAATCTGGCTGGTCTCGCCCACAATCCGGTGGCTGGCATGGCAGCCAACCCCGACCCCGCCGCCCATGACAAAGCCTTGCAGAAAACTGACCACGGGCTTTCGGTATTCCGCCAGCCGCGCGTTCATGCGGTATTCATCCAGCCAGAAGCGGCGGCCATAGCTGTAATCGCCTGTCACGCCGGTTGCATACATCTGGGCTATATCGCCACCGGCGCAAAAGGCTTTCTCGCCCTCGGCATCGATCAGGATAAGGGCAAGCGTGTCGTCTTCGGCCCAAGCCTTCAGGGCGGCATCGATCGCCAGACACATCTCGTAACTCAGCGCATTCAGCGCCTTGGGGCGGGTCAGGGTAATCCGGCCCGCGCGCCCTTCCTTGCGGATATGAATATCGGCCATCAGCGTTCGGCCAGCATCTGGCGCGCCACGATCAGGCGCATGATTTCATTCGTGCCTTCCAGAATCTGGTGTACCCGCAGATCGCGCACCAGTTTTTCAATGCCGTAATCGGCCAGATACCCATAGCCGCCATGCAGTTGCAGGCATTGGTCGGCAATGCGGCTGCCTGCTTCTGTGACGAATTTCTTGGCCATGGCGCAGAATTTCGTCGCATCGGGTGCACCTGTGTCCAGCTTCCACGCGGCTTGACGCAGAAAGACGCGGGCGGCCTGCAACTCGATCTCCATATCCGCCAGCCGGAATTGCAACGCCTGAAACTGGTCGATGGACTGCCCGAAGGCGCGCCGCTCGGCCATATAGGCCAAGGTCGCGTCCAGTGCCGCCTGCGCACCGCCCAATGAGCAGGCCGCGATATTCAGCCGCCCGCCATCCAGCCCCGCCATGGCATAGCGAAAGCCCGCGCCCTCTTCACCCAGCAGGGCATCTGCGCGCACGCGGCAATCATCAAACTGCACCTGCCGTGTGGGTTGCGACCGCCAGCCCATCTTGTCTTCCAGCCCGCCGAAACTCAGGCCTTGCGCGCCGTCCATCACCACCAGCGCTGAAATTCCCTTCGGCCCGTCCGCGCCGGTGCGTGCCATAACGATATAGCCGTCCGAATACCCCCCCCCCGAGATGAAGGCTTTGGTGCCGTTCAGCACATAGCCTTCAGTATCGCGCGTGGCCCGCGTCTTCAGCGCCGCCGCATCAGACCCGGACCCGGGTTCGGTCAGGCAATAGGACATGAAGCATTCCAGCCCGACCACGCGCGGCAAGATTTCTGCGCGCATCTGGTCTGATCCGAACTTGTCAATCATCGCCGCGCACATGTTATGAATGGACAGAAACGCCGCCACGGACGGGCAGGAATAGGACAGCGCCTCGAAAATCAGTGTCGCATCCAGCCGCGTCAGCCCCGCCCCGCCCGACTCTTCGCGCACATACAAGCCGCCAAACCCCAGTTCCGCAAATTTGGCCCAAAGCTCTTTCGGGATGGTGCCCTGCGCCTCCCAGTCGCGGGCAAAGGGGCCAATATGCTCTTGCCCGAAGGCCAGCGCCATATCGTAAATGGCCTGAGATTCCTCGCTCAGATTAAACTCCATGGCATCCTCCCTGTTGCACTAGGCCCCGCCTAACGCCGGAATCTTGCAGCAATATTTCATCCTTGCCCAAATATCCTGCGGGGGTGAATTGGCGCGCAGCGCCAAGAGGGGGCCGCACAGGCCCCCTCCGCTTGGATCACTCCATCGCCTTGAAGTTGAAAGCCGCCCCTTCCTTGATCCCGCTGGGCCAGCGCGAGGTGACCGTTTTGGTGCGGGTGTAGAACTTGAAGCTGTCCGGCCCGTGCTGGTTCAGGTCGCCAAAGCCCGATTTTTTCCACCCGCCAAAGGTGTGATAGGCCAGCGGCACCGGAATCGGCACATTGATCCCCACCATCCCGATATTGATCCGGCTGGCAAAATCGCGCGCGGCATCGCCATCGCGGGTGAAGATGGCAGTGCCATTGCCATATTCATGGTCCATCGCCATGCCAAGCGCCTCTTCATAGGTCTTGGCGCGCACCATCGACAGGACAGGGCCAAAGATTTCCTGCGTGTAAATGTCCATATCCGTGGTGACATGGTCAAACAGATGCGGGCCCACGAAGAAGCCGTCTTCATAGCCCTGCAAGCTGAAATTGCGCCCGTCAATGACCAGCTCTGCCCCTTGGTCGATCCCTGTCTCGACCAGCCGCAAGATGTTCTGCTTTGCCGCAGCTGTCACGACAGGGCCGTAATCGACATCATCGCCGCCTGTCCAAGGCCCGACTTTCAGCGCCTCGATCTTGGGCACAAGGCGTTCGCGCAGCGCTTCTGCCGTGCCTTCGCCCACCGGCACCGCGACCGAGATTGCCATGCACCGCTCGCCCGCCGCACCGTAACCTGCACCCACCAGCGCATCGGCGGCTTGGTCCATATCGGCATCGGGCATGATGATCATATGGTTCTTGGCACCGCCAAAGCACTGCACCCGCTTGCCATTCGCACAGCCGCGCGAATAGATATATTGCGCAATCGGGGTCGATCCGACAAAGCCGATCGCTTGCACGGTGTCATTGTCCAGAATTGCATCCACTGCGTCCTTGTCGCCATTGACGACTTGCAGCACGCCATCGGGCAGGCCCGCTTCCTTGAAAATCTCGGCCAGCATCAGCGGCACCGAGGGGTCACGCTCGGACGGCTTGAGGATCATGGCATTGCCGCACGCCAGCGCAGGCCCCATCTTCCACAGCGGGATCATGGCGGGAAAGTTGAAAGGTGTAATGCCCGCAACCACGCCCAAAGGCTGGCGCATCGAATACATGTCAATGCCGGGGCCTGCGCTGTCGGTGAATTCACCTTTCAGCAGATGCGGCGCACCCACGCAAAATTCGATCACTTCCAACCCGCGCTGGATATCGCCTTTGGCATCCACAAAGGTCTTGCCATGTTCAGAGGACAGCTTTTCCGCCAGCTTGTCCATATCGCGGTTGATCAGGCCCACGGCCGCCATCATCACCCGCGCGCGTTTTTGCGGGTTGGTGGCCCCCCATTTGATCTGCGCTTCTGCCGCGCGGGCAACTGCGTGATCCATCTCTTCCTTGGAGGCCAGCGGCACGCGCGCCTGCACCTCGCCTGTGGCGGGGTTGAACACATCCGCAAAGCGGCCAGACTGCCCTGCCACGCGTTGCCCGTCGATCCAATGTGAAAGTTCTTGCATCTTTTCCTCCTCAAGGTGGTTTCGCCACAAGATAGGCTTGCAAATTCGCCTTTGGAATAGGGAATATCTCAAATAAGTCTTGCAAAAATGCAAGGGTGTGGCAGGGTCGCAGGCATGATGGATTGGGATGATATGCGCGTCTTTCTGGCGCTTGCCCGTATGGAAAGCCTTGGGCGCGCAGGCCAGCACCTGCGCCTTGACCCGGCCACAGTGGGCCGGCGCATCGCGCGGCTGGAAGAGGGGTTGGGGCGGCGTCTGTTCACCCGCTCGCATCAGGGTTATGCGCTGACCGATGAAGGCGCGCGGCTGTTGCCCCATGCGGTGGCTGCCGAAAACACCATGGCCGCCGCCGCGCAGGAAGCGGGCGCGGGCAGCACAGGGCTGAGCGGCCAGATCCGTGTGGGCGCGCCCGATGGCTGCGCCAATTACCTGTTGCCCCAAGTCGTCGCCGCAATCTGCGAAGAGAACCCCGCGCTGGATGTCCAGATCATCGCCTTGCCGCGTGTCTTCAACCTGTCACGGCGCGAGGCGGATATGGCCATCGGCGTCTCGGCCCCCCAGACAGGGCGGCTGAGCGTGCAGAAGATCTGCGATTACCGCCTGCATCTGGCCGCCGCTTCCAGCTATCTGGACCAGCACCCGCCCATCACCAAGGCAGAAGACCTGCGCCAGCACCGGATCATCGGCTATATCCCCGATATGATCTTTGACAGTGAATTGGACTATCTGGCCGAACTGGGGTTGGACCGTGTCGCGCTGGGGTCCAATTCGGTGGCGGTGCAGTTCAATTTCATCCGCCATGCGGCGGGGTTGGGGGTGGTGCATGACTTCGCGCTGCCCTCTGCCCCCGGTCTGGTGCGGATATTGCCGCAGGTTTTCAGCCTCAAACGCAGCTTCTATCTGATCCGCCATCTCGACGACCGCCGCGTCAGCCGCCTGAACCGCTTTGCCGAAACGCTGTATCGCGGCATCCGCAAGGAGTTGGCGCGGCTGGAAGGCGCGGTGGACGGGCCTTTGCCGTCAGACGCGGCGTAAGCGCTACAGTGCCAGCTCTGCCCAGATCGGCACATGGTCCGATGGCTTCTCGCCCGCGCGCACCTCGCTGTCGATCCGGCAATCCTGCAACAGATCGGCGGCATAGGCATTCAACAGAATATGGTCGATGCGAATGCCGTCATTGCGCTCGAACGCGCCGGCTTGATAGTCCCAGAATGAATAATGGCCGCCCCCTTGGGTGCGCGTGCGAAATGCCTCGGTGAAGCCCAGATTCAGAATGCGCCGATAGGCCTTGCGCGAGGGCAGGCGAAACAGCGCATCCTCGCGCCATGCGTCAGGGCGCGCGGCATCCTCGGCCTGCGGGATGATGTTGTAATCGCCCATCACCGCCAGCGGCATTTCCAGCGCCAGCAAGTCGCGCAGCCGCGCTTCCATCCGCGCCATCCAGGCCAGCTTATAGGCATATTTCCCGCCCGCAACGGGGGTGCCCTCGGTGTCCAGCTCGACCGGGTTGCCATTGGGCAAATACAGGCCCACCACCCGCAGCGCGCCGTGTTCCGTGCTGACTGTCGCTTCTATCCAGCGCGATTGAATATCACTCTCATCGCCGGGCAGGCCGCGCGTTACATCTTCCAGCGGCAGCTTCGAGACGATGGCAACCCCGTTGAAGCCTTTTTGCCCATGGGTTTCCAGATTATAGCCGCGCTCCTCGATCAGGGCGCGGGGGAATGTCTCATCCGTGGATTTGATCTCTTGCAACACTGCCAGATCGGGCTGTGCCTCATCCAGCCAGCGCCCCAGCGCAGGGCCGCGCGCCTTGATTCCGTTGATGTTGAAACTTGCGATCTTCATCTGCCCTGCCTCGTTCTGCGGTTTGGCGGACAGTGCCATTCCTGCCCGCCATCGGCAAGGGCGGATAGACCTTGCGCAGCCGGTCCATTTTCTTGCTCCAAATACTCTCGCCGAAGGCTGCGTGCGCGAAGCGCGCGCATCACGCTTCAGTTTTCAAAACGCCTAAATTTTGAGAATAGCGCCCACAAAATATGCATCTAGGCAGCCCCGCTTGCCCGTTCCCTGTCTTGGGCGAAGCCACCCGATTGCCTAAATCGCGGCCTGCGGCACATGACATGCCTGCAGGGGGACAGATGAACGCACAGACCAAAATCTTGTCGCATCAGCGCAGCGCAGGCCATGCCAGCGCGCGGTTTGTGCAGCGCCCGCGCGGTGCGGCGCTGGTGGATCTGCGCCAGCAAGGCTCGGCCAAGGCGATTGTGCTGGGCGGCTCTGAGATCGTGTTTCTGAACACATCCGGCGGGCTGACAGGCGGCGACAGGCTGGAATATTGTCTGGACCTTGGCGCGGGCTGCCGCATGACCGCAACCACCCAGACGGCCGAGCGCGCCTATCGCAGCACCTCGGGCGCGGCGCATATGTCGGTGGGGCTGACTGTGGGCGCGGGCGCGCATCTTGACTGGTTGCCGCAAGAAACCATCCTGTTTGACCGCGCGCAGCTGCGCCGCCGCACCGAAATCACACTGGCCCGCGATGCAACCTGCCTGATGGCGGAATCGGTCGTGCTGGGCCGCGCCGCGATGGGCGAGACTGTGACCGCGCTGGATTTTCACGACTGGCGGCATATCCGGCGCGACAGTGCGCCTGTCCATCTGGAAGCGCTGCATCTGGATGCGACGCGTCTGGCGGCAGGGGCGGCGGGTTTGGACGGCGCGCGCGCCTTTGCCACGGTCGTCATGGTGGCGCCGGACGCGGCCTGCGCGCTTGGCCCTGTGCGCGCCGCGCTGGGCGGTGAACAGGTGCGCGCCGCCGCTTCCGCGCTGGAAGATCGCCTTGTTATCCGCGTGCTGGCGCAAGATGGCTGGCCCCTGCGCCGCAAGCTTGCCGAAATTCTGACCCTGCTGCGCCGCGCACCCTTGCCGCGCGTCTGGCAAATATAAGGAAGGTTTGATGTTTCTGAACCCCCGTGAAAAGGACAAACTGCTTGTCTCTCTGGCTGCAATGGTCGCGCGCAACCGGCTGGCGCGCGGCGTCAAGCTGAACCACCCCGAAGCGATTGCGCTGATCACCGATTATGTGGTCGAGGGCGCGCGCGATGGCCGCTCGGTTGCCGATCTGATGCAGGCAGGCGCGCATGTTATCACCGCTGACCAATGCATGGCAGGCATCCCCGAGATGATCCATTCGGTGCAGGTCGAAGCGACCTTCCCCGATGGCACCAAGCTTGTCACCGTTCACCACCCCATCCGCGAAAAGGAGTGAGGCATGATCCCCGGTGAAATTATCTGCCCCAAGGGCGAGATCGAGGTCAATGCAGGCCAGCCCGTCACCACGCTGGAAGTGTCCAACACAGGCGACAGGCCAGTGCAGGTGGGTAGCCACTACCATTTTGCCGAAGCCAATATCGGCCTTGCTTTCGACCGGGAGGCCGCGCGCGGCCAGCGGCTGGACATTCCCGCAGGCACCGCCGTGCGGTTTGAACCGGGCCAGACCCGAGAGGTGCATCTTGTGCCTTTCGGCGGCGCGCGGGTTGTCTACGGGTTCAACGCCAAGGTCATGGGGGCGCTTTAATGTCATACAAGATTACACGCGACGCCTATGCCGATATGTATGGCCCCACTGTGGGCGATAAGGTACGTCTGGGCGACACCGACCTGATTATCGAGGTTGAACGCGACCTGATTGTTGAACGCGGCGGCTACGGCGAAGAAGTCAAATTCGGCGGCGGCAAGGTCATCCGCGACGGCATGGGCCAAAGCCAGATCACCCGCGCCGAAGGGGCGATGGACACAGTCATCACCAATGCGCTGATCGTGGACTATACCGGCATCTACAAGGCCGATGTGGGGCTGAAGGACGGGCGCATTGCCAAGATCGGCAAGGCCGGCAACCCCGACACGCAAGCAGGCGTCGATGTCATCATCGGGCCGGGAACCGAGATTATCGCGGGTGAGGGCAAAATCCTGACCGCGGGCGGATTTGACGCGCATATCCATTTCATCTGCCCGCAACAGATTGATGATGCGCTGCATTCCGGCCTGACGACCATGCTGGGCGGCGGCACTGGCCCTGCGCATGGCACATTGGCCACCACTTGCACCCCCGGCCCGTGGCATCTGGGCCGTATGATGCAGGCCGCCGATGCGTTTCCGATGAATCTGGCCTTTGCGGGCAAGGGCAATGCCTCGCTGCCTGCTGCGTTGCATGAACAGGTGCGCGCGGGGGCGGCCGCGCTGAAGTTGCACGAAGACTGGGGCACCACCCCTGCCGCGATTGATTGCTGCCTGTCGGTCGCCGAGGAAACCGATATTCAGGTGATGATCCACACCGATACGCTGAATGAATCGGGCTTTGTTGAAAACACGCTCAAAGCCATTGCTGGCCGCACGATCCATGCTTTCCATACCGAAGGGGCAGGGGGCGGACATGCGCCCGATATCATCAAGGTGGTCAGCAGCCAGAATATTCTTCCCAGCTCCACCAACCCGACCATGCCCTATACTGTCAACACCATCGAAGAGCATCTCGATATGCTGATGGTGTGCCACCATCTGGACCGCAAGGTTCCCGAGGATGTGGCTTTCGCAGAATCCCGCATCCGGCGCGAAACCATCGCCGCCGAAGATATCCTGCATGATATGGGCGCGTTTTCTGTCATCTCGTCCGACAGTCAGGCGATGGGCCGCGTGGGCGAGGTGATTACCCGCACATGGCAAACGGCGCATAAAATGAAAGTCCAGCGCGGGCGATTGAGCGAGGAGACGGGCGCGAATGACAATTTCCGCGTGCGCCGCTATATTGCGAAATACACGATCAATCCGGCCATTGTGCATGGCATGTCGCGCCATATCGGCAGCATTGAGGTAGGCAAGCGCGCCGATCTGGTGCTGTGGCACCCTGCCTTTTTCGGGGCCAAGCCGGATATGGTGCTGATGGGCGGGTCGATCATTGTGGCGCAGATGGGCGACCCCAATGGCTCTATCCCTGTGCAGCCCATGCATTCACGGCCCATGTTTGGCGCATATGGACGCGCGGTCGAACGCGCGGCGGTGGTGTTTGTATCGAAAGCAGGGCAAGAGGCGGGCGTGCGCGAGGCGCTGGGGTTGGCCAAGGAGACACTGGCGGTTGAAGGGTGCCGTGGCGTGCAAAAAGCCGATATGCGCCTTAACAGCGCCACCCCCCAGATCGAGGTGGACCCCGAAACCTATGAAGTGCGCGCGGATGGCGAAGTGCTGACTTGCGAGCCTGCGCAGGATTTGCCGCTGGCACAACGCTATTTCCTGTATTGAAAGGGCAGAAATGCGCCAAAACGTGCAACCGGAATGTGGCTTTTCTGCATCGCAGCAAATTGTGAACAGGGCGCACGCTGAAAACACGCAGTGTTCATGCTATATGTCTATCAGGGAGGGTGTATTTTGCCTGATGGAGATGCCGATGTCACTTCGACCCGCAAACTCCCTGCTCAGCCCGCACCAGTCCATGCAGCTTGACTGGTTCCTTGCCGGTACCGGCCTTGGCTGCAACCCCGCCCAGGACCGCGCCGCGCGCGAGGCTGAATTCGCGCGCCTGTCCGCGCTGCCCGATGGGGCGTTGCGCTCCATGGGGTTGTCGCGGCAGGGCTTGGCCGCTCATGTCTACCGTGATCTTTTCCATAGAGGTGTCTTATGACCGACCTTCCCCCCCTGCGCCGCTTGCTGAAAACCAAACCTGCGCGCTGCGATGGCGCTGTGATCCTTGATTATGACGCCCGCCTGATGCGACGCAAACGCCTGATGACCGCGCAAGGTCGCGGCTTTCTGGTCGATCTGGCAGAAGTTACCAATCTGGATGCGTGGTGGGGGTTCGAGCTGGAAGATGGCACCACGCTGGAAATTGTCCCCGCCGATGAGGCGCTGGTCGAGGTGACCGGCGATCTGGCGCGCTTTGCATGGCATATCGGCAACCGCCACACGCCCTGCCAGATCGAGGCAAACCGCCTGCTGATCCGCCATGACCATGTGATTGAAGCGATGCTGGCGCAGCTAGGGGCGCGGATGCGCCATTTCACAGGGCCTTTCACCCCTGAGGGCGGCGCTTATGGGCATGGGCGCACAATGGGCCATGACCATGGCCCCGCAGATGGCCATGCGCATAGCCACGACCACGCCCACGACCACGCGCATTGACCATGCTGCACGCAGAAACCCTGACGCTGCATCACTGGCTTTCGCCTGCTTTTCCAACAGGGGCTTTCGCCTATAGCCACGGGCTGGAACAGGTGATCGCGCTGGGGCAGGTGACCGATGCGGCGGGGCTGGAATACTGGCTGGCAGATGTGCTGCGCTATGGCAGCGGCTGGCAAGACTGCGTGCTTCTGGCTTGCGCCCTGCAGGAAGGGGCCAATCTGGACGCGCTGGATGCAACCTGTCATGCCTTGCAACCCTGTCTGGAGCGGTTGCAGGAAACACAGGAACAGGGCGCGGCCTTTGCCCGCACTGTTGCGCAGATCACAGGGCGCGATTTGGCCGCGCGCACCTTGCCCATCGCGGTGGCGGAAGCTGCCGCGCCATTGGGCCTGCCTGCGCAAACAGTGATTGCCGCCTATCTGCAAGCCTTTCTGACCAATCTGGTCACAATCGGCATCCGCCATGTGCCGCTGGGGCAGGGCGAAGGGCATGGCACCCTTGCGCGGCTTCTGCCTTTGGTGCCGGACCTTGCCCATGCCGCCAGCCTTGCCTGTCTGGAAGATCTGGGCAATTGCTGTCTGGGAGCCGATATGGCGGCGATGGAACATGAAACCAAGGAGATAAGGTTGTTTCGGACATGAGCAAACACGGACCTCTGCGCGTGGGCATCGGTGGCCCTGTGGGCGCGGGCAAAACGACATTGACCGAAAAACTGGCCCGCGCGCTGGCATCCCGCTGTTCGATGGCGGTGATCACCAATGACATTTACACCCGCGAGGATGCCGAGGCGCTGATGCGCGCCCAAGTGCTGCCAGCCGAGCGGATTCGCGGTGTGGAAACCGGCGGCTGCCCGCATACCGCCATCCGCGAAGACGCCAGCATCAATCTGGCCGCCGTCGCGGATCTGAGCCGCAAGATCCCCGATCTTGACCTGATCCTGATCGAATCGGGGGGGGATAATCTGGCGGCGACCTTCTCGCCCGAACTGGCGGATGTCACCATCTATGTGATCGACACGGCAGCAGGGCAGGATATTCCGCGCAAACGCGGGCCGGGCCTGACGAAATCTGACCTGCTGGTGGTGAACAAGACCGATCTTGCGCCCTATGTGGGGGTCGATCTGGCGCTGCTGGAGGCAGATACCAAGGCCGCACGCGGCACGCGGCCCTATGTTCTGGCGCGGCTGCGCGATACAGTGGGGCTGGAAGAGGTCATTGCTTTTTTGCAGCGCGAAGGGGGCTTGCGGCTGAAAGAGCCTGCCGCCTGAATACCGGCGCGCGGTGACCCCGGACTTGATCCGGGGTCTCTGGGGCAAGCACGAGGTCCCGGATCAAGTCCGGGACCGCCGCGCGCGTGTGTTCGGCTGATTTATGCCAGTAGCTGGCCGTTTGCATGGCCTGCGATATGCGTTTGCACGATCTGGCCCACAGGCTGCGGGGTGGCAAAACGCACTTCGGTGAATTGCGCTGTGCGCCCCAGATGTGCGGCCTCGATCAGCACATCATGCTGTGTGCCCTGCTGCGCAGCAAGGTGGTGGTCAAGCGCCCTGTCGCCTGCCGCGCGCAGCCGCGCTGCCCGTTCCCGAACCACGCCCCCGTCAAGCTGCGGCATGCGTGCCGCAGGCGTGCCCTTGCGCGCGCTGAAGGGGAAGACATGCAGAAAGGTCAGTCCGCAGTCTTCCACCAGTTTCAGCGAATTCTCGAACATCTCCTCTGTCTCGGTCGGAAAGCCCGCGATAATGTCAGCGCCAAAGACCATATCGGGCCGCAAGCGCCGCGCCGCTTCGCAAAACCGGATCGCGTCGTCGCGCAAATGGCGGCGTTTCATCCGTTTCAGGATCATGTCATCGCCTGCTTGCAGCGACAGATGCAGATGCGGCATCAGGCGCGGCTCCGAGGCGATGGCTTCCATCAGCGCGTCATCCACTTCGATCGAATCGATCGAGGAGATGCGCAGCCGCGCCAGATCCGGCACCAGTCGCAGGATGCGCCGCACCAGATCGCCCAGACGCGGCTGGCTGGGCAGATCGGCCCCCCAGGAGGTCAGGTCTACCCCTGTCAGCACCACCTCGTTATAGCCTTGCCCCACCAATCGGGTGATCTGTTCAACCACCACACCCGCAGGGACAGAGCGTGAATTGCCGCGCCCATAGGGGATGATGCAAAATGTACAGCGATGGTCACACCCGTTTTGCACCTGAACATAGGCCCGCGCGCGCGTGCCGAAGCCGTCAATCAGGTGGCTTGCAGTCTCTCTCACAGACATGATGTCATCAACCTGCACCCGCTCGGTTGCGCCAATCAGGTCCGGCACCATCTGCGCCCATGTCGCAGGCTGCATTTTCTCGGTATTGCCGATAACGCGCGTCACCTCGGGCATGGCGGCGAAAGTCGCAGGCTCGGTCTGTGCGGCGCATCCCGTCACGATGATGGGGGCGCTCGGGTTCTCGCGGCGCAAACGCCGGATTTCCTGCCGTGCCTTGCGCACAGCCTCGGATGTGACCGCGCAGGTATTGACGACCAGCGCATCGCGCAGCCCCGCCGCCTCGGCCATGGCTTTCATGGCCTCTGTCTCATAGGCATTCAGGCGGCAGCCCAGAGTGGTAAACTGTGGCGCATTGCTCATGTCGCAAGCGCCAGAAATTCGGGCGAGAAGACGCCATCGAACACATGCGCCACCGGCCCTGTCAGCCAGACGCCATCGTCGCGCCAATCCACATCCAGCCGCCCGCCATCTGCATCGATCCGCACGCGGCGCCCTGTCAGCCCGCGCCTATGCGCGGCCACGGCAGTTGCGCAAGCCCCAGACCCGCAGGCAAGGGTAATGCCTGTGCCGCGTTCCCACACGCGCAGGCGCAGATGATCGGGCGCGATGCGTGCTGCAAATTCCACATTCGTGGCCTCTGGGAATAGCGGGTCATGTTCCACCTGCGGGCCGCGTGTGGCAACAGGGGCCGCATCTGCATCGGCCACGAAATGAATGCAATGCGGGTTGCCCATGCCCACGGCGGCGGGTGCCTCCGGCAGGGGCAGATGGTCAAGATCGACATCGCGCGCCAGCGGCACGCCTCGCCAGTCAAGTATCGGCGCGCCCATATTGACCCAGACCTGCCCATCGCGGCGTTCTGCCAGCAAGACCCCGCGCGCGGTGCGCAGGCGCAGGCTGTCGCGCCCCAGTTCCGCCATAACGCGGGCCGCAACGCAGCGCGTGGCATTCCCGCATGCACCCGCGCGCGACCCGTCTGCATTCCAGAAATCCAGATCCAGATCAGCCGCATCCGAGGCGCGCAATTCTGCCAGCTGGTCAAACCCCACGCCGCGATGCCGGTCGCCAATCGCGCGCGCCAGCGCAGCCGTCACCACCCCGCCCGCGCGCCTGCGCGAGTCGATGATCACAAAGTCATTGCCCGCGCCATGCATTTTGGCAAAAGGCAGAGAGGGGGATGAACCAGACATGAGCGCGATATAAGGGCCACGCCCCCCCCTGACCAGTCATCATTTGTACCCCGCAACAAGAATAGTGCCGCAGATGACCGATTAGCCCTTGACCCCACCCCAGTGCTTTTCTAGATAGCGCATCAAGTGTGGGCCGGTAGCTCAGTTGGTAGAGCAGCTGACTTTTAATCAGCGGGTCACAGGTTCGAATCCTGTCCGGCTCACCACTTTACTGAAGAAAGATGTGACGAGCCGTGGCTTTTGGACTCTGGCGTCAAGGTTTTGTCCCTTTTCGTCAGAGTTTTTGTCCCTTGAGCGCTTTTGGGTGTTCTCGGGAGCGAAAGGTGATGGTGTTGGGATCCCCGCAGCTTTCTCTTGAAGCTTGGTTGATAAGAATTTGGCGAGTGTCGATTAAGGCGCTAGCTCTGCTTCTTACGCACGGAATCGTAGTGACGTGAGGATTCAGTTGCTGTGCTACCTTTGAACAGGCCGTTTGCTCTCGTTTGCCGTGACGGCCTCGCTCAGGTGTCGCCTGGCAAAGCGGGTGGTACTGGCAATTCGGTCTGAAATGCATGTGCTCCCAGCGCCACCCCGCAAAGCTCATAACAGCGGGCGTCGACGGCGGCGCGGGTCATGCTCAGTTCAGTCGCCAGTTCGTCTGCGCTGTCCCGGTTGATTGACGCCGCATGCATCTCCGTCGTAACCGCCCGATTGTTACCGCCTGCCGGGAGGCGGGCTGATAGCCTAATACTACAGTTGCGGATAATGTCGAATTTTCCGATGTGCGATGGCGGCATTGAGCTGGTGCTGGTGTCGCCATCTTGACCAGTCCCAGATGACATCAAGATCAAAGATTGTGGTCAGCAGCAAACGGCAAATGAGTTTTCGGATCTCTGATGTTGTCATGCAGCGTTGAAGGCGTTCGATGAGGTGGTGACCGGCGACATGCGTGGACTCGTTTCGTTCTGTTTTTGAAGAACCGTTTTTCTCTGATCTGCCACGAGCTTTGCCAGGAATGCCGCTGCTGCCATGACAAGGCTGATGTGGCGATGCCAGCCATGCCATGAACGCGCCTCGCAGTGATCTAACCCCAGATCATCCTTGGCACGCAGGAAGCATTCTTGGACGGTCCAGCGCAATCCGGCGGCAGAGGCCAGTTCGGATAGGGATGTTTCTGAAGGCGCATGCGCGAAATAGTAGGAGATATTTCCGGGATCACGAAGCGTGCGACGGGCGAGAACCCAGCGCGCGAAACCTCTTTGTGATGTTTGGCCCAACGGAATGCGCGCCCAGTCGTAGAGCCGGAGCCCTTTGGTGCCTTCGCCCGCGGGGAGCGCGTGCCATGCCTCGGGCTTCAGGTCATCAAACATCATGGCAGGATCCGTCTGCATGAGGCCGCTTTCAGTAAAAAATCGGAGTGTGTGATTGGAGCGCACTGCCAAAACATATGCCTGATCACGGGCCTCCAGCATCCGTCTGAAGCGCCTGTCCGATCCATAGACAGAATCTGCAAGAACGAAGGCGCATGGCATGCCCTCGTCCAGAAGTTTCGAGACCATGGCGCAGGCCATGGCGGGGTTGGTGGCAAAGGGGATCTCTTCTGGC
Organism: Roseinatronobacter thiooxidans; assembly: GCF_001870675.1. Taxonomy (GTDB): domain Bacteria; phylum Pseudomonadota; class Alphaproteobacteria; order Rhodobacterales; family Rhodobacteraceae; genus Roseinatronobacter; species Roseinatronobacter thiooxidans. The sequence goes on along the minus strand of NZ_MEHT01000035.1, from coordinate 15 downwards.
ACCTGCGCCTTTCCC
>NZ_MEHT01000034.1 GCF_001870675.1 Roseinatronobacter thiooxidans | reverse complement strand
GTAAGCATCCGCCGAGGGCCGCAGCCGTGGCATATTGATCAGAGGCTTTTGGGTGCGGCTTTTGGTTTCCGCGGCTTTGGTGCCCACTTTTTGGCGAGGCGCTCGAAGCTGTCGAGGATGCGACCGATCTCTGCCTCTTCAGGGTCGAACTTTCCCCCATACCATTCCACCATCCGGTCGTGTTCTTCGTGCTTGGGGTCTGCCATGGCGTCAAGGAAGTTGGCGTAGCCAGGGAACCCACCGACATCTTCAGGAGGACAAGCCCCGATGGCCCTTACAAGCCGTGGGTAGTCGGCACCCGGCACGGCATCATCGATTTTCTCGACCTTGATCACATGGTGCCAGTTGTCGCCAAAGTCATAGATGTAATGGATGGTCTTGGTGCCGACATCTTCGAGCACATCAAACAGGCTGGTTTTGCTCGCGGGAAGCGGGCCATCGTAATAGCCGTCAGGATCGGGCACACCCCAGCCGACACCTCCGGCTCGGAACTCATAGAGGTGGCTGTCGGTCCAGCCCATGGCGGCCTGGATCACATCGTGCAGACGGTTCAGCTTGATCTTCAGCGGCACATCGAAGCGCCGCAATACCTGAGGTTCGACATCGGATAAGGTCAGCTTGAGGCGCGCAACCAGGGTCATGCGGCAATCCTCTTCACTTCGGTTGCGGCCTTCCAATGCCAAGGCAACAATTCATGCACGCGCGAGATCGGAATATCCGGCAGTCGGGCGAGCACATCGGCCAGCCATGCCTGCGGGTCGATGTCATTCATCTTTGCCGAGACGATGAGGGTATACATGAAGGCCGCCCTGTCACCGCCACGTTCGGATCCTGCAAAAAGCCACGACTTTCTGCCCAATGCGATGCCGCGCAGGGCGCGCTCTGCGGCATTGTTCGTCATGCATAGGCGCCCATCATCAAGGAATGCAGTGAAGGCCTCCCAGCGGCCCTCGCCGACGAGCATATAATTCATCGCCTTGGCGACAGGGTTGTGCTTTGACATCCGGGCCCTCTCGGCGAGCATCCAGTCATGCAGATCATTGACCAGCGGCGCGACCCGTTGCTGGCGAACTTCGTGGCGCTCTGCCGCTGACACGCCGGTGATTTCACGCTCGTCGGCAAAGATTGCGTCGATCCGCGTCACAGCGTCCAGCGCGATAGGCGAGATTTCTTCTGCCACCTTCTTACCCTTGCGTGCGGTGCCTTTGATATCGGCCAACTCAAAAAACTTGCGTCTGGCATGGCTCCAGCACAGCGCAGAACGGACCGGACCCGGGCTTCGATCTGCCAGATAGAGATCATTGTAACCGCCATAGACATCCGATTGCAGCACACCATGCCATCCGGCCAGGTGCCGGGTCGGATGCTCCTTGCAACGATCTGTCGAGAACTTGAAGAAGGCCGCAGGGGGCGCACCCCCATTCCATGGATTGTCATCACGCACATAGGTCCACAGCCGCGCAGTCTTGGTGCCGCCGCGCGCCAGAAGCGGCACGGTCGTGTCATCACCATGCAGGCGCGCACCGTCCAGCACGTGACGCTCAATCAGCGCATGGATCGGGGCCAGTGCCACGCAAGCATGACCGATCAGATCAGCCAAGGTCGACAGGCTGAGATCGATGCCTTCCCGCGCTATTCGCTCGGATTGTCGGTTCAGCGGCTGATGCTGTCCGTATTTGTCGAAAGCGATCATGGCGATCAACTGTGGCCCAGCCCATCCACGCGGAATAGCGTGGAACGGTGCCGGTGGTTGGCTGATCTTCTCGCATGCCCTGCAAGTAAACTTCTCGCGGACGGTCTGGATCACCTTCCACTGGCGCGGGATCACTTCCAGCGTCTCGGTGATATCCTCGCCCATCTTCACGATGCGGTCTGAACCACAGCAAGTGCAGGTGGTTGGAGCCTCAACCACTACACGTTCGCGCGGCAGATGCTCGGGAAAGGGTTTGCGAACAGGCTTGCGACGCGTGAAGGCGCGCACGGTGCTGGTCTTGTCCTGCGCTGCGGCTTGTTCAGCCGCCAGCGCATCCTCGGTAGCGGCAGCTTCCAATTCCTCAAGCTGCAATTCCAGCTGATCAATCAGTCGCGCGCGGCGTTCGGAAGAGATACCGTATTTGTCGCGGCGCAGCTTGGCGATCTCCAGCTTCAACTCTTGGATCATCGCTTCTGTGCAGGATGCCAAAGCGCGGGCCTGTGCCAATTCGGCTTCCGCCGCATGTGCGCGGGCGGTCTGCGCGGCAAGTGCAGCGCTTAATTCGGCGATTTTCAAGGCGGCATCTGACATGGCAGATGTCTACCATGAACGCCATGAAAGGCCAATAAAAACAGGCGTTTCTCTACAAATTATCCAGCCGTCTTAGGCCTCTGTGTCCAGCGCGGATTACGCCAGTCGATCCCTTCCAGAAGATAGCCGAGCTGTGCGGCTGATATCGCCACCGCCGTCCCGTCCTGGCTCACAGGCCAGATGAACTTCCCTGCCTCAAGGCGCTTCAAATACAAAGACATACCGACCCCATCATGCCACAAAAGCTTGACCAGATCGCCACGGCGCCCCCGGAAGCAGAAGATTTCTCCGGCATGTGGGTCACGCCCGAGGCCCTGTTGCACCGACAATGCCAAGGTGTTCATGCCTTTGCGCATATCAGTCACTCCACCTGCAATCCACACCTTCGTGCCAGCCGGAAACGCGATCATCGCAGCAACCTCAGGCCATTGAGCAAGCGTGCGGCCGCTTCCATGTCAAAATCAGCAGGGATCATCACACGACATTGTTCGCCAAGTTCGATTGTCATTACGGCCGGTTGCGATGCAGGCATAGGGGGCAAGCTTTCAGAAGCCGGCCCATCGTCTTGGGGAACAAGGCGCATGAATTGCGTAGCGCACCCAAGCATCCCATACTTGTGCCGATAGCGCCAATCGTAAAGCATTGAACGCGATATCTCATGGCGCCGCGCGACCTCGGCCAATGTCACGCCGTCGCAATGGCTTTCTTCAACGATCCGGATCTTCTCATCATCCGTCCAACGGCGGCGACGGCCCGTGTCAGAAACCGACAAAACTTGAATGCGGGGGGTGTTCTCGTGTGCGTCCATAAGGACACTCGATAAACGCTCAGCCCGCTAAACAGCCAGACGGCCCTCGGCGAATGCTTAC
>NZ_MEHT01000033.1 GCF_001870675.1 Roseinatronobacter thiooxidans | reverse complement strand
TCTCATGATCGCTGTCAAGCCTTTGTATCATAGAAATTACTCCGGCAAGGCCGGGCGCAGCGTGATGGGGATGCGCAAGGTTGGAGACGGAACTGAGACGACGGTTGAGCAAGCTCTCATACGCGGGTTGGATACCGCATGACCGTGGTTTCGTCTTGGGGCTGCCTCGTTCTAAGTGGCGAGCGTCGGCTTGGCCGGCTCATAACAGGCCACGAGGGTTCCCCACCGCGTTCCGTCCCCAACCTTGCGCATCGGCATGTTGAGGTCGCTTCTTAGCTTCTCAGCAGTTGGCACGCCCTTGGGGTCCATGCGCAGGCATCACCGCTCTGGCAATGGCCCAGATGAAGCCCACCATCTCACGTGCGATGGCGGTGGTCACGACCACCTTCGCCTTGCCGGCTGCGACAAGATGGCGGTAGCGTTGGCACATCCGCAACTGTCCTTTCCAGGCGATGTCGCGCGCAGCCTTGGGCAGCCCCTCAATCCTGTCATGCAGCTTGCGACTGACGCGCGCCTGCATCCGGTAACTCCATGCGCCCTCGATCAAGGCGCGCCGCGCAAGCCCGCTGCCCGCTTTGGTTATCCCACCCCTGCGAACCGAGTTCCCACTGGAATGTTCGGAGGGCGTCAGGCCGAGATAGGCCATCAGCTGACGCGGATTGTCGAAACGCTGGAAGTCCCCGACCTCTGCCACCACGGTCACTGCGACGATGAAGGCCACACCGCGCATCGCCTGAACAGCCTCGACCACCGGTGCCAGAGACCAGTCTGGCAGCAGGTCAGCGATCTGGCCAGTCAGCCGTTCGACACGTGCTTCCGCGTCGGTGACCGCGTCCACATAATCCTGAAACACGATCTGCTGAGCGGGATGCTGAAACCGCACCGTCGTCAGCCAGCGCCGATAGGCAACCGTCCAGCCCTTCTTTCCGGGGTAGATACGACCATGGCGGAGCAGGAACCCCTGAAGATGCTGGCGCGCCTTGCCCAGAACCCGCATCGCAGTCGCCCTTGCACGAACCAGATCGCGCATCGCCTCATGCGCCGCATCCGGCACCCAGACCGCCGTCAGTTCACCAGCTCGATGCATCTTCGCCAACATCAACGCATCGCGGCGATCTGTCTTCACCCGGTCTCCGGCCTTCACCGGGATGAGCGATGGTGCCACCACGATGCAGTCATGTCCCAGCTCAACAAGCTGGCGATAGAGGCCATAGCCGCACGGGCCAGCTTCATAGCAGAAATGCAACCGCCGTCCGTCTACAGCCAGTTTTTCCACCAACTTTCGAATATGGTCCGCCCGGTGTGGGACCTTGCCCCAGTGGCGGACTTCACCGCGACGCTCCCCCTGCGCAACTGCAATCGATATCGTCGCCTTATGGACATCCAACCCAATGAACGTGCTATCCTGCATATGGTCTCTCCCCCATTCTTGAGGCTCGGCACCGGCCCATCCGGCGCAACCCTCGAATGCAGAATGCCGCGGGAGAGACCACCAAGCCAGTCAGCTCAGGACGCGATCATGTGGTCTA
>NZ_MEHT01000032.1 GCF_001870675.1 Roseinatronobacter thiooxidans | reverse complement strand
GTAAGCATTCGCCGAGGGCCGTCTGGCTGTTTAGCGGGCTGAGCGTTTATCGAGTGTCCTTATGGACGCACACGAGAACACCCCCCGCATTCAAGTTTTGTCGGTTTCTGACACGGGCCGTCGCCGCCGTTGGACGGATGATGAGAAGATCCGGATCGTTGAAGAAAGCCATTGCGACGGCGTGACATTGGCCGAGGTCGCGCGGCGCCATGAGATATCGCGTTCGATGCTTTACGATTGGCGCTATCGGCACAAGTATGGGATGCTTGGGTGCGCTATGCAATTCATGCGCCTTGTTCCCCAAGACGATGGGCCGGTTTCTGAAAGCTTGCCCCCTGTGCCTGCATCGCAACCGGCCGTAATGACAATCGAACTTGGCGAACAATGTCGTGTGATGATCCCTGCTGATTTTGACATGGAAGCGGCCGCACGCTTGCTCAATGGCCTGAGGTTGGTGCGATGATCGCGTTTCCGGCTGGCACGAAGGTGTGGATTGCAGGTGGAGTGACTGATATGCGCAAAGGCATGAACACCTTGGCATTGTCGGTGCAACAGGGCCTCGGGCGTGACCCACATGCCGGAGAAATCTTCTGCTTCCGGGGGCGCCGTGGCGATCTGGTCAAGCTTTTGTGGCATGATGGGGTCGGTATGTCTTTGTATTTGAAGCGCCTTGAGGCAGGGAAGTTCATCTGGCCTGTCAGTCAGGATGGAACGGCGGTGGCGATATCATCAGCTCAGCTCGGCTATCTTCTGGAGGGCATAGACTGGAGAAATCCACGCTGGACGCAAAGGCCCAAAACGGCTGGATAATTTGCGGTGAAATGCCTGTTTTTATTGGCCTTTCGTGGCGTTCATGGTAGACATTTGCCATGTCAGATACCGCCCTGCAAATCGCTGAATTGCGCGCCGCGCTTGCTGCACAAACCGCCTCGGCCGAGGCTGCACAAGCCCGTGCGCAAGCTGCAGAAGCCGAATTGGCCCGGGCCCACGCCCTTGCCTCCTGCACAGACGCGATGATCCAGGAATTGAAGCTGGAGATCGCAAAGCTGCGGCGTGACAAATACGGCATTTCCTCGGAACGTCGCGCGCGACTGATTGATCAGCTGGAATTGCAGCTTGAGGAATTGGAAGCTGCCGCTACCGAGGATGCGCTGGCGGCTGAACAAGCCGCAGCGCAGGACAAGACCAGCACCGTGCGCGCCTTCACGCGTCGCAAGCCTGTTCGCAAACCCTTTCCCGAGCATCTGCCGCGCGAACGTGTAGTGGTTGAGGCTCCAACCACCTGCACTTGCTGTGGTTCAGACCGCATCGTGAAGATGGGCGAGGATATCACCGAGACGCTGGAAGTGATCCCGCGCCAGTGGAAGGTGATCCAGACCGTCCGCGAGAAGTTTACTTGCAGGGCATGCGAGAAGATCAGCCAACCACCGGCACCGTTCCACGCTATTCCGCGTGGATGGGCCGGGCCACAGTTGATCGCCATGATCGCTTTCGACAAATACGGACAGCATCAGCCGCTGAACCGACAATCCGAGCGAATAGCGCGGGAAGGCATCGATCTCAGCCTGTCGACCTTGGCTGATCTGATCGGTCATGCTTGCGTGGCACTGGCCCCGATCCATGCGCTGATTGAGCGTCACGTGCTGGACGGTGCGCGCCTGCATGGTGATGACACGACCGTGCCGCTTCTGGCGCGCGGCGGCACCAAGACTGCGCGGCTGTGGACCTATGTGCGTGATGACAATCCATGGAATGGGGGTGCGCCCCCTGCGGCCTTCTTCAAGTTCTCGACAGATCGTTGCAAGGAGCATCCGACCCGGCACCTGGCCGGATGGCATGGTGTGCTGCAATCGGATGTCTATGGCGGTTACAATGATCTCTATCTGGCAGATCGAAGCCCGGGTCCGGTGCGTTCTGCGCTGTGCTGGAGCCATGCCAGACGCAAGTTTTTTGAGTTGGCCGATATCAAAGGCACCGCACGCAAGGGTAAGAAGGTGGCAGAAGAAATCTCGCCTATCGCGCTGGACGCTGTGACGCGGATCGACGCGATCTTTGCCATCGAGCGTGAAATCACCGGCGTGTCAGCGGCAGAGCGCCACGAAGTTCGCCAGCAACGGATCGCGCCGCTGGTCAATGATCTGCATGACTGGATGCTCGCCGAGAGGGCCCGTATGTCAAAGCACAACCCTGTCGCCAAGGCGATGAATTATATGCTCGTCGGCGAAGGCCGCTGGGACGCCTTCACTGCATTCCTTGATGATGGGCGCCTATGCATGACGAACAATGCCGCAGAGCGCGCCCTGCGCGGCATCGCATTGGGCAGAAAGTCGTGGCTTTTTGCAGGATCCGAACGTGGCGGTGACAGGGCGGCCTTCATGTATACCCTCATCGTCTCGGCAAAGATGAATGACATCGACCCGCAGGCATGGCTGGCCGATGTGCTGGCCCGACTGCCGGATATTCCGATCTCGCGCGTGCATGAATTGCTGCCTTGGCATTGGAAGGCCGCAACCGAAGTGAAGAGGATTGCCGCATGACCCTGGTTGCGCGCCTTAAGGTGACCTTATCCGATGTCGAACCTCAGGTATTGCGGCGCTTCGATGTGCCGCTGAAGATCAAGCTGAACCGTCTGCACGATGTGATCCAGGCCGCCATGGGCTGGACCGACAGCCACCTCTATGAGTTCCGAGCCGGAGGTGTCGGCTGGGGTGTGCCCGATCCTGACGGCTATTACGATGGCCCGCTTCCCGCGAGCAAAACCAGCCTGTTTGATGTGCTCGAAGATGTCGGCACCAAGACCATCCATTACATCTATGACTTTGGCGACAACTGGCACCATGTGATCAAGGTCGAGAAAATCGATGATGCCATGCCGGGCGCCGACTACCCACGGCTTGTCAGGGCCATCGGGGCTTGTCCCCCGGAAGATGTCGGTGGGTTCCCTGGCTACGATGACTTCCTCGAAGCAATGGCGAACCCCAAGCACGAAGAGCACGACCGGATGCTGGAATGGTATGGGGGAAAGTTTGACCCTGAAGAAGCACAGATCGGCCGCATCCTCGACAACTTTGAGCGCCTCGCCAAAAAATGGGCACCAAGGCCGCGTAAACCAAAAGCCGCGCTCAAACGCCTCTGATCAATATGCCACGGCTGCGGCCCTCGGCGGATGCTTAC
>NZ_MEHT01000031.1 GCF_001870675.1 Roseinatronobacter thiooxidans | reverse complement strand
CCGCCCCAATATGGAAGTCCCACCGATGTCATCAATGGCGGTTCATAATCAAGGACGGATCGCAACTCCAAGGGGGTAGGTGCATAGGTTGGCTCGACTCCAAGGCGGGAACAATCCGGGGAGCGCGACATATTAGGCGCGATCTCCCCGGCCGGTGATATGGGGCTGCGCACCGCGCTCTATCAGGCCGAGACGATAATTTGGGACCGCGCTTGTCCGAGCTGGCTGACCGCAAGTGCGCTGAATGTCGCCACGGCGCGCGGTAAGAAGCGCGCCACCGTCGCGCTAGCGCATCACATAGGGGTGGTGCTTCACCGCATGTGGCGCGACAGCACAGAATTCCGCTTCACACGTGCCGGGGCCATGTCCACCCCCGCCATGGAACAGAAACAGCATCATTCGTCGCCACAAGCTGCAGATTGTAGAGGCAAAGCATTAAGGAGCGGCTAAACTGATCACTGGAAGACGCAGTCGCGAAACAAACGGCGAGAATTTCTCACAGAAGGTGCCCAGCCAAGCACCTGATTGTGTATCGTCGCATCTACATTTGGTCGTCGCGTGGAACGTGTGGTCTGATATAGGGAGATTTCCCATTGGAATGTCCTGAGAGGCCAGAGGTGACTGAAAAAGCACATAAACTGACAGCGAGCGAAGCCAAAGGCCTGCGCACTGCGAAAGAACTCGAAGGACACCTCGTTTGGCTTGACACATTCACACCAGCCGCACTTGGTGTGCTCGCCATCGCATCGGGTATCTACACATATCTCGGTGTCTCCTCGCTGCTGGAGGATACGGGCGCGATGTCATTTTTCGCAGCCGTTGCTTACTCCATCGCAGTCTCGGTCGGCATTTTTGTGTTCTGGAGTTACATGCTGCGCCTGTTGCCAGCGATGCGCAGCGCCACTGGGTTTGTCGGACTGACTATTTCTACCTTCGTGGGGTCTTTGGCAATCATTGCCATGTCTAGCTGGCTAAACGCGGCCGCTCTGGCGGGTGCAGCAGCAGTCGAGCAACACCTCGAAAACACAGTGCGTGATTATCAGGCCGCACTGGAGCAATCGCATGAGATAGGCCTTTCGGGCCAAGCACTCGGTCGGGAAGTGCAGCGCGCGCGCGAAGCGTTCGAGGCGTTGGCCGCGCAGGAGCGATCCGGCGAGTTATCCGGAACCGCAGGCGAAGGGGCGGTTTTCCGCGTCCTGATTCAAAAGACCGAAGAGTTGCGCAACCTAGAGGGTCAGATTGCGCAACAACAACCCCTGATTGAGACCGCTTTTGCGGAAGGAAACGCCATTTTGGGCCGGATGCGCGCGCTTACAGTCGCACCGGGCCCGGTGAGGCAACGATCTGTTGCGTTTTCCGAGGAAAGCGTGCGTCTGGCAGGTGTTATTACCAGCCTGAACCAGTATTCGGTTGCCTCTCTTGTTGCGCGCGCTGCTGGCGATCTGCCTGCATCTGTGGTTCTGCCTGAACTCGATGGCCGGAGTTCTGCGGTCAGAGCGGCACAGTCGTCGACGATCGGCTCTGTCCTGAATACGCTTGATCAGCGCAGCGCGACCCTGAAGCGCGCTGCAGATGATGTTCTTGCAATCAATCCGCCACAGGAAACGGCGTATAATCCAATCTCCAGTGCAGATGCTGTCATCAAATATGCCGGTAATTTTGTCCCGTCCTGGGCCGGTGCCATCGCAATTGATTTGCTGCCCGGTATTCTGGTTTTTGTCTTGGCCATTACGCAAGCTGCAATCCGCAATGGCCGCGATGGCCTGAGTATCGAAGAGACCTTGACGCTTGCCGATCTCAAGGCGGCGATCAATGCAATGAAGGAGGTAGAGGTCTCTATGGGGGCCGCAGATGCTGAGATTTTGCGGCGCACACTTCCATCGGAAAAAGCGGCGGCAAAGAAGCAGCAGGCGACGGAGTAAGGCTTGGTGGTAAACAAGTTTGCGATATCACAGATGACAATTGGCAGGGGCCTGAAATGGGCGCTTGTGGCGCAAGTGGTGCTGGCGGTTTTCCTTGTGATTGCTGACATTGACCGCACCTGGATACCTCGGATCGGCAGCCAGCCGCCGCTGCCATCCGGGCCTGTCTCGCCCGGCGATCAGGTACGCAGATACGATCCTTCGCGCCCGCAGCCAGAGTTCACTGACAGACCTGACCGCCCCATGATTGACTTGCCCAGTGAGTTTCCGGCCCGACTTGAATTCAGTATGGTGGACGCCGCTGACGACACGCAGGTCTTGTTGCTCAATGGCCCGATCAATTCCGGTGACAGTGAGAGGTTCACAAACTATCTCGCAGGCATGAGCACGCCGCCTGAAACCGTGGCGCTCAACAGTCCGGGTGGTGTCGTCAGCGAAGCTTTGTTAATCGGCAGGGGTTTGAGAGAGGCCGAAGCCAATACGATTATGCTTCCTGGAATGATATGCCTTTCGTCTTGCCCCTATATATTCGCGGCTGGACAGAATCGTCACGTTTCTCGCACTGCTGCACTTGGGCTACACCAGCACTACTATGGGACGCCAGGCTACATGCCCGTTTTCCTCGCCGTCGAGGGCATTCAATACGGCCAAGGCCAAACGCTTGAGTATCTGATTGAAATGGGGGTGGATCCGGGTTTGATGGTCTATTCTCTGAACACTCCGCCTGAAGAAATTTATCTCTTGGTCGAAGAAGAACTGTTACAAACCCAGTTGGCCACGGAGATGATTGAGTAGCTTCACACTCAGGCGGCGTGATTTGGGATGAAAGATGAAGGAGAGAACTTGTTGAATCCGATGGTCTGAAATGAGCCCATCAGCGATATTCAGGCGTGCCGTAGCATGGAAAGCCCTTTCGTAGTGGCGGCGCCCTGCCCGCCCCTTGCGAAGGTAATCTCCCCCTGTTTAACGCTAGGCGATTCACACATTTCTGAGCCTCCATCCGTGAGTAAGGGATTTGAAGTACTGGAGACCGTGGCGGGAGGTTATTGGTCCGGGCGGTTTGGATTTCGGATAGCCGTCCCATCCCCCGAACTTTGCGATGATCCATGCGGCCCAAGCCAGCGTTTCAGGCGGATGGGGGTTTTTCTGAAGTGTGGTCTTACCTTCGAGTTCGGGCAGGAGTGCATCGAGGGCCTGGATTTCGGAGGGCGAGAAGGCGCTACTGGAGTCTTGCTCGGACCTGCCATCGCGCGCCTGAACGAGTTGCATAATTGTGCAGGCAGCGCGGGCGGCAATGACACCAACCATGATCAGAGGATTTCCCTCTCTCATCTTGGTCTTTGCAAGTGCGGGCAATCACAGTGACAATAATTTATCGTATCGTCGTACCCAGCCATAACGAGAGAGCAGGGAAAGTAATCAACAGCGCAAGACGAACCAAATCAGCGGCTACGAAAGGAACCAGACCCTTAAAGATGCGTACCATAGGAATTGAGGGCAGCACTGCCTTGATAACATAGACATTCATCCCAATCGGTGGTGTTATCAATGCAATCTCTGTTGCCACAATGATCAGGATTCCAAACCAAACCAGATCGAAGCCCTGCGCTACGATTATAGGCGCGAAGAGTGGGGCGAAAATCAGGATGATAGCCATAGAATCCATGACGCATCCCAGCACCAGAAACACGAGCAAAATGGCAAGGATCAATAGGATGCCCTCCAGCCCGAAGCTGGTCACAAGCTCCAGAATTCCCGTGGACAGACCAGACAGCGTCAACAGACGTGAAAGCATGAGCGCGCCAAAAAGCACTGCATAAAGCGAAATCGAAGTATAGACCGTGTCGATTATGATCTGTTTTAGAAGCTGCATTGTGAGCCGACGCTGAAGCATGGCTACGAGCATTGCCAGCCCGGCGCCCATGCCAGCTGCCTCGGTCGGCGTAAAAAGGCGACCATAAAGCCCGCCGATTATCAGAACGAACAACAATACGAATGGCCAGACACCCGACAGGGCGCGTATTCGCTCGGCCCAGCTGCTCCGCTCGCCTGCCGGAGCGTCTTCGGGATAGCGCGCGGCAATCAGGCGGATGACGATCAGATACATCGCCACGCCCAACAGACCGGGAACCACCCCTGCAATGAACATATCACGGATATTTGTCTGGGTCAGAATGCCATAGACCACCATAATGATCGAGGGCGGGATCAGAATGCCCAGGGTGCCCCCTGCGGCAATGGTGCCCGCAGCCAGGGAATCCGAGTAACCATAACGTTTCATGCTGGGATAAGCGACTTTAGCCATGGTCGCGGCTGTCGCATAGCTGGACCCGCAGACTGCAGAGAAACCTGAACATGCTGTCATCGTCGAAAGGGCAAGCCCGCCGCGCACATGGCCAAAGAACGCGTAGGCGGCCCGAAACAGATCTTGTGCGATACCTGTCTTAGAAATCACATTGCCCATCAGGATGAACATGGGCACCACTGCCAGTTCATAAGAGAGCACTGCCTCCGAGATTGTCATGGGCAGGAGCATGAAGGCGACATTCCAATTCACCGTCAGCCCGATTCCGACAATCGATACCGCAAGCAGCGCGAAGGCCAGAGGAACGCGCAAAAACGCTAGCAGAATGGCTGCCGCCATGGCCATTAGACCGATGGTCATGTTGCTTCCTCCGAGGTGTCATGATGATCAGTTGTCATGGGGCCGGTGAAGGCGGTCAGGGCAGCTGCCAGTGCAGACAGGCCACAACTTGCCGACATATAGAAATAGATCGGCCCGCGCGGTATACGCAAAGCCTGACTGACTTCGGAAATCTGTCCCGCTGTCATGCCCTGCCGAAAAAAAAGCCAGGCCATAAGCGCAAAGATTGCTGCAACCAGCAACCCGGTCAGCACGCGCCACCAGCGCATCCAAGGCGTCATTAAGTAGCGGTCGAACAGGTCGACCGTGAGGTGCAGGCAAGCCGCAGTGACCAACGGAAGGCCGGCGAAAACGACAAGCGCCATTAGGTGTTCGGTGATGTCATGTGCCCCGTAAATGGGTCGCCCGATGATCCGTCGTCCGATCACATCAGCAAAGGTCAGTGCAACCATGCTGAACAGGACAACAGCAATCAGGGTTTCAAATCCGCGTCGTAGCTGAATTGCGATATATCGCATTGCCGTGTCCTCAGACTGTAGTCGGTTCATCTGGGCACCAAGCCATATACCGCATGGTGCCCATAAGGGAATTATTCGCCTGCAAGTGACGCATAAGTGGTATTGTAGAAAGACAGCAGCGCTTGCGGATCGGCAACCCCAGCGCTTTGCGCTGCTACAATCCAATCAGCGACCATGTCATCATAAATGGCGTTGACGGTGCCGATCAGCTCGTCAGACGCATCCACAAAACTATTGCCCGCAGCCGTAAGCCGTTCAACTGCCAAGGGGTGCTGCACGTCAAAGTTCCGCCCCCATGCCGCCGACAGTGTTTCGCCAATAATCCCTTCTATCGCGGTGCGGTCGGCTTCGGATAGGCGGTTCCAGCGGGCTTCATTCATGGCCACGAAGAATGTCGCGTCATAAAACCCGTTGGGAAAGATCGTGTGATGTGTCAAAACACCCTCAAGACGGAAGTTCATCACCGATTCAACAGGGTGAAGTGAGCCGTCAATCACACCACTTTCCAGCATTTCATAGGCGCGCGTTGCGGGCGCTGCGACAGGAACAGCCCCCAAGGCGGTCAGCATGCGCTCTTGGATTGGTCCGCCCATGCGAAATTTCTGATTGGTAATCTCGGCAGGCGTTGTGATGGCGCGCGCGCCGTGATGCAACTGGCCGCCCCCAAAAAGACCAAGTCCCAGCATTTTGACACCTGCAAAGACAGGGTTGTCAGAAAGGAATTCTTCATAGGCGCGCCATAAGGCTACGCTTTGGGCCTCTGCCTTGATGCCCGCATTTGGGAATTCTGCAAACCACATAGGAATGAAGCGCTCTGGCTCATAAGTGAAATTCCCCCATGTGATATCTGCAATACCATTGCGCGCCAGTTCCCAGTGCTGGGCGGGGCCACCCAGTGGGGCTGGCAGGATATTCAGGGTGACACGGCCTTCGGTGACCTCTGCCACCTGTTGCGCGAAGGGGACCAGAAAATCGGTATGTACGAAATGTGTAGGCGGAACCCAGGACGACACAGTCAAGCTTTGCGCCTGCGCTTGAGCGCCCAAAAGGGCCGATGTCAGCACAACAACGCCACAGCGAATTTCAGGGAAGGTCAGTTTTGTCATTTTAGAGTGCCTCTTGCAGGTTGGAGGGGGCTACGGAATTCAGCGCAGTGCGGGTTTCAATCAGATCAACAAAGATCGCGGCACCGATAGGGATGATGTCGGGGTCAAAGCGGTAGCCTGGATGGTGCGGATAAGGGCCGTCCTGGCCGACAAAGAAATATGCCCCCGGAATCCGCGCCTGAAATTCTGCAAAATCCTCAGAGGCCATGAGGTGCTGCGCGCGGTCCACAACCTTGTCCGCGCCAAGCACATGTTTGGCAGACGCCACTACTGCATCGCGGCAGGTCGGGGCGTTCATAGCAACAGGGGCGACAGGTGTGATCTGCAAATCAATCATTACCCCATGAATGGCTTCTACCGCGCGCGCTGTATCGTGCATCAGCTTGGCCAGCCTGTCGCGGGCGGCCTGCTGGCCGCAACGCATCGTCCCTTCAAGTCGAACGGTCTGAGGTAGAACATTGCGCGCGGTGCCACCCGTTATCTTACCGAAAGAGATCACAGCCGCCGCGCGAGAATCCGTCACGCGCGTTGCCGCCTGCTGCAGCAGAGTCATGAAGCTACCAGATGCAAGCACAGTGTCTGCCCCAGTATGTGGGGCAGACCCATGTGTTCCCGCACCTGAGATTGTGATGTCAATATCATCCGCAGATGCCATCACTGCACCGTCTGGCACGCCGATATGCCCCGCATCAAGTCCCGGCAGATTGTGCAGCGCGTAGATTTCATCACAGGGGAACCTATCAAACAGGCCATCTTCCAGCATCGCACGCGCGCCGCGCAGCAATTCTTCAGCAGGTTGAAAGATGAAGATAGCCTCGCCTGTGAAGTCTGGATGCGCAGCAAGGTAGCTGGCAGCAGTCAGCGCGGTGACGGTATGGCCGTCATGTCCGCAGCCGTGAAATCGCCCGCTGCTCAAAGAGCTATAAGCCAGCCCGGAGTCTTCTTGCATGGGCAATGCATCAAGCTCAGCGCGGATGCCAATCCGGCGCGGTGGGCCATTCGCGCGCCCTTGGCCAACGAGGCGTCCAACGACACCTGTACCGCCAATGCCATCTTCGACTTCCAGTCCCAGTTTGCGCAAAGTGTTTGCGACAATGTCCGCAGTGCGCTGTTCTTCAAACCCGACTTCGGGGTGCTGGTGCAGATCTGCCAGCAAGGCAAGGGTCGCGGCTCTGTGACTTGAGTACCAAGACTGAAACATGATTCACCCTTATAGTTGCATATTAAGACTATCTTATCTACGGATAATCTTGAAAGTCAATCATCTTGTTGCGAGATGCCCCAAACTCCCCTATGCTTGTCCTAAGCCATACGAGAGATACCATGAGTAGTGAAAAGCCGTTCAAAAACCATCGTTTGACTTATCGGTTGAACGTGATTGCCGATCAGGCAATCACCGCGAATGAGTCTATTTTTCTGCGCGAGACAGGCTGTAATATCCGAGAATTGCGTGTTCTACGGCTGATTGATGACTCGCCCGGCACAACTTTTGCCGAAATCGCGCGAATCACTGGGTTTGAGCGCAGTTTGACCTCTCGAATTATTCAAAACCTTATCGCAGAAGCCCTGATTTTGCGGGAAAATTCATCAACCGATGCGCGCGTATTTCAGTTATTTACGACAGAAAAGGGCCGCGAGGTTCGCCGGATCGGGCGTACAGTATCAGACCGGCTGGAAGCCGTATTGACGCGCCCGCTCTCTGATACAGAGTTGGACACTCTTAACCAGTTGTTGTGGCGTCTAGGCAAGTGGGTCAGTTCATCCGAATATCAGGACCTTCTTGAGCAGGAGTAATATATTCTTATACAAAGAATATATTGACCAAAGACTTTTTGCTTGCTAGAGCACTAGCGCCGAACAAACATCCGCAAGAGAGGCTGCGCAAACCAGCGCCGAAGGAGCAACCCCCCGGAAACTCTCAGGCAAAAGGATTGCGGTTGAAATGGCAATCTGAAGCGGCCCGGCCATAGCCGGCTTCAGCCGTGACAGAGGGGATCAGATCCGCTGAGAAGCGGAGAGAAACCTTGTTTGGCGGAGGAAGCCATGACCAGAATTGCCATAATCGGCGCCGGTATCACCGGCGTCACGACTGCATCTGCCCTGATGGATCGGGGCCATGATGTGACCTTGTTCGATCGTAACCGCTATGCAGCAATGCAGACCTCTTTTGCCAATGGCGGCCAGCTATCGGCCTCGAACGCTGAAACATGGAACCGCTGGGCGACCGTGTTCAAGGGCATGAAATGGATGATGACGCGCGGTGCGCCGCTTCTGGTCAATCCCAAGCCTAGCTGGCACAAGTATAGCTGGATGGCGGAATTCATCGCAGCGATTCCGCAATATCGTGAAAACACTGTTGCGACCACGCGGATGGCCATTGCAGCCCGTGGGCTGCTGAAAGAAAAAGCTGCGCGCTTCGGGTTCGATTTCAACTGCGAAGATCGCGGCATCCTGCATATATACACAGACAAGGCCGAGTTCGATCACGCAACTAAGGTTAACCGGCTACTTGGCGAAGCAGGGTTGGAGCGCCGCGCGGTTGGTCCTGAAGAGTTGCGTCAGATAGAACCCGCTCTGCGCGGACAGTTCTACGGCGGCTACTACACCGAAAGCGATTTCACCGGTGATATCCATCGCTACACAATGGGTCTTGCGCAGGCGGTCCAGTCGCAGGGCGCGACCCTGTGTTTCGGCGCCGATGTCCAGTCCATCCATGCCGACGCGCAGGATGTGTGGATCAGATGGGCGCGCAACGGCGAAAGCCAGACCGAGCGTTTCGACGCGATTGTGGTCTGTGCAGGCGTGGACAGCCGCCGCATTGCTGCAGGCTTGGGTGACCGCGTAAATGTCTACCCCGTCAAGGGTTATTCGATCACAGTCCGGCTGGATGACGAGGACAGCCAGCGCGCAGCACCGTGGATCAGCTTGCTGGACGATGAGGCGAAGATCGTGACCAGCCGTCTGGGCAAGGACCGATTCCGCATTGCGGGCACGGCAGAGTTCAACGGCTACAATCTGGACATCCGCGATGACCGTATCCGGCCGCTGGTTAAGTGGTGCGAGCGGTTTTTCCCCGGCATCAGCACCGAACACGCGATCCCCTGGGCAGGGTTGCGCCCTATGATGCCCAACATGATGCCGAAAGTGGAACAAGGCACCCGTCCGCGTGTTTTCTACAATACCGGTCATGGCCATCTGGGCTGGACATTGTCTGCCGTGACTGCGGAAATGCTGGCAGAGCGTATTGAGCAAACCTTGCCATGCGCGGCTTAACTGCCGCCCTGCGCAGACAAAAGGCCCCGCAGCTTATGCGGGGCCAGCGCAACCCAAAAGCTCCGGATATCGGCAAGCTTATTACAGTCAGGGTATCACCCAAGACCCGCGCGCGCATCGACACAGGGCCCCGTCACAGGACATTCTGCATCGTAAGCAATCCCAGACAAGCGGTGAGAAACGTGCCCAAGATCGAACAGATAGATGCCTTCATCGTCGATATTCCCACTATTCGCGGGCATGTCCTGTCGATGACAACCATGCGTGCGCAATCTGCCGTGATCGTGCGCTTGCGCTGTTCAGATGGCTCGGACGGGATCGGCGAGGGCACGACAATTGGCGGGCTCAGCTATTGCCCGGAAAGCCCCGAAAGCATTGTATCCGCAATTGACACTTACCTTGCCCCTGCACTGATGGGACAAGAGGCCAACGGTATCGCACACGCACTTGCCCTCATGGATCGGCACGCGCGCGGTAACCGGATTGCGAAATCTGCTGTGGAAATGGCGCTTTGGGATGCGTTGGGAAAGCGCCTTGGCGTTTCAGTCGCGCAGCTTTTCGGGGGCCAGATCGTACAGGACATGCCGGTTGCGTGGACGCTGGCTTCGGGAAATTCTGACACGGATATCGTCGAGGCCGAACAGATGATCGCTTTGCGGCGTCACAATATTTTCAAGCTCAAGATCGGCAAGCGGGCGGTGCGCGAGGATGTGGCCCATGTCGGACGGATCAAAGCGGCTCTTGGTGATAGTGCCAGCATTCGTGTCGATGTTAATCAGGCCTGGTCGCTGGCTGATGCGCGCTGGGGTCTGAAGGGCTTGCAGGATGTGGGCTGCGAACTGGTCGAACAGCCCGTGCAGGCGCGATTTGTGAACGCGATGGCAGAGCTGACGCGCAGCTACGAGATCGCGGTCATGGCCGATGAAGCCCTTGGCGGGCCAGAGGATGCACTGAGCATGGCCAGCCGCAAGGCGGCGGATGTGTTCGCGGTTAAAATCGCGCAATCGGGCGGATTGATGCGGGCGCGCGACGTGGTGTCGATCGGTCAGGCGGCGGGGATCGCGCTGTATGGTGGCACGATGCTGGAAACTGCCGTCGGTACCGCAGCGGCGCTTCAGCTCTTCTCGACTGTTGAGCATCTGGCCTGGGGCACCGAGTTCTTCGGTCCGCTTCTGCTGAAAGATGACATTCTGACCACGCCCCTGACCTACCGCGATTTCCGTGTGGCCGTGCCGCAGGGCGCAGGTCTGGGGATCACGCTCGACCCCGCGAAGATTGATTTCTACCGCCGTGACAAGGCCAGAAGCCTTCACGCTGTGGCGGGCGAATAACCAAAAGCATCCTGAGGAGGAGGAAAGACATGTTCACCCATTCCAATCTTGACGAGCTGGAACGCCGTCTTGACGGCATCGTACAGGAAGACCCTGAGAACGGTATCTACCGCGCGCGGCGCGACATGTTCACCGATGAAGAGCTGTACGAGCTGGAAATGAAGCACATCTTCGAGGGAAACTGGATCTACATGGCCCATGAAAGCCAGATCCCGAACCCTGGTGATTATTTTTCACTGCATATGGGGCGCACCCCTGTTGTCATCACCCGCGACAAGGACGGCGCGCTGCACGCGCTGGTCAATGCGTGTTCGCATCGCGGTGCAATGCTGTGCCGCTTCAAGCGCCGCAATCAGAAGACATTCACCTGTCCCTTCCATGGCTGGACTTTCTCGAACACCGGCAAGCTGTTGAAGGTGAAAGACCCCAAGGGTGCAGGCTATCCGGAACAGTTCAACACGGATGGTAGCCACGATCTCAAGCGCGTCGCCCGGTTCGAGAATTACCGTGGTTTCCTGTTCGGATCGCTCAATGCCGATGTGCAGCCGCTGGAAGAGTACCTCGGCGAAGCGCGCAAAATGATCGATATCATCGTAGACCAGTCCGACGAAGGGCTGGAAGTGTTGCGCGGGTCTTCCACCTACACTTTCGATGGCAACTGGAAGCTGCAGGCCGAAAATGGTGCGGATGGCTACCATGTGTCTGCGGTGCATTGGAATTATGTGGCCACAACAGCGCATAGAACCGCAGATGGCAAAGAAGACAATATCAAGGCCACGGATGCGTCCAAATGGGCCAAGCAGCGCGGCGGGTTTCATTCCTATGTAAACGGCCATCTTCTTCTGTGGACCGCCTGGAGTGATCCCACCAACCGCCCCAACTATCCGCGTCTTGCGGAATGGACCGAACGTTTTGGCAAGACCAAGGCGGAGTGGATGGTGGGTGTGCTGCGCAATCTGTGCCTCTATCCCAATGTGTTCCTGATGGATCAGTTCAGCAGCCAGATCAGGGTCTTCCGTCCGGTTGGCGTGAACAAGACCGAGGTGACGATCTATTGCATCGCGCCCAAAGGCGAAAGCCAGGAAGCCCGCACACACCGCATCCGACAGTATGAGGATTTCTTCAACGCCTCCGGCATGGCGACGCCAGATGACACCGAAGAATTCCGCGCCACCCAGAACGGCTATGCGGGGGCCGCGCATGCCCCCTGGAACGATATCTGCCGCGGGGCCACCCAGTGGATCGAAGGGCCCGATGAAGAAGCAAAGGCACTTGGGATCAACCCTATCCTGTCTGGCGCACGCACCGAGGATGAGGGACTGTTCGTGATCCAGCACAAGCAATGGACCGAGCGTATGGCAGAGGCCATCGCAAAAGAGCGGGCAACCGCACCCACCAGCCAGGTTGCGGCGGAATAAGGGGGAAAGACTATGAACACAGCCACACTTGACCGCCCCGCCAAAACTCTGACCCATGCCGAGATTGCGGCCTTCCTTTATTCTGAGGCGCGCGCGCTCGATGACCGCGACTGGGACACTTGGCTGACCTTCTACCACAAGGACTGCCCGTTCTGGATGCCCACATGGGATGACGAGGACAAGCTGACCGAAGATCCGCTAAATGAGATGTCCTTGATCTATTATCCTAACCGTTCCGGGATCGAAGACCGGGTTTTCCGGATCAAAACAGATCGGTCCTCGGCCACATCGCTGCCAGAGCCGCGCACCAACCATAACTTGAGCAATATTGAAGTGTTGAGCGAGAGCGATACCACAATCAATTTGCGCTTCAACTGGTTCACCCTGACCTATCGCTACGGGACCACGGACCAGCATTGGGGCACGTCCTTTTACACGATTGACACCACTGGCCCCAAGCCCCTGATCACATCGAAAAAGGTCATCCTGAAGAATGATCAGATCCATCATGTGATCGACATCTACCACATCTGAGCCATCAGAACCTGCATCGAAACCAGCCCGCGCGCCCGGAGGAGGGCGCGCGCAAGGGAGGAGTTTGCCATGACGACCTATACTGTTGCCCTGAATTTCGAGGATGGCGTCACCCGTGTCATCCAGTGCGATGACGACGAGAAGGTGACCGAGGCCGCTTTCCGCCAGAAGATCAATATCCCAATGGATTGCCGCGATGGCGTCTGTGGAACCTGCAAGTGTCTTGCCGAAAAGGGCGAGTATGAGCTGGAATTCTACATGGATGAGGCCATGACCGAAGACGAAGCGGCTGCGGGCTACGTCCTGACTTGCCAGATGATGCCGCAAAGCGATTGCGTGATCCGCATTCCCGCATCATCCGCCGCCTGCAAAACCGCGCCCGAAGAAATTGGCGCAACGGTGGCGGGGGTGGACAGACTGTCTGACACCTCTTTCGGGTTGCGGCTGGGCCTTGATCGCCCGATGCAGTTCTTGCCCGGCCAGTATGTGAATGTCTCTGTTCCCGGCACGGGCAAGCACCGCTCTTATTCCTTTTCTTCTGCCCCCGGCGCAACAGCGGCCAGCTTCCTGATCCGCAACCTGCCCGGCGGCGTGATGAGCAGCTATCTGGCCAATGCTCAGACGGGAGAGCGTGTAACCGTGACAGGCCCGATGGGCGCGTTCTATCTGCGCCCGATCACCCGGCCCCAACTGTGGCTTGCAGGTGGCACAGGGCTTGCGCCCTTCCTGTCCATGCTGGAACAGGTGGCCGAAGTGGGCACAGACCAGCCGATTACACTTTATTATGCCGTCACCCGCGCCGCCGATCTGGTAGAACTGGCGCGGCTGGAAGCACTGGCTGCGCAGATTGGCACATTGCGCCTGATTACCATTCTGGCCGCGCCCGAAGAGGGCCATCCGCGCAAGGGCTTTGTCACCGATCACCTGACAGCAGAAGATTTATGCGCGGGCGATGCAGATGTTTATCTCTGTGGTCCGCCCCCCATGGTGGATGCCGTGCGCGCACATTTCGCCAAGCTGGGTGTTACCCCCGCAAGCTTCCATTTCGAGAAATTCAATCCGACCGAAGACAAGGCAGCTGCCGCATGAATGCGCGGTTTGCAGGCAAGGTCATGGTTGTGACGGGGGCCGCGCAGGGCATTGGCCGCGCTGTCGCGGAAGGGGCCGCAGCGAAAGGGGCGCGTGTCCTGATCGTGGATCGCTCGCCCCACCGTGCCGAAGTGGTGAAGGCGATCCGCAAAGCGGGCGGCGTGGCAGAGGCGATCTCGGTCAATCTGGAAACATGGTCGGGATGTGCGAAAGCAATGGCAAAGGCCGCAGACCTCTGGGGCCGGATCGACATTCTGGTAAACAATGTCGGCGGAACGATCTGGGCCAAACCGTTTGAACATTATGACGCCCTGCAGATCGATGCGGAAATCCGCCGCTCGCTATTTCCGACGCTCTATTGCTGCCGCGCCGCACTCGATCACATGCTGCCTCAAGGCGCGGGGGTGATCGTAAATGTCTCGTCCATCGCCACGCACGGCCTGAACCGCGTGCCCTATTCTGCGGCCAAGGGCGGGGTGAATGCATTGACGGCAAGCCTTGCCTGGGAAGTGGCCGAACGCGGCATCCGCGTCGTGGCCACTGCGCCCGGCGGGACTGAAGCCCCGCCCCGCAAGGTGCCGCGAAATCCCGATGCGGCAGAGGATCAACGCGCGGACTGGTATCAGACCATCGTCGATCAGACGATCCAGTCCAGCCACATGAAGCGCTACGGCACGCTGGAAGAACAGGCACGACCGATCCTGTTTCTGGCGTCTGATGAGGCATCCTACATCACTGGCTCTGTTCTGCCAGTTGGTGGGGGCGATCAAGGCTGACCCGTACTTGGGCAGCTCAAATATCCTTGGAGGAGGAAAACCCATGAGAAAAACCCTAACGGCGGCCCTAACGGGGCTTGCCACGATCCTTGCAGCGCAAAGCGCGCTGGCAGAGCGCGTGAATGTCGGCCTGCTTTTGCCCTTCTCAGGCGTCTATGCGTCTCTCGGCAATGAAATCGAAGCGGGTTTCCGGCTTGGGCTGGAGCATTTCAGCGATGATCTAGGTGTCGAGATAAATATCATACGCGAAGATACCGAAGTGAACCCCGCGAATGGGCTGGCTCGTGCGCGCAAGCTGGTGATGCAGGACGGCGCCGATGTGCTGGTGGGGATCGTGTCATCTGGGGTGCTAGGCGCAATCCGCGATTTCGTTCATGGTGCGCAAGTGCCCCTGATTGTGGCCAATGCTGGCAATGACGAGGCCACCGGAGAGCGGTGCAGCCCTTATATTACTCGGCTGTCGTTTTCCAACGGGCAGGTAAACCGCCCGATGGGCCGCTGGATGGCGGAACAAGGTGTCCGCCGCGTTTACACGCTTGGTGCAGATTATGCAGCTGGTCGCCAAATGGTTGGAGGGTTTACGGAGGCTTTCGTAGAAGCAGGCGGCGAGATTGTGGGTCAAGGCTGGACTCCGTTCCAGCAAACACAGGATTTCGGCCCTTATCTGGCACAGGCCCGTGCGTCCGGTGCTGAAGCGCTGTTCGTCTTCTATGCAGGCGGTGAGGCGATTTCCTTTGTCAACCAATATGATAGCTTTGGCATGGCCGAAGTCATGCCACTTTATGGCTCTGGTTTCCTGACCTCGCAACTTTATGTCAACGCCCAGGGTGAAAGCGCGAATGGGGTGATCACATCGCTGCACTATGTGCCGACCGCCGATAATCCCGAAAACACGGCTTTTGTCGAAGCGTTTCAGGCCAGTATCGGACGTTTGCCGTCTGAGTATGGCGTGCAGGGCTACGACTCGGCGCGGGCACTGGTGGAAGCCATCCGCACAGGGGCAACTGACCGTGAAAGCCTTGCGAATGCACTTCGTCAAGTCAGTTTTGAAGGACCACGCGGGGCTTTGTCGATAGATCCGGCCACGAATAACGTGATCCAGCCGATCTTTGTTTATGAGACTGTGAGTGGCGAAAACGGTGCCATGACCCAGAAGGTTCTGGCAACCCTGCCTGCCGAAGCAGACCCAGCCAATGGCTGCGTAATGCCCGCACCTGTCACCAACTGACATCCAAAGGGCCGCGCGGGTAATCGCACGGCCCTAATCATCCGGTCATAAGGGGGGAGAGCCCATGACACCTGATCTCAGTTTCTGGACAATGCAGACCCTGAATGCGCTACAATTGTCGATGCTTCTGTTTCTTCTGTCTGTCGGGCTGACAGTGATCTTTGGCCTGATGCATTTCGTCAACCTCGCGCATGGCGCACTCTATGCGCTGGGGGCCTATTTCGCAGCAACTCTGGCCAGCCACGCCGGTTTCTGGGTTGCACTTTTGCTGGCCCCCTTGGGCGTGGCTGTGGTCGGTATGGCGCTTTACGGCGGGCTGATCCAGCGGATGCGCAAATCTGGGCCAATGGCACAGGTGCTTGTCACATTTGGACTAATTTTCGTGCTGTTGGACCTGACACGCATTTTCTGGGGAGATCTTGCGTTGGCCATCACGCCGCCTGCGATACTTGCGGGCCGTGTGGATATACTGGGTGTAGGCTATCCGGCTTACCGACTGTTTATTATTGCTCTCGGCCTTGGAATCTTCGCAGCCCTTGCTCTTATCCTCAGCCGCACGCAAATTGGTGCGATGATCCGCGCAGGTGTGGATAATGACGATATGGCCGCCTGCATGGGGATCAATGTTGAACGGCTGTTTTTCATCGTGTTTTGCGTGGGCTGCGGTCTGGCTGGTCTTGCAGGCGCTGTTGCCGCGCCGCTTTTGAGCGTGACACCCGGCATGGGGCTGGAAATCCTGATCCCCACGCTGATCGTCATCGTGATTGGTGGGCTTGGCTCGCTGAAGGGCGCGATTGCAGGCTCGCTGATCTACGGTTTTGTGCAGACATTCGGGGCGGTTCTGCTGCCCGGTGTGGCCTCGATCCTGATCTATGCGCTGCTGGCGGCCGTGCTGCTCTTGAAGCCCGTCGGCCTGTTTCCCGCGAAAGGATAAGCATCATGTTTCGACATACACCTCTTCGATATGCGGCCTTGATCATCCTGTTCTCGGGCGCGCTGTTCACGGCCTTCACCGCTGGATATTTCGGCATGGAAATCCTGACCGAAATCCTGATCCTTGCCATTCTTGTGCTGGCGCTTGATCTGGTCGCAGGCTTTGGCGGTATGGTGTCGCTCGCGCATGGAGCACTGATGGGGCTGGGGGCCTATGCCTTTGTTGCACTTGCGACCAAGGCCGGGCTGGACCCGTGGGTCGCCGCCAGTGCTGCCGTGGCCATCACTGCCGGTACGGGCTGGGTGATTGGTGCGATCTGCGCGCGCAGCCATGGAATTTACTTCATTATGGCCACGCTTGCCTTCGGGCAAATGGGCTATTCCTATTTCTTCGAGCAGTCCTTTTTCGGCGGCGATGACGGCATGGTTGGGCCTAGGCGGTTTGATCTTGGCTTTATCGGCATCAACTTGAATGACAGCCGCAGCTTTGCGCTTTTCTGCCTTGCGATTTTGGGCGTGATTTATCTAGTGGCCATGGCAATCCTGCGCTCGGGCTTGGGACGGTCGCTGACGGGTGTGACGCATAATGAAAAACGGATGCGCGCGCTGGGGCTGAACGTGTGGCGCGTAAAAGCCGATGTCTTTGGTCTATCGGGCGCGATGGCGGGTATTGCCGGTGTTCTGGCCGCCCAGCACATCATGTTCATCTCGCCCAAGATGCTGCACTGGACAGTGTCGGGGGAAGCGCTTGTCGTTGTGATCCTTGGCGGGCTTGGTACGCTTGTGGGACCGCTCGTGGGGGCCGTGGCCTTCGTTGTGATGAAACATGAACTAAGCCATGTGACGACATACTGGCACCTGATCGTCGGACTTGTTTTGATCGCCGTGGTCATGAGCCGTGCCAACGGGATATTCGGCTTCATAGAGGCGCGATTTAGGCCCAAAACTGACCGCATGATCCAATCCATCCAGACACGCGACGATGCCAAGGAGATAGCCAAAGATGCTTGAGACACGAAATCTCGACAAGAGTTTCGGGGCCATCCATGTTACGCGCAATGTCTCGCTCAAGCTGGAACGCGGCGAGCGGCGGGTGATCCTGGGACCGAATGGGGCAGGCAAGACCACACTGTTTAACCAGCTTGTGGGCGAGATCGTCCCTGATAAAGGCCAAATCCTGCTGGCCGGAGAAGATGTGACTGCCCTGCCAGTAGCCAAGCGTGCGCGGCGCGGATTATCGCGCAGCTATCAAAAGAACACTTTGTTCGATGGGCTGACGGTAGAAGAAAACCTGGCACTTGCCGCTTCGGTTCATGCGGGAGTGTCAATGACACTGTGGCGTGACGCACTGCAATCGGTGCAAGTGCGTGCCATCGTGGAAGAGGTTGCCAATCAGGTCAACCTGATGCCCTATATCCATGCAAAAGTGTCAGAAATCAGCTATGGTGTGCGCCGCCAACTTGAAGTGGGTGTGGCCTTGGCCACAAAGCCATTGGTCCTGCTGATGGACGAACCCACATCCGGCGTCGGGCCGGAAATGGCCAAAGGGTTCCATGATCTGCTGGCAGGTTTGCCACGTGATCTGACAATTCTGATCATCGAGCATGATATGGATCTGGCTTTCGCTGTGGCTGACACGATCACGGTGCTGAATTATGGCGAAGTCGTCTTTGACGGCCTGCCAGAAGACGCGCGCGGATCGAAACTATTGCGCGATATTTATCTGGGAGCGTGGGAAGATGCTTGATGTGAACGCCATCTCTGCCGGATACGGCGAAACGCAGGTGTTGTATGGCCTGTCCGTTACAGCACAAAAAGGCCGTGTGATGGCTATCCTTGGGCGCAATGGTGCAGGAAAATCTACCACGCTCAAGACAATTATGGGGCTGTTACCCACACAATCAGGCGACATTCGCTTCGACGGCAAACCCATAAACGGGGCAAAACCCTATGACATCGCGCGCGCAGGCATCGCATATGTTCCAGAAACACGGGATATCTTCCCATCGCTTACCGTGCGTGAAAATCTTGATCTTGCAGCCAAACGTTTCGCCTCTGGCTTGCAGGGCTGGACCGTTGCGCGGGTTCTGGAACTATTCCCGCGTCTGGGCGAGCGGATGGACAATGGAGGTGCAGAGTTGTCAGGGGGCGAGCAGCAAATGCTGGCAATTGCGCGCGCGCTGCTGATGAACCCGCGCCTGCTGATCCTTGATGAGCCGACCGAAGGGTTGGCCCCGATCATCGTCAAGCTGATCCACGACAAGCTGCAAGAATTGCGCAATGAGGGGCTTTCGATGGTGATTGTCGAGCAGAATTTCGGCTTTGCCACCTCGCTTGCCGATGATGTTGTGATCGTGTCCAAAGGGCAGATCGTCTGGGCTGGCAGCGCGGCTGAAATCCGTGCCGATGAGCAGGCGCAGCATCGCTGGTTAGGCGTATAACAGGCAAGCAGGCGGTTATTCTGCCTGCTGCTAGAACCTCTTTTTTGCAACTTGCTGGGCAAGTCTGATAAAATTGATCACATGCACTGATTGGTCGTCCAGCCGCGTGTTTACCGACAGGGATGTCCGCGCGATTTCTGGTTCGATCATCAGGAATTTCACACCATTGCGTTTCGCATTGGCCACCGATTCCGGGACAATGCAAACACCTTCGCCAATAGCGACCAGACTAATTGCGGTCTGCAAGTCCATACACCATATCCGCAAGGGCACCTTGAAACCTGCGTCTTCGCAGGCTTTGAGCACCATATCCGCATAGCTGGGGCGGGGAAATTCGGGATATAGGATCAGATGATGCGTTTGCAGTCTTTCCAACTTGGCGACAGTGCGTGATCCCGTGTCAACGCTATCGGGCAGGGCCAGAATCAGCTTTTCTTCCATCAACTCGCGGGTCAGAAATTCGCTATCCTTCAGGGCTGGACGGGCAAAGGCTACATCCAGCTCCCGCGCGATTAGGGCGCGGTGCAACTGCGCATTGTTCATTGGCATCAGGCTAAGATTGATCTCTGGGTAATGTGCGCGAAAGGATTTGACGATATTGGGCAAAATGCCGAATGTGGCCGAGCCGACGAAGCCTATGCGCAACCGCCCTTCCGCCCCTTGCCCAAGGCGGCGCACCTCTAGCTTGGCATCTTCCATCTGCCTCAGAATACTGCGGCCCCGCTCTAACAGCCGCTCACCTGCTTGGGTCAGGGTGATCGTACTACGGCCTCGGTTGAACAGAACCGCGCCAAGGTCTTCCTCGAACTGCTTGATCTGACGGCTAAGAGGTGGTTGCGCCATATCCAGCCGTTCGGCAGCACGCCCGAAATGCAGTTCTTCCGCAACTGCAATAAAATAGGTCAGTTGTCTGAAATTCATCGCTGTCTCCCCGCTGCGGAATGTAGCTGGTTCGGCGCACAAAAAAAGCCCCCACATGTGTGGGGGCTTGCAGTCGACAGGGAGGGAGGCTTCACTCTGCGGCAACCGCTTTCTCAGCGGCTTCGGCTTTGAGCGTAAAGTCGAAGGTGAAATGCAGATCCGTGTCCATGCCTTCGGGCGCCGGAACGAATTTGCCAATCAGGCTTTCTTTGACTGCAAATACACTGTCCTCATTCAGCCAGGCACTATCGGCGTCGTAAATCTGGCTAATCAGTGGGCGGAAGCCCGGCTTCGAGATGATGAAATGCATGTGCCCCGGGCGGTTGGGGTGGTGGCCCATAAAGCGCAGCAATTCGCCTGCGGTTTCATTATCCGGAATAGGATAGGGTACGGGACGCACGGCGACGAAAGCGTAGTGCCCGTTCTCATCAGTCTCGAACCGGCCGCGCAGGTTGTATTCTGGCTGATCAGGGTCGAGGTTTTCGTATATCCCGTTTGGCGCATCTTCCCAAACATCCATCGTCACACCACCAAGGCCAGCCCCCGATGCATCACGAATGTAGCCCTCAAAATAGACGGTTTCCTCATTGTCGTAATGCTTGAGGATGGTGGAAGCCCCTTTCGGCAGTACAGGCGGGTTTTCGCGGTAGAATGGTCCTAGAACGGTCGACTCGCTCTCAGTGCCATCAACCACATTGGTCAGCATATCCACCAGCACTTCTACGCCCAGAATATCGCCCAGAAGGATGAATTCCTGACGGTTCTCGTCACAGGTCTGGCCCGCGCGTTTCAGGAATTCACAGCCTTCCAGAAACTCGCCATGCTGCAATTTCACATCCTTGCAGAAACCGTGCAGATGCCGGATCAGCGAGGACATGATTTCACGCTGGCGGTCGGTGATCTCGCCATGCTTGCCAAGGCTGTCGATCACGACATCGGTGATATTGTCCAGAGTAACAGTTCCCATAATCTCCTCCTCAGGGTGTCGGGCGGTGTTGTGCCGGACAAGCGTCTCTCATCCGGTGCTGTACCGTTGTCGATCACCCGTCGTCCCAAACCAATGCCTGCCGCGGTATCGGGTGATACCTTAAATTGGTTTGCCGCCGCCCATAAGCCATTTGCGCGAGGTATCGCCCCATACCCCGTAAGGCATAGCATCCCACAGGGCGTTCATGTCACCACAGGTCCGTAGTTTTCATGGGAGGGCTGACAGTGATCGACATCTTTCGCGCGCTGCAAGAGCAATTGAACCAAACCCCACACCTGTTGCGGTTGGGACGGCTTTTTTCTGAAACGGTTCTGATCGAGGTCGAGGGGCAAGAGTTCTACCTTACCTTTGAAAAAGGCCATCTGTTGGACATCGCGCAAGGGCCAAGCCGCAAGACACCATGGCGTTTTGCCCTGCGTACAGATGCTGATGCGCTGCAACAGTTCTGGCAAGCGCGGCCTGCCGCCGGCTTTCATGACATCTTTGGTCTGGTGAAGATCGGGCGCGGGCAGATTGACGGAGATATTCTGTGTCTGGTCAAAAATCTGCGTTTCTTCAAAGAGTTCATGGGCCTTGCACGGCCAAAGACAGGGAGTGCAGCATGAGTATTGAACCGATCATCGGGCAATATGTGACTGTCAAAGTCGCCGGAACCCTCCGTCGTATCTATTTCGAAGCTGCGGGTCAGGGGCGTCCTGTTCTGTGCCTGCATACTGCCGGGGCAGATACGCGACAATGGCGGCACCTGATGAATGATGCCGAGATCACCGCCCAAAACCGTCTGATTGCATTCGATATGCCGTGGCATGGCAAGTCCTTACCGCCCGAAGGGTTCCAGACCGATGAATATATGCTGACAACAGAAGCCTATATTGAGACCATCTTGGCTGTGGTGGACGCACTTTCGCTCGACAAGCCAATTTTGGCGGGGTGCTCGATGGGCGGACGGATCGCGCTGCAACTGGCCGCCCTAAATGCGGAGCGGTTTTCAGGTTTTATTGCTATTGAGGCGTCCGACTTCCAGCCAGCATGGTATGATATCGATTGGTTTCATCGTCCCGATGCACATGGCGGCGAGATGGGTGCGGCGCTCGTGTCGGCCAACATCTCGCCCTTCGCCCCAGAGGCCGAGCGTTGGAACACGTTGTGGATGTTCATGCAATCAG
This sequence comes from Roseinatronobacter thiooxidans, assembly GCF_001870675.1. Taxonomy (GTDB): domain Bacteria; phylum Pseudomonadota; class Alphaproteobacteria; order Rhodobacterales; family Rhodobacteraceae; genus Roseinatronobacter; species Roseinatronobacter thiooxidans. The sequence goes on along the minus strand of NZ_MEHT01000031.1, from coordinate 1,172 downwards.
GGCCGGGCGTGTTTCGCGGGGATCTGAGTTTTTATACCCGCGATGACAGCCTGATCGCACGGCTTGGCCAGATCGACACAACCACCACTCCTGTGCATTTGATCGTGGGGGCCTATGATTTGACCTGCACCCCCGAAGATGCGCGACGCACTGCAGATGCAATTCCCGGTGCAACGCTATCGGTCATGGATGAGTTGGGCCATTTCCCGATGAGTGAACACCCCGAGGGCTTCCGTCCCTTCTTCATCGACGCATTGGCGCGGATGCACGCCAGCCACTCCAAAGCTGCCTGAGGTTCACATGACCAATCCTTGTATCATCTGCGTGGCAATAACCGGATCGCTGCCGACCAAGGCCAACAATCCCGCCGTACCGATCACGGTCAGCGAGCAAATTGAGTCAACGCATGAAGCCTTCGAGGCCGGCGCAAGCATCGTGCATGCGCATGTACGCAACGACGATGAAACGCCGTCTTCTGACCCCGAGAAATTCGCCGCCCTGAAGGAAGGGCTGGAAAAGCACTGTCCGGGCATGATCATCCAGTTTTCTACGGGTGGCCGCTCTGGCGCGGGGCAGGCACGCGGCGCGATGCTGCGGCTCAGACCTGACATGGCCTCGCTTTCTGTGGGGTCTAACAATTTCCCGACCCGCGTCTATGAAAATCCGCCTGATCTGGTTGATTGGCTGGCGGCGGAAATGTTGGTCTATGACGTGAAGCCCGAGATAGAGGCGTTTGATCTCTCGCACATCCTGAAAGCGCATCAGATGTGGCAGGCGGGTCATATCGCGCAGGTGCCTTATGTGCAGTTCGTGATGGGCGTTAAGAACGCGATGCCGGTAGATCGTGACGTGTTCGATTACTACATCAGCACTGTGCAGCGCCTTTTCGGGCCAGATGCGGCATGGTGTGCGGCCGGGATCGGCGCGCAGCAGGCCACACTGAACGAATGGGCCGTCGCTGCCGGGGGGCACGCGCGCACGGGGCTTGAAGACAATGTGCGGCTGGACCGGGACAGGCTCGCGCCATCCAATGCGGCGTTGGTGCAGCGCGTGGTGGAACTCTGCGACAAGCATGAACGCCCGGTCGCTACATGGCGGCAGGCACGCAACACTCTCGGTCTAAGGGCCGGACCGGGGAAGGAGCAGGCTGCATGAAAAAGGTCTACGGCTCT
>NZ_MEHT01000004.1 GCF_001870675.1 Roseinatronobacter thiooxidans | reverse complement strand
GGCCCTCGGCGAATGCTTACGTTGGGCCAGCCTCAAAGGACAACGCTATGATCAATCAACGCAATACCATCATTCCAGCCGACTGCATCCTCATTCACACAGACGGGTCATGCATCGGCAACCCCGGCCCCGGAGGTTGGGCGGCTTCACTTCGGCGCATGAAGGGTGGTGCCGAGGTGAAAAAGCTCATCGTGAAGGGTGGTGACCCTGCGACAACCAATAACAGAATGGAACTTGTGGCTGCAATCGAAGCGCTAAAGAGCCTGCGCGTGGACGAAGTTTCGCCAATTATCATTCGGTCTGACAGCCAATATCTGGTAAAGGGGATGACCGAATGGCAACCGCATTGGGTCGCCCGAGGGTGGCGGAAAGCTGACGGAAAGGCTGTCGGAAACCAAGACCTCTGGAAGGAACTGATCGCCAGTGCGAGGGGGCGAACTTTACAATGGCACTGGGTGCGCGGGCACATGGGGAACAAAAGTAATGTGGAGGTCGAAGTCATCACGACCGCTGAGGCGCAAGCGTGAAGCCACGCGCGACTGGCGCGTCAATCGCTAGTATTCGAAACTTGACATAAGGTCCCGACGCAAAGGGAGACGATGTGCTATGCGGGGACATTTCCGCCGTTCGCAGCACCTGCACAAAAACCTTTCGCGGCTACGGCATCATCGATACGGAGGGCGGCCAGTAGACCTTCGCTGGAGGTGCGAAAGCAAAATAACTGTTGCAAGATCAGACGGTGCCTTGGGAGCACAGGTGACGCGGAATAGCCTTGCAGTCATGAGGCAAATTATTCAATCTTAGCTTCGGCACTGGAGGGTTAGTGAGTGTAGACTTCGCTAAAGAGGCGGTTCCGAATGATAGGGACAGATGATCAAATGGCACAGTGCAAAGAACGGAGGCGCAAATTAAATGGTCTATCCAAATAGAGGTGGATTTCATCTTGTTTCATTCGCAACACCAGAATTTACGCTTCCACTGTTCGATCAAAAAGATTTTGATTCTGGGCCAAAAGCTTCAATTCTGATAGGTCCTAATGGCTCTAATAAAAGTAGAGTTCTTTCTGCTCTTGTAGAAGAACTCGTTAATATCGAAGGCTTGAGGCGAGAGTTCGTTGATAAAGTGATACCGGATGCGGAGAAGATCAGGCAGTTTAAAATTCAGAATCACTCTCTTTCTCTCGGTCGCTCGCTATTGGAGAAGTCTCGCAAAAAGACTTCCCATGAATCAGATGTACCCCAAGCAAGATTAGAGTACTGGCTGGCTGACAGCTATTGGAGCGTTGAGCGCCGAGATCGAGACCTCACAGTTTGGAAAGACGGTAAAAAGGTCAACAGCCGTTCCCTTCTATTTCCTGATCGCGCAATTGCCGTTGCACATCTACCCACCGATCGTTTTAAGTTCACCCGAAACGAAGACGACGACTTTTATGTTTATCTAGGTCTCCGGCAAGCGACCAACATGACGACTACTGGTGCTCTGGAAAACAAAGTTCTTTTAGGCTTCGTGAATGCTATTGGACGTACCCGGGCCTTAAGTATTTTCAAGAACTGGTTTGAAGATTTAGGTTTGAACAGCTCACTCAAAGTTGAATTGGGCCTCAATAGGCGATCGCTCCTTGAAGCTGACGACTTTCAAACATTCCGGGACAAAGCCCTTGATTATTTTGAAAGGTTAGCAGGGCCATTGCGCGAACTGAGTGACGAACGCAGAGATCAAGCCCGAATCCAACTAGAAGAATTCTGGCCCTTTTTTCAAGCCTTGCGTGAATTCTCCGTAACCCGGAATCGAGGTCGTCTACGTCATGGGTCAGTTATTTTCTCAATTAACTTTGATCTTGAACACTTTCCTAGCCTATTTAGCGAGTTTGATGTTGCCAAAATGATCGATCTTGGAAGGCGGCTTCGTGTGATCTCCGATGCGGCCCTTGTGTTCTTGAAGTCTGGACAAGAATTCCGGTTTTCCGAGTTGAGCTCAGGAGAGCAGCAAATACTCGGGACTGTTATCCGATTTGTCGCTCATCTCGGTGAAAACTCTGTATTGGTCATCGATGAACCAGAGGTTAGCCTTCATCCAGCATGGCAAAGAATCTATCTCCCTCGCCTACTTGAAACACTTAAGCAATTCCCACAAACGCATGCGATTATCGCGACGCACTCTCACTTTATCGTTTCTGACGTCTCCGAAAAACAAGCCTCAGTGACCGTTGCGAGCAACGTCCCAGGCTCAAGGTTTCAGTCATTTGATGGCGATGTCTACGGCAGGTCTCCAGAAAATATTCTCTATCGAGTTTTCGGTATAGCAACGACCAGTAATTTCTATGTTGAAAGAGACTTAACAAAGGCGCTGAGAATGATTTCGGGCGTGGATGAACTTGATCTGCACCGCCTCCGTTCAATTTATGAGCGTCTTCAAGTGGTTGATGAGCCCGATAATGAAGCAATGATTGAAATCTTGGACCGAATCCAAACGGTACTCGAAAGGAGTGGAGGCTAGTGCTTAATTTGGATGCTTGTGCGCAGATAATTGATGCCGTCCTTGCTGCAGTTGAGACAGTCCTCAACCAACCTGATACTAAAGGTTGGTCAAGCCAAGCAAAATGCGTAAATGACTTCAAGTACGAGATCATGACTCAAGGCCTGCAGATGCAAGGCTCACGATGTGTTTGGTGCACACTTGAAGTTGCGGAGAAGGGACACAGGACTGCACATCGAGATCATATCGCTCCGAAGAACCGATATGCACAGTGGACCTTTACGCCAATGAATCTTGTGATCTCTTGCGAGTATTGCAACGGCTTCAAGGTTAAAGGCGAGTTGGACACCGTTTCGGTTTGTGCCGAGCAATATGCAGACTCCGAATTCGTGATAGTCCATCCTTACATCGATGATACCAGCATCCACATTCGGTTTGTTGACAATGAGGCTGGTCATCCGATCTTGATTGAGGGTCTTTCGGACCGAGGAACTTGGACGATTGAGACTATGAGTTTGGATTCTACACATATGACCAAACAGCGTGCTAAAGATTTCATTTTCGCGCGAGAAACGGAGGCCTTGGCTGAGGCAGATTTGGATATTCTCAAGCGTGCGCTCAATCGCCGTGTCTAGCTTCTTGTAGCCCCCAACCCTGAACCTATTGTGATTGCGTATAATGCGGGAGGGTGCAGAGCACTAGCCTCAAGCAGCTACTCGTCACTAAACGTCATAATGCGGCAGCTTCTGTATTTCCCGCCAAAGGGCTTTGACAGTCGTTTCGCCATAGTCTGTACTCACCCTGCCATCTTCATGCCCGGTGATAGCGTTACTATATTCTGTGTCGATGTCGAAATCACGTGCCAGTGTCTTGAACCTGTGACGCCATCCATGGTTTGGCCAGACGCGTAAGTCAGTAACGCCTGCAACGCCTCGCACCCATTGCCCGATCTTTTTGCCTGCGTTCTTTGCTCTCGTGCCAGAATTCTCATCAGCCTTCTTTGGGGAGTAGAAAATGGGTCCATCGGGTTGTGACTGGATGAATTCTAGCAAACCCATCGCAATCAACTGCGGATGCAAAGGGACAATGCGGTAGTTCCCGGTTTTAACAGAGCCAGCTTCAGGGGTGATGCGAATGCAGGCTATTCCGTAATCCTCGAGCAGGTCTTCGCGGCGCATCTGGGTAATCTCGCTGATGCGTGCCCCCGAAAAGGCACATATCCATGGCACCCAGCGAATTGCCATTTTGTTGCGTTCTTCCATCGCCCCAAAGGTGGACGGGTCACAAAGTGTAGCGGCAAGGATGGCGCTGGCCTCGTCATCTGTGAAACCCTTAGATCGGGTCTTCTTGGTTTTTGGAACCGAGACCTTCACGCCATCTGTCGGGTTCGTTGCAAGCTTTCGCCTGCCAGTGCCCGCGTTAAACACGGACTTTGCGGCTGCTAGATATTTGTCCCTGACGGTCTTGGGGGCAAACTCCTTTTCATGGCGAAGGTGGTCGCACCAATCTGCTATGTTCTCCCCCGTGGTGCGCAGGGCATCATCGTGTCCGAGAAAGGCTTTCAGATCGTTGATTTTCTGTCGGAAGTCATCTGCCGTTTTCTGCGGCTTGTCGTTTGCAAGGTGATCTCGTTCCCACAGCTCGAACAAGGATGTGATTGTCACCTCTTCAGGAGCCTTTAAAGGTGCCTTGGAGGCAGCCCTCGGGTGCTGAGAGAGGGGGAACCGGTCCGCCTTTTGGTCGGGGCTGTAATCGCCCTGTGAGCGCTTCAGTTGGAATTCCGACCATTGCAGCCAGACATCATGCAAGGCTGCACATAACCGATTATGACTGTAGGTATCGGTTGAAAGGCCTTCTTCGAGGAGCAAGCGATCAGCTTCGGGGCCAAACCATTTTTCGATAACTTGATCTGTCAACTGGTTTTTGTCGAACTTGTCGAGCATTGTCGTCCACATTGAGGGCTCACCGGGTTCATCTTCGACTGAAGCGACGAGGGTTCTGTAGAAACCTCCCGCCATGGTCATGATCTTCTTGTGTGGAATGGGCTCCGGTTTTGCCCGCAAAGCCTGCCAGACGCGCGCCTGCTTCTGGAACGCCTCGGCATGCCGCGTCTTGGCTTCGGCCTCATCTTTCGTGTTGAGTGACCAGCTCACCTCTGCCTTCCCGAAAGTCCGACGCAGATCGGCGGGGGTTTTTTGGCGGAAATAGAATACGCCGGTCTTGGAGTTTTTGACTGGTCGAGACATGTGTAAAACCATAGCGGTGTAGAACCTCGGTGTAGAACCGAGCATCATCCAACCCACTAATATTGCCTATCTTTTTGCTATTAAAGGGAAAAAGATGGTGCTGTGAGAGAGGATTGAACTCTCGACCTCACCCTTACCAAGGGTGTGCTCTGCCACTGAGCTACCACAGCATGGCCAACCGGCGCTTGCCGCGGCTAGGTAGTCGGAATTTTCGCGCTGTGCAACCCTTATCTGGACGGTTTTTGAAACTTGCGTTACGAGGGGGCATGAGTGATGCAAAGGCAAATAAGGCAGGGACAGCAAAAACCCGCGATGCGGCACGGGCCGCGCGGTTGAAAGCGGCCCTGAAAGCGAATATCGCCAAGCGCAAGGCGCAGTCCCGCGCAAGAACAGACGCGCCCGATGATGGCGCGCCAAAAGATAAAGAGTGAAGGGCAGAGTAGATGGATTCGATTGTTGTTACTGGAAACGGCCCGCTGAAAGGGGAGATCCCGATTGCAGGGGCAAAGAATGCCTGCCTGACCCTGATGCCCGCCACGCTGCTGACAGATGCGCCCCTGACGCTGACCAACGCGCCGCGCCTGTCCGATATTGCAACCATGTCCGATCTGCTTGGCTCGCTTGGGGCCGAGGTGGCCAGTTTGCAAGATGGCAAGGTGCTGGCCCTGTCCAGCCATGACCTGACCTCGCACCGCGCGGATTACGACATCGTGCGCAAGATGCGCGCCTCGATCCTTGTTCTGGGGCCGATGCTGGCGCGCGACGGGCATGCTGTGGTGTCGCTGCCCGGTGGTTGCGCGATCGGTGCGCGCCCTGTGGATTTGCATTTGCGCGCCCTTGAGGCGCTGGGCGCAGAGTTGAGCCTGCGCGATGGCTATGTGCATGCGAAAGCGCCCGGCGGCCTGAAGGGCGCGCGGTTCCGCTTTCCCATCGTGTCGGTCGGGGCGACCGAGAACGCGCTTATGGCGGCCACTTTGGCGAAGGGCACAACCATTCTGGAAAACGCCGCGCGCGAGCCGGAAATCGTCGATCTGGCGCAATGTCTGCGCCGCATGGGTGCCCAGATCGAGGGCGAGGGGACAGGCACGATCACCATTCAGGGCGTGGCCAGCCTTGGCGGGGCCACGCACCCTGTGGTGACCGACCGGATCGAGCTGGGCACCTATATGCTGGCCCCTGCCATCGCGGGCGGGTCGGTCGAATGTCTGGGCGGGCGGCTGGATCTGGTGCAGGCTTTCGCCGACAAGCTGCAAGAGGCCGGTGTCGAGGTGACAGAAACGGCGCGCGGCTTGCGCGTGACGCGCAACTCTGACCGGCTGCGCCCTGTCAATGTGTCCACCGAACCTTTCCCCGGTTTTCCGACCGATTTGCAGGCGCAATTCATGGCCGCCATGTGCACCGCCGATGGTGTGTCGGTGCTGGAAGAGCATATTTTCGAGAACCGCTTTATGCATGCGCCGGAACTGACGCGCATGGGTGCGCAGATTGAGGTGCATGGCGGCACCGCAACTGTGACTGGTGTGCCCAAGCTGCGGGGCGCGCCCGTCATGGCCACCGATTTGCGGGCATCTGTGTCGCTGATCCTTGCCGCCCTTGCCTCGGAAGGTGAAACAGTGGTGAGCCGAGTCTATCATCTTGATCGCGGATATGAGCATGTTGAAGACAAGCTGGGCGCCTGCGGGGCCAGAATAGAACGGATCAAGCACACATGACTGATGCACGTTTCGAGGATGGGGCCGAACGCCCGCTGCGCCTGCAAGCGCTGGATGCCGATGATCTGAAGGTGATCTCGGCGCTGGTGCAGGATGCGGTTTTCCCCACCCCCGAAATGACCTTTGACCGCAAGCGCCGCCGCTTTGCACTGCTGATCAACCGCTTCCGCTGGGAAGACCGCCCGCGCGCAGAGCGGGGCGGCGATTTCGAGCGCGTGCAATCGGTGCTTTTGGTCAATGACGTGATGGGTGCGGCAACCACAGGCTTTGACCGCGCGGATGCAGACCTGATCCTGTCGCTGCTGGCGCTGGAGTTTCGGGCCAGCGCAGATGGTGCAGGCCATCTGTCGCTGATCCTTGCCGGAGATGGCGAAATCCGGCTGGAGGTGGAATGTCTCGATGTCGCACTATCTGACGTCACGCGGCCCTACCGCGCGCCCTCGCGCAAGGCCCCTGAACACCCGTTGGATAAGGACAGCTGAATGCCCGTGTTTCTTGACAGTCGTGATGCCAGCTTCAACGCGGGCTTTGCCGCATTGCTTGGGGCCAAGCGCGAAGATGCCGTCGATGTGGATGACACGGTCGCGGCCATCATTGCAGATGTGCGCGCGCGCGGTGACGCCGCCGTAATTGACCTGACCCTGAAGTTCGATCGCCTGCAGCTGACGCCGGACACGCTGGCCTTTTCTGAAGACGAGATTGACGCCGAATGCGCCCGCGTCCCCGAGCATGAGCGCGCCGCACTGGAACTGGCCGCCGCCCGCATCCGCGCCTATCACGCCCGCCAGCGCCCCGAAGACAAGCGCTGGCACGATGAATATGGCGCAGAACTGGGCTGGCGCTGGGGGCCGGTGGGCGCGGCGGGGCTGTATGTGCCGGGGGGGCTGGCAAGCTACCCGTCTTCGGTGCTGATGAACGCGATTCCCGCGCAGGTCGCAGGGGTCGAGCGGCTTGTGATCTGCGCCCCCACGCCGGGCGGGGTGGTCAACCCGCTGGTGCTGCTGGCGGCAAGATTGTCCGGCGTCGAAAAGGTCTACCGCATTGGCGGCGCGCAGGCTGTGGCCGCAATGGCCTATGGCACAGAAACAATCGCGCCGGTCGACAAGATCACCGGCCCCGGAAATGCCTATGTCGCTGCGGCCAAGCGCCGCGTCTTTGGCCGTGTCGGGATCGACATGATCGCAGGCCCGTCAGAGATACTGGTCATCGCAGACAGCGACAACGACCCAGACTGGATCTCGCTGGACTTGCTGTCGCAGGCCGAACATGACGAAAGCGCGCAATCGGTGCTGATCACCACGGATGAAGCATTTGGCCGCGCGGTCATGCAGGCCGTGGACAAACGCCTTGAGACATTGGAGCGCCGCGCGATTGCGGGGGCAAGCTGGCGCGATTACGGCGCGGTGATTCTTGTGCGCGATCTGGCCGAGGCCGCCGCGCTGTCAGACCGGATCGCACCCGAACATCTGGAACTTTGCGTGGCCGACCCCGAAGCGCTGCTGGGCCAGATCCGCCACGCGGGCGCCGTGTTTCTGGGCCATTGGACGCCCGAGGCGATTGGCGATTATGTCGGCGGCCCCAACCATGTGCTGCCCACTGCGCGCTCGGCGCGGTTCTCCTCTGGCCTGTCGGTTCTGGATTTCATGAAGCGCACAACCCTTGCGCGCATGACCCCAGAGGCACTGGCAGCCATCGGCCCTGCGGCCGAACAGCTTGCCATCTCCGAGAGCCTGGAGGCGCATGGGCTGAGTGTGCGCGCAAGGCTGGAGCGCCTGAACCGCTAACGGCGCACATGCGGCAGGCGGCGCGTCGTTGAGTATTTTTTAGCAAGAAAATGAAGGAAGGGTTTTCCTTTCATCCTTGGCGTGTCACTTCTTGCAGGCACGATCAGCAGGGGGCAGGACCATGCCGTATTTCACAACTCCGGACGGGGCGAAGCTGCATTATACAGATGAAGGGCATGGCCGCGCGCTGCTATGCCTGTCGGGACTGACGCGCAACGGGTCTGATTTCGACTATCTGGCCCCCCATCTGCCGCCCCTTCGATTGATCCGGCTGGATTATCGCGGGCGCGGGCGCTCGGACTGGACCGGCGCGGACAGCTATACGGTGGTGCAGGAAGGCGCAGATGTTGTGGCGCTGCTGGACCATCTGGGGCTGGATCAGGTGGCCATTCTGGGAACCTCGCGCGGGGGGATCATTGGCATGTATCTGGCGGCGGTGGCGCGCGAGAGGGTGCGGGGCCTGTGCCTGAATGATGTGGGGCCCGTGATAGAGGCAGAGGGGCTGGCGCGGATTTCCGATTATATTGGCCAGACCCCGTCTGCGCGCACGCATGCACAGGCGGCCATCGCGCTTGAACGCGCTTTTCCCGAATTCTCTGATGTGCCCGAGGGGCGATGGCTGCAAGAAGCGCGGCGGCATTTCATTGCAACCGATCAGGGGCTGGAGTTGAACTACGACCCCGCCTTGCGCGAGGCCTTTCTGGCCGCGATGGAGGGGGGCGGGGGCGACCTGTGGCCCATGTTCGCAGCCTGTGCGGGGATGCCCTTGGCGCTGATCCGTGGGGCCAATTCCAACCTGCTGAGTGCGGCAACCGCCGCCGAGATGCAGCACTTGCGCCCCGATATGCTGTTCGCCGAAGTGCCGGGGCGCGGGCATATTCCGTTTCTGGACGAGCGTCCGTCGCTGCAAGTTATTCATGAATGGCTGGGGAATTGCCTGTGAATTATGAAATGATCGCGGCAGCCGCGCGCCGCCTTGACGGCCATGCGCGGCGCACGCCACTGCTGTCTTCACCCTTTCTGGACAAGATCGCGGGGCGGCGTGTCTATGTAAAGGCGGAATGCCTGCAACATACCGGCAGCTTCAAGTTCCGGGGTGCATGGTCGGCCATGACCGCGCTGCCAGAGGCTGCGCGCGGGGTGATTGCGTTTTCGTCTGGCAATCATGCGCAGGGGGTGACCTATGCCGCGCGGCTGCGCGGGCTGCCTGCGCTGATCATTATGCCGCAAGATGCGCCTGCGGTGAAGATCGCCAATACCCGCGCCTTGGGGGCAGAAGTTGTGCTCTATGACCGCACGAGTGAAGATCGCGATGCGCTGGGCGCGGCGCTGGCCGCGGAACGCGGGCTGGAATTGATCCAGCCTTTCGACCATCCGCAGGTGATCGCGGGGCAGGGCACCACAGGTCTGGAAATTGCCGATCAGGCGCGCTGCGAGGGCGTCGCAGAGGCGCAGGTTCTGGTGTGCTGCGGAGGTGGGGGGCTGACCTCGGGCATTGCCCTTGCGCTGGAACAGGTCGCGCCACAGATGCGTGTCCGCACGGTCGAGCCGGAGGGGTTTGACGATGTGGCCCAATCGCTGGCGCAGGGCCGGGTGGTGGAAAACCCCACACGCTCTGGCCTGTGCGATGCGATTGTCACACCGCGCCCGGGCAGGCTGACATGGCCCATTTTGCAGCGTCTGTGCGGGCCGGGGCTGGTGGTCAGCGATGATGAGGCGCTGCGCGCGATGGCGCTGGCGCATGACCGGCTGAAACTGGTGCTGGAGCCAGGCGGCGCGGTGGCGCTGGCGGCGGCCCTGTTCCACCCCGGCCAGATTGCAGGTGAGGCTGTGATCGTCACCGCCTCGGGCGGGAATGTGGACTGCGCTGTGTTCCAGCGCGCCTTGGCAATGGGGGACGCGTATGCCGCTGGCTGATCTTGGCGAAATCCGTCTGCACTACCAGTTCACTGGCCCCGAGGGTGGGCTGCCTGTGGTGTTCTCGAACGGGCTTGGAACCGATCTGCACATGTGGGACCCGCTGATGCCGCATCTGCCGCCACATTGGCGCATCCTACGCTATGACAGGCGGGGGCACGCGCAATCCGATATCGCACCGCCCCCCTATTCCATGGGCCAGCTGGTGCGCGATACCGAAGCGCTGCTGGATCATCTGGGCCTGCGCGCATGCGTCTTTGTCGGCCTGTCGCTGGGGGGCATGGTTGCGCAAGGGCTGGCCGTCAAGCGCCCCGATCTGATCCGCGCGCTTGTCCTGTCGAACACGGCCGCGCGCATCGCCACCAAAGACATCTGGGAAGAGCGGGCGCGCCTTGCCCGCGCAGGCGGGCTGGAAGCGCTGGCCGATGCCTCGCTCGCGCGCTGGTTCTCGCCTGCCTTTCGCGCCAGCCCAGACGTGGCGCAGTGGCGCGCCATGTTCGTAGGGGCTCCGCTGGACGGCTGGCTGGGCGGTGCGGCGGCCATTGCGGGAACCGATTTCTACACCACCACGGCCAGCCTGCGCCTGCCAACCTTGGGCATTGCAGGGGACCGGGATGGATCGACCCCGCCTGATCTGGTGCGCGAGACGGTCGATCTGGTGCCCGGCGCTGAGTTTGCACTGATCCGGGGTGCAGGCCATCTGCCGCATGTGGAACAGCCCCGGAGATATGCTGAAATCCTGACGGGGTTCATCCACAAACACGGGCTGGAGTGATTGGCGCATGCCTCATTTTCTTGCTAAAAATACTCAAATAACCCCGCCTGCCAACACGGGCGAGGATGGGGGTGTGAAAACCCGTTTCCCATCCCGCCTCGGGCGCGCTAGGGTGGAGCATCCGACAACAGGCAGGCCCGCATGAGCGAGACGCAAACCCCCTATCAGGTTCTGGCGCGCAAATACCGCCCCGAGAGTTTTGCCGATCTGATCGGGCAGGATGCGATGGTGCGCACCTTGCGTAATGCATTCGCGGCAGACCGCATCCATCATGCTTTCGTCATGACGGGCATTCGCGGCACCGGCAAAACCACCACAGCGCGGATCATCGCCAAGGGGCTGAACTGCATTGGCGCAGACGGGCAGGGCGGCCCCACGACCGAGCCGTGTGGCGTGTGCGAGCATTGCCGCGCGATTACCGATGGCCGCCATGTCGATGTGCTGGAAATGGACGCGGCCTCGCGCACGGGTGTGGATGATATCCGCGAGATCATCGCCTCGGTCGCCTATCGCGCGGCCTCGGCACGCTATAAGATCTACATCATCGACGAAGTTCATATGCTGTCGAACAACGCATTCAACGCGCTGCTCAAGACATTGGAAGAACCGCCAGCGCATGTGAAATTCATCTTCGCCACCACCGAGATTCGCAAAGTGCCGGTCACGGTTCTGTCGCGTTGCCAGCGGTTTGACCTGCGCCGGATCGAACCGGAAATCATGATCGCGCATCTGGACCGTGTGGCGCAGGCCGAAGGGGGGCAGGTGGCGCAAGACGCGCTGGCGCTGATCACCCGCGCCGCCGAAGGGTCGGTGCGCGACGCGATGAGCCTTCTGGATCAGGCGATCAGCCATGGTGCGGGGGAGACCAGCGCCGATCAGGTGCGCGCGATGCTGGGGCTTGCGGACCGCGCGCGGGTGCTGGACCTGTTCGACCATATCATGCGGGGCGATGCGGGCGGGGCTTTGGCCGAACTGGCCGCGCAATATGCCGATGGCGCGGACCCGATGGCGGTGCTGCGTGATCTGGCCGAGATTACCCATTGGCTGAGTGTGACCAAGATCACCCCGGATGCGGGCAATGATCCCACCCTGAGCCCTGAAGAACGCGACAGGGGTGCCGCCATGGCGCAGGCCCTGCCGATGCGCACGCTGACACGCACATGGCAGATGCTGCTAAAGGCTTTGGAAGAGGTGGCCAGCGCCCCCAATGCGATGATGGCCGCCGAGATGGCGATCATCCGCCTGACCCATGTGGCCGACCTGCCCAGCCCCGAAGAGCTGGTGCGCAAATGGCATGACCAGACACCGCCCCCGCCCGGCACAACGCCGGGCGGGGGGGCGGACAGGCCAGCGCGTGCGCCAGAACCTGCCGGCGCGGGGCCGTCTGCGCAGCGCTCCGGTGGCGGCGGGCGGGGGGGCGGGGCGCAGGCCGCCTTGGCCGAGCCTGTGTCCGCCTTGGCGCATTATCCCGATTTCGACGCCGTGGTTGCAATGATCCGCGAGAAGCGCGACATGGCGCTGCTGATGGAGGTGGAAACCTGTTTGCGGCTGGTAAAATACTCTCCCGGCCGGATCGAGTTCCAACCGACCGAGACTGCCGCGCCCGATCTGGCAGCACGGCTTGCAGGTCGCTTGCAGGGCTGGACAGGGGCGCGCTGGGGGGTATCTGTCACTGCAACAGGCGGCGGCGCGACACTGGCCGAGCAGCGCGCCACAGAACTGGGCGTGAAAGAAGATGTGGCGTTGCAAAATGTCCTTGTGGCGGCCGTGTTTCAGTGCTTTCCCAATGCCAAGATATCCGAGATCAGGGATTTGAAAGATGCTGAAACCGCCGCTGCCGCCGAAGCGCTGCCCGAGGTGGAAGACGTGTTTGACCCCGACTGGGACCCGTTTGAAGAAACATGAAGAAAGGCTGACAAAATGTTGAAAGGTTTGGGCGGAATGGCCGATATGGCCAAGATGATGAAAGCCGCGCAGGATATGCAGGGCAAAATGGCGCAGCTTCAGGATGACTTGAAGTCGATCACTGTGACCGGCGAATCCGGCGCAGGGCTGGTCAAGGCGACGGCCACCGCGAAGGGCGAGTTGACCGCGCTGGATATTGACCCCTCGATCTTCAATTCCGACGACAAGGAAGTGGTGGAAGACCTGATCCTTGCCGCGATCAAGGATGCGCAGGTCAAGGCGGATGCGCGTGCCAAAGAAGAAATGGGCAAACTGACCGAGGCCATGGGCCTGCCGCGCGACATGAACCTGCCATTCTGAGCCGCGCAAGGGAATGGAGCGCGCGCCCAACGAGATAGAGGCGCTGATCGCGCAGATCGCGCGGCTTCCCGGTCTGGGGCCGCGCTCGGCGCGCAGGCTTGTGTTGCACCTGATCCAGCGCCGCGACCAAAGCCTGCGCCCGCTTCTGGCAGCACTCGATCGCGTGGCGCAAAGCGCGCAGACCTGCAGCGCATGTGGCAATATCTCGACCCTGCCTGTCTGCGAGATTTGCACCGCGCCAAAACGCGCCACAGGCGAGATTTGCGTGGTCGAGGATGTGGCCGATCTTTGGGCGATGGAACGTGGCGGTGTCTTTGTCGGGCGCTATCATGTGTTGGGGGGCACATTGTCGGCACTGGATGCGGTCGGCCCGGAAGAGTTGCGCATTCCCGAACTGGTGGCGCGGGTGCAGGCCGAAGGGGCGCGCGAAGTGATCCTTGCGCTGGCCGCCACAGTCGATGGACAAACCACCGCGCATTATATCGCAGACGCCTTGGCGGGGCTGGATGTGCAGGTCACGGCGCTGGCGCAAGGCGTGCCCATGGGGGGCGAGCTGGATTATCTGGACGATGGCACCATCGGGGCTGCCTTGCGCGCGCGCAAGGCGGTGTAAGGGGGCTTTGCCCCCCTGCGGCTGCGCCGCATTCCCCCCAGAGTATTTTCAGCAAGAAAATGTCAGAATACTTGCATCCCGTCCGGCGGGGATAGGCGGTAATGGGCAAGGCGGGATTCAAGACTGCCCAAATGCAGCTCCAGCTTATGGCCATCCGGGTCCAGCAGATAGAGCGAGGCACCTTCCGAGCGGTTGGTTTTCCATTGCCGCCAGTCTGTCAGCCGCGCGCAAAGGGTCTTGAAATCTTCGGCGGTGCAGGACAGCGCGATATGGCTGTCATCGGCCCGATGGGACGGTGTGCCCTGTTCCAGACACAGCCAAAGGCTGCCGCTTTCGAGATAGGCCGAGCACGGCCCTTGTGCGCGCAGCGACATGCCAAGGATGCTGGTATAGAATGTCACGGCGCGCGGCACTTCGGCAACCACCAAAGTGATATGGTTGACGCCGGTGATCATTGGCGCGCTGCCGCCATCAGAAATTCTGCTCGCCCTGCTGCCATGCCTTTGCCAGATTGCCAAAGCGGGTGAAGCGCCCCTCGAAGCTGAGTTCGACCGTGCCGATGGGGCCGTGGCGCTGCTTGCCGATGATCACCTCGGCCTTGCCATGGACGGTTTCCATCTTGGCTTGCCATGTGGCCATCTTTTCGTGCTCGTCCTCGCCGGGTTTTTCGCGTTCGCGGTAATATTCATCGCGGTAGACGAACATCACCACATCGGCATCCTGCTCGATCGAGCCGGATTCGCGCAGGTCCGACAGTTGCGGGCGTTTGTCTTCGCGCGATTCCACGTTCCGCGACAGCTGCGATAGCGCAATAACAGGGATGTTCAGCTCTTTGGCGATGGCCTTTAGCCCTTGGGTGATTTCCGAGACTTCCTGCACGCGGCTTTCCTTCGAGGTGCCGCGCAGAAGCTGGAGGTAGTCCACCATCAGCACATCCAGCCCATGCGTGCGCTTGAGGCGGCGCGCGCGGGCCGCAACCTGACTGATGGGCAGGGCGGGCGTGTCGTCAATGTAAAGCGGGCAGGCTTCCAGTGCCTTGGCGGCCTCGACGAAGCGGCGGAATTCGCCCTCGGTCATGTCGCCGCGCCGGATCTGTTCCGAGGGCACCTCGGAGGCCTCGGACAGGATGCGCGCGGCCAGCTGCTCGGCGCTCATCTCAAGGCTGAAAAAGCCCACCACCCCGCCATCCACAGCCCCTTCGGAGCCGTCATGTTTCAGCCCGTGTTTATAGGCTTTGGCGATGTTGAAAGCGACGTTTGTGGCCAGAGAGGTTTTGCCCATCGAGGGGCGTCCGGCAAGGATGATCAGGTCGGACGGGTGCAGCCCGCCCAGTTTTTTGTCCAGATCGATCAGCCCGGTTGAAATGCCCGCAAGCCCGCCTTCGCGCTGATAGGCGGCATTGGCCATGTTCACCGCATCTGTCACCGCCTTGAGGAAGCTTTGAAAGCCGCGTTCGGCCACGCCCTGTTCGGCCAGTTTATACAGCCGCTGTTCGGCCTCGACGATCTGTTCTTTCGGCTCGGACGTGACATCCATTTGGGCGGCGCGGGCGGATATGTCCTGTCCAAGGCGGATCAGGTCACGCCGCACTGCCAATTCGTAGATCATCTGTGCATAATCGCGCGCGGCATAGGCGGAAATCGCAGCCGCCGCGATGCGGGCCAGATAGGCGGGGCCGCCCAGTTCCTTCAGCCCCTCATCCTCTTCCATGAACGCCTTGAGCGTGACCGGAGAGGCGAGCGCGTTCTTGCGGATGCGGGTGCTGGCTATCTCGAATATGCGCTGGTGCACAGGGTCGTGGAAATGTTCGGGCTTCACCAGCGACGAGATGCGGTCATAGACATCGTTATTGACCAGAATCGCACCCAGAAGCTGCTGCTCTGCCTCGATGTTATGGGGCATCGGATTGGCTGTGCCATCGTTTTGCGACCGGATCGCCGTGATCTCGTTCATTGTGCCACCTGCCTGACCTGCTTTTGATTGGGGGTGTGATAGCAGATGGCAGGGGGGGCAGGCAAATTGTATAAGCCTGTGGGTTGCCTGTGGATAAGCTTTATCTGGTGGGGCGGCGTGTTTGTGCCGCAAAATGCAGGGGCGGCGCGCGAGAGGCAGGGGGCCGATGGCCTGCGCTCTTGCCCCTTGCCGCCCCTTGGGCTAAGGCCAAGCCGACCCCGAGGCCAAGGAGTGCGCGCGCATGGCGAAGAACAAGGGCCCCAGACGCCCCAAGGCAGAGACGCCCAAGGGCTTTCGTGACTATTTCGGCGCGGAAGTGACCGCGCGCAAGGCCATGCTGGACCGGATCGCGGCGGTGTATCATCGCTACGGATTCGACGCGCTGGAAACTTCCGCCGTGGAAACGGTCGAGGCATTGGGCAAGTTCCTGCCCGATGTGGACCGCCCGAATGAAGGCGTGTTTGCATGGGAAGAAGATGCCGACTGGCTGGCGCTGCGCTATGATCTGACAGCGCCGTTGGCCCGCGTGGCGGCGCAATATCGCAACGATCTGCCAAGCCCCTATCGCCGCTATGCAATGGGGCCGGTCTGGCGCAATGAGAAACCCGGGCCGGGGCGGTTCCGGCAGTTTTATCAATGTGATGCGGATACAGTGGGGGCGGCCAGCGTGGCCGCCGATGCCGAGATTTGCGCCATGCTCTCGGATGCCTTGGAAGAGGTGGGCATTCCGCGCGGGGATTATGTGATCCGCGTCAATAACCGCAAGGTGCTGAACGGGGTGATGGAGGTTGCGGGGATACTGGACCCCGCTGATCCGTCAAAGTTCGAGCACGAGCGCGGCATCGTGCTGCGCGCCATCGACAAGCTGGACCGGCTTGGGGTTGAAGGGGTGCGCGCGTTGCTGGGCGAGGGGCGCAAGGATGAGAGTGGGGATTTCACGAAGGGGGCGGGGCTGGGTGCTGTTCAGTCAGATGTGGTGATGGGTTTCATGGATGCCCTGCGCGACAGCGGCGCTGCAACCTGTGCGCGCCTTCGGGAACTGGTGGGCAGTTCACAGGGCGGCACGGAAGGTGTGGGCGAGTTGGTAGAAATTGCCGCCCTCCTTGACTCCCAAGGCTACGGCCCCGACCGCATCATCATCGACCCCTCGGTGGTGCGCGGGCTTGGCTACTACACCGGCCCTGTGTTCGAGGCTGAACTGACCTTTGAAATCCTTGATGAAAAAGGCCGACCGCGCCAGTTCGGCTCTGTGGCGGGTGGCGGGCGTTATGATGATCTGGTCAAGCGCTTTACCGGCCAGTCTGTGCCTGCAACTGGCGTCAGTATTGGCGTGGACCGGCTGCTCGCCGCACTCGCGGCCAAGGGGCGGCTGGACGATGCAGCACTTGGGCCGGTTGTGGTGACGGTCATGGACCGCACCCGCATGGCCGATTACATGGGCATGGTGAATGAGCTGCGCGCCGCAGGCATCCGCGCCGAAATGTATCTGGGCAACCCCAAGAATTTCGGCAACCAGTTGAAATATGCCGATAAACGCCAAAGCCCTGTCGCCATCATTCAGGGCGAGGATGAGGCCGCGCGCGATGTGGTGCAGGTGAAAGACCTGATCCTTGGCGCAAAGCTGGCGGTTGATGCCACAGTTGAAGAATGGAAATCCCAGCCCGCGCAAGTGGAAGTGCCGCGCGCCGATCTGGTGGCGACAGTGCGCGAGATTATGGGGCGGCACGGATGACACGCGCCCAAGCCATTGCAAGCGCCTTGCTGGCGCAGATGCAGGATGCGGGCGCGCTGCCTGTAGCGGCGGATATCCTGCAACCTGCGGAAACGCTGCTGGACCTGTATGGCGAGGATATCCGCGCGCGCGCCTATGTCACCCATGACCCCGCCTTGGGCGAGATGATGTTGCGGCCGGATTTTACAGTGCCGGTGGTGCAGGCGCATATGCGCGAGGGGGCAGAGCCTGCGCGCTATTGCTATTCGGGCGCGGTGTTTCGCAAGCAAGAGCGCGCAGGCGGGCGGGCGCGCGAATATCTGCAAGTGGGCTATGAGGTGTTTGCCCGCGATGACCCCGCGCGCGCAGATGCGGAAGTGTTCGCGCTGTTTGCGCGGCTGCTGGCAGAGTACGACTTGCGGCCTGTGACAGGTGACATGGGCATATTGAAAGCCGCTGTGGCAGGGTTGGAGACAAGCCCCCAGCGCAAGGCCGCACTGCTGCGCCATATCTGGCGGCCCCAGCGCTTTCGCGCGCTGCTGGAGCGGATGGGCGGGCATGGCCCCTTGGCGCAGGCCCGCGCCGACCTGATTGCGCAATTGCGCAGCCGCCCTGCTGACGCGCTGCTGCAAGAGGCAGGCCAGATGGTGGGCCTGCGCAGTGAAGATGACATTCGCGCGCGCATCACCACATTGCTGGCAGATGCCGCGACACCGCCCATCCCGCGCGCACAGGTGGCGGCGCTGGAAAACCTGCTATCGCTCAAAGCGCCTGCGCGTGCGGCGCTGGCTGCGATGCGCGTGCAGAACTGGGCCGCCCTTGCCCCCGCGCTTGACCGGCTGGAGGCGCGTCTGGATGCGCTGGACGCGGCTGGCATTGACAGTGCCAACCTGCCATTCGAGGCCAGTTTCGGGCGCACGACAATGGAATATTACGATGGCTTCGTGTTCGGTTTTGTCTCTGCGCGCGACGACCTGCCGCCTGTGGCCAGCGGCGGGCGCTATGACGCGCTGACGGCTGTGCTGGGGCAGGGGCGCGCCATTCCGGCAGTGGGCGGGGTGATCCGCCCCGGAACCCTGGCCGCACTGGAGGGCGCAGCATGACCCTGAAACTGGGTGTCCCGTCCAAGGGGCGGTTGATGGAGAAAACCTTTGAATGGTTCGCCGCGCGTGGTGTCAGCCTGTCGCGCACAGGCGAGGCGCGCGAATATGCCGGTGCGGTCGACGGGGTCGAGGGGGTCGAGCTGGTCTTGCTCTCTGCCTCTGAAATCCCGCGCGAACTGGCAGCGGGGCGGATTCATTTGGGCGTCACCGGCTCTGACCTTGTGCGCGAGGATCTGGCGGATTGGTCCGCGCAAGTGGCGGAACTGGCCCCGATGGGCTTTGGCCATGCCGATCTGATCGTGGCGGTGCCCAAAGCATGGGTCGATGTTGAAACGCTCGATGATCTGGATGCGGTCGCCAGCGCGTTTCGGGCACAGCACGGGTTCCGGCTGCGGATTGCCACGAAATACCATCGGCTGGTGCGCGACTATCTGCGCGCGCATGGGGTGGCGGATTATCAACTGGTGGACAGTCAGGGCGCGACCGAAGGCACTGTCAAGAACCTGACCGCCGAGGCAATTGCCGACATCACCTCCACTGGCGAGACATTGCGCGCCAATCATCTGAAAATCCTGCGCGATGCGCCGGTGCATTGCTCGCAAGCCACGCTATTTGCAGCGCGGGGCGCGGATTGGGGGCAGGTGGCCGCGCCAATGGCAAAGCTGGCGCAGCGCCTTGGCATCACGCTGCCGCAAGAGATGTCCCTGCAAGACAGCTAGAGCGGGGCGTCCCATTCCGGCGCGCCATGACCCCGGACTTGATCCGGGGTCTCCGTGTCGCTACCGTGGCGCATCAAGATTTGTCTGAAATCTTGGTTGTCCAAAAGCCGGATTGGCTTATTCTTGCCGTTTTTCCCCGGTATCATTCGCGCAATGACGGCAGGATTTTTAGATGCAAAGCATTCGGGACATTTCTTCCCCTTCCCCGCAAAACGTGCGCCGTAGGCGTGTTTTCTATATTCCCGGCTATGACCCGTTTCCTCCGCGCCGCTACCGCGAATTATACCGCTGCGAATCGACCGATCAGGCGCGCATTTCCGGCTACCAGATCACCCAGCGCCCGAAATCAGGCAGCGGGCCATATGGTTGGGTGGTCACCACAGATGTTGACGGGCACCACACCCAGAGCGAGATCAATATTCTACAATGGTCCGACATCGTGAAGGATTCGATGCAGGCCGGTATATTTGCCACCTATCTGCTTTTGGTGAAAACCGCATGGGTCTATTTGTCCACAGGGGTGTTGTTCCGGCTGTTCCGGCTGCGCGCGGGTCCGGGCATTGCGGCGATGTATCCGGTGGTCATGCTGCTGGGCCAGTTGGCGATTGCGATTCTGGCAGCGGGGCTGGTGGGCTGGGGTCTGGCTGCGCTCATGCCCCCATGGCTGGCCTATGTGCTGGGCCTTGGGGTTATCCCACCAGTCCTGCACGGGTTTCGCAAGATTGATGGCCGGTTTTTCGTGCATTACCTGCTGCTGGATTTCGCCTTTACCGCCAAGCACAAGGGCCGCAACCCGCCCGAACTGGAAGCGCGGCTGGATGAATTTGTAGACCTGATCGCCGCCGCCCTGCACGATGAGAGCCTTGATGAAGTGTTGGTCGTGGGCCATTCGTCCGGCGTGCATCTGGGCGTGTCGGTGCTGGCGCGGGTGATCCGCGCGGGCCATGCAGGAGCACATCAGAAACTGGCCTTTTTGTCCTTGGGCCATGCTGTGCCAATGCAATCCTACCTGCCAGAGGCACAGGGCTTGCGCGCGGATCTGCGCTACCTGTCGCAGCGCGACGAGCTGTTCTGGCTGGATGTGACCGCCCCCGGCGATGGGTGCTGCTACGCGCTATGCGATCCGGTGTCGTGTTCCGGGGCCGCGCCTGCCAGCGGCAAGCGCTGGCCCTTGATGATCTCGGCCGCTTTTACCCAAAGCCTGACGCCGCAAACTTACCGCAAATACAAGCGCCGCTATTTCCGGCTGCATTTCCAGTATCTCTGCGCGTTTGATGCGCCCAAGGATTACGATTATTTCCTGATTACCGCAGGCCCGCGCAGCTTGGCCGACCGCTATAGGGGGCGCAAACCCTCGGCCAGTGTCAGCACGGCCTGCTATTTACCCAAAAGCCAGCACTTGACATGACACGCCCCCCCATGCCCGACCACCGCCCCGAGCGCATTCGGTTCTGGCAGCATCTGGCCATGTTCCGGCGCGATATTCTGTCCACCCAGCCTGCGCGGCTGTATCGGGCGAAAATGGCCGAAGTGAAGCTGCCGTTTCTGCATTCTGTCATGGTGAATACGCCAAATCTGGTGCGTCTGGTGTTACAGGAACGCCCGCGCGATTTCCCGAAATCCGAACGTGTGCGCGAAGGGTTGCGGCCTTTGCTGGGCAATTCGGTCTTTGTCACCAACGGCCCCCTGTGGGAACGCCAGCGCCGCATGATCGACCCCGCCTTCGAGGGGGGGCGCCTGCGCGATACATTCCCCGCCATGTGGGACGCTGCCCAAGGCGCGGCAGCCCGCTTGCCCCAAGGCCCGACTGAGATTGAGGCGGTGATGAGCCATGCCGCCGCCGATGTCATTTTCCGCACCCTGTTTTCGGTGCCGATTGAAGATGACACGGCCCGGCAGGTCTATCAGACATTCCGTGCCCATCAACGCTCTGCCCCGATCCTGAACCTTGCCGCATTTGTGCGCTTGCCAAAGGTCTTTCCGCGCGTTTTTTCACGCAAGACGCGCGATACCGCAGCACAAATCCGCGCCTTGATCACACAGATGACCGCAGCGCGCATGGGCGCAATCCGCGATGGCACCGCCCCAGATGATCTGGCGACCAAGATCATGACCACCCGCGATCCGGTGACGGGGGACAGGTTCGACACGGATGAAATGGTCGATCAGGTGGCGATCTTCTTTCTGGCGGGCCATGAAACCAGCGCCTCTGCGCTGGCTTGGGCGCTGTATCTGATCGCCACCCACCCCGACTGGCAAGCGCAACTGGCCGACGAAGCCCAAGCCCTGCGCCCCTATCTGGAGGCAGGCACCGCGCCAGATTTCGGTGTGCTGCGCCGCTTCCCCCTGATCCGTGACACGTTCCGAGAGGCGTTGCGTCTTTATCCGCCTGTGCCGATGCTGGTGCGAGAGGCCGCACAGAGAGAGGCATTTCGCGGGCGCAAACTGGGACGGGGCACGCAAGTGGTGGTGTCGCTGTGGCATATGGGGCGGAATGAAAACATCTGGCCCGACCCGCATGAGTTCCGCCCCGAACGCTGGCAGCAGGACGACACAAAAGCCTGCGCGCGTGACGGGTTTTTGCCCTTTTCGGTGGGTGCGCGGGTTTGCCCGGGTGCAGGCTTTGCCATGGCCGAGGCTGTGCTGATTTTGGCGCGCCTGCTCTGCGACTACGAGTTTCGCCCCGTCGCAGGCCGCGTGCCGGTGCCGATGGCCCAAATGACCGTGCGCGCGCGCGATGGGATCTGGCTTGATCTGCGCGCGCGCCGCTGATGTTGTGCAACTGTCATTGGGTGCCGCCAATCGGTCACGAAGGTCGGTAAAGCGGGACTTTGCGGACATAGCAGTTATGGGTACTAAGCCGCGCAGCGTCGGGCCGCGGTGCGGCGATCCTCGCGCCCTGCTATAGCGCTTTATGCTGGCCAAATCCGCGTAAGATCAAAGCTTTGTGCATAGCCAAGCCAAATCGCCGTGCCGATGGTGCGGCCCGGCGATGCGCGGCGGGCCTGCGGCCCTTGATTCCGCGCAGGGTATGCCCCCAAGCCCGCCTTGCAGCCGTTAGGACTCTTGCGTGAGGTGCACAACACCAAATGCCTACAGCGCGCTGAAGCCGAAGCCTTGGGGGATCGTATCGCGCCCCTCCAGCACCAGATCGGCCATGCATCCGGCAAGGACAGGGGCCATTGCAAAGCCGATCTTGAAACCGCCATTGAAGACAAAATGCCCCTCGCGCCCCGGCCATGCGCCCAGCAGCGGCGCGCGGCTTTTGGCGCGGGGGCGCACGCCTGCCCATGCCTCTATCACAGGGGCGTCTTGCAGGGCGGGGCAGGTGGCGCGTGCACGCGCCAAAAGTGTGTCACATTGCCCGTCCACGCCAGCGGCGTCGGTAAATTCCCGCTCGCTGGTGGAGCCTATGGCCACAGTGCCATCGGCATGGGGAACGATATGCAAGCCGTCGGCAAATATCTGCGGGGCGTCGGGGCTGGCATGGCGCAGCAGGATCGACTGCCCCTTGACGCCGGACCCGATGGGCCGGCCCAGTGCCGCTGACAGATCATCCAGCCCTTCATGGCCCGTGGCCCAGACAGTCAGCCCATCACCCTGCGGCACCTCGCCTGTGCTGATCGTGCCCCCCAATGCTTGCACCGCCCCAGCCAGCGCCTGCCCTGCGCGCCTTGGGTGTAACCGCGCACTCAGCGTGTCATGGATCACCCAACCCGAGGGGGTGACCAGTGGCAGGCCCGGCGCGTCTTGCGCGCGCATGACCTGCCATGTTGCAAAGCCCTTCCACAAATGGGCGGCATTGTCCGCGCGGGCGTGCGCAAGCGCCAGCGCATCGGCAGAGACAGGCTGCACGCGCCCCAGCCGCGCATAGCCCGGATCAACCCCAGACACCCCTGCCACCCGCGCCCAGAAAGATGCCGCCATGCGCAGCGCCTCAAACTGGAACGCCTTTTTGTCGTTCCAGTTTTCCGGCACATGCGGGGCCAGCGCGCCGACCAGCCCACCGCTGGACCCCGCCCCGATATGGCGCTTCTCGATCACATGCACCCGCGCGCCGCGCTCGGCACAGACCAGCGCCAGCGCCAGCCCGAACACGCCCGCGCCCATGATCGTTACATCGGCCATTGTCATTTCCCTTCGCGCTCTGCATGACTGTTTCACATGTGACATAAAGCAGACCGGCATGAACGACCAGCACGCAGAACTCGACTGGAGAGAGGGCGAGATTCCCATCTCGACCCGCTTCGATGACCCCTATTTCTCGCTTGAAAGCGGGCTGGAGGAAACGCGCCATGTGTTCTTACGCGGCAACGGATTGCCCGAACGCGCGGGGCCGGATTTTCACATCGCAGAGCTTGGTTTCGGAACCGGCCTGAACCTGTTGACCACGCTGGCCGCCTTGGGCGACCGTGGGCCTGTCCGCTACACAAGTTTCGAGGCGTTTCCGATGTCGGGGCCAGATATGGCGCGCGCGCTGGCGGCCTTTCCCATGCTGGATGCGGCCCCTTTGCTGGCCGCATGGGGCAGCGGCGCGCGGCGCTTCACTTTGGGCGGGGCAGAGGTTGAGATTATCATCGGTGATGCGCGCGAAACCCTGCCGCGCTGGCAGGGCCTTGCAGATGCGTGGTATCTGGACGGCTTCTCCCCCGCGAAGAACCCCGAACTGTGGTCAGACGCTTTGATGCTGGAAGTGGGCCGCCACACTGCACGGGGCGGCAGTTTCGCCACCTATACCGCCGCAGGCCATGTGCGCCGCGCACTCAGCGCGGCAGGCTTCGACGTGACCCGCAGCGCCGGATACGGGCGCAAACGCCACATGAGCACAGGCCACAAACCATGACCGAGCAGAACAACACCCTTGGCATCTGGCTGATGATTGCCACAGCCTTTGTCTTTGCCATGCAAGACGGGCTGTCGCGCCATCTGGCAGGGGAATATAATGTCTTCATGATCATCATGATCCGCTACTGGTTCTTTGCCAGTTTCGTAATCGTGGTAGCCGCGCGGCAGGCGGGGGGGCTGCGCAGCGCAGTGGCGACGAAACAGCCGCTTGTGCAGATCTTTCGCGGCGTGCTGTTGGCGCTGGAAATCTGTGTGATGGTTACGGCCTTTGTCGTGCTTGGGCTGGTTGAAAGCCATGCCGTCTTTGCGGTCTATCCGTTGCTGATTGCAGCACTTTCCGGGCCGGTTTTGGGGGAAAAGGTGGGCTGGCGGCGCTGGGTTGCCATTGGGATCGGGTTTCTGGGGGTGTTGATCATCTTGCAGCCGGGCTTTGGGGTGTTCCAGCCTGCCGCGCTGATCCCCTTGCTGGCCGCCTTCATGTTCGCGCTGTATGGCCTGCTGACGCGCTATGTCGCGCGCGATGACAGCGCTGCTGTCAGCTTTTTCTGGACAGGCACTACGGGCGCTGTGACGATGACCGCCATCGGCATCTGGTTTTGGGAACCGATGGTGCAAAGCGACTGGCTGTGGATGGGGCTTTTATGCCTGACCTCGGCTTTCAGCCATTACCTGCTGATCCGCGCCTATGAGGTGGCAGAGGCCAGCGCCGTGCAACCCTTTGCCTATTTGCAACTGCCCTTCGCGGCAGCCCTTGGAATACTTGTGTTCCATGAGGCCATTCGCACCAATGTGCTGATTGGCGCAGGCGTCGTTGTGGGGGCGGGGCTGTTCACGCTGTGGCGCGCGCGCGTCAGCAAGGCGTAAGGTCTTCATATATTCGGATTGCACCATATAAACTGACACCCTAAGCTGCGCGACAGGGAAGAGACAGGAAGACACGATGCACAAGTTATGGGTTCTGGTTGCCATTCAGGCCACAGTTGCGGCAGCCTCGCTGGTGGTGGAGATTGTGGCGGGGCGGATGCTGGCCCCCTATGTGGGCATGTCGCTTTATACATGGACATCGGTGATTGCCGTGGTGCTGGCAGGGTTTTCCGCAGGCCATTGGGTGGGCGGGCGTCTGGCGGAATGGCCCGCTGACCGCGCCTTGCGCGCGAATGCATGGGCCATGCTGCTGGCCGCAGTCACAACCGCGGGCGCGGTGTTCTTGCTACGGGTCACGGCGGGGCCAGTGATTACAGTGCTGGAAGACCCTGTCGCCGCGATTGTCGCGCTGACCATGCTGGTGTTCTTCCTGCCATCCTTCTTTGCAGGTATTCCAGCACCGATCCTGTCGCAGATCGCTGTCATGCGCCACCCCGAACGCTCTGGCCGCGCTTTGGGGGCGATGTTTGCCGCAGGCGCATGGGGCGCGATTATCGGGACGCTGGCGGCGGGGTTTGTGTTCATCTCTTGGCTGGGGTCGGTGGGAACGCTGACTGTGGTGACAGTGGTTTACATTGCTGTCGCTTTCTACAGCTTCATGGCGGCAAACGGTGTCAGCCGTTGGCTGGTGCAGGGGGCGGTTGCATCGCTGGTGCCGCTGGCCTTGGCCGGTGCCGCCCTGTACCGGCCTGACCCTTGCACAGTCGAGAGCGATTATTTCTGCATCCGTGTGGTCGATATTTCCGCCACCGCAGATGAACCCGTGCGCCTGATGGTGCTGGACCACCTGGTGCATGGCATCTCGGACGGGACAGATGCCAGCGCCATGTTGACCCCGCATGGCATGATGCAGGACGGGCTGTCGCGCATGCGCATGGCAGGGCGCACGCATTGGGACGGGTTCATCATCGGGGGCGGCACCTATACGGTGCCGCGCGCATGGGTCGAGATGGGCGAGCCAGTGGATGTGACTGTCGCCGAAGTGGACCCTGCAGTGACGCAAGTGGCGGCTGAAAGCTTCTGGTTCGACCCGGATAGCATGCGCGTGGTCCATGCCGATGCGCGCAATGTGCTGGCGCGCGAGGACACAACCTATGACCTGATCCTTGGCGATGCCTTTACCGATATCGCGGCCCCGCCGCATCTGATCACGCGCGAGTTTTTTGATCTGGCGGCGTCACGGCTGAACCATGATGGCGCGTTTCTGATGACAATCATCGACCATATGGACCGGCTGGATGTTCTGGCCTCGCTAAGTGTGACCGCGCGCGAAGTGTTTGACGTGGTCGAAATCTGGGCCGATCCCAGCCATGATACCAGTCAGGCGCGGCGGGTGTTTCTGATGGTGGCGGGGGCCAGCCCTTCGCCTGTCAGCCAGATCCGCCATGACGGGCCGGAACCGCGTCAGGCCGTGCGGATCGCGGCATCCTCGCTGCAAGGGATTATCGAGGACCGCCGCGCGATTGTGCTGACAGATGACTTCGCGCCGATTGACCGCCTTCTGGGGCGCGGGGGCTGAGGGGGCGGTTCGAGGGCGTAAGGTACCATTGACTGTTGACTCAAGCCGCGCAGCGTCGGGCCGTGGTGCGGCGATCCTGGCGTCCTGCTACAGCACTTTATGCCAGCCAAATCCGCGTAAGATCAAGGCTTTGCGCATAGCCAAGCCAAATCGCCGTGCCGGGGGCGGCCCGGCGATGCGCGGCGGGCCTACGGCCCTCTATTCCGCGCAGGCGAACCGCTGAAACGTCCCGCATAGCAGCTACCACTAAAAAAAAGAGCGAGGCCGCAGCCTCGCCCTTACTCGTCATTGACTGAGTCCAGATCACCCGAAAATATCGGCCACGATCCCGTTATACCAGCCGATGCTTTCCTCATAGGTCTGCTGGCGCAGCTCTGCATCCTCGCCCGTCTGGCTTATGAAGCTGGAGACGGATTCGATCTGGTCTGCGCCTGCCTCGTAATTCGCGCCGACTTTCACACCGTCATTGGTGGCGATCAGCGACCAGCAGGTGTTGGAATAGCGCGCAGGGAAGATGCGGCTGCCCGTCAACTCGCCCCGGATGACGTTTGCCACAACCTTGGCCTGCGAATTGGCCGAGAAGCCCGATTTCGGCATGGCACCCTGTGCGCTGGCATCGCCCAGTACAAAGACATTCTCATCCATGCGCGAGCGCATGTCCGATGGCAGAACAGGTGCCCAGCCCGATGCATCGGTCAGCCCCGCCAGCTCCGCAATTTTACCGGCTTTCTGTGCAGGGATTACGTTGCACACATCGACAGCTTCGACCTGACCATCGATCACCACTTCCATGGAGTCGGGGCGCACCTCGACATTGTTGCCGCCGAAATCGGGGCCGATGCGGGTGACCATGCCGGGGTAGTGGCGTTCCCAGCCTTCTTCGAACAGGGCCTGTTTGGAATAATTTTCCTTCGGGTCCACGATCAGGATTTTGGCGGTCGGGTTGGTCTGTGACAGGACATGCGCCACCATCGATACACGCTCGCCCGGGCCGGGGGGGCAGCGATAGGGGTTCGGGGGCGCTACCATGCAGAATGTGCCGCCTTCGCGCATATTCTCGATCTGGTGTTTCAGCAGTTGCGCCTGCGTGCCGGATTTATAGGCATGGGGCATTTTGCTTTGCTGCGACACATCCCAACCGGGAACCGAGCCTTCGACAAAATCGATGCCGGGGGCCACAACCAGACGGTCATAGGCAATGGATTCGCCAGAGGCCAGCGCCACAGTCTGTGCATCGCGGTCCACACCCACGGCCCAGTCATGCACAACATTCACACCTGTGCGCGCGATATTGCCGTAATCATGGCCAAGCGCGTCAAAGTCCCAGAACCCGCCCAGATACAGGTTCGAGAAATAGCAGGTGTAATACATGCGCGATGGCTCGATCAGGGTCACATCGACTGCGCCATTGCTGTCTTTGGCGATGTAGCGCGCAACTGTTCCGCCGCCCGACCCACCGCCAATGACGACGACGCGGGGCTTGGCCTGACCCAAGGCCATGGGGGCTGAAAGGGCTGCCGAGGCTGCGGTCGCCGTGCCCAGAAATCTGCGTCTGTTCAGTATCATGAAGTCTCTCCCATTGGCGCCTTTTACAAGGCTGATTTCGCGCCCTCCCTCCCGGTTTGTCCAGAGCCTCGCGTGGTTTCAGGCAGGTCTTGACGGGAACATCATTCCTAGGAGCGCGATTTTTTCAGGAACGATGTATAGCTGCCCGCGTGCCAATCGCGTGCATGTGCTGCACCGGCCTGCGCCAGTGCAACACTATTCTTATTCACGGCCCAGTTTGTAAAAATACGCCGCAAGTGCGGCAATTTCTTCGTCATCAAGGCGTTGTGACACAGATTGCATCACCTCATGCGGGCGCAGTTTCTGCTTATAGGCATGCATCGCCACAACAAAGTCTTCTTGCGGCCAGCCCAAGATTCCGGGAATGCCGGAATGGTCGCCGCTGCGCTGGTGGCAGGTGGTGCATTCCGCACTCAGAAATTCGCCATATTCAACATCCCCCTCAAGGGCGAGGGTTTCTGCGGGAAGTTCCACCTCGCGCGCGATGGCGGTGGGCGAGGCTTCGGGGATGTTCTGGGGTTGATCAGAATAGGCGCGCATATAGGCGATAAGGTTTGCGCGCCTGTCTGCATCATTCAGGCCACGATAGGACATGCGGGTGCCGGAAACCAAGGCGCGCGGGTTTTCGATATAGGCATGCAAGCGCACCAGATCCCAGACCAGCCCATCGCGCCCCTGACGGACAAGCGCTTCGGAATAGCGGAAATCGTCATGGCTGCCTGCGCGCCGGTCGAAAATGCGGTTCAGATGCGGGCCGATGCGGTGCACTGCCCCCTCTCCGATTTGGTGACAACTGGCGCATTCACGCTGATACACTTGCGCGCCTGCGGCCGCATCGCCAATGGGGGTGGCTTGCCCCAAGGCGAGTGTCGGGGCCATAACAGCCCCGATGCAGAGTAGGATTTTCAGTTTCTCAAACAATAGACCACCGTGTTTCAGTTGGAATACGACATCAGATAGGCAATCAGTGCCGCCCGTTCATCCTCGCTGCGCACACCACGGAAGGACATCCGGTTTCTTGGGATCAAACCTGCCGGATTTTCAAGGAAGGCGTCAAGTGTTTCTTCCGTCCAGACCAGCCCCCCCTCGGATGCCTCGATCAGGGCGGGCGAGTAGCGGAACCCGTCCGCATGGCCTGCGGCTTGCCCGACAACACCGTTCAACTGCGGGCCTGTGCCATTGCGTGCCCCGTCGCCCAGCTGGTGACAGGTGCGGCATTGGCGCCAAGCGGCCTCGCCTGCGGCGACCAGCGCCGGATCAAGCGATGCCATCTGCACGGCCTCCTCTGCGGGTGCCGCTTCGGGTTCGGCAGATGCCTCTTCCACTGTGTCCGTCGGGGCAGGCGCGGGGGCGCTGCCATCGGAATAGGTGAAGCGGATGATCGGGAATTCCGGCGTGACGTCAATATCGGTCGCGCGGGCCGATATGGACACAGGCGCGCGGCAATCGCTCATGCACGGCTCTTGCGTGAACAAGGGCAGTTCCACGTCGTCACGGTCATCGACAAAGAAGCCGTCCGCATTGGGCAGTGTGATCGATGTGAAGTTTTCGTGCGTCAACTCGAAATCGTCATCCACAAGACCGCCCGAATACAGAATGTACGCGGTGATGGCATAGACCTCGTCGCCGGTCAGGGTTTGCGCCGCCCCAAAAGGCATGGAGCGGTTGACATAATCCCACACAGTCGACAGGTGGGGCCAATAGCTGTCGGTTGTCTTGACCGGACGGTCATCCATAAGCGTGCCAAGGCCACCCACGATTTGCGGCCAGTTGCCTGCACCTTCGGCGAAATCGCCATGGCACACGGCGCATTGCTCGATCCACAGGTCTTCGCCATCCAGCACATTGCCGCCGCCTTGTGGCAAGCCGCGCCCGTCTGGCATGATCGCAACATCCCAGGCTGCCACTTCCTCGGGCAGGGCCGCGCGGCCTATGCCCAAAGGCTCTGCCAGGGCCGGGACCGCACCCAGTGTCAAAAGGGCCGTTGAGGCGAGTAGATTACGACACTTCGACATTTTCAGCGTCCCCGTTTTCATTGACATACCAAGTCTGGATTGCATTGTTGTGATAGATCGAGTTCAGCCCGCGAATGGCGCGCAACTGTTCCTTGGTGGGCTGTACATAGCCAGTCTCGTCTATCGCGCGGGCTTGCAGGAACATCGGCGCGCCGTCCCAGACATGGTCGAAATAGAACCGCGTCACGGCCATGCTTTGCGGGTCGCCCGCGATGCGCGCCTCTTGCCAGTTCACGCCACCATCAACGGAGACATCCACCCGTGTGACCTTGCCCCGGCCCGACCATGCCAGCCCGGTAATGACCATCGGTCCCGGCCCGTGGCTGACGGGCACTTGCGGCGAGGGCGAGGTGATGACGGATTTCGCATCCATCACCCATGTCCATTTGCGCGCGCGCCCATCCGGCATCAGGTCGGTGTATTTCGAGGTTTCCTCGCGGCTTTCAATCGGGCCGTCATGCACGCCGATGCGGCGCAGCCATTTGACCCACATGTTACCTTCCCAGCCCGGCACGACCAGCCGCACAGGATAGCCATGTTCCATGCGCAGCGCCTCGCCATTGGCGTAAAACGCGACGATGCAATCATCGAGCGCCTTTTCCATCGGGATAGAGCGGCCGTTGGACGACGCATCATGCCCCTCGACATAGACCCATGTGCCCTCGGGCTTTACACCGGCTTCATTCAGCAGCGTGCGCAAGCTGACGCCGGTATATTCCATGTTATGGATCATGCCATGGGTGAATTGTGCGCCATTCAGCTGCGCGCCGCCCCATTCCATGCCGCCATTGGCCGCGCATTCGCAGAAATAGGTGTGCTGCACACGCGGCATGCGCATCAGATCACCAAAGGTGAAGACCAGCGGCTTGTCTACCAGCCCTGTGATCATCAGGCGGTATTCGTCCTTGCTCATCTCGATCGCGCCGGAATGGTGGCGCTCGAACGCGCAGCCCTGCGGGGTGATCGTGCCATCCAGCGCATGGATCGGTGTGAAGTTGATCGAGCTGATGGGGTCAGCGGTCAGCCATTCCACATTGCGGCGCACGACGTGATCTTCAAAATGGATCGGCATGCCGTAGGGCGTTGCATCCACCCCTTCGCCAAGGAAAGAGGCGTAGGGTTGCACTTCGGTAATCAGCGGGTCGGGGCTTGCGGCTTTCGCACCGGCCCCGACCATTGCGCCCCCTGCGGCCAGACCTGCAGTGCGCAGGAAATCACGGCGGGAGGTGCCGCGTGGCGTCTTGGCGGCGTCATTCGGCGTATCAGTCATGACGTCGGTTCCTCTGGTTTTGGGGGCAGGGCAAATGGCCCGCCCTTCGTTGATCTTACAGCCCTGTGACCTGTACCGATGTGTTCGGTTCCAGCGCCACGCGGCCAATCTTGCGGATATGGTTTTCGACGACATCCCAAATCTGGGGGCCTTCGGTTTCAGGGTTCACCGAGGCCCAGCCGCCCACAACATAATTGCGCGCAGGGTCAATCGCCTCACCTGTGGAGAGCAGCGTCATATCGGAAATACGCTGGTTCACCGGGGCCGAGACATCGACACGGTAGCCCAGACCCCCGATGCGGACCATGTCGCCGCCTTGCTGGAAATAGGGGTCGGGGTTGAAGATGTTATCGGCCACATCTTCCAACACGACTTTCAGGAAATCGCCCGTCATCTCGGTGCGGTAGCATTCGCCATAGGTCATCGAGGTGACAGAATGGATGTCTTCACGCGTAATTGCATCGCCCGGCAGCAGGCTGGCACCCCAGCGCACGCCGGGTGACATGGCGATTTCTGTGTCGCGCTCTTCCATGATCGCTTCGCAGATCAGGTCGTCCCAAGTGCCGTTGAAATTGCCGCGACGATACAGAAGCGAGTCTGTGTGGCCGATGACTTCTTCCAGCTGGTCCTTATAGGGCGCGCGCTCATTGTCGATCAGGGCGGCCATTTCGGGGTCTGGGGCGATGACATCTGCAAAGATCGGGATCAGTTTGTGGCGGAAGCCCATCATGCGCCCGTCGCGCACATCCAGATCAAGGCGCGTGACGAATTTGCCATGGCTGCCCGATGCGATGAGCAGCGTCTCGCCCACGATCACCGGCTCTGGCAGGGCGTCATGGGTGTGGCCGGTCAGCACAACGTCAATGCCGGTGACGCGGCTGGCCATCTGGCGGTCCACGTCGAAGCCGTTATGCGACAGCACGACAACCAGATCGGCCCCTTGCGCGCGCACTTCATCAACCATTTCCTGCATGCGTTGGTCACGAATGCCGAAGCTGAAATCAGGGAATTTCCAACCGGGATTGGCGATGGGCATATAAGGAAAGGCTTGCCCGATAACCGCGATTTTGACGCCGCCGCGCTCGAACCATGTATAGGGGTCGAATTCTTCCGAGGGTTCATTCCATTCATTGTCAAAGATGTTCTGGCCAAGGAAAGGGAAGGGCAGGTCGGCCACAATCTCGCGCACGCGGTCTTGGCCGAAGGTCCATTCCCAATGCGAGGTCATTGCCTCTACGCCCAAAGCATTCATCACATTGACCACGTCCTGACCCTTGGTCAGGTAGCTGGTCATGGAGCCGTGCCATGTATCGCCGCCATCCAGCAGCAGCGCATCGGGGCGGTCGGCGCGGATGGCGTTGACCACGGTCGCCACGCGGTCCATGCCGCCCATGCGCCCATAGGTGCGCCCAAGTGCTTCAAAATCCACATAGGTCAGCGCATAGGCATCAGCTGATCCGGGTGTAAGGTTGAACATCTCGATGAAGTCTTTGCCCACGACATGCGGTGGTTTGCCCTTCACGCCGCCCACGCCGATATTCCATTCCGGTTCGCGGAACCAGATGGGTTTCAGATGGGCGTGAATATCGGTGATATGGATCAGCGACACATTCCCGAACGTGTCAAAGCGCAGCAGATCATCTTGCGTCAGCGCCTGTTGGGCAGAGAGTTTCGACCAGTTGCCAAAACCCGAGATGCCATACAGCGCCGAGGCTGCGATGGACGCTTGCAGAAATTCGCGCCGGGATATCATGTGAAGTGCTCCTTGAGGATGGTCTGGCACATGGCGGGGAGGAGATCGCCATATGCCAATCTGCGAAAGTGTGAATATTATTTGGCAGAGTCAGTCCTCTGGCCGAGTGGGGCGCGAGGCTATGCCCGCGCCCGCGATTGGTTACTGACGAACCGAGATGCCTTCGACCGGCAGGCCCAGACCGCGAGAGGACACATAAAGTTCCAACTCGCGGAACTCTTGCGACCCTTCAGCGAAGGATTCCCCGCGCGTATCGCGGATACATCCGCGGAAACGCTGGTGCAGCGGTACGATCGACGCGTTCTTCAGGCGGTAGGTCGGAAAGCCGTTCGACATGCCCTGTGACAGGTGGTCTGCGCGGATCATCCGGCCCCAGTTGTCTTCGTGGCAATTGGCACAAGACAGTTCCAACTGGCCAAAGCGCGTGTAATACATTTCACGCCCTTTTTCCCAGAATTCAGCCGCTTCGCCATCGATTTTGACAGCAACCGGCATGCCGCGCGACTGCAACGAGATCAGCGAGGTGACGTCTTTCATCGGCTCGCTGTTCCAGCCCCAAGCGTCGGCGCCCATGCGTTCTGTCCGGCAGTTGTTGATGTAGTTCTGCATCGACCACAACTCGCCGTTTTCATTGACCTTTGGCATGACAGCGCGCACGCCTGCCATCGATTCAACATCGCCGTGGCAATCGGCGCAAGACTGGTTTGCCGTGCCTTCCGCCAATTCCCAGCGGTCTTCACCACGTTCGGCAAATAACATGCCGGGATTGTCGAAATCATCCATTTGCAACTCACGGGTTTCATCCGTGCGGAACAGCCAGCCGGAATAAATCTCGGGCAAGACGCCGCCCAGATGCTCGGGCGGCTCTGCGCGGGTGGCGATGTGCAACTCACCCTCGATAATCAGTTCAGCATCGGGATGCGGGTCTGCAAAGGCTGTGCTGCTTAGCATAGCCCCGCAAATTGCCACAGTGGCCCAAAGCTTGGTCATGGTCTTCATGCGTGTCTCCTCCCAGACTGGCTGTGACCTGTCGTATCAGCTGACTTCGAAACTCTGTGTCTCGGAATAGACAGAGCCATCATCGTCATACCATGTGAAAACAAAGTCTGCGGACTCGTCGACCTGCACATCGAATTCCATGTACGGGTTGGCCGAAATCGCAGGTTCCATCGTCACATCAAGCACCATCTGCCCTGCATATTCGCAGGTGAAGCGGTTGATGATCTGGCGCGGGATCGCGTTGCCCGAACCATCGCGGCGCAGGCCGGTTTCCATGTTGTGGCTGATAAGGGTTTTCACCTCGATCACGTCGCCAGCATTGGCAGAGCGTGGAAGGCGGATGCGGGGTCTGACGTCAGACATATCTTTTTCTCCTAGAATAGGGATGGAAAGGCGATGCTGGCAGGCCCTTAGCCGCCGCAACCGCCGATGGTGACCTTCACTTCCACAGCGCCGCGCGCAAAGCTGCCATCGCTCATTTTAGCGATTGCAACAACGTCCTGTGTGCCGCCAAGGCGGATGCGGGTGGCCGCGCGCGATGTGGCCGCACCCTCGCCAAAGCCGAATTTGGCCACGCCCGGTGTCGGGTTGCCAGCGGCAAGCAGCAAAATCTCGGTCGCGCCCGGTGCATCTACCGCGATTGGCACAGTGTTGCCGTTTTCCGCGATTTCGGGTGCGCTGATTGTTACGCCGCCATCAGTGACGGAAGCACCGCCGGTGAAAGCGGAAATGGCATCGTCAACGGCCGAGGCGCTGGCTACGCCGGGGACCATTGCGACAGCTGCTACGCCAAGGCCCAGTGCCATGGTATCGCGTCTTGTCAGCATTGAATTATCCTCTCATGATTGGTGCTTCAGGGAACTGTCCCGTTGCGGGATGGCGCTGTTACCAGTCGGTCAGCGTCATCAGATAGGCCACGACATCTTCAACCTGCTGGGCTGTCAGAAGCGTGGAAAAGGTTTCAGGGTTATAGGCGCGGGCGGTGTACGCCTCGCCGGGGCGAATATAGTCTTCGGGGTTGTCATTGTAAAACACGGGCATCATGCTTTCGGGAAACACGCGCTTGGCATTGGCCACGATCCCGCGCAATTCTGCTTCGGACCATCTGGCCCCCGACCCGTCTAGCGAGGGGCCGATATTGCCTTGGAAATCGTGTTCCGGCATCGCTGTATTCTGGTGGCAGGACAGGCAATTCCCCGCTGACCGGCTGGAAACTGTAACTGCGCCAGCGACCGGATCACCCGGTGTTCCAGATAGCGATGCGGGAATCGCGATTTCATCTTCCCAGACTATATCCGCCGGTGAAATTTCGGCAAATGTTGCTCCGCCCCAAATCACTGCCGTGGCGGCACAGGCTGCGGAAAGTGATCGTCTTGTCATGAAAGCCCTCCCAGACGGTTAAACGGTAATGCGCTCTCCCAAGCTTACCGTTATGCGACAATAGACCACAGTATACCGATGCTGCAAATGAAAATTCGATTTTTTGCATATTGTTTTTTGTGAATATTGATGAACGAAAAAAGCCATGCCGGATTTCTGCGGCATGGCCTTGAGATTTAAGAATTATTTTACCTCAATCCGAACGGGCTTGCAGCATGCGTGCGACGTAATGCTGGAAATGTTCCTCGCCCTCATAGCCTTTTTCCAGCACCCATTGCAGCATCAGCCGCGTCGTCCCGCGCTCGAACGCGCCGGGCATGGTCATGACGGCCGCATCGCGCATGCTGCCCGATTCGGGAACGTGCTCGGGTGCGAAGATCATGGTGGGTGTGAACACCACACCCCAGCGCCGCGCCATGTCGCGTTCATCCAGCGTTGTGCCATCGAAATCCGTGATTGGCACATTGCCGAACAGATTGATCTGCACCACCATGAAGTCCTCGGTCAGCATGCGGGTGATTTCAGGGTCGGGATAGACATTTTCATGCATGCGCGTGCAATAGATGCAGCCGCGCTGCTCGAACATCAGCAACAGGCGTTTGCCTTCGGCCTGCGCGTCTTCCAAGTCATCGCGCATGTCGCGGAATGTCTCGACCAGCCAGTCGGGTTTGTGCAATCCGTCCTCGCCCACGGGTGTGGCCTGCACAGGTGCTGCCACGACCAAGGCCAACAGCCCTGCGCTTATCAGATTCAGAAGTTTCATGTCATCCTCCCCCCTGTGGTGTGGTCAGCCTATGGTGGCGAACCACGGAAAAATTTCCAGCATGCCTTCGGCGATATAGGCCACCGAATCAGTGGCGATCAGCACGGCGAATAAAACCAGCATAGCGCCCATGACCTTTTCGACATGCGCCAATTTGCTGCGATGGCGGCCCACCCAGTTCAGGAACGGGCGCGCGAACAGGGCGGCCAGAACAAATGGCAGCGTCATGGCCAGACCATAGACGGCCAGCAGGGCGGCCCCTTCCCAGATATTGCCCATGCCCGATGCGATCATCAAAATCGCGGCCAAAGCGGGGCCGACACAGGGCGTCCAGCCAAAGCCAAAGGCCAGCCCCATGACATAAGACCCGATAACCGATTTCGGCGCGGTGGATGTTTCAATCCGCGCTTCCCGATACAACAGGGAGATGCGCAACAGCCCCAGAAAATGCAGCCCGAAGATGAACAGAACCCCCGCCGCGACCCATTTCAGAATGTCGCGGTAGGCGATGAATGTCTGCCCAAGCGCCGTGGCCCCCATGCCAAGCAGCATGAAAATCGTCGTCACCCCAAGTGCGAAGGCGACCGAGGCCAGCACAAGCCGCTTTTGCGCACCGGGGGCCAGACCCTGTTCATCGCGCAATTCCGACATGGACAGGCCCGCCATATAGCACAGGTAAAAGGGCACAATGGGCAGGATGCAAGGCGACAGGAACGATAAAAGCCCCGCAATCGCTGCCCCACCATAGCTGATATCAAACATGTGTTGTGACCTTTGCTTGTCTTGCGCTGCGACAGGACATCTTGTGGTTGCCTTCCAGAGATCGACATATTACTTTGTTCATATGTTTACATCTATGCGTCAATCCCTTGTTTCCGCTGCTGTGCAGAAAGCCCTTGTGGTGGCGCTGGCGTTGTCGCTTCCTGCGATGGGTTCCGCGCAGGCGCAGGAGTTGCGTTTGCTGATGGTCGAGCAGGCGGGATGCTATTACTGCCGCGTCTTTAACCGCGATATCGCGCCGGTTTATGAAAAATCGGCAGAGGGGCAGGCGGCGCCTTTGGTGCATGTGCAGCTTCGGGGTGATCTACCCGAAGGGGTGGTGCTGAACACGCAACCCTTTGTCACGCCGACATTTATTCTGATCGGCCCAGACGGGGCCGAGATTGAACGCCTGACAGGTTTTCCCGGCGAAGATTTCTTCTGGCCCTATATCAGTGATATGATTTCAACGGCGCAAGCAGGACTTGCACAGTGACCTTGGCTTGAACGCTACCTTTCGCAAAGCGCATGTGCTAAACTGACAGGTGAAACAAGACTGCACCGCCTTCACGCAGTCTTGTGCGACCGAAAGTTCATGCATGCCGGACGGACAAAATCGCGAACAGACTCTTCCCCCAGAGGATGAGATGGCTGTGCGGCGCAGGCAGCAGCGCGCGACAGCGGGTCTGACATTGGACGAATTGCAGGCCGAAGCGCGCGAGGCATCGGAATTCCTGAAGGCCATGGGCCATGAAGGCCGGCTTCTGATGCTGTATTACCTGTGCGAGCGCGATCATTCTGTGGCGGAACTGGAACGCCTGATCATGTCGCGCCAAGCGGCTGTCAGCCAGCAACTTGCCCGTCTGCGCCATGAGAAACTGGTGACAACACGGCGCGAGGGGAACCAGATTTTCTACTCTCTGGCAGATGAACGCGTGCGCGAGGCGGTGCAAATGGTGCAGCGCCTGTTCCGCGCGACAGCGCCTTGATGATTTAGATCAAGGCCCGTTCCGCCGCCCCTGTGGCATAAGCCGCCATCTGCAATGCTGCATGCGGGGGGCGGCGATGGACCTTTACGACATTATCGACAGATTTGGTGAAGGCAATATCGAGGCCCTGATGGGCCTGATGGTCGGGCTTGTGTTCGGGGTTGCGGCGCAACGCTCGCGGTTTTGCCTGCGTGCGGCGACAGTGGAATTTGCGCGCGGCCAGTTCGGGCCAAGGCTGGCAATCTGGCTTCTGACCTTCTCGACCGCAGTTGTCTGGGTGCAGGGCGCGCAGGCTTTGGGCCTGTTCCGCGTCAGTGATGCGCGCATGATGGCGGTGCCGGGGTCTTGGTCGGGGGCAGTAATCGGAGGGCTATTGTTCGGGGTGGGCATGGTGCTGGCGCGCGGCTGCTCGGGGCGGTTGCTGGTGCTGGCGGCGACAGGCAATCTGCGTTCGGTCATTGCGGGCATGGTCTTTGCGATCGTCGCACAGATGAGTCTGTATGGCTGGCTTGCGCCCTTGCGCAACAGCCTTGCCGCGCTGTGGATCACACCGGACGGGCGCAATCTGCATCTGTTGGCGATGGTGCAGCTGCCGGAAACTTTGGCGCTGTGGATCGGTGTGGCGCTGGCCGCGCTGGCCATTGCGCTTGCGCTGCGCAACCAGCTTGGGGCGCGCCCGCTGGTCTTTGCCTCTGGTGTGGGGTTCGCGGTGGCGCTGGGCTGGATGATGACATGGAATCTGGCGCAGGTCAGCTTTGATCCGGTCAATGTGACCTCGGCCACCTTTACCGGCCCCTCGGCCAATACGCTGATGTTCTTTCTCAACCCCAATCCAAGCTTGCGCTTTGATGTCGGTCTGGTCCCCGGTGTGGTGCTGGGTGCATTTCTGGCGGCATTGGTCAGCCGCGAATTGCAATGGCAGGGCTATGACGGCGCGGATGCCATGCGCCGCTCGCTGCTGGGGGCAGGGTTGATGGGCTTTGGCGGGATGCTGGCGGGTGGCTGCGCAATTGGTGCAGGTGTAACGGGCGGGTCGATCTTTGCCGCGACAGCCTTGCTGGCTTTGCTGTGCATGTGGATCGGCGCGGCGCTGACCGATTTTCTGGTCGATCAACGACAGGACCGCTGTGCTGCCACGATTTAACTGGCGGGCCGTTTCATGACAGGCTGCAATCACACTTGGGCATCGCGCCGAAATCTGTCTTGTGGGCTGTCAGCTGCGGCGCAAGCGGGCGCAGGGCTGGTGCCCCGCTGCGCAAAAGATGTGGTATGAAAGCGGCCAATGCTTCGCAAAAATGCCCAAATCGCGCCTTGGTGACACCATAAAGAACGCTTACCAGTTGCAAATTCCTATCGCTTAGGCGTTTTGAAAGGTTATTTTGCAATGGCTAGATTGTTCAACAAAATTGTCCGACCAGCACTGATTGCGGAGTTTTTCCGCCGTGAAGGCGGCGCAATGACAGTTGACTGGGTCGTTCTGGGGGCGGCGACGGTGGGGATGGGCATCAGCTCGGCCGTTGTTGTGCGCAACGGGTCTGAAGATCTGGGGCAGCGCATTCTGAATTCGCTCAACAGTGTTCAGGTGGGCGAGATGACTTTGAATATCGGGGGTCTCAGCGGCATTGATCCAGCTGTTATCGAAACCTATTCAACGTCGCTTCTGTCCGGTGGGCGCGTGCAGACCGATGTTTATGTTGACGGTCAGCTGGTCCGCACTGAAATCACCGACCCGCAAAATACCCATGACTGGGAAAATATCGTAAGACATTTTGA
Organism: Roseinatronobacter thiooxidans; assembly: GCF_001870675.1. Taxonomy (GTDB): domain Bacteria; phylum Pseudomonadota; class Alphaproteobacteria; order Rhodobacterales; family Rhodobacteraceae; genus Roseinatronobacter; species Roseinatronobacter thiooxidans. Next base: position 27,131 of record NZ_MEHT01000004.1, on the reverse strand, counting down.
CGAAAACGGACAGATGGTTTCCGAACATGTCAATTATGATGACGGGCGCATTCGCAACACATTCTTTGAAGATGGTGTGCGCACCGCGCAGGATTGGTCTGATCCAAACAATGCCCATGCGTGGAAAACGATCGATGTGACATATGACGAGCAGGGCCGCATGCTGACCAGACTTGAGGTTTTGAACAACAACCACAATATTGCGGATCAACATGTTGACGGGCGGTTGGTTGAACGCGTCCGCAGCACCCCTGAAGGGATTATCACCTCGACCGAAGCGCATAGCTATGTGCTGGCCGAAAACGGTCAGCAACTGGAACGCAGGATCGATTATAGCGACGGGCGTATCCTGAACACGATATATGAAAATGGCCGTGCCGTGTCGCAAACTGTGACCGACCCCGACAATTCGCATAACTGGACCAACCAGAACTGGACTTGGAACGAACAGGGGCAGGTGGCCAGCCACAATATCACCAACAACGACGGCACACGCAACGAACACATCTATGCAGACGGGCGCGTTGCAATGACCAATCGCTTTGATGCCAATAATCAGCATGTATCGACGGAAGAGCGCGGATATGATGCAGCGGGGCGGCTGATCTCGTTGACAGATACGGGCGTGAATGGCGTGTTTGTGCGCAATGAAACCCGCACCTTGGACGCAGCAGGCAGGCTGATTGGCCAGAATATCAGCCACGCAGATGGACGGCAGGTTGTTATAGCCCACGAAAACGGTGTGCGTACCGAACAGACGATTACCCACGCGCAGCATCAGCATGGGTATGCAACCGAGGTCCTGCGTTTTGATCAAAACGACCGTATCGCTGAACGCACGGTCACGCGAACCAACGGCACCTCTTATCTGGAGACCCGTGATCAGGGGCGTATAAGCCATCGGACCGAGTTCAACGCAGCAGGCAATGTGGTCGGTACATCAGACTGGACGTATCAGGTTGATGAATTCAACAGAATTCAGCTGCGCAACATCAACCATAGCGACGGGCGCCAGTCAGTAACCACATATTCTGGCATTGATCGCCCTGTGCAGCAGACGGTTGTTGATGTCCAGAACCGTCACTGGTGGTCAGATCAGGTCACTTCGTATGACAGCATGGGCCGCATTTCTAATACGATCGTGAACTATAATGACGGGCGGCAATACGAAGATATTTATGTTGTAGGTATTCGGACCCAACGCATCTTCCGCGATGTCGACGGCAACGTAACCTCTACCGAATCATTCTGAGCTAAGAAACACCTGCGCTGGACGCCTGATCACTCAGGCGTCCAGATTTTCCACACTTAGCGCATTGCGCTGGATGAATTCGCGCCGCGGTTCAACCACATCGCCCATCAGCTTGGTGAAAATGTCATCCGCTTCGGCCAGATCGTCGACCTTGACCTGCAACAGGGTGCGCGCTTCGGGGTCCAGCGTGGTTTCCCATAGCTGGTTGGGGTTCATCTCGCCCAAGCCCTTGTAGCGTTGCAGCGACAGGCCCTTTTCCCCTTCTGTCAGGATCGCATCCAGCAGGTCAACCGGCCCGTAGATTTTCTGCTTGCGGTCGCGGCGCACCAGTTCGGCGGGGCGGGCATAGATTTCTTGCAGGCTTTCGGTATGGCTGGCCAGACGCCGCGCTTCGCCCGAGCGCAGGACAGGTCCGTCCAGCCTGCGCACTTCTTCCACGCCGCGCAGGATGCGCGCAAGCCGCAAGCCGCCATCCTGTGTGGGCCGCCCTTCCCAGCCGCGTTCATATTCCGCCGCGATCAGGTCAAGGCGTTGTGCAACACTGTCGGCCAGTTGCTGCGGGTTGGCCGCCAATGCCTCTGGCAGCAGCGCGCCTGCGATGCTGGCCTGTTCCAGAATATGCTGCGGGTAATGCGTCGGAAACGCCACCAGCGAGCGGCGCACAGCGCGCGCTTCGGTCACGACGCGGGCCAGATCCTGCCCCACGATTTCTTCACCCGTGGCAAGGCGTAAGGAAGCCCCCTCGACCCCTTGTTCGATCAGGTAATCTTCCAGCGCGGGTTTATCCTTGAGATAGACCTCGGACTTGCCGCGCGCGACTTTGAACAAGGGCGGCTCGGCAATATACAAATGCCCCCCTTCGATCAGTTCCGGCATTTGCCGGAAGAAGAAGGTCAGCAGCAGCGTGCGGATATGCGCGCCATCCACATCGGCATCGGTCATGATGACAATCTTGTGGTAGCGCAGTTTTTTCAGGTCGAATTCGTCGCGCCCGATGCCCGTGCCAAGCGCGGTGATCAGCGTGCCGATTTCCTGCGACCCCAGCATCCGGTCAAACCGCGCGCGTTCCACATTCAGGATTTTCCCGCGCAGGGGCAGCACGGCTTGGTTCTGGCGCGAACGGCCCTGTTTGGCGGACCCACCAGCCGAGTCCCCCTCGACCAGAAACAGTTCCGACTTCGCAGGGTCGCGTTCCTGACAATCGGCCAGCTTGCCGGGCAAGGATGCCACATCCAGCGCGGTTTTGCGCCGTGTCAGCTCGCGTGCCTTGCGCGCCGCTTCGCGAGCCAGCGCGGCCTCGATGATCTTGCTGACAATGCTTTTGGCATGGACAGGGTTTTCCTCGAACCATTCGGCGAGTTTCTCGTTCACCAGCGATTCCACCGCAGGGCGCACCTCGGACGATACCAGCTTGTCTTTGGTCTGGCTGGAGAATTTCGGGTCCGGCACCTTGACCGACAGCACGCAGGTCAGCCCCTCGCGCGCGTCATCGCCGGTGAAGCTGACCTTCTCTTTTTTGGCAATCCCCGAGGATTGCGCATAGGCATTGATCGAGCGGGTCAGCGCGCCGCGAAAGCCCGCCAGATGCGCGCCACCATCGCGTTGCGGGATGTTGTTGGTGAAGGGCAGCACTGTTTCATGATAGCTGTCATTCCACCACATCGCCACTTCGACGCCGATCTCGTCACGCTCGCCCACGATATAGATGGGTTCGGCCATGACTGGCGTTTTCGAGCGGTCCAGATGGCGCACGAATTCGCGCACGCCCCCCTCATAGAACAATTCCGAGCGCAGCATTTCGGCGGGCCGATGATCTTCCAGAATGATGCGCACACCGGAATTCAGAAAGGCCAGCTCGCGCAGGCGGTTTTCCAGCGTCTTGAAATTGTATTCAAGGTTGGAAAATGTCGTGGTTGAGGCAAGAAAGCGCACTTCAGTGCCGGTTTTGTCGCCCGCATCGCCCACCACTTCGAGAGAGCGGACAGTATCGCCGCGTTCAAACCGCGCGATATGTTCCTTGCCCGCGCGCCAGATGCGCAGTTCCAGCCAATCCGACAGCGCATTGACGACCGAGACACCCACGCCATGCAACCCGCCCGACACTTTGTAGCTGTTCTGGTCGAATTTGCCGCCTGCATGCAGCTGGGTCATGATGACTTCTGCCGCCGAGACGCCTTCTTCGGTGTGAATATCGGTGGGAATTCCGCGCCCATTGTCCATGACCGACACAGAACTGTCGGCATGAATGGTGACTGTCACGAAATCGGCATGACCGGCCAATGCCTCGTCAATGCCGTTATCGACCACCTCATAGACCATGTGATGCAGGCCAGAGCCGTCATCGGTGTCACCGATATACATGCCGGGACGTTTGCGAACGGCATCCAACCCTTTGAGAACCTTGATCGAATCGGCGCCATACTCTTCGCGCTTCACGGCATCAGCAGACATTCGGGACATTCCTTGTTAGACTGCCGCACTTATAGGCGTCTCTGGCGGGATTGTCACGCACCGACCACAAGATTTAGCGGTTTCAGGGCGGTGGACGCAGAGGCCCCGGCGCAAGGCCGGGGCTGCGCTGCACCTAGTCGTTCTGCTGGACAATGCCCATCAGCGCATAGGTCAGTTGCGCGGCGGTGAAATTCCAGACATCCCAACCGGCAATCGGGGCCAGTTCCACCACATCAAGGCCCACGCAGCGCCGCCCCCTGAGGGCCGATCGCACCAGCGCCAACGACTGGTAATAGCCCAAGCCGCCCGGAACCGGCGTGCCGGTGGCGGGCATGATGGCCGCATCCAGCCCGTCCACATCGAAGCTGATATAGACATCTTGCGGAAAATCATCGGGCAGGGTCACGTCATGGATATTGCCCGTGACCAATTCTTCCGCGTCGATGAAGATGACGTTGTTTTGCGTGCGGATATCTGCCTCTTCCTGACATAGGGCGCGCACGCCGTATTGGGCCAGGGCCACGCCCTCTTCCTCGACCAGCAGTTGCATGACGGACGCGTGGGAATGCCGGAAGCCCTGATAGGCGCGGCGCAGATCGGCATGGGCGTCAATCTGAATAATCCCGATAGGGCGATCAATCGCGCGTTTGACGCCGATGACCGCCGCCCATGTCAAACTGTGTTCGCCCCCCAGTGTGACAGGAATATGCCCCGCCCGCGCAATGGATTCGGTGCGCGCGGCAAGCGAGTCGAGCGCGTATTCCAGCGGCACGCTGCAATCTATGGCAGGCGTTGTGGTGATGCCTGCCGCGCAAGGCTCGATCCCGCGCCAGAGCCGTTCCAACTGGTCGGACGCCTCGATCAATGCGGCAGGCCCGTCGGCGGTGCCAGAGCCGTAAGAGACAGTTTTCTCCAGCGGCATGGGCACAATCTGAAAGCGCGCCTCGGGGCCGCGTTCGGATTGGGTCAGTTCGGAATCGAGAAAGATCATGAGAGGCGGCCTTTGAAGTCCTGATAGTCGAATTCGCGGATGACGCGCAGCGCGTCAGTCTCGCTGTTCCAGATGGCGATTGCGGGCAGGCGCACGCCGTTGAAGGTGGTGGTCTTGACCATCGAATAATGTGCCTGATCAAGAAAGGCGATGCGGCTGCCGATCTGGGGCGGGGCGGCAAAGGCATAGCGCCCGATCACATCGCCCGCCAGACAGCTTGGCCCGCCAAGCCGGACAAGGACAGGGCCATCCTCGCCCAGCAGGGCAGGGCGGTAGGGCGCTTCAATCACATCGGGCATGTGGCAGGTGGCAGAGATGTCGAGAATGGCATTGGGGCCGTCATTTTCGACCACATCCAGCACTTCGCCCACCAGAATGCCGCAATCCAGCGCCACAGCCTCGCCCGGTTCCAGATAGCAGTGCAGGCCCGTCTCTGCGCTTACGCGTTGCAGAAAGGCAATCAGCCCCTCGCGGTCATAATCGGCGCGGGTGATGTGATGGCCGCCGCCGAAATTGATCCATTTCAGATGCGGTGCAAGGGTGCGGATGCGCGGGGCGATATGGTCCCAGATGGCCAGCATTGGTTCCAGATCCTGTTCGCACAGCGTGTGCATATGCAACCCGTCCACGCCTTCCAGCGCTTGCGCGTCGATTTGCTCCAGCGGAGTGCCAAGGCGCGAACCGGGGGCGGCGGGGTCGTATTTCGCATCTTCCCCCATGGGCAGGCCGGGGTTGAAGCGCAGGCCCACATGGATGTCGCGGCCCGACTCAGCGATCATAGGCAGGAAGCGGGTTTTCGCAGCGGGGGTGTTGAAGATGATATGGTCTGACAGCGCGATGATCTGCGCCATTTCATCTGCCTTGTAGCCCGCCGAATATGTCTCAACGATGCCGCCATAATGCTCGCGCCCAAGGCGCGCTTCCCATAGGCCAGAGGCGCAGACGCCCGACAGGTAGCGGCTGACCAAGGGCGCCAGCGACCACATGGAAAAGGCTTTGAGCGCGCAAAGAACAGTTGCGCCGGAACGGGCCTGTATATCGGCCAGCACGCGCAGGTTTTGCTCCAGCCGCGCTTCATCCACAACAAAGCAGGGCGAGGGGACGCGGTGCAGGTCAAACCCTGCAAACGCGCCCGGATCGCCCGCATGGGTCTGCATTGCCATCAGAAATCGACCGGCGCAGACATTTCAACGATCTGCCATGGCAGGCCATGCTTGTTCAGCAGGTCCATGAAGGGGTCAGGGTCCAGCTGCTCGGTGTTGAACACGCCCGCACCCGACCATGTGCCGTTCAGCATCAGCGCCGCGCCGATCATCGCAGGCACGCCGGTGGTATAGCTGACCGCCTGAGAGCCCACTTCGCGGAAGCATTCCTCATGGTCGCAGATATTATAGATGTAATAGGTCTTCTCGCCAGACCCATCCTTGGCGGGGCCGGTGATGATGTCGCCGATATTGGTCTTGCCTTTGGTGCGTTCGCCCAGATCGCCCGGGTTTGGCAGCACGGCTTTGAGGAATTGCAGCGGGATGATCTGCTGGCCCTGATACTCGACAGGCTCGATCCCTGTCATGCCGACATTTTGCAGCACGGTGACATGGTTGATATAGGCATCGCCAAAGGTCATCCAGAAGCGCGCGCGCTCGATCTCGGGGAAATGGGTCACAAGCGACTCCAACTCCTCGTGATACATCAGATACATGTTCTTCTCGCCCACCGCCTCGAAATCATAGGGCACTTTGGTGGACATGGCAGGGCTGGTCACCCAGCCGCCGTTTTCCCAATGCTTCACTTCGGCCGTGACTTCGCGGATGTTGATTTCGGGGTTGAAATTGGTGGCAAAAGGATGGCCGTGATCACCGCCATTGCAATCCAGAATATCGATCTGGCGAATGCCCGACAGGTAATGTTTGCGCACATAGGCGGCAAAAATGCTGGTCACACCGGGGTCAAACCCCACACCCAGCGTGGCCATAAGCCCTGCCTGCTTGAACTGGTCATGCAGCTTCCACTGGTGCGAGTATTCGAATTTCGCTTCTTCGGGTGGCTCGTAATTCGCGGTGTCCAGATAATGCACGCCGGTTTTCAGGCAGGCGTCCATCAGCGCCAGATCCTGATAGGGCAGCGCCAGATTGACCAGAAGCGCGGGTTGCACGGCTTCGATCAGGGCGACGGTCTGTTCCACATCATCTGCATCGATCTGATAGGTTTCGATCTCGATTCCGGTGCGGCTTTTGATGGCTGCGGCAATTGCTTCGCATTTTGACAATGTGCGGCTGGCGACCGCAATGCGGCCCGGAAACAGGTCACGGTTCATTGCCATCTTGTGCAGGGTCACGGATGCGACGCCGCCTGCGCCGATGACCAGAACATCTTTGTTTTCAGCCATTGGTGTGCTCCTCATGTTCATAATAGGTATAGCCGCCAAGCGCGTGCCGGTAGGTTTCCATCAGCATCCGCCGCTGTGACGGGTTCAGCGTGCCATCTTGCACGCCGCGTTCCACAATGCGCTTGAACGCGTCAAGGCATTGCTTGGGTTCATATTCGACATAGGCCATGACCTCGGCCACGGTGTCGCCTTCCACCTCGTGCAGGATTTCCAGCACGCCATCATCGTTGAAATCGACTGTCACGATATTGGTGTCGCCGAACAGGTTGTGCAGATCGCCCAGCGTTTCCTGATAGGCCCCGATCAGGAAAATCCCGATAAAATACCGCTCGCCCGCGCGCAATTCATGGACGGGCAGGGCGTTGCCCACCCCGTCGCCCAGAACAAACTGGTCGATCTTGCCATCACTGTCGCAGGTAATGTCCGACAGGACCGCGCGGCGCAGGGGTGTTTCATTCAGCCGCTGCAAAGGTGCGATGGGAACAAGCTGGTCAATCGCCCAGACATCGGGCAGGGACTGGAACAGCGAGAAGTTGGCGCGGTAGATGTCACGATGCGCAGACAGCGCTTCCAGCACCTCTTGCGGGACATCCGGCGTCTGCGCCACCAGATCCTTGATCCGCCCGACGATGAACAGGAAAATCTGTTCGGCGCGCGCGACCTCTTCAATGCCGATCACGCCGCGACGGAACAGGGCGCGCAATTCCTCGCGGTAATATTCGGCGTCGTTCAAACATTCCTGCACACGCTTGGGGGTCATGTAGCCGGTAATCGCGGCCATATCCGACAGCATGTGATGGTCGTCTGCTTCCGGCGTGATAGGGGCAGAGCGGTCGAAATAGCTGGCTTCCAGAATATCCGACAGCAGCATGGACGAATAGGCGACAATCGCGCGGCCTGATTCCGTGACCAGTGTGGGGTGGGGAACTTCGGCCTCGTCCATCTGGTATTTCACGGTTTCAACGATATTGGCGCAATATTCCTCGACCGTGTAGTTCACCGAATTGTCAGAGGCGCGCGCCTCGCCAGTGTAGTCGATGCCAAGGCCGCCGCCCAAATCCAGATAGGTCAGCGGCACGCCAAGACGGCGCAATTCGGTGTAAAAGCGGCACGCCTCGTCCACGGCCTGACGGATATCCATCATCTGCGGCACCTGAGAGCCAAGATGCGAATGCTGCAATACCAGACAATCCAGCATATCTTCGGCGCGCAGTTTATCGACCAGATCAACCACTTCCTTGGTGGTCAGACCAAAGGTCGAGCGGTCGCCGGAACTGTCGGCCCAATTGCCGGTGACGCGCCGTGTCAGCTTGATGCGCACGCCTAGCGCGGGCTTTTCACCCAGACGCTTTGCCTCGGCGATTACGGTGTCGGCTTCGCCGGGGCTTTCGATGACCAGCACACAGTTGATGCCCGCCTTGCGCGCCAGAATGCCCAAGCGGATGAACTCGGCATCCTTGATCCCGTTGCAGATCAGCAATGCGCCTTTTGGCAGATCGCGCGAGAGCGCCAGAATCAGCTCTGGCTTTGACCCCGCTTCCAGCCCGAACTGGTAGGGGCGGCCATAATCCACGATCCGGTCAATCACCTCGGCCTGTTGGTTGACCTTGATGGGAAACACCCCGCGATAGGGGGCCTGGTAGCCATTCGCCTCGATCGCTTTGGCGAAAGAGGTGTTCAGCATCTCAAGCTGACGCTTGAGAAATGCGCCCACGCGCACCAGAACTGGTGTGTGGATGCCGCGCGCATCCAGATTGTGCAGCAATTCCGGAAGACTTGCTGGCGTATCTTGTGGCCGCGCGGGGTTGACCAACCCCATATCGCCATTCGGCAGTGGCGCAAACATTCCTGCGCCCCAACGATGAACCCCGTAACTCTGGAAAACACGATCCTGCATGTGGTACCCCCAATATTGACCCCATGACATGAAGCGCCCGATTATGAAATCCACAAAACAAACGCAAGGAAAACTGTTGAGTTCCTTGTTTTGCGCGGAGCCGCTATGCAGGGCTATCGTGCAACATGTGACAACATCATGAAATTATCAGCAAATCTGGGGTTTTTGTTTTCCGACCTGCCGCTGGCCGCGCGCATTCATGCGGCGCATCAGGCGGGGTTTGATGCGGTCGAATTCCATGACCAGCCCCAATCGACCCCGCAGGGGCCGGTGTTGCAGGCCTTGGCGCAAACAGGCTTGGGGGTCATTGCGCTGAACACCCATATGGGCGCGACACTAGGGCGCGCGGCCCTGTCGCAGGCTGAATTCGCGGGCGACCTTGATGCAGCGATTGCGGCCGCCACGGCCCTTGGGGCGGGGGCTATTCATATCACCGCAGGGATTGGCGGGCAGCCAGAAGTGTATCTTGCCGCACTCACGCGTGCCTTGGCGCAGACGCAATGCCCCATCCTGATCGAGCCGATCTGCCCGCAGGCCATGCCCGGCTACCATCTGGGCAGCCTTGCCCAAGCCGAAGCGATTTTGGCCCAGCTTGCCCACCCGCGCCTGAAACTGATGTTCGATTGGTATCATATCGCCACGATGGAAGGTGTCGCCGCCGCCTTGGCGCATCTGGAGCGCCTTGCCCCGTATATCGGGCATATGCAGCTTGCCCGCATTCAGGATCGGGGTGATCCTGTGCCCGACCAGATGCCGGAACTGCCCGCGCTGCTGCGCTGCGCGCGGGATGCAGGCATTCGCGTGGTGGGGCTGGAATACCGGCCAACACTGCCCGCCAAGACGACAGTTGCCCAATTGCGCAGCCTGATAGCGGCGCTATAGCACGAAATGGCGTGACTTCCTGCGTGTGACGTAGGGAAATAAAACCGGGTGCGCCACGTCAACTCTTGCCTGATGCGACACTCTGGGGAAAAGTAACGGCAGGAGGCTCGCAGCATATGCGGGCGGGAGGGGATTTGTAACCATGACAGTAGTGAACCGCCCGTGGTTGGCGGCGTATAGCACCGATATTTCGCCCGAATTGCCAGCGCCAGAGCATGCCTCGCTGGCGCATCTGATCGACCAGACCTGCACCACCCATGCACAGCGCCGCGCATTCACCTGTGTTGTGCCGAATGGGATGAACGGCACGCTGACATATCGGCAGGTGGGCGAGATGTCGGATGATTTCGCATCCTTCCTGCGCCACCATTGCAACCTTGAACCGGGCGCCCGGGTGGCGGTGCAACTGCCCAACGGGCTGGCCTATCCGGTCGCGGCTTTTGGCGTGTTCAAGGCAGGCTGCGTTTTGGTCAACACCAACCCGCTATATACCCCGTCCGAGATGGTGCACCAGTTCAAGGATTCGGGCGCCGAGGTGCTGGTCATCAGCGATATGTTCGCCGACAAGCTGGAAGAGGTGATCGCCCATACAGGTATCCGCCATGTGGTGCTTGCAGGCGTGCCAGAGTTCTTTCCCCGCATCCCCGAAACCATTGTGCGCGGGGTGCAGAAATTCTGGTCGCGCACCTTGCCGCCAGTGCCGGCGCTGGCCGTGCCGGTGCTGCGCCTGCGCGAGGCGCTGCGCATCGGGCGGGGTGCAGAAAAGGTGGGTGACTGGGACAGCTTGCTCCGCGATGATCTGGCGCTGCTGCAATATACCGGCGGGACCACAGGCGTGGCCAAGGGCGCGATGCTGACACATGGCAATATTCTGGCCAATCTTGCACAGGTCAAGATCATGGGCGGGCGGCATATGTCTGGTGCGGATTGTGTGCTGACAGCGCTGCCGCTGTATCACATCTTCGCCTTCACCGCGAATCTGATGACCTTTTTCGATCTGGGCGCGCGCAATATTCTGGTGCCATCGCCGCGCCCTGTGCAAAACATCCAGCGCGCGCTGGAAAATTATCCGGTGACATGGATCACTGGCGTCAACACCCTGTTCAACGGGCTGATGAATGAAGAATGGTTCGCAGCCTATCCGCCCAAAACACTGAAAGCCGCGATTGCGGGGGGCACTGCGCTGCATCAGGCGGTGGCCGAACGCTGGCAGGCTGTCACGGGCACGCGGGTGGCCGAAGGTTACGGGCTGACCGAAACCGCGCCGCTGGTCAGTTTCAACCCGCTGGACCAGCCGGTGCGCGCAGGCTCGATCGGGGTGCCGGTGCCGGGCACCGATGTGGTGCTGGTCGATGACGCAGCCGAGCCGGTCGCGCAGGGCAAACCGGGTGAATTGCTGGTCAAGGGGCCGCAGGTCATGCGCGGCTATTGGAACCGCCCCGACGATACGGCCAAAACGCTTCAGAACGGGTGGCTGTTCACAGGCGATGTGGCGGTCATGGATGAAGACGGCTTTCTGACCATTGTGGACCGCAAGAAAGATCTTGTTCTTGTGTCCGGCTTCAACGTCTACCCCAACGAGATTGAAGATTGTCTGTCCAAACTTGATGCCGTGCTTGAGGCGGCAGTGATCGGCGTGCCCGACACCTCCACAGGCGAGGCAGTGCGCGCCTATGTCGTCCAGAACCCCGACGTGCCCGACACGCTTAGCAAAGAGGCGGTGATCGCGCATTGCCGCAAATATCTGGCAGCCTACAAGGTGCCGCGCTCGGTGGTGGTGCGTGACGAGTTGCCAAAATCGCCCATCGGGAAAATCCTTCGCAAGAACCTCAAGGCAGAGGCACGCGCCGAAGCCGCCGGAAAGGTCTGAGCCATGCTGACAGAACTTGAAACCACACTTTTGGGCGTGATGATGATGGTCATCATGCTGGGCATGGGCGCAAGCATGACCCCGCGCGATTTCCTGATCGCCTTTCGCAAGCCCAAGGGCATTCTGGTGGGGCTGCTCAGCCAGTTTGCGGTCATGCCGTTTCTGGGCTTTCTTTTGGCCGTGGCGCTGGGCTTGCCGCCTGCGCTGGTGGTGGGGCTGTTGCTGATCGCTTGTATGCCGGGGGGGACCACCTCGAACATATTTGCCTATTTCAGCAAGGGTGTTCTGGCGCTGTCAATCATGATGACGACAGTTTCAACACTGGCCGCTGTGCTCATGGTGCCGGTGCTGTTGTCTTTCTATGGCGGACTTGCCGGTGTGTCGGGTGACTATGCCATTCCGGCAAGCAATGTGGCGCAAATTCTTGTCGTGCTGCTGGTGCCCACGGCTTTGGGCATGGTGCTGCGCAAGCTGAACCCCAATGTGGGCGCAACGGTCGAATTGATCGGCTCTTTCATGGGGGTGGCGGTGATCGTGTTCCTGATTGCAACATGGGTGCCGCGTAACTACCTTTTGCTGCTGGAAACGCCCGCGCATGTTTATGCCGCGACCAGCAGCATCGGCCTGATTGGCATGTTGTTCGGCTATTGGGTCGCGCGCGGGTTGGGGCAGGATACCAGCCGATCGCGCACGATCAGCCTTGAAACCGGCATTCAGAACGGGCCGCTTGCGGTGCTGGTCATCACGCTGAGTTTCAGCGCAGCGATGCAGCAAGAGGTGTTGCTGATCCCGATTCTGTATTCGCTGTTCATCGTGTTGTCGTCCACAGTCATCACGCTGTGGTATCGCCGCAACGCCACGCGCGAGGCTTTGGCCCGCGACGCGGCCAAACTGGGCACTGCACCCTGACCTGCATCGCGGCCTTGCATCGCGCATAGCTGCAAGGCCGCACTCTGGACATGGGCGCGCGCGCCAGCGATAAGCGGGCCACCGCGTCAGGGGGGCATATGAACGCCATTCAACTTGGCCCGCTCGTTCTGGGCTGGGACCGTTTTGCAGCGATTGTCAGCGTGCTGGCCTTTGTGCTGGTGGCCGAAGTGATCGCGCGCGTCTCGCGCCAGCCCGCGATTGGCACTTGGGCAGGGCAGGCGGTTCTGTGGGGGTTCATCGGCGCGCGGCTGGGCCATGTTGTGCAATTCCCCCAAGTTTTTCTGGCAGAGCCGTGGCTGGTTGTCGCCATATGGCAAGGCGGGTTCTCACCGCTGGGGGCGGCGTTGGGTGTGGGGGTGGTGACGGCTGTTGCGTGGCAGCGTGGTTTGTCCTTCGTGCCTGCGTTCGGGGCGCTGTGGGTGGGTGGTGTGCTGTGGTTCGCTTTGACGCTGGATATAGGCGCGCGTCCCGAAACTGCTGCGCCTGATCTGACATTGGCGATGGTCTCGGGGGCCGAATTCGCCTTTGCGGATGCGCCATTGCAGCCCATGGTGATTAACCTATGGGCGACATGGTGCCCGCCCTGCCGCCGCGAATTGCCGATGCTGGCCGATGTGGCGGCACAGACCAGGGGTGTGACCTTTCTGTTGGCCAGTCAGGGCGAGGCGCTGTCAACTGTTGCCGCGCATCTGAACAATGCGGGCATAAGCCCAACCCATATGGCGCTTGACCCCGCAGGTGCATTGGCGCGCCATTACGGCACGATCGGCCTGCCGGTGACGCTGTTTCTGGGGGCGGATGGCATGCTGGCCCATGTGCATGTGGGCGAGATTTCGCGCGCTGTCCTGTTGCGCGAAATCACCGCGCTGACACGCTGAGGCCCGCGCAGCCGACAGGCCGCATTGCAAGCCAGCCCTCAAGCCGCTAACAGAGCGCCAACACCCAGTTCACAGACGGAGCCTTTGCCATGACCACCCCTTTGCGCCTTGGAATTGCAGGGCTTGGCACTGTTGGCACCGGATTGATCAAGATTGTGCAAACCAATGGCGATCTGCTGGCGCGCCGCGCAGGCCGCGCGGTCGAGATTGTGGCGGTCTGCGCGCGCTCTCGCACCCGCAACCGCGGGGTCGATATTTCTGGCTATGCATGGGAAGATGACCCTGTCGCCCTTGCGCGCCGCCCCGATATTGATGTGGTGGTCGAGTTGATGGGCGGCGAGAATGGCCCCGCTAAAGCCCTGACCGAAGCCGCAATCGCAGCGGGCAAGCATGTTGTCAGCGCCAATAAGGCGCTTTTGGCAATTCACGGGCAGGCCCTGGCCGAAGCCGCCGAGGCGCAGGGCGTGTCCTTGCGCTATGAAGCGGCGGTCGCGGGGGGGATTCCGGTTATCAAATCGCTGGCAGAAGGGCTAGCAGGCAACCGGATCACCCGCATCAAGGGTGTGATGAACGGCACCTGCAACTATATTCTGACGCGGATGGAAGATGCGGGCCTGCCCTATGATACAGTGTTCGAGGAAGCCAACCAGCTGGGCTATCTTGAAGCGGACCCCACACTGGATGTGGGCGGGATTGATGCGGCGCATAAGCTAACCCTGCTCTCGGCCATCGCCTTTGGTGTCCGGCCCGATTTCGACGCCATTGCACTGGAAGGCATCCAGCGCATCTCGATCGAGGATATTCGCGCCGCTGCTGATCTGGGACTGCGCATCAAGCTGTTGGGCGTGGCGCAGATGACAGGGCGCGGGCTGGAGCAGTCGATGACGCCCTGCCTTGTGCCGGCTGACAGCCCGCTGGGGCAGCTGAAAGGCGGCACGAATATGATCGTGATCGAGGGCGACGCGGTTGACCAGATCATCCTGCGTGGCCCCGGTGCGGGCGAGGGGCCAACCGCCAGCGCCGTGATCGGCGATGTGATCGACATTGCGCGCGGCTTTCACATGCCGGTTTTCGGCCAACCTGCGGCAACGCTGGACGTGGCCGTATCGGCCAAGGCAATGGGGTCGAAGCCGTGGTATCTGCGTATGGGCCTGATGGACAAGCCCGGCGCTTTGGCCAAAGTGGCCGAAGCCCTGGGCAATGCGGGCGTTTCGATCAACCGGATGCGCCAATACGGCCATCAGGACACGCGCGCGCCTGTGCTGATTATCACCCATAAAACCACCCGAGATGCGATTGACCATGCTGTGGACCTGTCGATGAAAACAGGCGTTGTGGTGGGCGAACCCGTTGCCCTTGCGATTGAAGAAGACTGAGTCCCATCTGCCGCGCAGATCGCGCCGTTAGCGCTGCCGGTTCGCTAATGGCTTGTGTCCTGTGCCTGCAACCCGCTAGACGTGATGGAAATCATTACCCGAGGGAATAGTTCCATGACCACACAACCTGAATTTCACGACCGTATGCTGTCACTTGGCCTTGCCCGCGTCTCCGAGGCGGCCGCGCTGGCCTCGGCCAAGTTGGTGGGGCGGGGCGACGAGAAAGCCGCCGATCAGGCGGCCGTGGATGCAATGCGCAACCAGCTGAACCTGCTGGACATCAAAGGGCGCGTGGTGATCGGCGAGGGCGAGCGCGATGAGGCCCCGATGCTGTATATCGGCGAAGAGGTGGGCAATGGAAACGGCCCCGAGGTTGACATCGCGCTGGACCCGCTGGAAGGCACCACGCTGACCGCCAAGGATTTCCCCAACGCGCTGACCGTCATCGCGATGGCCCCGCGCGGCACCATGCTGCATGCGCCTGACGTCTATATGGACAAGCTGGCCATCGGTCCGGGCTTTGCACCTGACACAGTGACAATGGACATGACCCCATCCGAGCGCGTGCGCGCATTGGCCAAGGCGAAAGGCTGTGATCCGTCGGATATTTCTGTCTGTGTGCTGGAACGTCCGCGCCATGACGCGATGATCACGGACCTGCGCTCGACCGGGGCGGCGATCCGGCTGATCATGGATGGGGATGTGGCGGGCGTGATCCATTGCGCAGAGACAGAGCTTACAGGCATCGACATGTATATGGGCTCGGGCGGCGCGCCAGAAGGTGTGCTGGCAGCGGCGGCCCTGAAATGCATGGGTGGCCAGATTTATGGCCGTCTGGTATTTCGCAATGATGACGAGATTGCCCGTGCAAGGCGCGCAGGTATTGAAGACCTCGACAAGGTGTATACCCGCGACGAGATGATCACGGGTGATGTGATCTTCGCGGCAACCGGGGTCACGGACGGGTCGATCGTGCGGGGAATCAAGACCGAGCCGGGCTGGGTGACGACAGATACGCTGTTGATGCGGTCCAAAACCGGGTCCGTGCGCCGCATGAGCTACCGCACACCCTTGTAAGTGCTGGGGGGCTTTGCGCAGAAAATATCCTGCCACAGCGCTTGCGGCCTGCCTTTTTGAGTATTTAAGGCAAGAAAATGCTGGATGAGTGCGCGCGGCAGGCAGCCTTGCGCCTGTGGCGTGCCGTGCAGCACTGGTGATGGGATGGGGCATGTCGGATGCACAGTGAAACCGCGTTTCTGGGGGTTGAACACTCGGTTCTGGGGCGGCGCTGGCGCGGGCCTGACCCCATGCAGGAACGTTTGACAGATGCAATGGCGCAGCAAACCGGCCTGCCGCGCGCGGTCTGCACGATTCTGGCGCGTGCAGGCGTGGCGTCAGAGGGGGCAGAAAGCTACCTTGCGCCTTCGCTGCGCGATCTGCTGCCCGACCCGCGTGGCTTGCGCGACATGGAGATGGCCGCCTTGCGCGTTCTGGCTGCGGTGGATGGGCGCGAGAAGATTGCAATCTTTGCGGATTACGATGTGGACGGGGGCGCATCGGCGGCGCTGCTGATCTGCTGGTTGCGCGCGCTTGGGCGCGAGGCGACACTGTATATTCCTGACCGGATCGACGAAGGCTACGGCCCGAATTCAGCCGCGATGGCGATGCTGGCGCAAAGCCATGATCTGATTGTATGTGTCGATTGTGGCACCGTCAGCCATGAGCCGATTGCAGCTGCAAAAGGCGCGGATGTTGTGGTGATCGACCACCATCTGGGCGCAGAGACCTTGCCGCCCGCGCTGGCCGTTGTGAACCCGAACCGGCAGGATGAAAGCGGTGATCTGGGCCATCTTTGCGCGGCGGGTGTTGTGTTTCTGTTGCTGGTCGAAGCCAACCGCCAGCTGCGCATGCGCCATGTCGCAGGGCCTGATCTGATGTCGCTGCTGGATCTTGTCGCGCTGGCGACTGTCGCGGATGTCGCCCCCTTGATCGGGGTGAACAGGGCCTTTGTGCGGCAGGGCTTGCGGGTGATGGCCACGCGCAATCGGGTCGGTCTGCGCGCGCTTGCCGATGTTGCGCGGCTGGAGGCAGCGCCAACGGCCTATCACCTGGGCTTTGTGCTTGGCCCAAGAGTGAATGCGGGCGGGCGCATCGGGGCCGCCGATCTGGGGGCGCGGTTGTTGTCCTGCGATGACCCCGCACAGGCCGGGGCGCTGGCCGAGCGGTTGGAGCTGCTGAATGCCGAACGCCGCGAGATTGAAGCCTTCGTGCGCGCACAGGCGCTTGCCCAAGCCGAATCGCGCGGCACCGAGGGCGCGCTGGCATGGGCCGCAGGCGAAGGCTGGCACCCCGGTGTGATTGGCATTGCGGCGGCACGGCTGAAAGAGGCCACATCGCGGCCCTCTGTCGTGATCGCGCTGGAGGGAGACGAGGGCAAAGGCTCGGGCCGTTCGGTTGCGGGGGTCGATCTTGGCGCTGCAGTGCAAAGGCTGGTGCGCGAAGGGCTGTTGCTGAAAGGGGGCGGCCATAAGATGGCCGCGGGCCTGACAGTGGCGCGCGCGCAGATCGATGAAGCAATGGCGCGGCTGGGCGAGTTGCTGGCGCAGCAGGGGGCAGGGGCCGCAGGGGCCGCACGCGAGCTGCGCATCGACAATGTGCTGATGCCCGGCGCCGTGACGGTCGCGCTGATCGAGCAGATCGAGGCGGCTGGCCCCTTCGGGGCTTCAGCCCCCGCGCCGCGCTTCGCATTCCCTGACATGCGGATACATTCCATCCGGCGCATGGGCGAGACGCATCTGCGGCTGCGCTTCGGAGATGGGCAAAGCAATATGCTGGAGGCTGTGGCCTTCGGGGCATACGAATCAGAGTTGGGGCCTGTGATTGCGGCCGCCCAAGGCAAGCGCCTGCATCTTGCTGGCAAAGTCGAGATAAACCAGTGGGGTGGGCGCCGCAGCGTGCAGTTGCGGCTGGATGATGCAGCGGTCCCGGCGGTCTAGGTCAATAATCCTGCGATCGATTGCAAAAAAGCGCGCATACCCTCTTGCGCTGGTTGGTGGCTTTAAATAAGTAGCTCTCAATCTAGCTGGCCCGTTCGTCTATCGGTTAGGACGCCAGGTTTTCAACCTGGAAAGAGGGGTTCGATTCCCCTACGGGCTGCCAGTTTTCCTTCAGACGTCAGCTGCTACGGGCGCTAATCTTTCGCGCGTTTCAGAAAGTGCCTTCATAGCGTCAGGTGCGTCCTTGCAGGGGTGCCCTTCAGCTGTTTTTGGTCTATATTTCGGACAAAATTCCGACACGGGCGCACGCGTGAAACCCCCGCCGCAGTGGAAAACCCGTCTCTGTCCGAGATTTTTACCAGTAGGCGTGGCGCTGTTGCGCAAAATGGACTAGGACTATTTCTGAAGTTGAAAGAGATTCTCTGGTATCGTCGCTGGTTGTGTTCAGTGCGGGGCCACACAGCGTTCACGTTAAATTATTTTGCGATACGAATTTGAGATAAAGGTTGAGCTGGGCATGTTTTCAAGGCTTTCCGGGTCAAAGATGACCACCGCCACCGGGTTTATCGTGCCGCACAAGGCTGTAATGGTGCTGCTGGGGGTGGCGTTGCTAAGCGGTTGCGCCCCGAAACCCGATCTGGACGAGATTCGCGCCAGCTTTGATGCGCCGCCCGATATGCGGGCTGCGCGTGTGTCGGCGGATGTTGCGCGCAGCGCATTTGGCCGGCAAGTGATGCAGGCGGTTGAAAGCCATCCGCAACTGGCCTCTTCCAGTGCGGGCGTGCGCGCCGCGCAAGCCCGCGCCGAGGCAGAGGGGCGCGGTTTTTACCCAAGGTTTTCTTTGGGCGCGACCTTGGGATCGATTGTAAACGGAACAGTCAGCGGCAACAGCATCAGCCCTGTCTTGCAGGTCATGCAGCTTGTGTTTGACGGCGGGGAATCGGCCAGCAAACAGGTCGCGGCACAGGCGCGGGTGTTCGAGCAGCGCGGCGGGCGGCAGGAACTGGCGGCAGCGCTGACGCTGGACTCGGTCGCTGCGTGGTATGATCTGCGCGCCGCGCGCGAGCGTGCGCGCATTGCGGGGGAAAATGTCCGCGCGCATCAGACTGTTCTGACGCAGGTGCAAGAGCGCGCGGATGCAGGCGCGGGCGCGGGGTCCGATGTGTTGACCGCGCGGGCGCGTCTGGCCACGGCACGGGCGCGTGCGGCTGAAGCGGATGCGCGGGTCGAGCGTGCCGAGGCAGGCTTTGGTGCCAGTTTCGGCCAGCGCCCCGGCCCTGCATTGCCGGAACCGCCCCGCGCGCCGAATCTGCCGCGCGCCTCGGATGAAGAGTTGATCGTCACCAGCCCGCGAATTCTGGGCATGGAGGCGCGAATTGCTGCTGCAAAGGCCGATGTCGCTGTCGCCAGATCACAGCGGTTCCCACAATTACAGGTTGAAGGCAGAGCGCAGCGCGGCACAAGCAGTGCAAATCTGGATGTGGTGTATGATCCCGGTGCGCCGGGCAGCCAGCAAGCGCGCATTCGCGCCGCCGAAGCGCAGCTGGATGCTGTGCGCGCCGAGCGTGAGGGGCTGGCGCGTGACATTGCGCGCGCGCTCGCCGATTTGCGCTCTGACCAGCGGGCAGGGGCCGCGCGTGTTGCCGCAGCGCGCGAGGCCGTAACCGCCAACCGCGCCACGGTCGATGCGTCGCGCGAAGAATTCTCGATTGGGCGGCGCTCGCTTCTGGGCTTGCTGGACGCGCAACGCGATCTGTTTGAAGCGAATGAGACGCTGATCGCAGCCGAGCGCGAAGTTGCGCTGTCAGGCTATGCCGCGCTGGCGCTGACGGGCGATATTCTGGATGCGTTTGCAATCTCGCTGCCAAGTCCGACCGATGATGCGCCTGTTCCGGCAATAACCGGGGATGGCGCATGAACGAGCAGCGCGACATAGAACCCTATGCAACGGCGCCAACCGGGACTGAGCCTGATGATATGACCGCGCTGGAAGCTTGCGCGCTGCATGTCGCGGCCAGTCTGGACAGGCCCATGACATTGGCGGCATTGCAGGCCGCGCAATCGGGGGCAAAGGGCAGTGTGACGCTGCGCGATGTCATCACCGCCGCAGAACGCGCGGGCCTGCAAGCCGGTTTTGGCAGGCGCGCGTTGAAGGATTTTGACACCAGCCTGACGCCTGCCATCCTGATACTGGATGAGGATCGCGCCGTGGTGCTGGAAGATGTGCTGGCAGATGAGCGGCTGGCCCTTTTTGACCCTGCCTTGGGGCAGGGGGTGGGGGTGATTGCCCGCGAGAAGCTGGATGCGGCCTATACCGGTTTCGCGCTGCTGATGCGGGCCGAGCATCGTGAAGATATTGCGCTGAATGCGACCGGGCGGCAGGGGCATTGGTTCTGGTCCACACTGGCGGAAAACCGTTGGGCCTATAGTCAGGTTTTGCTGGCCGCCGTGCTGGCGAACTTCCTTAGCCTGTCCACGTCTTTGTTCATCATGGTGGTGTATGACCGTGTCTTGCCGAATGAAGCGATCGAATCGCTGATTGCCTTGACCGTGGGGGTGGGTATTGCGCTGATGTTCGATTTCCTGATCAAATCCTTGCGCGCGGGCTTTATCGACCGCGCGGGCCAGCGGGCTGATCTGGTCATGGGGCGGCGGATTTTCGACCAGATTCTGGATTTGCAGATGCGCGCGCGCAAAGGTTCCACTGGCGCGCTGGCCAGCACCCTGCGCGAGTTTGAAACTTTGCGCGATTTCTTCACCTCGGCCACATTGGTGGCTGTGGTGGACCTGCCGTTCATCCTGCTGTTCATCGGGGTGATCTATCTGATCGGCGGGCCATTGGCGATTGTGCCTGCGCTGGCGGTGCCCTTTGTGCTGATTGTGGGCATCGCGGTGCAGCCGGTTCTGGCGCGTCTGGCCGAGAAAAGCTTTGCAGACGGGCAGTCCAAGCAGGGGGTTCTGGTGGAAACCCTGTCAGGGCTGGAAACCATCAAGGCCGCAGGCGCACAACGCCAGATGCGCGCGCGCTGGGAAGACGCGATAGCGCGCCAGTCTGATCACGGTTTGAAAAGCCGCGCTGTGACGCAATTTGCCATCAACGCCACTGCCTTTGCCCAGCAGGCCGCGCAGGTGATGATCGTGTTCTACGGTGTGTTCCTGATCACAGCGGGCGAGGTCAGCATGGGCGCGCTGATTGCAGGCGTGATCCTGACAGGGCGCACATTGGCCCCGCTGGCGCAGCTTGCGCAGACGCTGACGCGGTTCAATCAGGCGCGCACCTCTTATCGCAGTCTGGATGCGCTGATGAAGGCCGAGAGCGAGCGACCAGAGGGCAAGGGCTGGATCTCGCGCCCAAAACTGGATGGCGAGATCAAGTTTGACGGGGTGTCTTTCGCCTATCCCGACCAGACAGTGGACGCGCTGCGCGATATCTCTTTCACCATCAAACCGGGCGAGAAAGTTGCTATTCTGGGCCGGATCGGCTCTGGCAAAAGCACTGTCGCGCGGCTGATGCTGGGGCTGTACCAGCCCCGCGAAGGGGCGGTTCTGGTGGATGGCGTCGATATCCGCCAGATCGATCCGGGCGATCTGCGGCGCAATATGGGATCTGTGCTGCAAGATATCTGGCTGTTTTCGGGCACGGTGCGCGAGAATATCGCCATCGGGGCAATGCAGGCGCGCGACCACGAGATTATCGAGGCCGCGCGCATCGCGGGCGTCGAGGATTTTGTGCGCCGCCACCCCTCGGGCTATGACATGATGCTGGCCGAACGCGGCGAAGGGCTGTCGGGGGGCCAGAAACAGGCGATCACGCTGGCGCGCGCGCTGCTGGGGCGGCGCCCGATCATGCTGATGGACGAGCCGACATCGAGCATGGATGTGCAAAATGAAGCGGGCGTGATTGCGCGGCTGAAAACCGAGATGGCAGACCGCACCTTGGTGATCGTCACCCACCGCACCAGCCTGTTGGAACTGGTGGACCGCGTGATCGTGATTGATCAGGGCCGCGTGGCGGCGGACGGGCCGAAAGCGATACTGTCGCGTGGTGGTGTAAAAGGGGGGGCAGATGGCACGCAGACATGATCTCGACAGCCTTGCGCGCGAAATGCAGGGCCGCCAAAGCTGGCGCGGCAGCCTGTTGCTGGCGGTGATCTTGCTGTTCTTCCTGTCAGCCGGCGTCTGGGCCGCGCGCACCGAGATTGATGATGTCACCCGCGCCGAAGGGCGCATCGTCCCCTCGCGCGATTTGCAGCTTATTCAGGCCACCGAACCGGGGGTGCTGCAAGCGCTGCATGTCTCGGAAGGCGACATTGTCGAAGAGGGGCATATCCTGATGGAGCTGGACGGGACGCAACTGTCCAGCCAGCTGGATCAGGAACAGCAACGCGCCTATGGGCTGATGGCCCGGATCGAGCGGTTGCAGGCAGAGATTGACCGCGTCGATCTGGCCTTTTCGGATGTGTTGATCGCACAGGCCCCTGCGGTCGTGCGTTCTGAAACGGCGCTGTATCATGCCCGACAGGACGAACTCGCCTCAGAAATCAACATTCTGGAACGCCAGCGCAACCAACGGCAGGAACAATTTGCCGAAGGGCAGGTCGATCTGGAAACCGCGCGCGAAACGCTGGTCATTCTGTCGGAAGAACGGGCCATGATGGAACCGCTTGTGCGCCGCCGGGTCGAGCCGGAAACCACATTGCTGGAAATGCGCCGCCGCGAGTCCGAGTGGCGTGGCCGCGAAACCCGCGCACGCGCCAGCATCGCGCGCCTGCAAGCGGGGCTGGACGAGATTGATGACCAGATCCGCGCCCTGCGCGCGCGCGGGCGTGCCGCTGCCCTGTCTGATCTGGCCCTTGCCACAGCGGAACTGGCGGCATTGGAACCCAGCCTGCCTGCATTGCGCGACCGCGCAGACCGCGCCGCCATCCGCGCGCCCATGCGCGGGGTGGTGAACCGCATTCACCGCTCTACCCTTGGCAGCCTTGCGCGGCCCGGCGAAGACCTGATCGAGATTGTGCCGCTGGATGACACGCTTCTGGTCGAAGCCTATGTGCGCCCTGCCGATATTGCCTTTGTCTATCCCGGCCAGCCGGTGAAGGTGAAGGTCACCGCCTATGACTTCTCGCGCTATGGCAGCCTGAATGGCGAGATTACCCGCATCGGGGCTGATGCTGTGACAAGGTCCGAACGTGATCCGGAAGAATTCTTTGTTGTTCATGTCCGCACGGAAGATAACTTCCTCGACCGTGATGGGGTGGTGGTCGAGGTGATGCCGGGCATGGTGACAGAAATCGACATGCTGTCCGGCCGCAAATCGGTGCTTGAATACCTGACGACACCAGTTGTCCGCGTCAAGGATCGCGCCTTTCGGGAATGACCTGTCATTATCTGCGCATACCACCTGAATCCATGCGGCCAAAGCCCTGTTTTCGCCATAGTTTCACCAAGATTACCCGCCAGAGATAGAGCATTTGGAGAGATCACAGGTTTCGCAATGAAGATGTCCTTGTCATATTTTCTGCGCGCTGAGGATGGCGCTGTGACAGTTGATTGGGTGGTGTTGACAGCCGCTCTGGTGGGCATGGGCCTGACAAGTGTTGCGGCTGTGCGCACTGGCACCTCCAGCGTGGGCGACGCTATTGGCGCGAGCCTTATGAATTACACGATGCCGCATCCTTGGACCCTTGATGTAGATCTTGTTGCGCATGCTGAAAACGTGCGTTTGCAAGTTGCAGGATTCGGGGACAACCGCTTGAGAATGCACTGGTATTGGTGGGAAGAAAAAAGGGGAGTATTCAGTGATAACAGCATCGCCATGCAACAGCAGATCGGGCTGGAGGAATTGGCAAAGCGCGGGTTGACGCTTGAGGCACCTGAAGGTGCAACGCGCTGTGACCAACTGCATACTATGGCCTGTTGGAACTGATGCCCAAGAGCGCGGCGCGGCCCATAGGCAACACCACAACACCGCGATTCTGGATAAAATACCGCTGCAAAAGCGAAATTGTCATGCGTGAACGCAGACAGGCTTCCATCTCGGGCTTTCCAGAGTCGTAGCGCTTGATCGGGCCAACGTCGCATCCAGACCGCGCGTCATGTTCGCTTTGGGTGCCGCGCGTCTGAAACCTTGGTCGCGCCAGAGTTTCACCACGATTATGAGTCAGAAAACAGCATTTGGAGGGATCACAGGTTTGGTAACAAAAATGTCCTTATCGTATTTTCTGCAGGCCGAGGATGGTGCTGTGACAGTTGACTGGGTGGTGTTGACAGCCGCTTTGGTGGGCTTGGGCCTGACAAGTGTTGCGGCTGTGCGCACTGGCACCTCCAGCGTGGGCGACGCGATTGGCGCGGCGCTCAGCTCTGGGCGGGTTTCGGATGGCATTTTCGTTATGGATGGCTTCGAATTCTTGCGACATGTGCCCGTGGCACAGAGAAATGCCCTTGCGCTCTTTCGTGACCGCACTGATGACGAATTGCTTGCCGCTGCGGGTGGGCAATCGCGGAACTCTCTGAATGCGCTGGCCGAAGGTGATCTGGATACAGCCCGGTTCTGGGCCGAACGCCGCTACATCAGCGAGATTGTCGCCAAAGAACGCGGCCTTACCCCCAATCCCAACCAGCCAAGCGCCGCTGAACTGATCGCAGCAGTCGACGCTGCATCCTGACTGTGTGCCGCTTTTGGTATAGGCGGGCCGTGTCGATTGGATGGAGGGTTCAGCCCCGGGGTTCGGGTTGTGGATGTGGCCCGCAAATCTGATTTGTGCCAACATCACTTGCCTGAGTGACGCCGAAATCCCGGTTTAGGTCGTCTGGCGTTGCCGGAGCTGGTTCCTCGACCTGCCGCCATATTTAGCAGACCTGAACCCGATTGAGTACGCATTCGCAAACTGCGCAAAATCGGCGCCCGAAGCTCAAGCGATTTGTCCAAAGCCCGCGACGATGTCTGTGACATGTTCAGCCCACAACAGTGTTGGAACTACCTTCACGCTGCCGGATATTTATCAGGTTAAAGTCGAAAAGCTTTAAGCTGTAACAGCGTCTCGCGGATCGCAGCATTCAGCTCCTCCAGTGAGAAGAAAGCCTGATTGCGCAACTTCGCGACAATCCATCTCTGAACCAGAAGGACCCCTCCCTCCGCGCGAGATTTAGCTTTCGGTTTATAGGGCCGCGCTGGAAGAATTGCTGTGCCATCATGCTGGGCAAGTTCGGTGTAGCTGCGGTTCACGGCCGGTTCATGGAAGCAGGCGCAAACAACAGCGGATTTGAGGGTATCCGAGACAACCAAGGTCAGTGCCCCGCCGAAAAAACTCGAACGCCCGGAGATGCGCACTTCTGCTCCCAGGCGCAACAGGATGCGCCCGGCCTCTTCGGCGGCGAGGCGACTGAAAGAGCGTTCGCGCAATGACCCATACAAGATCAGGATGCGCGGCGCGTGCGCACTGATTTCTGGGCGCAGCAGCCGGTCACGGTCGATGGGAGCGAAGTATTTTTCGGTGATTTGCGGTGTGTCATGGGGGTCTGTGTGCATATTGCATGGCTTTCTGTGTAGGGTTGGTCCAGTTCAGGCTGGAAATCTTTGCCTTGTGCGATTTGCAAACCAGACAAGCGACAGCATCACCGGCACTTCGACCAGCACACCAACAACTGTCACCAGCGCTGCGCCCGAGTTCAGGCCAAACAGCCCGATAGCCACAGCCACGGCGAGTTCGAAGAAATTCGAAGTGCCGATCAGTGCGCAAGGCGCGGCCACATTATGCGGGACATTCCATTTCCACGCCCATGCATAGGCAATTGCGAAGATGCCATAGGACTGGATCAAAATAGGCGTTGCCAGCAGCAGGATCAGGAACGGGTTGTTCAGGATCACATTGCCTTGAAAGCCAAACAATAACACCACGGTCAGCAACAGACCCAACATGGATGCGGGCTTGATGCGTGCGGTAAACTCGGACACAGCCACCTCTCCAGCCCTTGCAACCAGCCGCGCCCGGGTCCATGCGCCCACGGCCAATGGCAACACGACATAGAGCACCACCGACAGCATCAGCGTTTCCCACGGCACGCTGAGTTCCGTCACGCCCAGCAGAAGGGCGACGATGGGGGCGAAAGCAAAGACCATGATAACGTCATTGAGCGAGACTTGCACCAGCGTGTAATTCGGATCGCCCTTGGTCAGATGCGACCAGACGAACACCATCGCCGTGCAGGGTGCTGCCCCCAGCAAGATCAGCCCGGCGATATACTGGCCTGCATCCGCAGGGTCGATCAGATCGGCAAAAACATATTGGAAGAACAGCACCCCAATGGCCGCCATGGTGAAGGGCTTGATCAGCCAGTTCACGGTTACAGTGATGACCAACCCTTTTGGCCGTTCGCCCACACGTTTGAGGCTAGAGAAATCGACCGCTACCATCATCGGATAGACCATTGCCCAGATAAGCACGGCAACAACCAGATTGACCGAGGCGTATTCCAACGCCGCAAGCCAGCCAAACAGGCCGGGCATCAGCGTGGCCAATACGATTCCTGTAATGATGCTTGAGGCAACCCAGACCGACAGATAGCGTTCAAAGACAGACATAAGCGGGCTTTCAGCTATAGGCAGGGGTGACACAGCAGGACGGATTTGCAGATGCTGCCTCTAGCGCGGCAATCGTCGCCGCGAGATGCGCGAGCGCATCGGGGGCAAGCGCATAACAGACGCGCGGCGGGTCGATCTGCCCCTCGATCACACCCGCAGTTTTGAGGATGCGCAGATGCTCTGACACAGTCGGTTGCGCCAGTCCCACTGCTTGCACGATGTCCCCCCCGATGCAGCCGGGCGTGCGCGCCAGCAGCATCAGGATCTTCAACCTCGCCGGATGCCCTAGCGCCTTGGCAAGCGCAGCAAGCAGTTCGTCATCAATCTCGCTCATGAGGCTAAATCCGCAGCTTACAGAATTGATTTCGTCTACCGACGTTCATCGATATATGCATCGCAAAGAACCTCCGTATAAGCTCTTAAGATAAAACCGGAGCGACTCACAGCACCATCCCGGTGCCGCCCCACACCAGGATCTTCAACCTGTCCCTGCGCTTCAACCACCTCAGGGCACTTTTGACCCTGATTGTTGATGGCCACTGAGAATTGACCCATGTGCAACCTTGCTCCGGCTTGAACCAGCTGGGAGCATATGGAGTGATCGACATGGGATTTTTGAAGGTTATCAGGACATGGGCGCT
>NZ_MEHT01000030.1 GCF_001870675.1 Roseinatronobacter thiooxidans | reverse complement strand
GGCCCTCGGCGGATGCTTACCCTATATCTTGCGGTCGTGATCGATCTGTTTTCTCGGCGCGTGATCGGCTGGTCAATGCAAGGGCGCACCTATGCAGACCTGCCGCTGCAAGCCCTGCTGATGGCCGTCTGGCGGCGCAAACCAAAGACCAAGGTCCATGTGCATTCAGACCAAGGCTCACAGTTCACCGGCTATGAGTGGCAGGAGTTTCTCGAGCAGCACAATCTGGTCCCGAGCATGAGCCGACGTGGGAACTGCTGGGATAACGCGGTGGTGGAGAGCTTCTTCAACCTGCTCAAGCGCGAACGCATCCGGCGCAGAAAGTATAAAACCCGCGCAGAAGCCCGCTAGGATGTGTTCGATTACATCGAGTTCTTCTACAACCCGCAGCGCAAACACGTTAGGAACGGTATGCTGTCACCGGTCGACTTCGAACAACAGCAGAAACTGAAACTGCAAGGCGTCTAGCAAACTAGGGGCTATTCATTCTATGCAAACCTGAACACACTCAATATGGTTGCCTGAGAAATGAATAAATCACCCTCCAGCCAGCCTGTCAATCACGCCTGATATATTTGCGCATATCTTTCCACGCGAATGTGGCATCCGTCTTGCGCTGGTGGAAATTCCGCAGCTTCAGGGGCGAAATGATGAGGCCATGTCCCATATCGAGCGGCTGATGGAAATCGACCCGACCGATCCGGTGGTGGTGCTGTCTTTTGCGGAACTGGCGCTGGACAGCCCGGAAGATCGAGAGCTGATGGATCGTGTGGTGCGTGTGACAGCTGGTGTCCAAAACGAAACACCTGTCGATACAGCGATCTTGCTCTATCGCGGCAAGGCACTGGCGGCGCTGGGCATGCCGGATGCCGCCATTGATATTTTCACACTGGCGAACCGGCGCAGGAAGGATCGGCCTGACGGGCTGATGCATCAGATCCGCTATGACCGGGCGGTATTGTATGAGCAAGTAGGGCGCAGGGCGCAAGCGTGGAGGGAATTTGAAAGGCTTTACGCTGCGGATCCGAGTTTTGAGGAAGTGCGCGCGCGGCTTGGGACTTGATTGCTGCTTGCGAATTTTAACGAGTTCAGTCTGTAACTACTTTGGTCAAGAATGCACAGTTTCCATAATATCAGTTTAATTCCGCCGATCGAGCCTGGTCGCTTCATTGTTCGTCAATACCGTACGGGTGGTTTTTGCAGTTTTGATGGCGGAGCTTGCTTACCACAATGATCAGTCGCCAATGGTGATCCACTAAAAGTTGCCAGCCCCGTAACCGTCCTGTTCCGGCATTGAATAGCAACAAAGCCGGAGCCTCGCGCTTGAAGCCTGTTTGCCGCTTCCATGCCGCTGCCGGATCCGCTAGCGTTGGCGATGTGTCAAGACACAGCACCCCCCATTGATATGAAAGGATATCTTATGCCCGATCTCGTTTTGCGCGACGTCAACCTGCCAGATGGGCGCGGTCCAGTCGACATCGCAATCGCTGGGTCGCATATAACAGAGGTGGCGCCTGAGATCGCGGCACAGGGCACAGCAGAGCTGAACCTAGCGGGACGATTGGTGACACCACCTTTCGTTGATGCGCATTTCCACATGGATGCTACGCTCTCGCTGGGGATGCCGCGGCTGAACCGATCGGGCACGCTGCTCGAGGGCATTGCACTTTGGGGAGAGTTGCGTCCGTCGCTCAAGCATGAAGGGCTTGTCGAGCGGGCGCTGCGCTATTGCGATCTGGCCGTGAGCCGCGGGCTGCTGGCCATTCGTAGCCATGTCGACGTCAGCGACCCTCGTCTTGTAACCGCGGAAGCGCTGATCGAGGTGCGTGAGCGCGTACGCCATTATCTGGATCTGCAGCTTGTGGCCTTTCCGCAGGATGGCTATTTTCGCGCCCCAAAGGCCCGCGCGGCGTTGGAACGCGCGCTCGATATGGGGCTCGATGTTATCGGTGGTATCCCGCATTTCGAACGCACCTCGGCGGATGGTGCAGCTTCGGTTGCAGAGCTTTGCCGGATTGCGGCGGAACGTGGCCTGCCAGTAGACATGCATTGTGACGAGAGCGACGACCCCATGTCGCGCCATGTCGAAACCTTAGCAATGGAAACAATCCGAAACGGCTTGCAGGGCCGAGTGGCTGGCTCGCACCTGACCTCGATGCATTCGATGGACAATTACTATGTCTCCAAATTGATCCCGCTGATGGTCGAGGCTCAGTTGCATGTTATCGCCAACCCGCTAATCAACATAAGCCTACAAGGGCGCCATGACACCTACCCCAAGCGGCGTGGCCTGACCCGCGTACCCGAGCTGATGGAAGCCGGACTTACGGTTGCATTTGGCCATGATTGCGTGATGGACCCTTGGTATTCCATGGGTTCAGGCGACATGCTCGAGGTCGCTCAGATGGGTGTACATGTGGCGCAGATGACCTCGGTCATAGCGCGCCAGCAGGCTTTCGATGCCGTGACCACGAACCCGGCGCGGATTATGGGACTGCAGGGATACGGTATCGCACCGGGCTGCCGCGCCGATCTGGTGGTGCTTCAGGCGCGCGACCCGCTGGAAGCCATACGCCTGCGCGCCCGCCGGCTTTATGTTATTCGGGCGGGGCGGATTATCGCTGAAACCGAGCCCGAAATCACGCGCCTCTCGCTTCCGGATCGCGGTGCCGAGCTGGACGCGTCGCTGATTGTACCGCCCGCAGATTAGGCGTCAGCTACCTTTGTAGGCTTCCGCTGCCTTTCCTGGCCGGTTGATATAATTTCGGCTTGCCAGCTTATTTGACCGAAGAGTAAAAATTTATGGTAAAAATCAGAAATACTGGCACAATCGAGGTCAGCAATATCAGGGGGATTTGACATGACTACACGCACCAACGGGACCGGCTTCTCGCGTCGTGGGATTTTGCTCGGCGCCACTGCAATACTATTAGGAACCAGTCTGCTCGCGCCCGCCCAGGCGGATCAACCGCTGCGCGTGGTGGGCATCCACGCCTCACCAGTTGAAAACGCTTGGAATTCTAGGTTGCACGAGGCGTTAACAGAAGCGGCTGCCGAGGGGGTAATCGAGTACAGTTTTTCCGAGGGGATATCGAGCACGGATTACCCGCGTGTGATGCGCGAATTCGCCGAACAGGGCGTCGACCTGATCGTGGGTGAAGCGTATGCCGTAGAGCGTGATGCGCGCGCGGTGGCCGATGACTTCCCCGATGTTGCCTTTCTGATGGGGTCGAGTGGCCAGCCCCATGGCGATAATTTTGGCACTTTTGGTACATGGAATCATGACGGCGCCTATCTGGCAGGGATGCTCGCAGGCGAGATGACCGAAAGCAATATCGTTGGATCGGTTGGCGCAGTCCCGATCCCCGAGGTTAACCTGTTAATCAACGCATTTGAGGCCGGCGTGCTGGAGACCAACCCCGATGCACGACATCTGGTGACCTTTATCGGCACGTTTTTCGATCCACCTCAGGCGCGGGAAGCCGCGCTGGCCCAGATCGACTCAGGCGCGGATATCCTTTTTGGAGAACGGATTGGCACCGCCGATGCTGCCGAGCAGAGGGGTGTTCCGGCCGTTGGCTCGTTGATCGACTATAGCGACCGCTACCCCAACACTGTCTTTGCCAACGCTGTCTGGGTGTTCCGTGCGAAACTTGATGCCGCGATAGCGGATGTCCGCGCTGGCAATCCCACCGGACGCGACTACACTGAGTTCAGCCTGCTCGCGCAGGGAGGCAGCGATATCAGCTTTGTCGAAGACATGATTCCGGCCGAGGCGCTCGAGCGTATGTTGGCGCGGCGTGACGAGATCATCTCGGGTGCATTCGAAGTGCCTGTCAACCTGGACGAGCCCGGCTGAACCTGACCTACGCCAGGGAGCTGGACCATTATGTCGCAGACCGTAGCGCTGCGCCTGTCTGGGATTACCCGCAGGTTTGGCGAAACACTCGCAAATGATGACATTTCGCTCAGTCTTGAGCGTGGTGAGGTGTTGGCGCTGCTCGGCGAAAATGGCGCAGGTAAGACCACGCTGATGTCGATCCTGTTCGGCCATTACAGCGCTGATGCCGGTACTGTCGAGATTGAAGGCCGTAAATTGCGCCCCGGCAATCCCCGTGCGGCGATTAAGGCCGGGATCGGCATGGTGCATCAGCATTTCTCGTTAGCAGAGAACCTGACGGTGCTGGAAAACGTAATGACCGGCACGGAACGTCTGTGGCTTCCGAGGTCTCGCACTGCCGCGGCGCGGCGCAAGTTGCTGGATCTAGCCGAACGTTTTGGGCTGCGCGTAGAGCCTGACCGCCGTCTGGGTGATCTGTCAGTTGGCGAACAACAACGGGTCGAGATCTTAAAGGCTCTCTATAACGATGCGAGGATCCTAATTCTTGATGAACCGACTGCCGTGCTAACCCCGCCTGAGGCGCGGCAATTGTATCAGATCCTGCGAGGGATGGCCCGCAAAGGTCTGTCGCTCATCTTCATCTCGCACAAGCTTCACGAGGTGATGGAGGCCGCTGACCGCGTGGTCGTTTTGCGCCGGGGGCGCGTCGTGGCCGAGCGACGCCCCGCACAGACCAGCAAGGACGAGTTGGCCGAGCTGATGGTTGGTAGGCGCATCACCCGCCCGGTACGTGCCCAAGCTACCCCTGGCGAAATGGTGATCGAAGCGCGCAATGTCAGCGTTCGCCGCCGTGATGCGATTGGATTGCGCGACGTTAGTTTCACGCTGCGCGCAGGCGAGACGCTGGGCATTGTCGGCGTCTCGGGCAACGGGCAGTCGGCGCTGGGTCAGGTCATGTCTGGTGTGCTGGCCCCAAGCGCGGGCGAGCTGATTATCCTCGGCCGTCGGATCACCCGTGCGGATGTGCCTGCACAGGTGCGTGCGGGCGTTGGGCGTATTGCTGAGGATCGCAACCATGAGGGTGTGGTGGGGGAGTTGACCCTGTGGGAGAATGTTACGCTGGAACGCATCGGATTGCGCCGGTTCTCACGCTTTGGCGTAATCGACCGGGGTGCGGCGCGCGCTTGGACACAAGAGGTGATAGACGCATTCGATGTGCGCGGCGGTGGGCCAGATCATCGCACGCAGCTGCTGTCCGGAGGTAATGTGCAAAAGCTTATTCTGGGCCGGAACCTACTCGCGATGCCGCGCGTGCTGATCGCCGCACAACCCACGCGCGGACTAGACGAGGGCGCGATTGCTGCTATCCATTCTCGCCTGCTTGAGGCCCGCGCAGCGGGGACGGCAGTACTGCTGATTTCCGAGGATCTTGACGAGGTTATTAATCTTGCAGACAGAATCTGCGCTATCGTAAGTGGGCAGCTCTCGCCGGAAATCCGAGCTGAAGACGCTGACGCCCGACGGTTGGGTCTGATGATGGCGGGCGACTGGGGTATGGAGGGCGCGCAAAATGCGGTTTGAGTTACGTGAAACCCGCTCGACCGCGCTGATAATCGGTGCCCCGGTGATGGCGATTATTGCGGCGCTGGTACTTGCGGGTGGGCTGATCGCGCTGGCTGGCGCCTCTGTAATTGAGGCCTATCGTTTTATTCTGCTGGGCGCTTTCGGAACGCGCTCATCCATTGCCGAAACATTGACGCGAGCCACGCCGCTGATCCTGACTGGGTTGGCCGCAGCAGTAGCATTTCGCGCGCGCTTGTGGAATATCGGTGGCGAGGGGCAGTTACTGCTCGGCGCTATCGGCGTTGCCGCGGTGGGTGCAGAGCTAACCGCAGGACTTCCTTCGGCGTTCGCGATCCCGATCCTGTTTGTTGTGGGCGCCTTTGGGGGTATGGCGCTTATGCTCGTTTCTCTGGGGCTGCGGCAGGTTTTCAAGGTCGACGAGGTGGTAAGCACACTCCTGCT
This sequence comes from Roseinatronobacter thiooxidans, assembly GCF_001870675.1. Classification (GTDB taxonomy): domain Bacteria; phylum Pseudomonadota; class Alphaproteobacteria; order Rhodobacterales; family Rhodobacteraceae; genus Roseinatronobacter; species Roseinatronobacter thiooxidans. The sequence goes on along the minus strand of NZ_MEHT01000030.1, from coordinate 3,531 downwards.
GAACTTCGTGGCGCTGCTGTTCGTGTCGATGATGGTCGAGGGCGCGCTGCGCGATCCACTGGCATTTGGTTGGCCGCAATCGGTGCCGGTGGCCGATAACGCCACACTACCCCGGCTGATGGAGCGCACGCGGCTTCATGCTGGGCTGATTGTCGCGCTGCTGCTGGCCTTGGTTATCTATCTGATCCAGGCGCGTACGATCTTTGGGTTGCAATCAAAGGCGGCCGGGTTCAACGCGGGCGCCGCGCGTTTTGCGGGAGTACCGCTGGGGCGCACGCTGGTGCTGGTGGCCTGCATCTCGGGCGGACTGGCGGGGCTGGCAGGCGCTATCCAGGTGATGGGGGTGCGGGGCCATGTGACCACAGATATTTCGCCCGGGTTCGGCTATTCGGGCATCGTAATCGCCATGCTGGCGAACCTGAACCCGCTGGGCGTGATCGCAGCTGCCTGTTTCACGGCCATAATGTTTATCGGCGCCGACGGGATGAGCCGCGCCGTCGGCGTTCCCAGCTTCATCGCCGATGTGACGGTGGCGCTGTCGCTGTTGACCATGCTGGTCGCACTCTTCTTCACACAATACCGGGTGCGATGGTGATGGAGATGATTGCTATTCTGGGCTCGCAAGGGCTCTGGGAGGCGGTGTTGCGGATCGCCACACCTCTGATCTTCGGCACGCTGGGTGCTCTCTTGTGCGAGCGCGCGGGCGTACTGAACCTAGGAATAGAGGGGATCATGGCCTTCGGCGCGCTGATCGGCTGGCTGGCGGTGTTCAATGGCACGGGTCTGTGGACGGGGCTGCTGGTGGCGGCATTGTCGGGAGCGGTTTTCGGACTGCTGCATGCGGTGCTGACCGTGCCGCTGGGCCTGTCGCAGCATGTCACGGGGCTGGGAATCACACTCTTTGCCTCGTCGCTTGCCTATTTCATCTTCCGCCTGAGCGTTCCGTTGGCAGCCTCGCCGCCGACGGTCCGGCCGTTTCAACCCGTCGAACTAGGCCTGATTGGCGACATCCCTTTCCTAGGCCCAGTGCTTTCCAGCCAGACGGCACCTACCTACCTTGCCTTCGCTATTGCTCTGGTACTGATGTATGTGCTGTTCCGCACACCACTGGGGCTGGCGATCCGGATGACAGGAGAGAACCCCCACGCCGCAGAGGCGCAAGGTGTCAATCCCGTCCGGGTGCGTTTTGCCTGCATAATGGTAGGTAGCGCGATGATGGCGATGGGCGGCGCCTTCCTCACGTTGTCGGCGTTCAACAGCTTCTTTCCGACCATGATCCAGGGACGCGGCTGGGTATGTATTGCTCTTGTAGTGTTCGCATCATGGCGCCCGGGCTGGGCGCTGACCGGAGCGCTGTTGTTCGCCCTAGTGGATGCGTATCAATTGCGCCTGCAATCCGTGCTTGAGGACTCCATCCCGTATCAGCTTTTCCTGATGGCGCCCTATATCGCAGCGATTGCTGTACTGGCCGTCACGGCGCGGCGCGCGCGGGTGCCCCAAGCCTTGATGAAGCCTTATCGTCGCGGCGAACGTTAGGGGGCGCCGACCAGCCTGTGCTGACCGCGAATTTTATCTGGGCTTGGTCTCTCTGGCGACGACACCACCATCACTCAGCCACTAACGCTCATCGAAAAATACGCTCCTATGTGGAACTGTAGTACTAGGCTCAGGACCTATTGATTTATGCATTGCGGCGTGATTCACGGTAAGCGTTTTCTGGCACCCACCTTCCATGCTTTGCCTTGAGCTGCGATCTCCCGCCTGATTGAAATCGGGATGGAGTTTCGCGATGGCGACTACGGATGAGTTTCTCCGTGACTATGGGGTAGATATCCGCACGAATGGTCAGCGGCGCTGGCCGGATGAGGTGAAAGCGCGGATTGTGGCGGAGACGCTGGAGCCGGGGGCTACGGTGAATGAGGTTGCGCGCCGATACGGTTTGCGGGCCAATCACCTGTCAGAGTGGCGTGGTCGCGCGCGGCGCGGTGAACTGGTTCTCCCGGCGGTGCTGGAAGATGACAGTCTGTGCTTCGCTCCGGTCATTGTGTCGGGTCCGCGGGTGCCAAGTTCACAGGACGACCCACCCATCCAGTCGGTGTCGCCAAAGCCGATCGAGATTATCACGGTGGCTGTCACGATCCGTCTGGACGCGGATATAGGCACGGACCGGCTTGTGGAGATCGTGCGTGGCTTGGAGACGCGCGCATGATCTTTCCGTCCAACCGCGTGCGTGTGCTGGTCGCGACGCAGCCTGTCGATTTCCGTAAAGGTCACGATGGCCTCTGCGCACTGGTGGCGTCCACGCTGCGCAAGGACCCTTATACTGGCACGGTGTTTGTATTTCGCGCGCGGCGCGCTGACCGGTTGAAGCTTTTGTATTGGGATGGCTCAGGTCTCGTGATGGCTTACAAGCGCCTGGAGGACACAACCTTCACCTGGCCTGCGATCAAGGATGGGATCATGGCGCTGAACCATGCCCAGTTTGAGGCACTATTTTCCGGGCTGGACTGGCGCAAGGTCAAGCCGGTTGAGCCTCGTCCGCCGAGCTCGCCAGAGTAGATTAAGGCACTGTTTTTGCTTTTATTTCGGTATGGGTTCCGGTAAAAACTGGGCATGTCGAACACCCCTGCAATCAACCTTTCCACGCTCCCTGCCGATCAGCGCGCAGCCGTGGAAGCGTTGATGCAGCAGGTCAGCACGCTCAAGGAAATTACCAAACGCCAGGAACATCTGATCGCTGAGTTGAACCATGCCCTGCATGGGAAACGATCAGAGAAGCTGACCGAGGATGAACGCCAGCTGGCCTTTGAAGACCTGACTATCGCTGTTGAGGAGGTGGAGGCAGAGAAAGAAGCACGTGCGGCATCCAAAGGGGAAGGCCCGCGAAAAAAGCCTGCTCCGCGGCGCAATATCGGGAATCTGCCCGCATCCTTGCCGCGCATCGAGAATGTCGTCGAGCCGGACAGTCTGATCTGCCCCTGTGGGTGTGGTGTCGCCATTGTCGCTCGGACCAATGGCGCAACAATAGCGACTGCACAAGATCGGCGAAGATCGCACAGAGCGGTTGGACATCGTGCCTGCGCAGCTGCGGGTGATTGTCACGATGCGCCCGAAATATGCGTGTCGTGCTTGCACTGACGGTGTGCGTCAGGCCCATGTGCCCGCTTTCCTGATTGATGCTGCTCTCCCCCCACTGAAGGGGCCATCGCGCATGTGCTGGTCAGCAAATATGCGGACCATTGTGTGTCCTGAGTACCGACATGGAAAGGAGGTGCGTAACTGCAAAAGAGATGAGGGTAGGCCCCTCGGGTTCGGCGATCAGGAGCCGATCCCAAACCACCACAAGCTGCTGTCGTAAAGAGCGATGGTGGTGAGCGTTGTGGAAACGACGGGGCGCGATCCCGTCAGGTACGATCCAGAGAGACGAGCGAAAGCGAACCGTCGATGAACTGCCGAAAGCGTAAGGTTGATGTCAGAACCGGGGGTGGTGGTCACCCCGGGATGAGTATGGGTGAGCTGCTGCCGGTTTCG
>NZ_MEHT01000029.1 GCF_001870675.1 Roseinatronobacter thiooxidans | reverse complement strand
CAGGGAATCCCGGTGAGGTATCCACCACCACGCCCGCTTCATGCGCGCGACGAACGAGGCCCCCGGCTGGACCTCGCAGTTCCGCGAGCTGATCGGGTCCATCGATGCCGATCTGGACGATGCAAGCGGTCGCGCCGATCTGCTCGATCCCGATGACTACCGGCCCTCGCAGATTTTCGGCGCCGAACGGCGCGCGGCAGGGTCGAACGGGATCACCTGGCCCAGCGTCCGCTACCCCCGCGGGAATTGCATCGCGGTGTTCTGGCCTGATGTGATCCCGATCCCGACGCAGGGCAGGCATTTTGCGTATCACTGGAACGGGACGACCGTGGATTACGTCAAGCGACTGGAGGACGGCGAGGTCTGGCAGGTGTCGTAACACCGTTGCAACTTCAGTCGAAGCGCGCCGACGATCGAGCCTCAAAACGTACTGCACCCCCCGCCAACACGTGCTATCACTATGGCAAGAATGGCTCGAACAAGAGCAAATCAAGCTATCTAAGTGGGGCGACAATGGCTGCGGAGTCAAGCATTGAGCAAGATTTCATATTGAAACTACAGAAATTAAAGTATGAATATCGTAGCGATATTCGTGATATAAAAGGCTTGAAGGAGAACTTTCGAGAGCACTTCAATCAATTGAATCGTGTCTCCTTAACGGACACTGAGTTTTCACGGCTATTGGAGAAAATCATTACTCCTGATGTATACACCGCAGCTCGATTTCTAAGGGAAAAAAATACCTTGGAACGAGACGACGGAACACCACTAGACTATACATTAGTCAATACCAAAGACTGGTGCAAAAACCATTTTGAGGTTATCAATCAACTTCGCATAAACACTGAAAATAGCCATCATCGGTATGACGCGATTCTTTTAATTAATGGCGTTCCGGTGGTACAAATTGAACTTAAAAAGCTCACGATCAGTCCGCGTCGTGCGATGCAGCAGATCGTCGATTACAAAAATGATCCTGGGAATGGCTATGGGAAAACTTTGCTGTGCTTTCTCCAGCTGTTTGTTGTCAGCAACCGTAGCGATACCTGGTATTTTGCGAACAACAATAGCCGCCATTTCAGCTTCAACGCGGATGAACGCTTTCTGCCGCTCTATCAGTACGCCAGTGAAGATAATAGGAAGATCACGCACCTCGATCAGTTTGCCGAGAAATTCTTGGCGAAATGCACTCTGGGGCAGATGATCAGCCGATACATGGTTTTGGTCGCGAGTGAGCAAAAGCTCCTGATGATGCGCCCGTACCAAATCTACGCCGTCAAGGCGATTGTCGATTGCATCCAGCAGAACTGCGGAAACGGGTACATCTGGCACACGACCGGCAGTGGTAAGACTCTGACGTCGTTCAAGGCATCGACGCTCTTGAAGGACAATCCCGATATTGAGAAATGTTTGTTCGTGGTGGACCGAAAAGACCTCGACCGGCAGACGCGCGAGGAGTTCAACCGCTTTCAAGAGGGCTGTGTTGAGGAAAACACCAACACGGAGACCCTTGTCCGTCGGCTGCTCTCCGACGACATCGCGGACAAAGTGATCGTAACGACAATCCAGAAGCTGGGCCTGGCTCTGGATGGTACGAACAAGAAGAACTACAATGAGCGCCTCGCACCCCTCAGCGACAAACGCGTCGTCTTCATTTTTGACGAGTGCCATCGCTCCCAATTTGGTGAAAATCATCGCGCGATCAAAGAGTTCTTCCCCAATGCTCAACTCTTTGGTTTCACCGGAACGCCAATTTTCGATGAAAACGCGTCGTATCAGCAGATAGACGGCGAACAGGCCTCCTATGTCACGACCGATGACATTTTTCAGCAACAGCTGCACGCCTACACGATCACCCACGCCATTGAAGATCGGAACGTCCTTCGCTTCCACGTCGACTACTTCAAGCCAGATGGGAAGGGCGCGAAGGCAGCTGGTGACACGGTGCAGAAGCGCAAGGTCGTGGAAACGATCCTTGAAAAGCATGACGCGGTAACGGCGAACCGGCGCTTCAACGCGGTTCTGGCTACAGCCTCGATCAATGACGCCATCGAGTACCACGAATTGTTCAAGGCCATCCAGGCGGAACGCCTAGCCGCTGATCCCGATTTCGTGCCGCTGAACGTCGCTGCCGTGTTCTCGCCTCCTGCGGAGGGCAGCAAGGACGTCAAGCAGTTGCAAGAAGACCTGCCCCAAGAAAAGGCCGACAACGCTGTCGAGCCGAATAAGAAGAAGGAAGCGTTGAAGGCCATCATCGCGGATTACAACGGCCAATTCGGGGCCAATCACAGCATCAACGAATTCGACCTGTATTATCAGGATGTTCAGAAGCGGATCAAAGACCAGCAGTTTCCGAACCAGGACTTGGCCCACAAGCACAAGATCGACATCACCATTGTCGTCGATATGCTGCTCACGGGCTTTGACTCGAAGTATTTGAACACCCTTTACGTCGACAAAAACCTTAAGCACCACAATCTGATCCAGGCCTTCTCGCGTACCAACCGCGTGCTGAATGACACAAAGCCATACGGCAACATCCTTGATTTCCGCCAGCAACAAGACGCCGTTAACAAAGCCATCACAATGTTTTCAGGCGAATCCAGCAGGCCGCCCAAGGAAATCTGGCTGGCCGATACCGCGCCGGTTGCCATCGACAAGCTGAAGACGGCGGTGAAGACCCTTGATGACTTCATGCAGTCGCAGGGCCTGACCTGTGCGCCGGAGGAGGTTGCCAACCTCAAGGGCGATGCGGCGCGTAGCCAGTTCATCAACCTCTTCAAAGAGGTCCAGCGGCTGAACACCCAGATCGACCAATACACCGACCTGTCGCCTGAGGACAAAGCGACCATCGAAGAGGTCATGCCCAAGGAACACCTTCAGGGCTTCCGGGGCGTCTATCTGGACACCGCGCAGCGTCTGAAGGGCCAGCAGGACAAGGGGGCGGACAAGACCCCCGAGGATGTCGATCAGCTCGACTTCGAATTCGTGCTCTTCGCTTCGGCAGTGATTGACTATGACTACATCATGGGCCTGATCGCCGACTATTCGCAGCAGCAGCCGGGCAAGCAGAAGATGACGCGCGCGCAGCTGATCGGGCTGATCCAGTCGGATGCTAAATTCCTCGATGACCGCGAAGAGATCGCCGCTTACATCGACACGCTGACCGTGGGCGAAGGCCTGAACGAAAAGGCAATCCGCGACGGGTTCGAGAAGTTCAGGGCCGAGAAGAACGCCAAGGCGCTGGCGGCCATCGCGGACAAGCACGCGCTGGATGTCGCCGCCTTGCAGACGTTTGTCGATGCCATCCTGCGGCGGATGATCTTTGACGGTGAGGCGCTGAGCGACCTTCTGGCCCCGCTAGATCTAGGCTGGAAAGCGCGGACACAGAAAGAACTGGCCTTGATGGAAGACCTGATCCCACTGTTGCAGAAGCGCGCCCACGGGCGTGAGATTGCCGGTCTTGGGGCGTATGAGCAATGAGTCGAGCTGATGAAATGAACGGGAACGATCAACCTCACCTCAGACCAAAAGTCCGGTTTCCAGAGTTCGGGGAAGATGGCGCTTGGCACACCAAGACCATCGGCGAGATTTCTGAACCCATCAAAGAAAAGGTTGCGGAACACAAAATCACGCCCGTCAGTATCACCGCTGGCGTCGGGTTTGTGCCGCAAGCCGACAAGTTCGGGCGTGATATTTCCGGCGAGCAATACAAGAACTACACTTACCTGCGGCGAGGTGATTTCGCCTATAACAAGGGGAACTCAAAAAGTTTTCCGCAAGGCTATGTATGCCAGCTTCATGAATTCGACGAGGTTGCGGCGTCCAGTGCGTTCATATGCTTCAAACTCAAAGACGGCTATGAACCCACGTTTCTCAAGGGACTGTTTGACCGGAACACGCACGGTCGGCAGTTGGCGGCGCACATCACCAGTGGGGCACGCAGCAACGGTTTGCTCAACCTGAACGCTGGCCAATTCTACGGCGTCCAGCTTCCATTCCCGCCCCAATTTGAGGAGCAGGAGCGGATCGCCGAATGCCTCGCCACGATTAACGCCCTGATCGAGGCGGAAACCGAAAAGCTCGACGCGCTCAAGGACCACAAGCAAGGGCTGATGCAGCAGCTTTTCCCCGCCGCGGGCGAGACCGCTCCCAAGGTGCGCTTTTCGGAATTCGAAAACGCTGGAAACTGGCGATTTCGCCCCCTCGAAGAGCTTCTCTATGTCCGCCCTGACTATGGAATCAACGCTTCGTCGATACCTTATGAAGATGGTCTGCCAATCTTTCTCCGAATTACTGACATTTCGGAAGATGGTCAGTTTATCGAAAGCGGGAAAGTCTCTGTGGCCGCATCAATATCTGACGACAGCTACTTGCAGGTAGGGGATATTGTACTCGCGCGGACAGGTGCGAGCGTCGGAAAGTCATATGCCTATCGTGAAGAGGATGGCACGATGGTCCATGCTGGCTATCTCATCCGCATAAGGCCTAATTCAGAATCCGTGGATCACTCGTATTTGACCCACTTCCTAAGCTCACCGGACTATTGGACTTGGGTAGCAGAAGTTTCAGGCAGGGGAGCTCAGCCAGGAATTAACAGCACCCAGATTTCCGAACTCCTTGTTCCGCTTCCCCCAATGGGTGACGATCAGTTCCCACTGGCTGAGCAGCAAAAAATTGCACAAACGCTGTCAAGTATAGCTGATTTGGTGAGGGCGCAGGCTGAGGAAATTGGAGCACTGCTAAATCACAAACTGGGCTTGCTGCAACAGCTCTTCCCCGTCCTCGATGAGGTGGACGGATGACAAACAAGCCCAAGCTCTATGAGTACAAATCCATCGACAAGCTCGTCACCCGCATTCGGGACGATCTGAATGATCACAGCTTCGTCCTGCTCTTTGCATATAACGGCACGGGCAAGACCCGTCTGTCGATGGCCTTCAAGGATATGGCCAAGAAAAAAGGCGAGCGCGACACGCTCTATTTCAACGCCTTCACCGAAGACCTGTTTGTCTGGGACAACGATCTGGACGGCGACGAAAACCGCTATCTTATCATCAACAGCGCCTCCGCCTTCTTCGAGGATTTCCAGTCGCTCGACCTGGAAGAGCGGATTTTCAGCTTTCTCGAACGCTATGCCAGCTTCAACTTTCGGATCGACTATGAAAACTGGCGCGTGATTTTCTACCGCGATGCGACCGAGAACATCAAGGTTTCGCGCGGCGAGCAGAACATCTTCATCTGGTGCGTCTTTCTGGCGATCTGTCAGCTCGTCCTCGACAATCACGAAGCTTATAAGTGGGTGAAGCACATCTATGTCGATGATCCGATCTCGTCCCTCGACGACAACAACGCGATTGCTGTCGCCAGTGATCTGGCCCAGTTGCTGAGGTCCGGGAAGGACCGGGCGAAAGCGGTGGTATCGACCCACCACAGCCTGTTCTTCAACGTCATGTGGAACGAGATGAAGAGGGTCAAACACAAGGCTTATTTCTACCACCGGCCCCAGGGGGTCGAGCTGCATACCCTGCGCGGCACCGACGAGACACCGTTCTTCCACCATGTCGCCATGCTGAGCGAATTGCAGATGGCCGTCGAAAGCGACCAGCTCTACACGCACCATTTCAACATGATGCGCAGCATCCTTGAGAAAACCGCCACGTTCTTCGGATACAAGGATTTCTCGGCCTGCATCCACGGGATCGACGACGAAGCCCTTTACTCACGCGCCCTGAACCTGCTGAGCCACGGCAAGTACTCGATCTATGAGCCGCGCGAAATGGTGGGCGATAACAAAGACCTGTTCAAAGACATCTTCAAGGCGTTCCTCGAACGATATCGCTTCGAGCTGCCGGAGATCATCAAGCAGAAAGAGCCAGCCCAATGACCGATCAAGAACAGCAAGAATTGGGCAAGACCCTCTGGAGCATTGCCAACACCCTGCGCGGCGCGATGAACGCGGACGATTTCCGCGATTATATGCTGTCCTTCCTCTTCCTACGCTACCTGTCCGACAACTACGAGGCAGCCGCAGAGCGCGAGCTTGGGCGCGACTATCCTGGGTTGGAGAAGGATGATCGCCGCACGCCTCTGGCCGTCTGGTACGAACAGAATGAAGGCGACGTGGCAGCCTTCGAAGCGCTGATGCGCCGCAAGACCCACTATGTAATCAAGCCTGAGCACCTTTGGGCCAGTATCGCGGAAATGGCGCGGGTGGGGCACAATGATCTACTGACCACGCTGAAGGCTGGCTTCAAGTTCATCGAGAACGAGTCATTCTCCAGCACCTTCGACGGGCTGTTCTCCGAGATCAATCTGGACTCGGAAAAGCTGGGCAAGGGATACACCGAGCGCAACACCAAGCTGTGCAGCATCATCAAGGAGATAGCCAAAGGGCTGGTCGGGTTCTCGACCGACAACGACACCTTGGGCGATGCCTATGAATACCTGATCGGCGAATTCGCTGCCGGGTCGGGCAAGAAGGCCGGCGAATTTTACACGCCCCAGCAGGTCTCCAGCATCCTGTCAGAAATCGTTGCCCTCGACAGCCAGGACCCCGCGCTTGGCAAGAAGGATCACATCGACAGTGTGTTCGACTTCGCTTGCGGCTCGGGGTCCCTTTTGTTGAACGTGCGTAACCAACTCGGGCCACGCGGCATTGGCAAAATCTACGGCCAAGAACGGAACATCACGACCTACAACCTAGCCCGGATGAACATGCTGCTTCACGGGGTCAAGGATACCGAGTTCGAGATTTTCCATGGCGACACGCTGACAAATGACTGGGATATGCTAAGGGAAGCGAACCCCGCCAAGATGCCGCGCTTCGATGCCGTGGTAGCAAATCCGCCGTTTAGCTATCGCTGGGACCCCTCAGAGGCCCTGGGTGAGGATGCACGGTTCAAGAACTATGGCCTCGCACCAAAGTCCGCCGCCGATTTTGCGTTTCTCCTTCATGGCTTTCACTACCTGAAAGACGAAGGCACCATGGCGATCATCCTGCCGCATGGCGTTTTGTTCAGAGGCGGGGCAGAGGAACGGATCAGGACCAAACTCCTGAAGGACGGCCATATCGACACAGTCATCGGTTTGCCTGCAAACCTGTTCTTTTCGACAGGTATCCCCGTCTGCATTCTGGTGCTGAAGAAGTGCAAGAAATTCGACGATGTCTTGTTCATCAATGCCACGGGGCCGGATCGGTTCAAGAAGGGCAAGCGCCAGAACCAACTGTCACCTGAGCACATCCGAGATATTGTTGAAACTTATCAGTTCCGGAAGGAAGAAGACCGCTACTCTCGGCGGGTTGAAATGGATGAGATCGCTGAAAAAGGCTTCAATCTGAATATCGCCCGGTATGTCAGTATTGCCGAAGCTGAAAAAGACATCGACCTTATTCAGACAAGTACTCGATTGAGAGAAATAGAAGGGAAAATCACCACGGCTAAGAACCAGCACAACAAGTTTCTAACCGAACTTGGCTTGCCAATACTTCCTTGAAGTTGCCGCATGGCGGTGCAAGGTGACGCTGCAGGATTTTTAAGATGGGCAAATTCAGGTTACCAGCCAGGATGTGACATCTAGCCTATAGCCCCCCCCGGCATGGTTCCTCCCGGGCGCGATCTGTATACGGGGGGGCTGAGCGCGCAAGTTTTCCAGCGTCTGGCCTTTTCATCGGGGAATCCACTTGGAATCCACCCCGTTGGCCGTGCCGAAAATTCTGACTCAATATCAGAAGCTTACGGGTCCACACCGCTGGCTAAGGTGGATTCCGGCTGGAATCCAAGGAATCCACCCAGCGGAATCCAGTGGCCACCAAAGCCACTTCGGAAAGCCACCGGCACCGCGCCTTGCCGGAAGGCATTGATTCCAGGCCGAAAAATGGTTTGACTTTTCTAGCCCCCTTGACCTATCCCTTGATCATCGAAGAGTTGCGCCCGGAGGATATTCCTCTCGGGCGTTTTGCATTTTCCCTCCCCATATCCCGAGCCCTGCCCCATGGACCTCGTCTTTGCGCCGAGCCAGATCGAGACTTGGCCGATCGACCGGCTACGCCCCTATGCCCGCAATGCCAAGATGCATGGCGACGACCAAGTGGCAAAGATCGCCGCCAGCATGGCCAAGTTCGGCTGGACCGTGCCCTGCATGGTGGCCGACGATGGCGAATTGATCGCAGGCCATGGCCGGGTGCTGGCCGCGACCATGCTCGGGCTGACCGAGGTGCCGGTGATCCGGCTCAGCCATCTCGACGAGGCAGAACGCCGGGCCTACCGCATCGCCGACAACAAGCTGACCGAGCTGGGCGAATGGGACGAGGCGATGTTGCGCGACGAGATCGCGGGACTGCTGGCCGAGGATTTCGACCTGACGTTGCTTGGCATCAGCGACGATGATCTCGATGCGCTGTTGCGGGATCCCGAGGCGCTGGGCGGCGATGGCCCGGTCGAGGGCGAGGACGATGTTCCAGAGCTGCCGGTTACGCCGGTATCGGTGCCGGGCGACCTCTGGCAGCTGGGGTCGCACCGTCTGATTTGCGGCGACAGCACCTCGGCCGATGTGGTCGGACGGCTTCTGGGCGATGTCCGCCCGCTGTTGATGGTCACAGACCCGCCCTATGGCGTGGAGTACGACCCGTCCTGGCGCAACCAGGCGGGTACGGCCAAGACCAAACGCACAGGAAAGGTTCTGAACGACGACCGCGCCGACTGGCGCGAGGCATGGGCGCTGTTTCCCAGCGATGTGGCCTATGTCTGGCATGGCGCGCTGCACGCTGCGACCGTGGCCGACATCTGGTGGCCGCGGGCTTCGCGATCCGGTCACAGATCATCTGGGCCAAGGACCGGCTGGTGCTCAGCCGTGGCGATTATCACTGGCAGCACGAACCCTGCTGGTATGCCGTGCGCGCCAAGGGCAAGGGCCATTGGGCGGGCGACCGCAAGCAGACCACGCTGTGGCAGATCGCCAATCGCGATCAGGACGCGGACACCGTGCACGGCACGCAGAAACCTGTCGAATGCATGCGGCGGCCGATCCTGAACAACTCGAGCCTCGGCCAGGCGGTGTTTGAACCCTTCATGGGATCCGGTACAACGCTGATCGCGGCCGAAACCACCGGCCGGGTCTGCCTCGGCGTCGAGTTGAACCCGGCCTATGTCGATGTCGCCATCGAGCGCTGGCAGTCCTTCACCGGTCAAGAGGCCGTGCTGGCTGAGACCGGCGAGACTTTCACCGCTCTGAAATCCAAACGGCTGGCAGCATGACGACGCATCTGCGCCCGAGCCAGATCGCGTTCTGGCCGCTGGATCGCCTCAAGCCCTATGCGCGCAATGCCAAGACCCATGACGCCAACCAGGTGGCAAGGATCGCCGCCAGCATGGCCGAGTTCGGCTGGACCGTTCCCTGCCTCGTCGCGGCCGACGGCGAGCTGATCGCAGGCCATGGCCGCGTCCTGGCCGCAGCCCAGCTCGGGCTCGCCGAGGCACCGGTCATCGTGCTGGACCATCTGACCGAGGCACAGCGGCGGGCCTATCGGATCGCCGACAACCGGCTGACCGAACTGGGGGGATGGGATGACGCCCTGCTCGTCGAGGAGCTGCGGGGTCTGCTGGCTGAGGATTTTGACCTCGGGCTGATCGGCATCCCCGAGGATGAGCTCGACGCCCTGCTCAACGATGCCGATGACAATCGCGCGCCGATTGACAATGAAACTGCCGATGCAATCCCCGAGCCCCCGGCGGAACCGATCACAACGCCCGGCGACATCTGGGCGCTGGGCGACCATCGCCTGATCTGCGGCGATGCGACCGACCCGGTCGTGGTGGCGAGGCTGATGGACGGGGCGCAGGCGTCGCGGATGTTCACATCCCCACCCTATGCCCAGCAGCGCAACTATGGCGCAGCGAAGGAAAAGGTTGGGGATTGGGATGCGCTGATGCAGGGCGTGTTCGCCGCGGCGCCCGTCATTGCCGATGTCCAACTGCTGGTGAACCTCGGCCTTGTCCATCGTGACAGCGAGTGGATCCCGTATTGGGACGGCTGGCTCAACTGGATGCGCGCGCAGGGCTGGCGGCGCTTCGGCTGGTATGTCTGGGACCAGGGGCCCGGCCTGCCCTGCGACTGGAACGGGCGGCTTGCGCCGTCGCATGAGTTCATCTTCCATTTCAATCGCGCGCCCCGCAAACCTCACAAGACCGTCCCGTCCAAGCACGCGGGCGAAACCCTCGGCGGCGGTGGTCTGCGCGGGGCGGACGGCACGGTCCATCGCAAGACCGGTTTCGGCAACGCGATCCAGAGCCACCGCATCCCCGACAGCGTTTTCCGGATCATGCGCCACAAGGGCGGGCTGGGTGCGGCCGGATCGCACCCGGCCGTGTTCCCTGTGGCGCTGGTCGAGGCGGTGCTGGAGGCCTTCACCGATCCCGGCGATCTTATTTTTGAGCCGTTTTGTGGCTCTGGCACCCAGCTGATCGCTGCGGAACGCACCGGGCGGCGCTGTTTCGCAGTGGAACTGGACCCCGTCTATTGCGACGTCGCCGTGCGGCGATGGGAGTTGGCGACGGGGCGGATTGCCAACCGCATCGTCAAGGAGGAGGAAGCGCAGAAGCCCCCGCGTCGGTCGAGGAAACGCGCATGACGCAGTCGCGCCGCATGTCGCTGCTCGAGGCCATCACCAATGTCGTCGTGGGCTACGCGCTGGCGGTCGTCACGCAGATCGTGGTGTTCCCATGGTTCGGCCTGCACCCCAGCATTCGTGACAATCTTGCGCTGAGCGCAGTATTCGTGGGGATGTCCTTGGTGCGCAGCTATGCGCTGCGCAGGCTGTTCGAGGCGGTCAGCAAGCGGTAACCTGTGGCTCATATGTATTACCGAGCAAACAGTCGCTCCAGAGAACGACACCTTGACGCACGACACCTCTCGTGTTTGCTTTCTCGCAGCCTTTTCTGACCGCATGATCTGCTAGTGGGGTCCATTGGGAAATTGAAAGCATGAAAAATGCGACGGACGCAGAGTTATTCGACGATTTAGTTGCTAAAGAACTGGGCCACTATGTGTATGCGCTTTTTGATCCGACAACTGGCCACCCGTTCTATGTGGGCAAGGGAGGCGGTCGGGCAGGACTCGGAAATCGTCGGATTTTCGACCATTTCGATGAGGCGCGCAGAAACCAAGGCAAAGAACGAAAAAAGATAGCCAAGATTCAACAGATATGGGAAACATCTGGCGATGTTCCGTGGAAGATCGTCCGCTCTGGCCTCGAAAATGACAACGAGGCGCTTCTAGTTGAGGGCGCACTGATTGATATGCTACGCGAAATGCGCGTTCCATTGACGAACAAGCAATCAGGCCATGGATCAGCCGAGAGCGGGATGAAATCGCGCACAGAATTGCGCGCTTGGTGTGCGCCCAATCTCGATCTTTCAAGCTTACCATCTTTTCTGATGAAGCGGCCAATTTTCGTTTTCAATATTAACAAAGGTGTAGCCGCTCGGCGCCAAAGGTATCCCGATGACGATCCAAACCTTTATATAGAAGCCACCTGCCAGTTTTGGAATGTTTCAGCCGCATATCGTGCTCTTGAAGATGCAATAGCTATCGGCTGCATAAATGGAATCAGCAGAACCGCGGTAATGATCGACAAGTGGAACCAAGAATCTGAAACAAGATGGGAGATCGTTCCACGCAGATCCTTGGATGGGACACAGGATCTGAGCCCACTCATCTATAAGAATGTCTCAGCAATCGTTGATCATTGCAAAGGATTTTGGCAGCGCGGCAACTTCTTGGTCATTCGCATCGATGACAATGCCAATATCACGGTGCTTCGGGGTAGTCCTCAGCGGACGATTTCGCTTACTCCGAAAACTAGATGACTGCGGATCACAAGGCCGGAGCTGAAGCGGCGCCTTCAGAACAAAAAACTAGGCGACCGTCTGCTCAGGACTCTTTTCACCGTCACCCCATCCGATACACCGACCCGCGCCCTTGCTCTTTTTGGGTCGTGATCTGAAGCCCCAGCTTCTTCTTGAGCCCGCCCGAGATCAGGCCTCGCGCTGAATGCGCCAACCAGCCCGTCGCCGCGACGATTTCAGCGATGGACGCCCCCTCGGGCCGCTGCAGCAGCGCGATGACCTGCGCCTGCTTGGTACCCGCGCGGATGGCGACGGGTTTCGGCGTATCGCTGGCCGCCACGGGCTCGATCCCGATGGCCGCCAGCCCGGCTTCCGTGGCGATCAGCGTCGTGCCGTGACCATCACCGGTCTCGCGCCAGAGCGGCTCGCCGCGGCGCATGTCGGCATCGACCTCTTCGAGCCAGCCGTTGGTGATCATGCGATTGACGGCCACCTTGGCCGCCGCGCCGTGCAGCCCCTCGGGCAGCGGCATGGCCAGATGGCCGGGACGGGTGGCCGCGCGGCTGAGGATGATGGTCTGGGTGTCGGTGAGTTTGGGCATCTGCGCCTCCTGTCGTGATGAGGATTGCGGGGTTGCGTCAGTCGCTTTCAGCCATGTTTGCCGCGATGGCGAAATGCTGCACCCAGCCCGTCAGATATGGCAGGCCTTCGGGGATGCCCTCGTCGCGCTCAAGCTGGCGGCTGATGCGCCAGTCCTGCCAGCGGCGGATCGCTGACTTGATCGCGGTCTCGCTGTCGATCTTGCAGCCCACCATGTTGCCGACGACATCATCGGCGAAATGGCGCCCCATGCGGCTGTCCAGAAAGTCGCGGATGCCGATCATGTCTTCCTCGGTGGTGGCGCGGATGGCCTTGGCGATCAGGGTCGAGGCCAGCGCCCAGACCTCCACGCTGCGCCGGTCGCGTTCCGGGCAGGTGGTCAGGGTGCCGAAAAATCCGTGATCAGTGTTGCGGCTGGGCAGGATGGCAGGCGTGTGTTGATTGTCACTGAGAACTGACCCGGCAACCGCCAAAATTGTCACTGAGAATTGACCCATGTGCAACCTTGCTCCGGCTTGAACCAGCTGGGAGCATATGGAGTGATCGACATGGGATTTTTGAAGGTTATCAGGACATGGGCGCTGCGAGACAAGATGCCCATTCGCGAGATCGCACGGCGCACGGGCATATCGCGTAACACGATCAAGAAGTATCTGCGGGAGGGGATTGTCGAGCCTGCGTTTCAGACGCCGGATCGTCCCAGCAAGCTTGACCCATATGCCACGCAGCTGGCGGCATGGCTGACGACTGATCAGCGCAAGTCACGCAAGGAACGCCGAACGGCGAAACTGATGCACGCCGATCTGGTGAAGCTGGGATATGACGGTTCCTACGAGCGTGTTGCGGCCTTCGTTCGTGAATGGAAAGGCGAGCGCCAGCGCGCGTATCACACGACGGATCGGGGAACTTTCGTGCCGCTGGTGTTCGCACCAGGCGAGGCGTTCCAGTTCGATTGGAGCGAAGATTGGGCCTATGTCGGTGGCGAGCGGATCAAGCTGCAAGTGGCGCATATCAAGCTCTCGCACAGCCGCGCGTTTCTGGTTCGGGCCTATCTGCTGCAAACGCATGAGATGCTGTTCGATGCTCATTGGCATGCCTTTCGCGTCTTCGAAGGCGTCCCGGGGCGCGGGATCTACGACAGTGAGGCTTGGCCGCCATGGGTCCGAGGGTTGCCCATTGAGGCGCCATCGGTTCGAGCCCGATGGGCGACGCCGAACGAAGACCGCCGTCGACAAGGTCGGACTTGGCAAGAAGCGCGATGTAAATGCGCGGTTCACGGCAATGACCAGCCATTATGTCTTCGATCCCGAATTTTGTAATCCCGCCGCGGGGTGGGACTGCGCCAGTGTGGCGCCACCGGTTCAAGCCCGCTGGCGCAGGGACAGGTCGAGAAGAATGTCCGCGACGCGCGCCATCACGCCAGAGGCGTGCTTCCAGCACGACGCATGTGGCAGCTGATGCCGGCCTTTCCGGATCTGGATGCGCTGAATGCTTGGCTGGAAGAGCGCTGCAAGCTGCTGTGGGCAGAGACAGCCCATGGCAGGTTGCCTGGAAGCATCGCCGATGTGTGGGAGGCCGAGAAGCCTGCGCTGATGGCGCTCCCCACAATGTTCGATGGCTTTGTCGAGGAACGAAAGCGCGTCTCGCCGACCTGCCTGATCAACTTTGACCGCACGCGTTATTCGGTGCCTGCCAGCTTTGCGAACCGTCCTGTGAGCCTGCGCATTTACCCTGAGCGGCTGGTGGTTGTGGCCGAGGGCCACGTGATTTGCACGCATGAG
>NZ_MEHT01000028.1 GCF_001870675.1 Roseinatronobacter thiooxidans | reverse complement strand
GACAGCGATCATGAGAGCAGGCTGCTGAAATAGTCTCCGAGCCGGAACTCTGTCCCTTCATTTGGGCTGTGTCGCGCGCTGGCGCTGTCTGTCGGCGTGTTTGACATATGTGCCCTGGTTGGGTTTTCTGGGTCATGCGGTCAGCAACCGGGGCAGTCTGGCGAGATTGTTTGCGGCCATTGTCAGGATGAACCGGGACCGGACGCGTTCGACACCGCGATACATGGTCTGGGCCATGCCACCGACGGTTTTCGCCCAGCCGAATGCCTCTTCGATCTTCTTCCGGTGCTTTTGGGACAGGGCATATCCCGCATGCCGGGTGGTTCGGCCATCGATCGCTGAATATCGCGATTTCTGCGCGACATGCGGGGTGACACAGGCCTGTCGCAAGTCGCGCACGAACTCTCCCGCGTCATAGCCCTTGTCCGCACCCAGAGTCAGCCGCCGGGTCGATCCGGGTGAATGGCGGTGGATCATGTCCAGCGCGGCCTTGCGTTCGGCATGGCCGTTAGCCTTTGTCAGGTCGCCCTGCACGATCAAACCGTTGCGGTTCTCCATCAGGGCATGCCCGATGAAACACAGCATCGCTCCGGTGCCGGGGGACTTCTTGTAAAGCGGCGCATCAGGATCAGTCTTGGACGCATGGGTGGCGTTCGAGCGCTTCTCGCCCTTGAAATCGACCTCGGCATTGCGGTGGGCTTTGGTGTTGCGGGGCATCGGGTCGGTCTCGGCTGGGGTCTTGGAAGCTGCGGTGTCGGGTGTGGTATCGGAGGCGGGCGGATCGCCCGGCCCTTCATCGTCAGGCGGGGCAGCATCGGCCTTGGGCTGAAAGCTCTTCATCGACGCCCAGGCTTTCACCAGCGTGCCATCGACCGAGAAGTGCTCATCTGACAAGAGCGGCGCGACCTCACGATGCGCAAGGATCGCCGCCATCACCTTGCGCGACATCTCAGTGCTCAGCAGCCGGTCGCGGTTCTTGGTGAACACAGTGGGCACCCAGACCGGATCGTCAATCCCGAGGCCGACAAACCAGCGGAACATCAAGTTGTAGTCCATCTGCTCCATCAGCTGCCGCTCGGATCGGACCGAGAACAGGATTTGCAGCAGGCTTGCCCGGATCAGTCGCTCCGGCGGGATCGAGGGACGACCAAAATCAGTGTAAAGCGCCTCGAACTCGGCATCGAGGCTGGTCAGCGCGTCATTCACGACCTGCCGGATCTTGCGCAGCGGGTGTCGCTCCGGGATGCGCTCTTCCAGATCAATATAGCTGAACAGTGACCCACTCGTCTCGTCCGTCCCGCGCATCTTCACCTCCGCCGCTGCCGTGCGAAGGGTGAATCATGTTCTCAAATCGTTGTCGAGGCGGGACTATTTCAGCAGCCTGTTAGGGCAGCTGCAGATTGCTGGTGGTATCGGACATTGGCTTTCGAAGCTCTGAATTCCGAAGGGTTAGGAATACAGTCGTCGTTAGTTGACGTCAGAAGAAGAGCGTGAAGGTTCGCTCAGCCCCGTGCCCGATCAGGGCGGAGAGTTGAGCGATGCGGATGCTCAGCGTGTCGCTGGGGCCGAGCGGCGCACTCCAGTCTATGGTTTGATGCGCAGCGGTGTATAACGCGCTGGTGGTGGTGCTGGTCAGCGTGCGTTTTACCACCCCGCTGCCGAGAATATCGCCCTCATAAGTATCCGTCTTCCGTAGCAGGGCGGCCGTCGTCAAGAGATTTTTTTCGGCAAGAAAGGAGCCCGTCTGAGCGTGTCGCAGCGGGGACAAATTCGGGGCGATTGAACTCTCCGGATTGACTGAGAGCGGATGGTGAGGGGCGTTCATCGCGAAGACCTCCAGATATCGCAGCGGTGAACGCCTCGGATCGATCGGCAGTCACCCCAGTTCGTATTCGGTTTTCTGGTTTCAGACCGTGCCCGTTTCTGCTTTCAAAAAGGCCCCTGCGCATCTGCTGGAAAACAGCTGGCCGACCGAAGCCTTGCTGGCCCATATCACTGTGGCCAAATTCTGTGACTTCAACCCTTTGAACCGGCAAGCCATAGCCATGGCCCGCAATGGGGCCCCAATCGATCGGGCCGTTCTGTCAGATTGGATGGGACGTACAGGCGCGCTGATTGCCCCTGTGGTCGATCACATGGCGATGGTGCTGCTCAAGGGCAGCACGCGCCTTTATGTCGATGAAACAGCAGCGCCTGTACTCGATCCCGGCCGTGGCAAAACCAAGACTGGGTATTTCTGGGCTGTTCTGCGAGCTGATCGTGGCTGGAGCGGATCATCCCCACCTGGTGTCGTGTTCCACTATCGACCCGGAAGAAAAGGTGAATATGCGCAAGAAATCCTCAACGGCTTCAACGGTACAATCTAGGTTGATGCCTATGGTGGCTATAGCGCATTGGCCACGCCAAAGCGGGTGGGTGGCAAACCCTTGAAGCTGGCCTATTGCTGGTCACATGGGCGGCGCGCCTTGATCAAGGCCCAGCCGAAAGCAGGATCGCCAATCGTTGACGAAGCTCTGGTGCGGATTGCAGCCCTCTATAAAATCGAGGCTGAAATCCGTGGCTTGCCCCCCGCGCAGCGTAAGGCTGTCCGGCAGGATCAATCCCGCCCGCTGGTTGATAAATTCTTTGCCTGGCTCAATACCCAAGCCGGCCGGGTGTCGCGCAAGTCCGAACTGGGCAAGGCTCTCGCCTATATGCTCCGGCGACAGGATCGCTTTTGCCTATTCCTCGAGGATGGTCATGTGGACATGGATTCCAACCTGGTCGAAAACGCGATCAGAACTCCTGCTATGTACTGACCCCTCTACGCTATCAGTACAGCCTGCCAGAATCGCTCAATACTGACCGCCATGCCACCATCTCGGCTTAACCCCGTAGCGAACCGGCGATCGCTCTGCTATCACATGCAAAAACCGACAGGACAGGCATCAATGACCCCGATCACCCAAGCCGATATAAACAAAGCCGCATGGGCGGCCTGTGACACCTTTCGCGGCGTGGTCGATCCCAGCATCTACAAGGATTACGTCCTGACGATGCTGTTCCTGAAATACCTGTCAGACGTCTGGAAAGACCACCACACCCGCTACACCGCCGAGCACCCCGATGCCCCCGATCTGGTCGCGGCCCTTATGGCGCAAGAGGCGTTTGTCCTGCCCAAGGGTGCCAGCTTTGACGACCTGTATAAACGCCGCCACGAACCCGGCCTTGGTGAACGCATCGACAAGGCCCTTCATGCTATTGAAGAGGCCAACATCACCAAACTGCGCGACGTGTTTCAGGATATCAGCTTCAACTCCACCCGATTGGGCGCCGAGGATCAGAAGAACGACATCCTGCGCTTCCTGCTGGAAGATTTCGCCAAACCCGCCCTTGATCTGCGGCCCAGCCGGGTCGGCACCCTCGACATCATCGGCGGGGCCTATGAATACCTGATCTCCCGCTTTGCCGCCACGGCGGGCAAGAAGGCGGGCGAATTCTACACCCCCGCCGAGGTGTCCGACCTCATGGCGCAACTGGTCGATCCCCAACCGGGCGATGACATCTGCGATCCCACCTGCGGCTCGGCCTCCCTGCTGATGAAATGCGCCCGCCAGATCCGCGACCGGCACAATTCCCGCCACTACGCCCTGTTCGGGCAAGAGGCGATTGGCTCCACCTGGGCGCTGGCCAAGATGAACCTGTTCCTGCATGCCGAGGAAAACCATCAGGTCGAATGGGGCGACACCATCCGCAACCCCAAACTGCGCACCCGCGATGACCTGTTGCGCCATTTCGATGTGGTCGTGGCCAACCCGCCGTTTTCCTTGGAAAAATGGGGCGTGGAATCGGCGGAAAATGACCGCTTTGGCCGGTTTCGCCGGGGCCTGCCGCCGAAAACCAAGGGCGATTATGCCTTCATCCTGCATATGATCGAAACCCTCAAACCCCGCACGGGTCGCATGGCGGTGGTGGTGCCGCATGGCGTTTTGTTTCGCGGCGGGGCCGAGGGGCGCATCCGCGAGGCGCTGATCCGCGAAAACCTGCTGGATGCCGTGATCGGCCTGCCGGAAAAGCTGTTTTTCGGCACGGGCATTCCCGCCGCCATTCTGGTGTTTCGCAAGTTCAAAACCGATGATTCCGTCATCTTCATCGATGCATCGCGAGAGTTCGAGGCTGGCACCAACCAGAACACCCTGACCCCCGCCAATCTGGACCGCATCACCGCCACCTACCGGGCGCGGGCGGCGGTGGACAAATACGCCTATCTCGCCACTTTGGCCGATATCGAGGGCAATGATTTCAACCTGAATATCCCAAGGTATGTCGATACATTCGAGGCCGAAGATCAGATTGACCTGATGGCCGTGCGGGCCGAGCGGATGGACTTGAAAGAGGAGATGGAGGCACTGGAGGCCCGCATGGCCGGATATCTGCGGGAGCTTGGTTATGGTGCCTGAGGGGTGGCGGAATGTTCAGATCGGCGACATAGCGGAAATTTCTGTGGGTCGCGATCTGCGAGAAGATCATTTTTCAGAATTGGCTACGCAAAGTCATATTTTCCCAGTGTTTTCGAATACAGTTGAGAATAATGGCCTGTATGGCTTCTACGACTTTCAAGAGTATCACGGTGATGCACTTACAATTGTCGGCAGGGGTATCGGGCTGGGAAGAGCTTTCTATAAAGAGGGGGGGTTCGGAGCGATCGGGCGCCTGCTTGTCTTGCGCTCTAAGGACGAAAGCTTTTGCGCAA
Organism: Roseinatronobacter thiooxidans; assembly: GCF_001870675.1. Classification (GTDB taxonomy): domain Bacteria; phylum Pseudomonadota; class Alphaproteobacteria; order Rhodobacterales; family Rhodobacteraceae; genus Roseinatronobacter; species Roseinatronobacter thiooxidans. Next base: position 12,787 of record NZ_MEHT01000028.1, on the reverse strand, counting down.
GATTCCTTTCTGACTATGTGAATCATATTTTGAGAATTCACAACGAAAGCGGCGGCATTCCGCAACTTCCAGGTAGTTCGCTGTCAAATTATTGGGTGACACTTCCACCCCTTGCCGAGCAAAGGCGGATTGCCGAGGTTTTGGGGGTTTGGGATCGGGCGATCGAGGTGGCGGGCAAACAGCTTGACCTCGCCCGCACCCAAAAACGCGCCCTCATGCAAACCCTCCTAACCCCCACCCGCCGCTTCCCGGGGTATGAAGGGCAGCCTTGGAAAGAGGTGCGGTTGGGGGATGTTCTTGAAATCAATTATGGAAAATCACCCATCGCGATAGCTGACGACAATGGAGACGTTCCGATTATTGGAACTGGAGGGCAAACCGGGTTTAGCAAAACGGCTTTGGCGTCGGGGCCGTGCATTGTTATCGGGCGCAAAGGCACGATTGACAAACCCAAATTTGTTAATGGCCCATTTTGGGCAATTGATACAACATTCTACTGCACCGCAAACAATGGCTTTGATATCGGTTTTCTGTTTAATTTTTTGCAGTCAGTTGACCTCAAAAAATTCAATGAGGCGTCAGGTGTGCCCAGCCTTTCGCGTGAAACGCTTCGTTCCATACAGTTGAACGTTCCATCAGAGAGTGAACAACGGCAAATTTCCGATGTAATTTCAATCGCAGAAACCGAAATCACCACCCTCGAAACCCAGATCACCCGCCTGCAAGCCGAAAAGAAAGCCCTGATGCAACAGCTTCTCACGGGCCAGAAACGGCTGGCGGTGTGACAAACAAAAGGGCCTCGAGGAAAGCCCAAGACCCAGTTGCCGACCGGGGAAAGCCCAATCCAGACACCAGATTATCCGATCCCCCTTTGAAACGCCATTCCGATTTGCCAAGGTAACCCCATGACCCACACCCCCGACCCCCGCGAAGATGCCGCCGCCGTGGTTCCGGCCCTGCATATGCTGGGGGTTCTCGGGTGGGATTACCTGTCGCCCCGTGACTGCCTTGTGGCGCGGGGATCAACCCGTGCGGTCATCATGGCGCCTGTGTTGCGGGATTACCTTGCGGCGTTCCGGTTCGACTTCAAGGGCGCCCGCCACCCCCTGCCGCCCGAGGGCGTGGCGCAGGTGATCCAGACCCTTGGGGCGACGGGGCTGTCCGAAGGCTTGCAGGCGGCCGCAAAAACCATCTGGCGGCATCTGGTGCATGGGGTGACGGTCAACCTGATCACGCAGGGCCAGCGCCATTCCGTCACCGTGCCGCTGATCGACTGGGCCAATGTGCCCGCCAACCGCTTTCACGTGACCGAGGAAATGGTGGTGGACCGTGCGGGCACCCCCGGCACCTATCGCCCCGATCTGGTCTGTTTCGTGAATGGCCTGCCCTTGGCGGTGGTCGAGGCGAAACGCCCCGTCAGCCTCGCCACCCTGCGCCCCACGGTCGAGGAAGGAATCAGCCAGAACCTGCGCAACCAGCGGGTTGACGGCATCCAAGAGCTTTACGCCTTTGCGCAGGTGGTCATGGCGATTTCCGGCCATGATGCCCGCTATGCCACCACGGGAACGCCCGCGAAATTCTGGTCGATCTGGCGCGAGGAAGAGGTGAGCGAGGCGGAGTTGTCGGCCCTGAAAAACACCCCCATGGCCGCAGGCTTTGCCGATGCGATTTTCCAGGATCGCCCCTATGCCACGCGGCGCGGGTTTGAACGGATGATGTCCGCCCCCGTTTTGGTCACCGATCAGGACCGGGCCTTGGTGGGGTTGCTGCGCCCTGATCGCCTGCTGGATATGGCCCGGCGGTTCGTGTTCTTCGACGGCAAGGCGGGCAAGATCATCGCCCGCTATCAACAGGTGCAGGGCGTCAAGGCGATCCTGGGCCAGGTGCGCAGCCGCCGCCCCGATGGATCGCGGGAAGGCGGCGTGATCTGGCACACCACGGGATCGGGCAAATCGAACCTGATGGTGATCCTGTCACGGGCCTTGCTGATCGACCCCGAACTGGCCGGATGCCGCGTGATTGTCGTGACCGACCGGGTTGATCTGGAACGGCAATTGTCGGGGACATTTCTGTCAGGCGGGGCGTTCGGGTCCGAGATTGCGTCAAAGGTGGATGGCGAGCGGTCAAGGGCGCAATCCGGCCGCGATCTGGCCCTGCGGATCGGGCAAGGGGAAGAGCGGATCATCTTTACCCTGCTGCAAAAATTCACCTCGGCCACCAAGCTGCCGGAATGCAAGAACACGTCCGACAAGCTGATCGTCCTGGTGGATGAGGGGCATCGCAGCCAAGGCGGAGAAAACCACGAACGGATGCGGATGGCCCTGCCAAATGCGGCCTTCATTGCGTTCACCGGGACACCCCTGTTGAAAGAGGACAAGACCCGCAACAAATTCGGGCCGATCCTGCATGCTTATACGATGGCCCGGGCGGTCGAGGATGGGGCAGTCACCCCGCTGATCTATGAGGAACGCCGCCCCAAGCTGTCGATTGACGAGGTGGCGGTGGATGCCTGGTTCGAAAAGCACACCGCCGATCTGTCCGAGGCGCAGAAGTCTGACCTGAAACGCAAATACGCCACCCGGGGCGAGGTGTATAAGGCGGAACGCCGGATCGAGCTGATCGCCGAGGATATCGCCGATCACTTCTCTCGCAATGTGGCCCCCGATGGGTTGAAGGCGCAACTGGCCACCGACAGCAAGATGTCCGCGATCCGGTATAAGGCCGCCCTTGATCGTACCGGGAAGGTCACCAGTGCGGTTGTCATTTCGGCCCCCGATACCCGCGAAGGGCATGACGACACCGATGAAACACGGGTGCCCGAGTTGCAGAAATGGTGGACCGCGAATGTTGCGGCAGACCCCGAGGGGTATGAAAAGCGCATCCTTGCCAATTTCGCCGAGCCGGGAGAGCCAGAAATCCTGATCGTGGTCGACAAACTACTGACGGGCTTTGATGAGCCGAGCAACGCGGTTCTCTACATCGACAAGAACCTGAAAAGCCACAACCTGCTGCAAGCCATCGCCCGGGTGAACCGCCTGCATGATGCCAAGAAATTCGGCTATCTGGTGGATTACAGGGGTATTCTGGCCGAGCTGGACGTGTCGATCCAGGATTATCAGGACCTGGCCGCAGAGACCGAAAGCGGGTTCGAGGCGGGTGATCTGGTGGGGACGGTCACCAATGTCGCCATGGAATACAAACGCCTGCCGGGGTTGCATGATGCGCTTTGGGCGATCTTCAAAGGTGTGAAGAACCGAAGCGATACCCAACAATTCCGACGCGTTCTGATGCCCCAGCTTGTCGAGGATGAGGCGGGGCTGAGCCATGACGAAAACCAGAAGCGCCGGGAAGATTTCTATGCGGCCCTGACAGAGTTCGGGATGTGTTTGAAGCTGGCGCTGTCATCGCGGGCGTTTTTTGAGGATGGCGCATTCTCAGAACAGCAGATCCGGACCTACAAGAAAGACCTGACATTTTTCACGGCGATCCGGCAACAGGCACGGCAGGACGCGCAAGAAACGATCGACTTCTCGAAATACGAAGATCAGATACGCCGACTGGTTGATCGTCAGGTCAATGGTCAGGAAATCGTCGATTCGGAAGGGGTGATCCTGCTGAGCGATCTGGGCACCCGTGACGATGATCCAGAGAGCTGGAGCGATGACAAAACCCGAACCGAGGCCGATCTGATCAAGACCCGCATGCGCAAGACAATCGAGCAGGATCTGGGGGATGACCCCTATGCGCAAAAGGTTTTCTCGGATCTTTTGAAACAGGCCATCGCGGCAGCAGATGCCTTGTTTGATCACCCGCATAAACAGTTCACCCTTCTGCAGGATCTCGAAGACCAGATTGCTGCAAGGAAGACCCCGGGCGTTCCCGATCGCTTTGGGGACAATCGACATGCGCAAGCGTTTTTCGGCGCAATTCTGGAGATCAGAAAATCCGAGGGCGGCCCTGAACTGAGCGAAGATGCCATTGTTGCCGAGGCTTTCGCAATCGATGCGGCGGTCGAGGCTGCGATACGCACCCATTCCCTCAGCCCTGCAAATATTGAAGCCGAAATCACCAAAGCCTTGCTGACCCGGTTTTTCCGTGTGTTGGGTGGCCTTGATCAAGCGCAGGCTTTGGTGGCCACTGTCATCGGGATTGTCCGGGCAGGTCGAGCAAAGACCGGCACATGAGCGATCAGGGTGTTCTGACTTATGGCGACAGGCGCATCCCCTATCTGATTGAGGTTGATCCTGATCGCAGCAAACGGGTTGCCATTCATGTGGAACCCGATGGCCGCGTGATTGTCGAGGCTCCACCTGAGGCTGACAGGCCATCAATTCATTCCGCCGTCGTCAAGCGGGCTCGCTGGATCGCAACCCATGTTGCCGCCGCAGAAGACCGGCAGCGCCACATGATCGCCCGGGAGTATGTCTCGGGTGAGCAGGTTTTGTATCTGGGCCGCCGATATGTTTTGAAGGTCAACCAATCAGATGCAGGGTCACCCCGTGTCCGGCTCAAGGGCAACCGGCTGGAAGTTACCCGCAAGGACATCTCCCGCGAAGCTGTCCGGGCTGCTGTGCGGGCTTGGTATCGGGTCCATGCAAGGGATTTCTTTGATCGCAGGATCGGCGAGTTGAGTGTCAGTTTGCCTTGGGTGAAAGAAAGGCCCCCATTCCGGCTACTCGAGATGACAAAGCAATGGGGCAGTTGCTCCCTGAAAGGCGAGATCATCCTGAACCCGCACTTGATCAAAGCCCCGCGTCCCTGTGTCGATTACGTGCTGGTGCATGAAATGGCACACCTCAAGCACCATGACCACAGTCCGGAATTCTTTGCGTTGCTTGGTCGGGAAATCCCGGAATGGCGAAGGATCAAGGGCCAGTTGGATGATCTGGTGGATGTGGTGACAAACGAGTGATCGGGCCTAACATGGTGCCGGGGGTGTCCAGGTTTGGTCGGGGATGATCTGATGCGTCTGTTGGTTTCGCGCTCGGTTCTGCATTGCGGCTACGAGGGCTGGACGCCTCTGTGATGGACAGGCCCTCAGGCCACTGTCGCGAGCCTTCTCTGAAAAAAGGTCAGGATCGTTGTCACAACGAGGGCTTTTCCCTCAGGTTTCGGTGTTCGGCGATGCCAATATGACCACAGCGCTGCTTGATCGGGTCACCCACCACTGCAGCATCATCGAGACCGGCAATACTTCTTACCGTTTCGCCCAAAGCAAATCTCGGACAAAATCCTGAACCAGAAAAAGCAAAGCCCACAGACGAGCCTGCTATATGGGGGCCGCTCGTCTGTGGGCTTTGCTCCCCTTGAGGTAGGTCATTTTTAAATGATCACGCTGGGTCATTTTTGAATGCAGACTGACAATATTGTATTTAACTACTGCTCAAAGACGGATAGGCTTTTCCTCTCCGGGCAAGCCGAAAGAACGACCTTGTCGGTGACGACCATTTCACCCCGAGCGCGCGATGACATCTGGAAGCTATGCCACGTACTACATCAATCTGGACAGCAGCACCGAGCGTCGGAGCTCGATCGAGGCTGAGCTGGTCAAAGCCGGTGTAACCGAATCGTATCGTATCCCCGCCTTTGACGGGCGCGGTCTGGATCTGCAATCTCTGGGTGATTGCGATGTCGATGCCGCTTTTCGCTATCTGGGCCGCCCTTTGCGCGGCGCAGAGTATGGTTGCTATCGCAGCCATCTGGCGGCGCTGGATCTGTTTCTGGCCAGCGACCGGCCCTATGGTCTTATCCTCGAAGATGACGCGATGCTTGATCCTGATATGCGGCTGATCCTAGACCGTGCGATAGAGAAGCTGGAGTGCAAGGGCTATGCTTGGGATGTCATCCATATCAGCCCCAACCGCATGAAAATCTTCACCCCGCTTACTGATCTGAAGGATGCCCACAAGCTCGTGCAAGCCCATTACTTCCCCATGGTGGCTACTGCGCTGCTGTGGTCGCGTGATGGCGCGCAGAATTTCGTCGACCATTACCGAAAAGTCACCATGCCCATCGATACGATGTTCCGCGAGGTCGAGGTGCGGCGCGCGCGCGGCTTTGCGATCTGGCCGCCAATCGTAGGCATCACTGGCGCAGACAGCGACATCGACGAGGTGGGCCGCAAGCGCAAGGTGCATGGCCGGGCTTGGTATTACGGCATCGCCAAGCAGAAGCGATTGTGGAACAACAAAATCATAGCATTGTGGTACAAGCTCTCCTTTAGCAAGGGTTGAGGCGGCACGGGCGGTGAGGAAATCTGCCGTTCGCTGTAACCGCGCAAAATCTGGGAGCATTCGCAGCATGATCGACGTGCAGGGCGGATTTCCGACTGTGAGGTTGCAGCATTGCAATTGCAGAAATTGGCAGAAGCGGTCAGCCGCTGGGTTCATTCCAGTTATCGCACAGTTCAGTCTGCAAAAGCTTCTAAAAGCAGCGAGCCGATTCAAAACATACGATCGACAACGATCCGCAGTGGCCGCCTTGTATCCTACTCAGTTGTCACATCCATTATGTCGGTGCCACATCTCAGGGTCATGGCCCTCTGGAACAGCATCGCACGCACTGCCAACACTATAGCCACGCAGTTCATTGTAGCGTGCGATCTGCTCTGCTGTCAGAAGATCTGGGGTTTCCAGATGGCGCACCAGATGGATAAAGCGCAACTCGGACCGGGATGCGGCGGATGTGTCGATCAGGGTGCGAAGGGTCTCGGGTGTCAGGCCGCCATTGCGGAAGGCCGTCTCGATGGCGGCTTCTGCCTCAATGAAGCGCGCGCCTGCCGCCTGCGCTTCGGCCTGCATGCTGGTGAATATTGCCTCGATGGCCGTGACTTGTTCGGTGCTCAGCCCGATCTGATCTTTCAGTTCCAGCAGATGCGCGGGCCCCGGCACACCGTTCAATTCGGCGGATAATGCCAACCCCCAACCCGCACCGCGGCGCAGGTCTTCAAGATCCGCGTCCGACAGCGTCTTGATTTCGCGCGTCTCAAGCCCGGCATAGGCCGAATGCGCTGCATGATCCTGTGCGAACATGGGAACAGGCCAGAGGAGTATGGTTAGAAATGCGATCCGTTTCATCGGCGATATCCTCTGGATTGTGTGTGCCCGCTTATTGCATGTGCCGCCTTGGATTCATATGATCATGATCATGTCAGCCTCACTTGAAACCCTTTTTTCCGATGCCCGACTTCTGACACTGGAGAAAGGGCAGGCCCTGTTTCACGCAGGCGCTGCGGTGCGTGAGATGTATCTTGTTCGTTCTGGGCATGTGCAGCTTTTGCGCCATACATCGCGCGGAATATGCCTTGTGCTGCAAAACGCCACGACCGGCATGGCTCTGGCCGAGGCGTCTGCCTATTCCGATGCATATCACTGTGATGCGGTCGCAACGCAGGCAAGCTCGGTTGCCGCCATGCCAAGGCACGCGTTTCGAACGGCACTGGCGCGCGATCAGAAACTGGCGCAACTTTGGGCCGCACATCTGGCACAGAGTGTTCAGGCGGCCCGGTTTCGCGCTGAAATTCGCACCTTGCCAAAGGTGGCCGACCGGCTGGAGGCTTGGCTTGCCGAAGGTAACAGCCTGCCCGAAAAAGGCCAGTGGCAGGACCTGGCCGCAGAGCTTGGGATCACGCGTGAGGCGCTTTACCGTGAACTTGCGCGCCGCCGCGACGCATAATGGCTGCGATTGGGTGAGAGGGCATTATCCGCTTATGTGTGAGTATCCCCACCCGTAAGTTCATTCGGGTGGGGCTTGCACCTATGGTTTGTAAGCTGCGTCGGTTTGCCAGCCGTTAAATCCGGACTGCATCACAACGACATTGCTGCGCCCTGCCACGCGCAAAGCGAATGTTGCCTGCGCGGACAGACTGCCGGTGTTGCAAAACAGGATCGTCATCCGGTCTTGCGGGATCTCGTCGATCCGGTCGAGCACTTCGCGCCATTCGATATGAACAGCGCCGGGGATGGTCGCCTCATTGAACTGTTCCGCGTCGCGCGTGTCGATGAGCAGGGCAGATTCAAACACCGTCTGGTCGATCTGTTGGGGCAGAATGATCCCGGACTCGTAATCCTGAAACATCAGGTAATCCTGCATTCCCTCGATGACCGCGTCATCGGCCAGGACGGGCGTCACGGCCAGCCCGATGCCGAGCGATGCGGCGGCAATTATGGTTCTCAAGTTCATCCGGGATTTCCTCCATTTCGGATTGTGGGGTTTCAGATTGGTGGCTCAGAACACGAGCACCTTGTCGGCAGCCAGAGTTACCTGTGCCAATTCATCCATGGTGGAGCGGGTCGGCCCCTCCATCATGTCATCTGCGCCAAGTCCGCGCGCATCCATGCAGGTGCCGCACATCAATATGCGGCCCCTGGCGGTCAGTACACGGCGCAACATCCGTTCGCAGTTGTAATAGCCGTCCGGTGTCTTTTGTCCGGCCTTGGCGCAAAGCACAGCATCGGCCATCAGGAACACAGTGACGGTGCCGTCCGGGTCGTGCTTGGCCAGCGAATGCGCCATGCGCAGTCCATTGAAACTGCGCTCGGTGCCATAGGGCGGATCGTTCAGGATCAGCAGATGGTTCACGATATGGCTCCTTTTTCGGATGCAGGGTTGAGGCGCGGGTGGGTTTCCTCGCCCCAGAAAAACAGCACTGCGCCTGAGGCAAACATCGACAGGGCGACGAACCAGAAAGCGGCCTCCACCGCGCCGGACAGATGGGCGGCCAGTCCAAGGCCAAGCGCGCCGATGCCATAGCCAAGGTCACGCCAGAAGCGGTAGATCCCGATGGCAGAGCCGCGCCAGGCAGGTGGCGTGATGTCGGCCACGCTGGCCCCAAGGTTCGGATAGAGCAGCGCCATTCCGAACCCGGCGACCCCCGCCCAGAGCGACCACCACAGCGCCCCATCCCCCAGCGGGATCAGCGCCACGCCTGCGCCGCAAATCCACATGCCCATAACATTTGGCCAGAACCGACCCACATGGTCGGACAATCGCCCCGTAAACAGTTGCGACCCACCCCAGACAAAACCATAAACGCCCACGATCCAGCTCATTTCAGTCAGACTGGCCCCTTGTGCCAGCAGAAAGACCGGCAGGATGACCCAGACAAGTGCGTCGACGAATTTCTCAACCAGCCCCGCCTGGGATAGGGCCGCCAGCCGCTTGTCGCGCCAACTCATCAGCGCAAAGACATCACGCGTGCTCGGGTGCTCGGCTACGTCAGCTGGATAGCGCGGCAGGAATTTCGGCGCTGCCAGCTTGTGGGCTGCGGTCTCGGCCTTGGCCCAAGGCAGCGTGTCCTTGACCCAGACGACTGTCAGCACGAGGGCAGTGACGACCACCACCATCCCGAAAATCAACAGCCCCAGCCGCGCGCCGAGGGCTTCGGCCGCATAAGCCGTGATCACCCCTGCCAGCGCCACGCCCACATAACCCGAGAACTCATTCAGACCCATTGTCAGCCCGCGTTGGTCGGCGCGCGTAATGTCCAGCTTTGCGGTCTGCGTCATCGACCAGCACAGCCCCTGATTGATGCCCAAAAGCACTGTCGCAGCGACTATCCAGCCCCAGTTGGGCGCGGCCCAGATCATCACCGGAATGGGCAGCGCGATGATCCAGCCCCAGAGCAACACCTGCTTGCGCCCGATCCGTTCCGACAAGCGCCCGGCGACGAAGTTCATCACGGCCTTGACCACGCCAAAGGCTACGACGAAAGCGGTCAGCAACAGGAACGATCCCTGTGCCACGCCAAACTCGCTTTCGGCCAGTGCAGGGACCACTGTGCGCATCATGCCAATGGCAAAGCCCACCAGCAGCACCTGAATCAGCTGGTGCGAGAATTGGGTCAGGTTCTCGCGGATACCCAAGGCAAGCGCGGTCATTCCTTGTCTCTCACGCTATCCAGCGCCCCGCCACTGGCCGGACCGCGCAGGGGCTGGATCAGCATCCGGTCCAGCCACAGATCGCGCGGCGTGCGGAACTGCTCGATGCCTATGGTCATGCCCTCGTGTCCGGCCTTGGGTTGCGCACGATAGGTGCCCAGCAACCTGTCCCACCATGGCAGGTTGAAGCCAAAATTGCTGTTCGTCTCGACCGGTACGACCGAATGATGCACGCGGTGCATGTCGGGGGTCACAAGAACCCAGCGCAAGACGCGATCCACGCCCTTGGGCAGGCGAATATTGGCATGGTTGAACATCGCAGTGGCATTCAGGATCACTTCAAAGATCAGAACTGCGACAGCGGGCGCACCAAGGGCGGCGACCACGGCCAGCTTGATCACCATCGACAGCAAAATCTCGATGGGGTGAAACCGCAGGCCGGTGGTGACGTCAAATTCCAGATCTGCATGGTGCATCCGGTGCAGCCGCCACAGGGCAGGCACGGCGTGAAACATCACATGCGACAGGTAGATCACCAGATCGAGCACGATGATTGAGACCAGCACCATCAGCCAGAACGGCAGGTCAAACAGGCTGAACAGCCCCCAGCCGCGGTCCTCGGCCATCAGCGCCAGCCCGACCGCAAGGATAGGAAAACTCAACCGCAGAATGATCGTGTCCAGCACCACGAGGCCCAGATTATTCGTCCAGCGGATCACGCGCGGAATTTCCTGCCGCCTGCGCGGCGCGGCCAGCTCCCACAGCGCCATGCCCACAAGCACCGACAGAAAGGCCGACAGCCGCAGCAAAGGTTCTTGCGCGAGGAGGGTTTCAAGCATGGGCAGGGCACCTTCAGGGTTGCGATTGTGACGAATCTTGCTAACATTCAATAAATAACTTGAATGATATAATCTCAGGAGCCGCGTAATGTCAATCAGCGCCAAAGCAGCCCTTCTGGATGAATACGCACTGGTCGCGCGTGCCGTATCCGCGCCCGCGCGGCTGATGTTATTGGAGCAAATCGCACAAGGCGCGCGCGGGGTAGAAGGGTTGGCCGACAAAACCGGCCTGACGATCGCCAATGCATCCCAGCACTTGCAAACTTTGCGCCGCGCAGGGCTGGTCACCAGTCGCCGCGACGGCAAATCCGTGATCTACAGCTTGAGTGACGAGAAAACACTCGCGCTGATGGATCTGCTTCGGGTTCTGGCTGAACGTAACCTTGCACAGGTCGAGAAAATTCTGCGCGGGCTGTCTGACGGTGCGGACGCCCCTGAGCCGATCAGCCGCGACGCGCTGGCCGCGCGGATTACCGAGGGCTCGGTCACGATCCTTGATATTCGCCCGGCAGATGAATTTGAGCTTGGCCACATTCCCGGCGCAATGAATATAGCTCTGCCAGATTTGGACCGCTTCTTGTCGGGCTTCGACACCGACGCTGAAATCGTCGCCTACTGCCGCGGCCCTTACTGCATCTACGCCCATCAGGCGGTCGCGGCCTTGCGCAAGCACGGTCTGAATGCACGACGACTTGAGGGCGGATTACCAGAATGGCGTGCAGACGGGCGCGAGGTTGCGACCGTTTGACCCGCGTTTATCTGGCCTCGCCAGGTCAACGGTGAGCCGGACAAGCACCAGCAAGTTCAGGTCTTTGAGATAGATTATGCTGCGCGCTACCTGAATGTCCGCATCGGTGTGGGACGCATGAGAGGCCGACCGGCGGCTGTGGGCCGGGCACGTTGCCGCACCTGCGACGGGGGGCTTTCATGCTGCGGCCAGCATGAATGTCGCTGGCGGCATTTCTGACATGTGCAAGCGGAACTGCTACCCTGTCGCACAAGGTCATTGAACGTCCCTTCTCACCAGTCGCTGCGCACCCCGCACCATCTGTTTCAACTGCTGCATGGTTTTGGCGATTTCTGAACCGCTCGTGATTTCCCAACATTTCGGGATACAGGTATTTCGGTCGGACGGGCACGGCTCTTTCAGTGTTGGCCACAACACATCTTGTATTTCCGACCCGACCCGCAGGCGCACGGATCGTTGCGGCCTTGTTTCTTCGGCGCAGCGTAAGGGCTGCCCGGCAGGTTTGCCGCAGCCGTTTGGCTGAGTTCGGGGCGCGACTGCGTCAGGATGGCGGCTACACAATTCGGGATCAGGTCGGGCGCCTCACGGTCGATTTCTTCAATTTCGTCCTCGGTGAACTTGCTTTGCCCGAGATTGATGTCCTGCAGTGCCATCAGGAAGATTATACTGGCCCGGGTTTCTTCATCGGCGCCATCAAGAAGCATCTCCCATGCGTCGGGTCGCAGCCGCATTGCGCGGGTGAACCCGTCCACCCACGGCTCCCACAGGGTTTCGTCACTATTCGGGTCGACTTCATAGATCGGCTCACACCACAGGGATCGGGTCATGGCCCCGGCCACGGAATTGTAATGTTCCATAACGGCCCCGATGGTTTTTTCGGCTGTCTTTTGGTCAGGAAACTGCGCATCGCCAGTTTCACCCCAGACATGGGGCAGCCACTCGGAAGGCGGGATCATCTCGGGGCAGGCGAGGAGGCCGGTGATGTACCCGTCAAACTCGCTCAGCGCCATGGGCATGGTGTCGAAGGGCAGGGCGTGAAGCAGGGCGTCGAGACGATCCAGCCGTTTGTTTTCCTTATTCATGACAGGCCCTCCTGCGAACGCGCTCTGATGCGCGGGGCGTCGATGCGTGAGATATTAGGCCGTGGTAAAGTTTGGGCTTTCGCGGGTCAAGGGAGGGGAATATCCGGCTTGAAGAAAACAGGGCCAACCATATCTGTATGGCTGAACCCGTCTTGCGTCATGCGCGCAACTGGTTTTTCGGCGCGGCGCAATATCGGGTCATTTTTGTGAAATAGTGTCCAAATCCTGTCCCCGCAACCA
>NZ_MEHT01000027.1 GCF_001870675.1 Roseinatronobacter thiooxidans | reverse complement strand
GCCCTCGGCGGATGCTTACCAAAAAATTCGCAAGGTCACGGGCTGTGGTAGCCTGTCAACGATCTACAGATTTCTTGTCGAACTGCAGTCTGAGCATGAACCGGATGCTGCAGGGTGTCAGAATGAAAGCCACGCGCGTGATGATAGCAGCTGCAGCGAGAAACTTATGTTTCGAAACGAAGAAATCGGAAAGATACAGGAAGACTCATCCAATAAAATCGTCAAAGATTTGCCAGGTACAACATCTTTAGAAAAATGCAGATCCTGCCAATGCTTAAGAAAGGAGGCCCAGACAGTGTTGCAGCTAAAACGGGATATCAAAGAGATTAAAGGACAATTGCGAATTTTGATGCAGGAAGCAGAAGTACATTCAAAAAGATCTCGAAAATTATGGGCGGAGGATGATTGGGCCACGGATCGGATTGACCAAATGACCGGTGTTCCGCTGTTTGATGATATCCATCGTGACAAAAATAGCGTCTCGGCAAAACGTTAAGATAATTTTCTAGAATGGCAGCCCAGTCGGATTTCTGTCAGAGTTTGGGGGTATGCCCTTCAGATCAGCGGTTTCCAGCGAAAAGGTGTGGGGAATGTACGGACGGGGGGCGTGCCCCCTGGTAGCCGTCATCCGTTTGAATCACATCCGAAAGTCGTCAGGCAGGACAAGGTGGGACCTCGACTTCGGGTCTGTGTTTTGGGAAATCGCCCCGATCACATCATGGGATACCCTGGAAGGGGCGATTTTGTCGGTTTCAGTCCGGACCTTGCCTAGGGCAAAAAGCATCGCCAGTCCTGTTATCCGTCACCGTGTCCTGTAGCGTGCCTTCCCGCAAAGAATGGCCTCTTCCGGATGCATATGGCTGGAACGCATCGCGCCCTTTTCATGTTGTCTCGACCTGCGTATGCAGGCCCGCTCAAGCCATGTAACGTGTTTTGGTGGGTGAGGGGGCGCGGACACCACCCCCCGACTTGATTTATAGGAGTGCCAACAGTTTGCGTGCTGCTTCTTCTGACGACGCGGGGTTTTGGCCTGTTACCAGTGTGCCATCCACGACAACAAAAGAACCCCAGTCAGCACCCTTCTCATATTTTCCACCGTTTGCCTTCAGCATATCCTCGACCAGAAAAGGCACCACATCAGTCAGGCCGACACCGTCCTCCTCAGAGTTGGTAAAGCCAGTCACCCTCTTGCCCGATACCAGCGGACTGCCGTCAGCGCCCTTGGGGTGCTTGAACACGGCAGGCGCATGGCAAACGGCCCCGACAGGTCGATCGCTATGCGCAAAGTCTTCAATCAGCCGTATGCTGTCACGGTCTTCGGACAAATCCCAAAGCGGGCCATGGCCGCCCGGATAAAAGATGGCGTCAAAGCCTTCTGCATTGATTGTTGACAGAACCTTTGTCTGAGCGAGCAGGCTTTTTGCGTCCGCATCTGTCTTGAAGCGCTCGGTTGCTTCGGTCTGCGCATCCTCCGTGTCGCTACCCGGGTCCAGCGGAGGCTGGCCGCCCTTTGGTGAGGCGAGAGTTATGTCTGCCCCGGCATCCTTGAACACAAAGTAGGGGGCTGCGAATTCTTCGAGCCAGAAGCCCGTTTTTTTGCCACTCTCTCCAAGTTGATCGTGAGATGTCAGCACCATTAGAATTTTCATGGTCACTTTCCTTTATCGTTGGATTTTTGGTGAAAGGCGCGCCTGGCGATAGATTTCAACCGTATCGGGCGCACATTTGACGCTACTGGCTATACATGTAGCGCCTTCTCTGTAACTGTCTAACACAGGACCCCTGCTATGGTTCCTTCCGCGTCCACCTTGGACAGAAGTGGCACAGTTCAGGCGCCTGCTGCGCTATTGGACTATGTCTCCGACATGCCCGGCCCAAGTGCCACCGGCCAGTCAGTAGGGCAGCCCTGCTCTCGATGTCAGTTCTTTATTATGCACCAAGACCGAGACGCGCGGTGGGTTTGGTGTCGCAGACCTTGCCTGGATCGGCTAGAGTGTCAGCAGCATGAGGAGATCGCCATGGAGATCCGACCCGCCGGTTCGACCCCGTCACAGCCCGCGCCAAGTGAATATTTCACAGGCACCGTCTGGCAGGACCCGATCTGCGACCCCAGCGAGACCAGAGCCCTGATCTCCCTTATGGTCACCTTCACGCCCGGGTCGCGGACACATTGGCACACACATCCGCTGGGTCAGACACTGCTGGTCGTCTCGGGCTGCGGTCTGATCCAGTACAGAGGCGGCCTCGTGCAGACGATCCGCGCTGGTGATCGGGTCTGGATACCGCCCGGCGAGGAGCATTGGCACGGCGCTGGCCCGGACACGTTGATGCGCCACATCGCGATGCAAGAAGTTGAGGATGGCGTGGGCGCTCACTGGCTGGAGCCTGTGAGCGAAGCGGATTACGGCCCGAGAGACTTCTGATCGCCGAGCGGGGCCCGTTACGGATCACAGCCCTGTGCAGAGGTTGGATGTCGCCACAGCGTTGTCGTACCTGAATTGTAGCCTTCACTCTCCTCTCGGGAAGTGTTTCGGTTCGACGCGCCCGGCCCAAGGACGAAGCCGCTGCGCGGCATTGGTGCTTGCCGCTGATGGCGCGCGACGCCCAGAACGCTGCGCATTTTGCGATCTGACAGAGCTGTCTGACAATTGGGTTCTTCTCAATCATGCGACAGGAGGTTTCCATGACATAGGAGAGAGTAACCCCGCTGCGCCAGCGGATGATCGAAGACATGCGCATCCGTGGAATGGGTGACAATGCGCAGACGCCACGCATATTCTCCCGTCTTTTCGCACCGAAAGTCAGGCCGGTCAGTTCCGCCTAGGGCGACTTCCCGTCATTCAGGGCAGACCAGAGCCTGCATGGAGAAAATGGCATATCGACAGGTGCGTGTCCGCGTCTGGCCAATGCGTCGGCAACCGCGTTACCAAGTGCGGCGATGGCACCTGTTGTGCCCGCTTCACCCGCGCCCTTTACCCCAAGCGTATTGGTAGGCGACGGACATTCTATCGTCGCGACTATGACCTGCGGAATGTCCGATGCCCGAGGCAGAGCATAATCCATAAGGCTTGCGTTCAGCATCTGCCCATTGGAATCCGTGACCAGACGTTCGGAGAGCGCATTGCCAATCCCCTGCACGATCCCGCCAACAATCTGTCCTTTTAGGTGTGGCTCCGATAGGACATGCCCTGCATCGTCAACAGCAATATATCGCATGATTTGCAGCACACCCGTTTCAGGATCGATTTCGACTTCGGCTATGTGGCAGCCGCTCGGAAAAGTTCTGCCAACCGGAGCCCGCCCAATGACCCGAAACTCACGCTGCGCCGCATTTTCCAGCGCCTCACCCAATGAGCAGATAACGTGTCCATCACGATGGCGGATCGACTGCGGATCGCATGTCAGGTCTTCGGGTGGGTGGCCGGTTTCCTGCGCCACTGCTGAAACAAGATCGGTACAAAGGCTGTCCAGTCCAAGCGACACGGCCTCTGCGATTGCTGCGGAAGTGCGCGACGCAAAGGAGCCCAGACCTTCCAGCACACTATGCGGTGGGCTTTCAATCAGGGCGACAGATGTCTCCGGCACGCCAAGACGACTCGCGACGAGGGGCACGAAGGCGGCGGCATGACCTTGCCCTGTATCCTTCGTAACGGTTTGGATCGTGACATGCGGCGCACCGTCGCGCATTGACAACGTCAGCGCGACCTCATCCGCTGGCAAGGCGCCACCTCCCGCAACCTCGACAAACAGAGCCACGCCAAGGCCGGGTATCCGCCCGGCCGCTTCAGCCGCAGCCACACGTGCGGGGTGATCTTCCAGTTCAGCCATGCGCACGGCCCGGTCCAGCATAATGCCGAAATTGCCACTGTCATATACCGCCCCGAGCGGGGTCTTGTAGGGAAAATCATTCACCAAAAGCATGTTCCTGCGTCGCAATGATAC
Organism: Roseinatronobacter thiooxidans; assembly: GCF_001870675.1. Lineage (GTDB taxonomy): Bacteria > Pseudomonadota > Alphaproteobacteria > Rhodobacterales > Rhodobacteraceae > Roseinatronobacter > Roseinatronobacter thiooxidans. Next base: position 14,875 of record NZ_MEHT01000027.1, on the reverse strand, counting down.
TGCGTCTTCCCCTGTTGCCCTCGCGGCCTCATCAACAAGTCGTTCTACCAGCAACGCGATGTCCGGCCGGCCTGCCCCCCGGAACGGGCCAAGCGGCACCGTGTTCGAAAAATGCAGGTGGACCTGCATCCGCGCGGCAGGAATAGCGTAGGCCCCAGTCGCGCTCATCAGAGGGTTGAACACGGAAATATGCGCGCCCACCGGATGCACATAGGCGCCAAGATCGGCAGAAGCGCAGATATCGATCGCCGTGAACCGCCCCGCATCATCCAGCGCCAGTCGGCCGGTCATATGCATCCCCCGACCGGGATACTCGCTCAGAAACATTTCGCTTCGCGTGCCTTGCCAGCGCAGGGGGCGATCAAGAAGACGCGACGCCAGCAAAAGTGCTACATGTTCCGGATAGGCCGCACCACGGGCGCCAAAGGCGCCCCCGACCTCGGCGGCATGCAGGCGCAACCCTTCGACCGGCAGATCGAGAAGCGCACATAGTTCACGGCGCAGATCTGCCCCGCCCTGAAACGCCGTCCAAACATCAAATGCAGCACCATCCCAGCGTGCCAGAACCGCGCGAGGCTCCAACGGAATCGGGGCAACCCTCGGCAAGTCCACCTGCGCTTCCACGATCCGGGCTGCGGCAGCGAAAGCGGACATGACTTGCGCCTCATTACCCAGTGCAACGCGCGCGGCACAATTATCTGGCGCTTCGGAATGAATCGCTGCCGCGCTGTCCGGCGCACCAGATGTTACGACCGGCAGTGGTGCCCAGTCCACGGAGATTGCCTCGACCCCATCCTGCGCGGCGGAAGGGGTTTGTGCTACGACCATGGCCACAAGTTCTCCGACATGGCGAACTCTACCCGTGGCGAGGACAGGACGATGTGGTACGATCAGCGGGCGCCCATCAGCGGTTGGTTGCATCAACACGGCACGAAACGATTGCGGCGCATAAATCTCCGCCCCAGTCAGTACGGCAACGACACCTGGGATAGTCGCGGCGTCCGCGATATCAAGCGACGCGATTTCGGCGTGCGCATGATCGGCGCGTAGGAAGGCAACATGAAGCACACCATCCAGTACCACATCGGCTGTGTAGCATCCTGCACCTGTCAAAGCACGCAGGTTCATGGTGCTGTCCTGCAAAACGCACGCACAGCTTTTCCTGCCCGCGCACTGATACATGCAAACCAACGAACGTAACTGCGGAGGAAGCGGATGATCATGGGGTCGGCCTTTCCGGTCGCAAATCATGCCAGTGGGTTACGCGTTGATACGCGTCCGCAAGCCGCAGTAGTATCGGTTCGGACCAGGGGCGCCCGACAAGCTGAAATGCGATCGGTAAGCCAGAAGCCGAGATCCCGCATGGCACCACCACCGCAGGCAGCCCTAGGTAGTTGATTCCACGCGTGTTCCTGGTCAACCGCCCGATCACGGCGCTGACGGCAGCATCGCCGCCTTCCGTTGTCTCCATTATGGTTGGCACAGGGGTGGGAAACACCGGAAGCAGCGCTGCATCCGCGTCTTGAAGCGCACGCATTATCCAGTCCTTTGCCAGCGCGCCGCGTCGGGTCAGCGCTTCGATATAATGGGTCGCCGGATAGGCTAGACCTGGCTCTATCCTGGCGCGCACCTGGGCTGCGTAGTCATCCGGACGGTCGGCAAGCAGGCGTCGATGTAGGGAGGATGCCTCGGACGACAGCACAAGATGTGCAAAAGCATTGATTAGGTCCATCTGCTCAAGACGCGTTTCGGACAGGGTAACCTTGATACTGACGAAGGTTGCAAGGGCCTCTGCTAGAGTGTTTTCAACCTCAGGGTCCAGTTCACAGTCATAATAGCCACGCGGACGCGCGATCTTCAGGCCATGCGCCCCGTCTGCCAAGGTTTGTGTGTACTCTGGGAACGGCGCCCATGCTGTCGTCGGGTCGGCACGGTCCTCGCCCCCGATTACATCCATGATCAGAGCGACATCCAGTGCTGTGTGGCACAAGGGGCCAACACAATCGAGCGATCCGGAAAGAGGCATCACCCCCGCAAGGCTTACAGCGCCATGCGTCGGCTTAAGGCCCGTCAACCCGCAAGCCGCCGCCGGATGCCGAACTGACCCGCCAGTATCGGTCCCTAACGAGGCCGTGACAGCCCCTGCGCTAACTGCGATACCCGACCCCGATGAAGACCCGCCGCAGATATGCGCCGGGTTCCATGGATTAAGCCCGTGACCATGATGTTCATTAAACCCGGTCGGGCTCATCGCGATTTCTGCCATATGCAGCGTTCCCAGATCAATCGCACCCGCCCCATCTAGGCGGGAAAGCACTGTTGCCGTGACGTCCGGCACAAAATTATCGCGAATCTTCGTCCCGCAATGACTGGGTCGGCCAGCACGGTAGAACAGATCTTTGTGGGCCATAGGAACGCCCGCTAGGGGTGGCAGACTCGCCCCTTTGGCGCGCGACAGATCCACTGACCGCGCGGATTCGAGCGCAGCATCGGGCGTCAGCCGTGCAATTCCGTTAAGGGGCCGCACGTGATCTTCCAGCGCATGAAGCGCGGCTTCCGTCGCGGCCTCGGCGGTGATTTCACCATCGCGGATGGCTCGGGCGGTCTGGGCAAGTGTCTGCATCACTGTCACGATACTTGCGTACGCACGGAAGCCTTGAACGCGTCCAAGCTGCGCAGGCTGTCATCTGGCGACGGTTTGGGGGCGTCTGCAAACCCGTCGATCACGTTCAGGGTGGCGTTTACTTGCACCCTGAAGCTTTCTGCTTTTCTACGGGTATGCTGCAGGGCAGGTGCAGGATCGGTCATAGGTACTTCCTCACAACAGGAAAAGCGCAATGGCAGGGAGGTAGGTTATTACCAGAAGTGCGCCGATCATAATCGCGACAAAGGGCAGGATGGCGCGTGTCACTTCCCAGTATCCCAATCGGAATGTCGTCATCCCGATAAACAGATTAAGTCCGAAGGGAGGCGTGATCATTCCGATCGCGACATTCATCACGACCACCGCGCCGAGGTGGATCGGGTCAATCCCTGCCGCCATGGCGGCGCTGTAGATCAGGGGCGTCAGGACAATGATCGCTGAGTTGGGGTCAATGATCATGCCGGCAAAAAGAAACACTATATTTATGAAGACAAGCACAGTCTCAGGCGACACCCCGGCCACCGCGCGCGTGATCTGCACCGGATACTGCATGAGGGTCATATAATAGGTCATCACGCTACCCGCCGAGATCAGTATCATCAGGACCGCGATTGTGGCGGCGGATGCGGCGGAAATCTTGTACAGGTCGCGAAACCGGATCGAGCGGTAAATCAAAGTCTCGATGATGATCGCATAGGCGCAGGCGAAGGCCGCGGCCTCGGACGGGGTTGCCGCACCGCCATAAATCCCGCCAAGCACGATGATTGGCAATCCAAGGGCCCAGCCTGCTCGGCGAAAGGCCAACCATCGCGCCCTCCAAGGCACTTTGGGCAGCTTTCCGATCCCCTTTACTCGGGCATAAATGTAGGCATAAACCATCAGCACCAGCGCGAAGAACAGACCAGTCGTCAGCCCGGCGATGAACATCTGGCCGATGGAATTGTTGGTTTCAACCGAATACAAGATCATTGCAACGCCGGGCGGAATGAGCATGGCAAGCGTTGAAGCGGACAGGATCAGACCCGCCGCGAAGCCGCGCCCGTATCCCTGTCGGACCAGCGCCGGAAACACGATCGGGCCAATGGATACGACTGCTGCGGGCCCTATCCCGGCCATCGCACCAAACATCGCACAGGCGACCACCGAGGCCATTGCAACACCGCCAGTATAATGGCCGACGAACGCCTCTGTCAGGCGCACAAGACGTTCACCTATCTGTCCGCGCGAAATAATGTCAGCCGCAAAAATGAACAGCGGGATTGCAATCAGGCTGAAACGGTTAACCCCATCCACCATGCGCTGCGGAATGGCCATGGTAGGGATTGGCGGTGCAAACAGTTCGAAGCTTGCGAAAGTTGCGACCAGCATGGCCAAAAAGATAGGCGCCCCGATCAGAAGCAGCACGCCAATGGCGATGGCGAAGACAGCAATTGGCATCAGCGCGCCTTCCCTTTGTCGGCATCGGCAGCGACAGTCTCATCGGTCCAGCCGGGCAATGGCGGCAACGTATTGGTGATTGCGCGCACCACCTTGTCGACCGATGCGACCACCATTAGAGACGCGCTGACCGCAACCGGCAGAAAGAAGACATAGCGCGGCACAGGCAGGGTCGAAGCCTGTTGCCCGGTGCGCATTGAAAACCCGACAAGCTGCCAGCTATACCAGGCTAGATATAACATCGTGACCCCTGCGACCATACCAACGACCCCTCTTAGCAGGCGTAGCAATCCGGCGGGAACAACCAGCGTAATTATATCCACGCTGACATGCCCGTCGCGTCGCAGCAGGACATAGGCGCCAAAAAAACACAGATATACGGTGAGCAGACGCGCGAGTTCCTCTGCCCCGACAAGCGCGAATGAGAACAGATAGCGCCCCATTGCATTGAAAAACACCACGGCGGTTACCGCCAGCAACGATGTCGCACAAATGAAGTCAACGGTTGCATCAATGCCTCGAAGCATCCAGTTGGCAATTCTGACTACCATGCTGACGGCCTTTCCAACTTAAACGCGAATCACACTAGGCGACGCTCTTGCACCCTGGGACACAGATATCCCCCACAGCCATGACGCCGTGGGGGAAGACTGTTTTTTCAGTTCATCTCTGCCATGAATGCGTCGAGCAGCGCTTGACCCTCGTCACCGGTCTGTGCAAGCCACCAATCCCGTATGCCGGGGAAAACGATGTCGCGCATCGCGGCCCGCTCTTCATCTGTGAGTTCCACAAAGGTCATGCCGCTGGCTTCCATCTCGGCGCGGGCACTCTCTTCCTGCTCCATGGTGGATTCAAGCGTGACGGCATTACCGATAGCCACGCCTTCGATGATCGCATCCCGGCACCCGTCGGTCAGGCCATTCCACCAGACCATGTTGACGCTGACAAACTGATCGAGCGTCCCATGAAAGGTCATGGTCATGTATTCCTGAACTTCATGGAACCGCATGTTGTAGCTGGTCGGGATCGGGTTTTCCTGCGCTGCAAGGGCACCGGTCTGCAACGCACTGTAGGTTTCCGAAAAGGGCATGGTGACGGGGTTTAGCCCGAACAGCCGCTGCCGTTCAGTCATCAGTGAAGATGGCATGACGCGCGCGATCTTCGATTGGAAAGCCTCTGGCGTGGTCAACGGTTCATTTGATGTCCACTGCATGAAGCCGGTGTGCCAGATATCGAGCATCTTGATCCCGTGCGGCTCGAATGTCTCGGCCAGCATCTGGGCGGCCGGACCTTTGTGAAGCGCCAGCAATTCGTCGATATCGGTGGGCCAGAAGAAGGGGAAGTCGATAATCGCCGACTTCATTTCAATAGGGGCCATGTAAGCGGCGGGTTGCACACTCATTTCGATGGAGCCAAACTGCACACCTTCATTGATTTCGGTAAAGCTGCCGAGCTGTCCCGATGGAAAGACCTGTGCCGAGATATCACAGCGTTCATCCGCCATCACGAAATCGGCGACGGCATGCGCGCCCAGGTCCCGCGGGTCGCCGGGCGGCAGCAGATGCGCGATTTTCATATTGAAGGATTGCGCTGCGGCGACCGGGGCAAACAATGCCTGGGCAGCCATGGCGCCGGCAATAACAACGGCAGTTCCAGATGTTTTCATCATTCCGACTTCTCCTTGAGGACGAGTTCAAAGTTGCGAGCGTCCCTGTTCGCTCAGGGCTTCATTGCTTAGGGGTGAACTTTTCGCTGGGTGTTGAACCACTCGTAGATCTCGCGGCCGTTCCAATGCAGAACGCCGTCATGGCTACCGATATGGTCATAGATTTCTTCAAGGTAGCGAATCCGATGTGGCTGCCCCGATATATACGGGTGAATGGCGATTGCCATGATGCGCGGCCGGTCCGCACCTTCTTTCCAAAGGCGGTCGAACTGGTCGCAGCATTTCGTTTTCCAGTAGCTGGATTCGTGGTGCTGCACGATCATCGTGGGGATGTCATTGAGTTCTACCGAATATGGCAGTGTCACCAGCGGGCCGTTATCTGTGGAGATCACCGTCGGCTCATCATCATAAACCCAGTCACCGATATATCTGACCCCAGCCTCGGCCAGCAATTCGGGTGTCTCATATGTCTGCGTCAGCCCCGGTCCAAGCCAGCCAACCGGCCGCTGGCCAGTGAATTTTTCCATAATGTCCATGGATTTGTGGATCATCCCGCGCTGGTCTTCCACCTTGTGGATCGGCATCTGTTCATAGGCATGGCCCATGAACTCCCATCCCTGATCGCGCGCTTCGGCGGCGACGCGCTCGTAATCCTCGCAGATGCGTGCATTGGCAGACAGCGTCGGGCGCAGGCCCAGGCGCTTGTAAAGATCGAAGAAGCGCCATGCCCCGACCCGCATGCCGTATTCATGCCATGACCAGTTAGGCACATCTGGAAGAAGGACCTGCCCCGTCGGCGCCGGGATGACCTGCCGCGCCATCGGGCGCGAGATGTCCCAGACCTCAAAATTCACGATGGTCCAGACAATTACCCGGGCCTTGCCCGGAAGTTCCAGCGGAGGTCGGTCGACGATTGCAGAGAAATCCACCCGTTCCGAGGGTTTGCGAAAGTGCGAAGGGCCATCAGCCATTGTTATCCTCCAGTTTTCAGGGAAAGAGGTGAAAGCGCCCAGTCCTGCCGAATACTGCTCCCCGACTGGCGCAGGATCACGGACATCGGGCAGCGGACATCCAGGGCGTCGCGAAGGGGAGCCAATTCACTTTCATCAAGATCGGTTTCCGCCTCGATCTGAAGAATGATCTCGGGAAAAGGCACCGAGACATCCGCCAGCCCGTCTATGCCGCGGTGGTCAAGCTCGGCCTCGACGCGTATCCGCCGCAGGCGTAGCGCGATGCCCATTTCCTCGGCAATGCGACTTGCGATGACATTTGTGCAGCCGATCAGCGCGCCCAGCATCGTTTCCAATGGCGTGGGGGCAACATCGGTTCCGCCACGCTCGGGCGGCTCATCTATGACGAAGGAGTGGCCGCGGGTTCTTAACTCGGTCAGGCAGTGGCTGGCGCAATGCCCATCCACCCGCACACGTACCTTGGTTTTCGGCTTAATGGCCATCAGTCGCCTCGTTGTAGGATGTCAGGGCTGTCGCGATCAGATCGCCGCCCGGGATATAGAAAAGGCTTGCCCCATGCAGGGCCCAGTCGCGCACCGAATCTGTCGTGACTGGCAACCCGAAAATCATGGCCGCCTCGCGCAGAATCGCCGCCAGACCGGTCACTGCCGCTTGAACCTGCGGATGACCGGGCTGCCCCGCAAACCCCATGGAGATGGCCAGATCATTCGGCCCCAGCAGAACAGCGTCCACACCAGGCGCTTGCGCAATGTCTTGCGCTGCGGCAACACCTGCAGTGCTTTCAATCTGCACGATAATTGCCGCCTTGGGTATCCCTGCCGCTTGATCTCGGGCCGTGCCAACGATCTCAGAACACGCGGCGGCACTTTCCACTTGCGGCACTACCAGCGCGTCGATCCCACAATCGAGATACCGCGTAAGAATTGCCGGCGCAGCAGATTCCGTCCGCAACATGACATAACCGCCTGCCGCATGCGCTGCCGAAACCAGCGCTGGAACGTCAGAGATAGACACGGGTGTCCGCTCGCAATCAATGAACATGACGGCTCCGGACCGCGCAAGATATGGCGCGAGCGGCGCACAGGCTCCGCCAAGGTTTACCGCGAAGATGGGCATACCAGAGCCAAGCATATCCTTGAGGCTTTGCATGCGCACCTTGCCTACCCACTTAGTTTCTTGCCACTTCAACCTAATGCCTAAGCTTCTAAACTGTATACAGTTATTTTGCAGAGTTAGTGATTAAGTCAAAATATTATCCATTTCTTGCCAATTATGCTTAATTTATGTGCAAAGTAGTGCAAAAATATTGTAGGTACCTGCGGCGTCACGATACGAATGACGCCAACTGTTTACAATGCGTGTGGATGGCGCTTGACGGCCCATCCACAAAATTGCACGCTTGGATGGCTATGTTACGAAGCAAATTCTGGGCTCAAAGAAGATGATGTCACTCACCGGTCCTGCTTCGAGCGGTAAGACAGCTCGTCGGTCACGCAACACTGCGCGAGCGATGGAGATAGCCGACCAACTGCGCAATGAAATTCTTGCGGGTCGGATCAGCGTGGGGGAACGCATCAACGAAGTGCGTTTGAGCACGAAACTCAATGTATCGCGGACCCCAGTGAGATCTGCCCTTCATGCCTTGTCTGCCGAAGGCTTACTGGATTACGAATGCAACCGTGGCTTCAAGGTTAAGGAATACACATCAAAGTCGCTGTCGGAAGCCTATGAAATCAGGGCTGTACTGGAGGGGGTCGCCTGCCGCTTCGCAGCAGAACGGGGCCTTTCCGCGAAGCAGAAGGCATGCTTTGAAAAGGCGTTGCAGATGGGCGATAGCGTAGTGGACCGATTTCACGGATCTGAAGATCAGATCGCGACGTACCGGGCCGCAAATGTAGCTTTTCATGAAACAGTGCTGCGCGCAGCAGATAACCCGATCCTGCGCAAAACGATCGAAACGACACTTACCCTGCCGGGTGCCACATTCAGAAACATTGTTTCGTTTTCAGAAAGGAGTGTCCGCCAGCGACATGATGACCATCATGGAATTTACGCCGCACTATGTGCAGGCGATGGCTGGCGCGCCGAGTTCCTGATGCGCGAACATGTCAGCAGCATAAAACGATCCCAGATCAAGTTGTCCTGCCACACCGAGAGCCTGCATCCGATCGAAAACACCTGAAAGGCCGTGGGCGCGGGACGTTCGACTTCGGCCTTGGTGCAGATTTCTATTGCTGCGCTGTGTTACAATCAGGCAAAAGCCCTGAACTGCAGCTCGATATCGTCCCGCGACTTCGTATTACCAAGCAGACAGGCCAGAAGCAGGCGCGCCTTGTGCGGCGGCAAAATACCAGAAGGAATAAGACCACGCCGAAGCAGGTCGATTTCCGACCCCGGGAAGCCATAACTTTGGGTAAACACGACCCCCCCCGGAACCCGGGTAGACAGAACCACCGGCATCAGTCCTGAAAGTTTCTCCAGTTTGCTCACGATCTGTACTGGAACATGACCCGCACCCATGGCGGCAATGACCGCTCCTTCGTAGCCAGCATCGAGCATCTGGTCTATCAATCGCCCATCATCGCCAAGGCCCGTCGCCACCATGCCTACCGGCGCAGCGTTTATCAACCGCAGGGCCGAATTCGCGGGCACATGCGGCAACATACGCAGGCGGAACTGTCCTTCCGTGACACTACCGACCGGACCAACACCGGGTGACACAAAGGCCGAGGGAAGCCCTGTATCCATTTTCTGCACAAAACAAGCGGCATGGACTTCATCGTTCAGCACAACAAGAGTGCCTTTGCCGCGCGCTTGTGGAGCAGCGGCGACTGTGACGGCTGCAAGCAGGTTCGCATGCCCATCCGCGCCGGGTGCCGCAGCCCCGCGCATAGCCCCCGTTACAACGACGGCAAGATTGCCTGCGGCCGCCACACCGGCGAGGTCGATGAGGAATGCTGTCTCGTCGATCGTGTCGGTTCCTTGAACCACTACGACACCGTCGTCGCCTGTATTGCCGGCATCACGGATCAACTCCGTGACAGTGTCCATCTGCGCAAATGTCAACGATGCCCCCGGAACAAGGAATGGGGTCACGACCGTTAAATTAGCAACGGATTCAAGTTGAGGGACAGCGGCGACGAGTTCGTCGCCGCTGATCGATGGGGAGATGCCTCCGCTGGCTTGTGGCACCATTGTAATGGTCCCTCCCAGGACAATGATGGTCACACGCGGTTTGTGCGTCATATCATTCATCATTTTGACTCCGAATCGTCGCGCCAGAAAATGAGCTTGCGATCCAGCCATTCCAGCAGAAAATACCCGCCCGCGCCGATGGTTGCCAAAATCACGATGACGGCAAAGACTCGGTCAATCCGAAGCTGGTTCTTGTAAAGCTCCACCAGATACCCCAACCCTTCCGATGCGCCCACGAATTCACCGACAATCGCGCCAATCACAGCAAAGGTCAGCGCGGCCTTGATGCCGGCAAAGATAACCGGCAGCGCATGCGGCAGCGATACCTTGCGGAATGTCTGAAGCGGTGTCGCCTTGATGGACCGCATCAGCCTGCGGGCATCTTCCGGCACACTTTCCAGACCGACAAGCGTGTTGATGAGCACCGGAAAAAATGAGATCACGACCGCCATCACGACCTTGGAACTCATTCCGAAGCCGAACCATGCGATGAATAGCGGCGCGAACACGATTTTCGGGATCGCCTGAAACCCCACGACGAGCGGATAAGCGATCCGCTTGGCGGTTGGCCAGACTGCAAGCGCGATCCCGATTGAAAGCCCGATGGCCGTCCCCAGTATGAAACCTATCACGATTTCGGTCAGTGTGACAGTAAAGTGCCGCAAGAAGAAATCCTGCTGCAGCAAGGTGATCAACGCGCCGATTACTGCCGAAAACGACGGCAGAATGATCGGGGAGACCAGTCCCAGGCGCGGTGCCATTTCCCACGCCGCCACGATCGCAAGGAGGATCCCGATCGTGTAAAGCTTGTAGCGCAATTCCTGGTTCGGGTTTGTGTAGGGCGAGACGGTTTTTACCGGCTCAGCCTCAACTGCTGTTATCTTGGCCATGGCCGAGTATTCCCCTGACTTGGAAGATAAGATCGGTGAATTTTTGACTTTGCATCTGTTCAATGACGCGTGGCCTTGGGAAGTCGATATCGATGACACCGGAAACCTTGCCCGGACGCGGGGTCATGATGACCACTCGGTCAGCCATGAACACTGCTTCGCTGATGTTATGTGTCACAAACAATACCGTTATTCCTGCGGCCTGAGTGATACGCATAAGCTCCAGATTCATGGCTTCGCGGGTAAATTCATCCAGCGCGCCAAACGGTTCGTCCATCAACAGCACGTCGGGTTCATAGGTCAATGTGCGCGCGAGGGACACACGCTGCTGCATCCCACCGGAAAGCTGACGTGGATAGGCGTCAGTAAAGTCGCCCAAACCGACCGCTTCCAGCACCTTGCGCGCCTTCTGGCGTGTTGCCTCATTTTTCGTTCCAAAAACTTCGGCAGGCATCAGCACGTTTTGCTCCACCGTGCGCCAAGGAAGAAGCACCGCAGTTTGGAACATGAACCCGACTTTGCGTGAAGGTTCCTCGATGACATCGCCATTCAGCATCGCCTGCCCGCCACTGGCTGGCAACAACCCCGCAACCATGTTCAGAAGCGTTGACTTGCCACAGCCACTGGGCCCGACGAACGAAACGAATTCACCCTTACGAATGGTCAGATCAACACTTTCCAGCGCTACGACGGGGCCGGTATCGATCGCGAAGGTCTTGCCCAGCCCCTCGATCTCGATGATCGGAACACCTTGCGCCGCTCTTTCGAGCGGCGCTGGTTTCTGTGTCTGTGCTGCCATCACTGCATCGCTTCCACGGCGGCTCTGTCGAAGTCATTCGCGGCATCGATCAGAGATGAATCAAGTGCGATCGAAAGGTCAACATCGACAGGCAGCGCGCCTTCCTCTTCCGTGCCTTGGCGCAAGAAATCATGGAAGTTCTGGAAACCGGTTACATAATGCGTCCCAAATGGCGCGTCGGCCAGAGCAGCAGGCGGTGTCTTGAGCTGCCGTGCAACTTCCCAGGCTGGCCCAGCAATAGCCTCCACTTCGAATTCCTCGGGGCTGATTTGGCTGGCTATCTCGTAGGCGCGTTCATCATTTGCAGCTGCAAAGGCAACGCCTTTGGCAGATGCGCGAAGGAACCCTTCGATCTTCTCTCGATTGTTCTCGAGCATCTGGCGCGACACGACGACCCCATTCGCTGGGAAATCCTGTGCTTCCTGCGGAAGAATGGTCACCATGTCGATCCCGCTCGCCTGAATGACGGCCATCTCGAAAAGGTTTGACGAATAGGCGTCCACCTGGCCCGTCTCCAGCGCGTTCACTGTCAGGGCAGAGCCCGAACCGACCGGGATGATCTGCACGTCGACGCCCTGAGTCAATCCGGCCGAATCCAGCACCGCGCGCACCAATGGGACCTCCCCACCCGACAAGTCGGACACGCCGACTCTCTTGCCTCTGAGATCCTGAATGCCCTCGATCCCGGACTCCGCGGTCGCGGCCAGGGTGAAGATATTCGCATATTGGTAGGAATACACCCATGTCAGGTCAAACCCCTGCGCCACTGCATTCAGGAAAGCTGAAGGTGCTGGAAGCGCGGCATCTGCATTCCCTGCGATAACCTGCTGCACTGCCGCACTGGATCCGCCAGCGTCCTGGAAGGTCACGCGCAGACCTTCTTCTGCATAGAAGCCCAGTTCATCGGCAATGAAGAAAGGGTGATACTGGTTCACGCTGTCCACCGGAAACATGAAGGTGAAATTCTCAAGTTCCTGGGCGCTGGCAAACGACATCGAAAAGACAAGCGCAGCCGATGAAGCTGTCGCAAGAAGTCGGACGGAGCGGAAGTTATGCAACATGAGTGTGGTCCCTACCCTGTGGTTTATGGATGATCCCCAACTGCATCAGTCAGATTATGATGGCGACCCGGTGGAAAATCTTCTTGTGACCATGAAGCTAATATATTAGATTTAACCTGTCAAATATATTAGGCTACAGCTGCAAACGCCCTCGAAAATCCGGTAAAGTCGCCTATTTTCTCGGCAGTGCGTGGCAGACAGTTGCAGCGCTTCAGTTTGAAGGGCCTATCGAAAAGGGAAGATACATGATCGAGTTGTCACGCGAAGAAGCTCGCCTGATCAGCGCACCCATGAGCCGCAAGGATATCGTGCTCGGGTTGATCCGCAGCGCAATTGTCGATGGACGGTTGTCCGCGGGCCAGAAGCTTGACCAGAACGAGATCGCGACATCACTCGGGGTCAGCCGGATGCCCGTTCGCGAAGCGCTGAAACATCTGCAAGCAGAGGGTCTTGTTGTGGTCTATCCGTATCGTGGCGTGGAAGTGGCTCGGCTCGACCCTGCCGATATCCGCGAACTCTTTGCCATTCGCGGGGCACTTGAAAAACTCGCGATCGGCAAGGCGATGGAGGCGCTTTGCCATGAAGACTTTCTCGAGATGGATACAGTTCTGAAGGCGATGGACCGGCTAGTCGATGACACCGGTTCAAGCGATGAATGGGCGGTTCTCAACCGCCGCTTCCATGAGCGCATCAATGCTGCCTGCAACTGGCCACGCCTGCTGGAATCGATCGACCAGTTCCGCGCCAATGTTGAACGATACGTACGCTTGTACATATCAGTAAGGGGCAAGGAACAATCCCAGCGAGAGCATTGGGCTATTCTGGAAGCCTGCAGAACCGGGGACATTGCGACGGCGCAAGACATTATCGAGGCGCATTCGCGCAACACGGCGGAATATCTCATCAAGGCAATCGAAAGCGCGGATTCATCCGAACTCCGAGGTACGCCGCCGCCTTCAGCCGGAAAGATGCTACATGGCAGGGCCTGACGGACCGGCGACATCATTGTTCGCCTTGAACTTGCAAAAATGGAGAATACCAGCATGAAGACGCGCAGGATCGATATCCACGCCCATTATTTCCCCGAGCGATACATCGCCGCACTTGAAACCGAAGGCTGCAAGTGCGGGGCATGCGTTACACGAGATCCGCGCGGTCCCATCCTGGACGCGGGTCCGCTGCATGCGGGACCGCTTGAGCGGCGCTTCATCGATCTGGACCTCAGAATTGCGGATATGGACCGGCAAGGTGTCGATATTCAGGCGCTCTCGCTGACCCAGCCGATGGTGTATTTTGCAGATGCGCCGGTCGCACGTGCCTTGTCCGTGGCGTTCAACGATTCGCTTGTTGAAGCGCATGAGCAGTTTCCTGATCGTCTGGTGGGACTGGGCATGATCCCGGCCAATCACCTGTCCGAAGGGCTGGCGGAGCTTGAGCGCATTAAGGACGCACCGGGCATGTGTGGGGTCTATATGGGCACGGCTATAGGAGACTGGGATCTCTCCGATGAACGCCTGCTCCCCATCTTCGAACGTATCGAAGACATGGGTTGGCCTATCTTCCTTCACCCGCTCAAGGTTGTCGGGATGACTGACCGGCTTCAGCCGTATTTTCTGTCTAATCTGCTCGGTAACCCGTTCGATACGGCCATCGCTGCGGCGCATCTGATATTCAGTGGGGTCATGGACCGGTTTCCAAATCTGGACATCGTCCTGCCCCATGCAGGTGGCGCTTTCTCGTTTCTGGCAGGGCGGCTTGACCACGGATGGCGCATGGGGCGTCCGGAACTGAAGCACATGGAAAACGGGGCTCTGAGTTACCTGCGCAGGTTCCACTACGATACGATCGCTCACTCCGATGCAAGTCTTGCCTTTGTTATTGATCAGGTCGGCGCCGATCGCGTCATGCTCGGGTCTGATTACTGTTTTGATATGGGACATGACGCGCCGGTCGATATCGTGGAACAGCACGCGCCGCTGAACACGTCCGACCGCAGCGCAATTCTTGGAGGGACGGCCGCAAGCCTGTTGAAGCTGCAATAGCCGTGCTGCATAGGAACGACGATACATCCGGCACAGAGCATGTGTTCTATCTTGGATGACCACTTTCCCGTCGTCAGACATATCAGCCCATCCAACAGGCGCAGCGCTTCATTGTGGGTGACATGTTTCTAGGCCTGCGCGGCCAAGATTTAGACCACATGATCGCGTCC
>NZ_MEHT01000026.1 GCF_001870675.1 Roseinatronobacter thiooxidans | reverse complement strand
AATACGCAACTGTAGTATTAACATTACAGTTGCGGATATTGTCGAATTTTCCGATATGCGATGGCGGCATCGAGCTGATGCTGGCGTCGCCTAATTGACCAGTCCCAGATGACATCAAGACTAAAGATTGTGGTTCGCAGCAGACGGCAAATGAGTCTTCGGATTTCTGATGTTGCCATACAGCGCTGAAGGCGTTTGATGAGGTGGTGACCGGCGGCATGCGTGGACCCGTTTCGGTCTGTTTTTGAAAAACCGTTTTTCTCTGATCAGCCATGAGCTTTGGCAGGAATGCCGCTGCTGCCATGACAAGGCTGATGTGGCGATGCCAGCCATGCAATGAAATCGCCTCGCAGTGATCCAGTCCCAGATCGTCCTTTGCGCGCAGGAAACATTCTTCGATGGTCCAGCGCAATCCGGCGGCAACGGCCATCTCTGAAAGGGATGTTTCCGAAGGCGCATGCGCGAAATAGTAGGAGATATTCCCGGGACCGCGAAGCGTACGCCCGCCGAGAGCCGCTGCTCTGAGCAATTGAACGCAGGCCCGACAAATGCCTTCAGTTCATCAAGCGCCCCGCGCAAATTTCCAAAGCTGTCAGCCCAATCCAATACAGACATGCGCATGTTCCCAATCCAATCGCGCAAGTGAATCAGAACTCAACACAATACGCTACTGTAGTATCAGGCCCCAACGACTTGCAGAATAGCGCATGGGTCTTGCGACCATGGCATCGGAAAGGGGGCGTTGGGGACGGATACCCCAACCACGCGGTCCGGACATGTCCGAGCTTGAAAGTGCTGTCCAGGATGCCGCGCGCATGGATCACAGGTTTTGTGCAAACTCTGCTGCGGCGTGCCGGACTTGGCGTGGCGGCCCGAAAACCAACGCCCAGTGCCACCGTCAGAGAACCCTGAAAGTAAGGCAGGCGTAACGTAGCGCAAACGACCTGATGCCACCGAAATGACTTGATCAAATCCTATCCGGTCCGTGACGGCAGACGGAGCATATGACATGCGCAATTGTCATCGTGTCTTTGCGGATCGCGCTGGCCACGCTGTCGGTCCACCGCGCAGGTATGCCAAACTGTAGAAACCCAAAAGTGGCGCGAGGTGGTCAATGCAGTATGATCGCTGGGCCGCGCGCTCTGGCAAGGATCAAGCAGAGGCCACTGCCGGAACTGCGGTGAAACGCCGATGCCATTGTTGAAAATGCAGGGCTGACTGGCGCATATACCTTGTTAATTGACGCTATCATTTTCCGTGGCGTGACCGATCTGACGGTGCCGGACCAGCTAAATACCAGTATTTATGCCATGCGTTCGCGCCTTGGCGATGCGGGGAATGGACAGCGTGGGACATTCACCGCAGAATAGTAGACTTAATCTGCGCCATCGGCGGCATAGTGGTGACTAAAACATGGCTGTGCGGCTTGGGTGAACAAGACAAAGCGTGTCCCAGTCATTCCGATGACAGTTGTCCTGACAGCAAGATATCAGGCAATCCGCGCTTCATGGCTTCAATAACGATTTGGGTGCGGTTGCGGGCGCCCATCTTGCGGCAGATCGACCTGACATCCATTTTTATGATGCCGTCTTCAAGACCCAGTTCGCGGCCAATCTCTTTGTTTTGCATGCCTTCACACAGAAATCCAAGCACACGCATTTCTCGGGGTGTCAGGTCAATCTCTGTCGTGTTGTCTTCCGCCGTCGGGCGCATGTGTTGAGCTGGCAGATATAAGACGCCCTCTGCCACCAAACGCAAGGCGTGTTTCAGTGCCCTGAATGGCAGGGTCTTTGGAATAAAGCCCCCCGCACCTGCAGCGATTGCGCGCTCCACAATCATAGGGTTCGCAGAGCTGGCAAAGAGCACGACCGCACTGTCGGTCTTGTCAATCAGGTGACGCAACCCGTTCATGCCATCCATGCCCGTGACTTCATAATCAAGCAACACAACGTCAAAGCGCGCAGTCTCGTCAATTCTGTCATGTGCTGCATGAAGCGATGTTGCCGATTCAGCGTAAATTCCGCTTTCCATGTTCAGTGCTGCCGCCAATGTCTCGCAGATGAGTGCATGATGATCGACGACCAGAATCCGTAACTCCTCTGACGCAGGTGCGATATTTCGAGCGTAGCTTGTCATTTTTATCCACCGTTCAACTATTAAGATAGTTTGTTATCGAAAATTCTACCCTGCATCAATAGATCAGCGTCTCACCATGCGAAATATCACACTTACTTTCGACAGTTAGGTGGTTTTTCTGGCAGGTCAACGCAGCAATCCTGCGGCATACATCGTGCCCGAATTCTTCTGGGCCGTGCTGCAATGCCTTTACCCGGCCGCCTTGCATGCGACACGCGAAAAGGCATTTTCCCTGCCGAAAGTGACACTATGCGCATCACGGGGCAGTGCGCGCAGATGTCAAGCGACGCGCTGTGTGCAAGCCAAGCGGAACTTTCGGTTTCGTACCGCGCCACGAATTTGATAGTGGACCGCCGCAAATATGAAAGGCCATTGTTTCATCTGCGTATTTGCTGTGTGGGCAGGCAAATCGCTATCCCTTTCTAGCACGCATGACGTGTGCATCGAAATAACGGGAGACCACGATGACGAAAACATTCAAACTGTCCACAGCGGCGCTGGCACTGATTGCAGCACCTGCTTTTGTTTCTGCAGATTCTCTTGCTGTCAGCATGAGCGCGACTTTCGGCGCTCAAGACGTAAGTATCGTGACTGGCGACGCTGGCGACGGTACTTGTATCGGTACGGGCACAGATCTGGTATGCTCGGACGGTGGGAGCATCACCGTTGATGGCGATGTCACCAGCGGTGCTGACCTTAACGTTCAGAGCCAGACATTGACTGTCGCAAGCCCGACATCGGTTTCGGTTGCTGCGGCAACTGGTGCAAACGCAGCAGCCAGCACCGCTGGTGTCACTGTTGAAGGCGCTGCCGATGCAACTTTCGCCAACTCGGGTGGTGGTGACGTAGCATCATCGGAGCAGACTGGCAGCTTTGTGAGTGACAGCTACACCTCGAATGTCAGCTTCGGAACCCCCGGTGAGACGCAGCCTCTGCCGTAAGGCACTTAAGGTTATGTAGAATGACATGTGCCGGCCCTACTGGGCCGGCATCATACCCCCTTTTTGAAAGCGCACACCCAAAGAATGCGTTGCGACAAGGGGAGTGGTCGATCTGCGCCAGCGCAGACTGTCTTTTGAGCAAGCGAGGCTGTGATGCGTAACATTCCGAAACTGGGCACAACGGTAGACCGGCCAACGGGACAAAGGAAACTACGTGTAATTTCAATTTCAAGCCTCACCCCTTACCGATCTGCATTGCGGTATATGTATGCAAGTACAGTGGCGCTTTCGGTCATGGCCTCGGCGGCCCATGCGCAGACAGAAACAGAAGCGCCCCTTCCGGATGAAGCGCCCGCCACCGCAGGATCGGATGTGCAGGGGCTGGACGAGCTGTACAGACAGACGGAAATCCGCTCTCAGGTTGCACGCCAAGACCCGCCACTGACAACCCGTTTCACCCTGAACCGGCAAGTTATCGGCCCTGACAGCCAGCGCTCTGCGCGGGTGGGCCTGTTATTCGGCGCCCGTCGCGCGCTTGAGCCAGATGTCTTCGCGCTGATCCCCTTTGACACGAGCATAGACTCCTCGATTGAAGATGGTGTCGGGGTTCGGCGGCAAACCGGCTGGTATGCGCAGCTTCAGATGGTCGATCGCAGCCGTCAGGTTGAGTGGCGCCGCCAGACCCCCGTTGAATTGATAGGGGTAGATATTGACCTGAGCGTTACCGGCGGTTGCCTGCCCGGCGCACCCGCAGGGGCTGTCTGCACATTTACACCCGGCGTAACAGTTGGCGAAGATGATATAGACCCGGACACACTTCTTCCTGGCCGGTTCAGGTTTGACTCGGAGTTTGGGCAGCGCATTGATCCGCGCACGCAACAGGCGCTGAAAGATGCTGAAGGCTTCTTTGTGCGGGGCGACCCTGATCTCAACGAACGCGTCGGCATGTCGCTGCGCCTGCCAAATACAGGTCAGGTGCTTGATGAATCGCGCATTTCTTTAAGTGGTGCGTCACGCACTGAAACCGTAAGACGGCGCCCGATATTCACGCTGTCCAAAGTCGAAAGAACCCTGCGCAGCAATGATGTTGCGGCATCGCTGTCACACACAACCCGCAGCATTGTACTGCTAGAGCCGGAAGAATGGGACGCTTACACTTTAAGCGCGCAACTTGCCGCGTTGGTTCTGCCAAGCCTTCATGGAAGCCTTCCGGCTGGTCAGGGCGGGGCACCAAGAGGTGATATCAGCAACAATCTGTTTCTGGCGTCCAATAACCTGCGCATACCACAAGGCGGGTTCACAATGTTCCAGACGGGTACTGGTCGGGTAGTCCATCCGGAAACACGCCCCCGCAACCCAGATGAAACGCCAACAGCCTTTTTCAACAGCATCTGGCTTGGTGTCTCGCCTGTCCGTACAACCGTACAATCGACCAACAGGCGCTACAGCGTAACCGGCGAGCGTATTTTTGACCCTGATCAACGGTTTTACTATGAGGGCGGCACTGGTGATCCGCTACAAGATATCACAGGGCGTATCACGATCATCGACGATGTTGCGCGCGATATCAGCTCTTTAGAACTGCAAAACATAGGTGATCTGTTTTTGCAGGTTGGTCTGGGCGTTTCACGGCAAAGCGCACTTGAGGAACTAATAACGCAGCAGCGTTCCAGATTTCGCTATGTGCCGCATCTGTCCTTTACGGGCAACCGCACCGACGGTCGGTCTGTCGTGCGCTATTTCATGGGGGTCTTGAACCCAAGAGATGCAAATTTCTACGTCGGGGCCGATGCAACCTATCAAGCTGCAAATGGGTTTCGGTTTTCTGCAAGCGCTGTCGGCTATACCAACCCCGACCCGGACCATTTCAGCAATATCGAACTGAACATTGCCCGCAGCTTTCAAGCAGGGAACGGGGGCATTATGACCCTTGGCGTGGCAGGCGCATTGGAGTTTGACCGGCCTGCACTGATCGCGGAATCTGCTGGCACCCAAAACCAGAATGATCGAATTGATGTGTTTGGACAGTATCAGGCAGACTGGGGGCGCGTCACAGGGCGTTTGCGCGCGACAGGCCTGCGCAACGGGACGACCAGACGCAGCGCGACATTCGGGGCGTCGCTGCCGATTTTCGACCGCTCGCAAATGTCCTTGCAGGTCACACCTGTGTCAAATGAAGATGCCTTTATTCAAGCGCAAATCGGGCTGGCCGCGCCGATATCAGAAAACGCCAATAGCCCCGTTCTCAGGGCACAATATGCGCGCATGAGATATAACTTCGGCAACGATGCGTTCGGTCAGAACCAAAGCGCATCCGAAGATACGTTCCGTGCATCTATGCAGTTTGAATTTTAACCGAGAGGCCGCATGAAACACATCTTGAACATAAAAAACGCGTTCATTCACCAGTCGAAATTGCTTGTCTTGGGTGCCGCCTTTGGCGCGCTCAATCTATCCCATGCCCTTGCTGAAGACGCGCCGGTAGAAAATGGCCCCCTCAGTCACCTTGAATTGGTGATGGTTCAATCCGGGGATGAGTTGCGCTCTATCAGCTTAGGAATAGGCAGTGGTATGGATGTGCAGATCGAGAGCGGATACATCAACGCCGATGGTGAGTTTGTCGAAATTCAAGCCGACGAAAAAATGGAGTTTCATCAAGGAATTGGCTCCTACAGTTCGGTTGTCGTATTTGGCGAGTAGTTAAATTCAGAGTAGCCATGCTGTTATAATTCTATGCCTGTGTAGATAGCTGATTTCGGACAGTGAAAACGGCTCAGAATACATGCGGTGCTGCGCATGTATGCAGCGCTTCTAAGGGTTTAAGTTTTCTTTTATCCCGCAGAGACATGCGCGGTGGGTCAAGCATAATACTGGGGTTTACGGATGCCACTGGAAGATTCTAGCAAGTCAGACGCGCAAGATATTTCAGAGCATAACTCACCAACACTGCGCTTGCTGCTTGTTTTTGAAGCGATTGGCACTCACGGCCCCATCACGCTAAAACATCTGGCGGATATTCTACCAATTCACCGATCATCAATCTGGCGCGCTACAAACACTCTCAAGGCGCGGGGCTGGGTACGCATGCGGCTTGGCGATCACGCTTTTGAATTGACTGGTCGGCTTGGTACGTTGTTGACTGACTTTCACTTTGCTGCTGCCGACATCGATGGCGCAGCGGGCCTGATTCATGAAATTGTTCAAGTGCGCTCCTTGCATGTCGAATTTTGCCAGTTTGTTGCCACTGGAAAATTTGTCATGATCGAAAGCTCTTACAGGTCGGTCGAGCGCGAAGGCTTACGCTCTTTGGTTTCGGATTCTGCCGCTCTTGCTGCACAGATTGCAATGTCAGCACCCGAGCGCGACACACATCTTGACGCCTATTGTAAACAGGCTTCAGAAATCGAGCGTGAAATCATCGCTTCCGGAGAACACCAGAAAACGCTTCGGAATTACGCAAACACGGGTGTTGTCTGGAACACTGATTTACTGGCTGTAAGCTTACCTTGGATCGGAGCATCCGGTACGTTTGGCGCAATGACAATCATTTCAAAATCATCCACAAAGAAAGCAGCCGACGAACTGGAACAGTTTGCGCGATACCTTGTAAGAACCCATGCTCACGGTGCTCGAGCGGAAGTCAGTGGGTTTTAAAGAGTATACATAAAGGGATATTGAAGTGGACACTGAAATCGGCACAAAGGCTGATATTATGCATATATAACAAGATAGCCCGCCAATATTTAGGCAAAATAGAGGTAAGAATTCAACCGCTATCGCACGATTCTGAACGTGTATGCTGTAGCACTGTTCGAAATACGGGATTTAGCCCAGCAAGAGAGAAAGCCATGACAAAGCTTTAGAACATGTTTCGTGCAAGCATTGCTTTGCGTTGAACCAATAAAATACATGAAAAGTGAACATAAAAATGGAATTTTTTTGTCAGGTGTCATAGTTAACAGTCTATTTTATCACCATTTCTGACAACACCTTCGGTCAAGCTGCTCACCCCCTCCAACCTTGAAGGCTTATCCAGCTTGATGACAGATTAATTCACGGGAAAGCACCGGCGTGAACAGCCGGTGAAGCTGCGCTGCGGCAAATCACCGAAGATAGGCCGCAGCGAAAGGCCAAGGCGTGCGATTTATCCTTCCGCACCCGTTAAGACCAGCGCGGTGTCGATTGACTGCCACAACACCTCGACGGGTTCGACGCCGACGGACAAGCGGATAAAGCCCTCTGCCACATTGTCGCCCCAACGCGCGCGGCGTTCGGCAGCGCTGTGGACCCCGCCGAAGCTGGTGGCCTGTTCGATCAATGGGCAGCGTGCGAGGAAGTGTTCTGCTGTCGCGGCATCGGCCAGTTCGAACCCGATCAGGAAGCCGCCATTGGCCATTTGCCCGCCCACGGCCTTATGTGCAGGATCGCCTGCCAACCCCGGATAGCGCAGGCCGCGCACTGCCGGGTGCTGCGCCAGCCGTTCGGCAATAAGCGCGGCAGAGGCGCACATCCGGCTTAGTCGAACTTCCAGTGTCTCAAGGCCGCGATGGACCAGATAGGCCTCGAACGGGCCAGGGACAGACCCCGATTGCCGCCGCCAGTCTGCCACCCGCGCCATCAGTGCCGCATCGCGGCCTGCAACATGACCAAACAGCGCATCGGAATGGCCCGCAGGCGCCTTAGTGTCCGCGGCCACGACCAAATCAGCCCCAAGATCCAGCGGGCGCTGCAGCAGCGGGGTCATGGTGGTGTTGTCAACAATGACCCGCGCGCCGGCGGCATGGGCGCGGGTGGCGATGGTTGCGATGTCAATCGTGTCAAGGCCGGGGTTCGACGGGGTTTCGATATAGATGACGTCAAACCCCGCGAAATCGGCGCTTTCCATCTCCAGCGTCGGGACGGGTATCACATCCACCCCGTAGACCTGCAACATGTCGCGGCCCAACAGGCGGGTGACATAATAGCCATCCGAGGGGATCATTACGCGCGCGCCAGCGCGCAGGCAGCACACAAGCGCTGCCGTGATCGCGGCCATTCCAGACGGAAACGACACCACTTCAGCGTCTTCCAATATGGCAAGCTGCGCCTCTACCGCGTCCCATGTGGGCTGGCCTGCGCGACCATAGGAATGCACCGCCCCTTGGGTTTGCGGCAGGTGAAACGTGGTTGCGACCGAAATCGGGGGCACAACAGGCTCTCCCAATGCAAGGCCCGCTTTGCGGTGGTGGAGAAGGCGGGCGATGCGGGCGTCAGTCTCGGCCGTCATTGGGGTTCCTGAGTGTTGTTCACTGAAAAAGAAGTGCGCTTTCTTGCCGGTATGGGTGGCATTTCTACGCGTCTGTGCTGACAAGTAGCGGCTTGCCCCCGTGCACTCAACCCCTTGTTTCGGGCGCAAAGGCCCCCCGAACCCCGGCGCATTTGCAACATGAAATACTTGATCAATCTGATAAATTGGTGATCTTGGTGCCAGATGACAGGCTGTGCCCGCAATGGGGCGCCCGATCCTTGTTCGTGCAATCAGTCTGTTGGGGGGCGAGATGTCGGAACAGTTGGTTTTTGATAGCCGCTATTCATGGGCCAGGCTGGCTGTGACGCTGGCGATTGCAACAATCGGCAATGTCGGCATGTGGTCGGTGATCGTGATCATGCCTGCGGTGCAGGCGGAATTTGGCGTATCGCGGGCGGACTCGTCCTTGCCCTATACACTGACGATGCTGGGCTTTGGTCTGGGCAACCTGCTGATTGGCCGCGCTGTCGACAGGTTTGGAATGTCCACGGCGCTGATCGGTGCGAGTCTGCTGTCATGCAGCGGCTATCTGGCCGCAGCCGCCAGCCCGTCAATTCTGATATTGTCGCTTGTGCATTTCGTAATCGGCTTGGGCTCTGCCGCAAGTTTCGGGCCACTGATCGCCGATATCTCGCATTGGTTCCAGCGCAGGCGGGGCATTGCTGTGGCGGTGGCCGCCAGCGGCAATTACCTGTCCGGTGCCATTTGGCCCATGGTGCTGGCTGGGGTGCTGCTGGACAACGGGTGGCGCGCGGTCTGTCTTGCGCTGGCCGTGATCGTGACTGTGTTGGTCATTCCGTTGGCACTGCTGCTGCGCCGCCGCGTTCCCGAACTTAGCATGGCAGCGGCTGGAAATTTCTCATTGGCGAACCGTGCGGCCAGCGGGTTGTCGCCGCGCACACTTGCATGGCTGCTTGCGGCTGCGGGGCTTGGGTGTTGCGTGGCCATGTCCATGCCGCAGGTGCATATCGTAGCACTTTGCGTCGATCGGGGCTTTGGCCCAGCCGTCGGTGCCGAGATGCTGTCACTCATGCTGCTGGGGGGCGTTGTTTCGCGGCTGATATCGGGGCTGATCGCGGACAAGCTGGGCGGCGTGCTGACATTGCTTATCGGCTCGGTACTACAGATGCTGGCGCTGTTTTTGTATCTGCCAGCGGGCGGGCTTGTTTCGTTGTATGTGGTTAGTCTGGTATTCGGACTGGCACAGGGCGGCATAGTGCCTGCCTATGCGTTGATTGTGCGCGAATACATGCCCGCGCGCGAAGCAGGTGCTTGGGTGGGTTTTGTGATTATGGCAACGATCCTTGGAATGGCGCTTGGGGGCTGGATGTCCGGTTGGATCAATGACCTGACCGGCTCTTATCAGCTGGCATTCCTGAACGGGATTGTCTGGAATGCGCTGAATATCGCGGTCATGCTGTTCATTCTGACCCGCACCCGACACCCGCGCCGTGACATCCCCGCTGCAGCGTGATTCATGTGGGCACCCCGCTTGGCCTTCACTATGCCTGTGGCAGGTTCCGCACCAAAGAATAACGCATCGCACCAGACTGGCGTTGCACAGAGCAAGGGCTTCGGAAACCGCGCTTTCAAGCGTTTCGGTTTTCCGGTCACATACATGAACGCTTAACCTATTGTTTTATTGAAGTTTCAAACTGAAATAATCTGTTCGTAACATTTCTGGAATTGCATTAAAGCTTGATCGGGGGGGCGCTGGAAATTCAGTGTCAGTTATCTCGGGACAAACCCTCCCTCTGCGGTTGAAGTCATGCCCAGTGGGATCGAAAAGGCGTGGTGCGGCTCACTGCACGTCTATTTCTGCCAGTGTCAATAAAGCGCTGAAAATGCGCGCGCGTCCTGTTCACTAAAGGTGCAGGCACGATGACACACATGTCCGAAGCTTTTGCGCACACGATTCAGGGCTTCAACGAAATGCTTTCAACACTGTTTTTCATTACCCTTACGCGGTAAAAATGCCTCTTCAAAAACAAAAATATCGCGCATACCTGCCGTGAATTGAACGCCACCCCTCAACTCTGGTCCGGTGTACCAAGACCCAATCTTGCCGCGTGCCAAGACGCCTCGGCGCGCGACGAAATGCCCAGTTTGCGGTAGATATCCTTGATATAACCCGCAATGGTATTTTCTGATAAATGCAAGGTTTGCGCAACCTCGGCATTGCGCAGACCCCGCCCGATCATGCCCAGAACCTCGCGCTCGCGGGTGGTCAGGGTGTCGTCCGAAGTAACAGGGCCAGTACGCTGGAAATGCTGCATAATCCGGCGCGCGACCGAGGGGGACAGTGCCGGAATTCCTGCGGCAACCTGCTGCAATTGCACCACCAGCAGATCGCGGGGTTGCTCCTTCAGCAGATAGCCATGTGCGCCTGCCGACAGCGCCCCCACGATCGAGGCGTCATCGCCCATGACTGTTGTGACCACGCAGATCGTGTTTGGCTGCAACAGGCGCAGTCTGCGCAACACCTCCAGCCCCGAGCCGTCGGGAAGAACCAGATCAATCAGCGCCAGATCAAACCTGCGCCGCGCAGATTGCACAAGACCGCTGCTTTGACATGTCGCCTCGTGCAATATGGCCTTTGGGAAGGCTGCTGTCACGATCCCGCGCAACCAGCGGCGGGTTTCGCTTCGGTCCTCGACAATCAGAACCTGTGTCATATGCCCCCCCTTATTCCTTCGGCCAGCGGAATTTCTGCGGTTATGCAGGTGCCGCTGAAGCCGCTGTCAATCTGGATGACCCCGCCCATGGCTGCGGCACGGTCGCGCAGATTGGCAAGCCCGTTCCCGCGCGGCGCGCGCGCAGGATCAAAACCTGTCCCGTCATCGGCAACGCGGACAATGACCCGCCCCTGTGCAACATGAACAGAAATGGCCATTCGTGACGCGGCGGCATGTTTCAGGCCGTTCTGCACGGCTTCGCGGATAATCGCGCGCAGCGTGTAGGCGGCGTGCAACGGCAAGGCCACGGCCTGATCATGCGTGACGGTCCAGTTCATTTCGACACCGGCGATGTAAAGCTGTTCGGCGATCCGCGCGCGCAGCTCGGCCAGCATCTCGTCAAAGGACATGTCAGGATTCGAGGCATTGTTGATAATGTCGCGCAGGTCGGTCAGCGTTTCGCGGATCATGACGTCTTTGCGGGTCTGCTCGGGGCTATGCAGCGCCGCCATCAGTTGCACGCCGATATTGTCGTGGATGTCGCGTGCAATCCGTGTGCGTTCTTCGCAGACCCCCTTTTCATAGGCAGCACGGCTTTCCAATGCCTGCTCCAGCATCGCGGTCATTTCTGTGGCCAGTTCCAGATCGCGCGATGAAAACAACCTGCGCCCGCCATCGGCATATCGCAATGCTAGTGCCGGAATAGTGCCAATGTGCGGCAGCACCAGCGCAAGCCCGTCTTCGTGCAGGAAAGGGGTTTTCACCGCAGTGGCGGGCACGCGGCTTAGCGGGTTGAACATGTCATCCATCAGGGCATGCCAGCGGCCTACCTGATCGCGCTCTGGCGGGGTCATTGCCACATCCATGATCTTGCGGAATCTTTCGGCGCGCGCCGGTTCCTTGCGGCGCAGCATCCACCGTGCAAGCGTGTCGCGTAAAGGCAACCAGACAAGTGCCACGATCAACAGGGACAGCGCAAAAGCCGGGGCGCGATCATCTACGATGGTGAAAATCAGGATCGCATCGATTCCCAACAGCAACACCACGCCCATGACGTAGAACAGAATGCGAAACGCCCAAGTCTCAAGCGCGAACAGCTGGAACCGCGCCACCCCAAGCGCCACCCCCAGATAGATCAGCAGAAAGAACACAAAAGCCATGCCTTGCGACAACATGGACTTCATGCCCAGCAGATGCGGCGCGATGACAGTAACAACAAACGCGCCCGATCCCACCAGCACCGCCAGCCCCAGCCATGACAAGCCCGCGCGGTCACGCGGGTCGCCGCGCGTGGCGTGAAACTGCAACCCCACCAAGGTAATGATGGCCAGCAGCGCCAGAATAACCCCCAGATGAATGCCGATTGCGGGGCTATCAACCGCCCCCGAATACGCCAGACCATACCATGCCCCCAGCACAATTGCCGGAACCGCCAGCCAGCGGGGGCGGAACAGGGGGCGCGGATAGACCATAAACAACCCGATCATCCCCACACCAAAGATGAACGCGCCCAGATGGTTCAGCGCCGATAAGACCCGAAACAGATCGCCCGGCAGAGCAAGCTCTCTTGTTGAATAAACTGACGCCGCAAAGGCCGAGACCATCAGCCCCAGCCCGCTAAACGCAAGGCAGCGCGCCGCCCAGTCGGCGCTGCGCAAGATCCAAATCCAGACCCCGATCCAAACCCCGCTCAGGCCAACTGCGATCTGAAGCCAAAAGGCAAACGGCAGGCTTTGTGCCGGACGCTGGCGCGCGGGGTAAAGGGTGTGAAAGCCCGTCTCGTCCGTAAACTGCACTTCAAGGGTTAACCGGCCACTCCGAAGCATCGTTGCAATCGCGTCCTGACGGGCAAAGAACGCATGCATGGCCGCATAACTCTCTAGCACATCGGGTTCTTCGATCAGATCGTCAGGTGAGAGATGCAACGTATTGCCCGTCGCGTCCCTCAGTGAAATCAGCGCCAAGGCAGGCACATCCGCGCGCAGCAAATCCGCCGCGGGGCCGTCTGAAGCCACCCCCCCGATCTGTATGCCGTCAAGGCGGACACTGTCCCCTATGCGGGCCTCGGACGACAGCTGAAGGCCAAGATATCGCTGGTCCATAGCCGCCCACAGCACCAGCGCAGCCATAGCAAGACTGACTGCGACAAGAGCGTAAATCTGGATAACCGGCGGAATGCGATTTGGCAAAGGCGTGACACCCGTTTAGGACAGGCGATTCAAAATTGAACAAACACATGAAATAAATACGCGCCTATCTTAGCCTGCCCAAAATCTTTGGCAATCCGTGAAACCAGCGCCCCCCCCTGTTCAGGGGGGTGACAGGCAGGGGGCCGCCGGTATCGTGAGCGTCACAAGAGCCAGAGGGTCCGCAAGCGTCCTGTGCCTCTGATTGAAAGCAGATTTTTGGAGGAAGGCATGTTCAAAAGGGTTTCTATGATCCGCACGGGTGCATTGATTTCGGCGACTGTCGCACTGGCGGGCTGTCTTGGTGGCGGTGGCGGTGGCAGTGGCGCAGCCGGCGGCGGTGGTGGCGGGGCAGGTGGCGGCGGGGCCGCGACAGCAGGCCAGCATGACACCCGCTTTGACCAGATATCCAGCATGATCCCAACGACTGACATGCCCACGGCTGGCAGTGCGAATTATGCAGGTTCGGTCAAGACCATCCTGAATGAAGGCAACACGCCAATCGGCACATTGCTGGGTGATATCGAGCTGCAGCTCAGTTTTGGACAGGCCTTTGCTGATGCCACATCGCAAAGCGTGTCCGGGCGCGTACATAACATTCGGGGCACAGTCGGCGACGAGGATGTGACCTATGAAAACGAACTGACCACCGCAGCCGCTGGCCCGCCCAGTACCATGAATATCTCTCAGACATCCGTTGCCGGTATGACATTGACAACAGGGGCGATCATGGCGAATTTCGCGGGTGACGTGACCCTTGATGGCGAGACGGGACAAGCCAACTTGATGCTGGGCGGCGCATTTGCCGGTTCGGGCGGTCAGGCAGCGCATGGCCCTGCCGCAGGAAGCTGGTGGCGGCCCGGCGGGGTCTCTGATTACTCGGTCGGGGGCACTTGGTATATCGAACGCCAGTGATTTCCTTGAACTGGACACACTGGGTCACGTGCTTACTGGCGGGTGTTCGCGTCATTTGGCGCGCGTGTTGTCTGCCCCAGTTTCGCGCATGTGCCCTTGCGGGACTGGCAATATTTGCGTCGCTGGCCCCCACTGGGCTGTCCGCGCAAGCGGGGACCGAAGGCGCACAGCATAGCCTTGCGGCGTTAAACCGTCAGGTCTCTGCAAATCCGGCCGATCCAGACGCACGGCTCAGGCTGGCAATCGCACTGCTGCAATCGGGCGCGCAGGACCGCGCCCGATTTCATCTGTTACAGGTGCGCGCGGCCCCGCTCAGCGCGGATGACCGCGCGCAACTGGATGCGCTGCTCGCGCGTATAGAAGCGCAACGCGACCGCGAAGGTTGGCTCCGTTTCGCCATCGTTCCGGAAACAAACCCCGCCCAGCGCACCGACACCGATACAATCTGGATCGGTGGGCTGCCATTCCGCCTGAACCCCAGCGCACAGGCTGCGCGCGCGACGGGGCTGCATATTGATGCAGGTGCGGCGCTGATGCCGCAGGTTGCGCAAGGCCTGCGGCTGCGCATCGGGGCGCGCGTTTCAGCCCGCCTGTATGAAGATCGCGCCTTGCACGACATCACGCTGCGGGGGGATGTTGGCTTTCAGGGACAGACCATGGCGGGGCATGACTGGCAGATCACGGGGTCCGTGGCGCGGCGCTCCCTTGGGGGGCGCAGTTTCGGGCAGGGTGTGGGGGTGCATCTGAGTTGGTCGCAGCGGCTGGGCCATGCTTCGCTGCTGCGGTTGCGCGCCGAAGCAGTCGATTGGCGGTTTGCCAACCATCCTTCACTCGATGGACCACGCCTGTCAGCCTCGGTCGAGATGCGCCATGCCCTGCGCACAGATCTGTTTGTAACAGGAACCGCTGCCATCTCGCGCGTCAGCGCACGCGCGGGGCATGAGGCGGGGCGCAGCCTGCGGGTTGGGCTGGGCGCGCAGCAAAGTTTTGCAGGTGGGCTGATGCTTGGGGCAGATGCTTTTGTGCAGGACCACCGGCGCGATGACCGCGACCCGCTATTCGGGATCATGCGCAAGGACATGACAAGCGGGTTCGGCCTGCGTGCGATGCACCGCGATGTGACGCTGGGCAAGTATATTCCGGTGATCGAGGCTTCGAGCACGCGGCAACGCTCCAACAGTGCCCTGCATACATGGCGCAACACGCGCGTGTCTGTGTCATTGACCCGCTCTTTCTAAACCCCGCTACATATTATCCGATCAATCCGCTGGGCATGCCAGCTCAGATTGTCGACATTCGCCAAGAGCTGCTGCTCGATGCAGCAAGTGCCGCGAGCAGGAGAAGCCCAGCGCCGATGATGCAGATTTCTGTTGCTGCGGTCAAAATGCCGGTCCTGCAACATGACGCAGATGGCCCGTTTTGAACCAGAAATGCGCGCCGTCAGGGCCTGCTGTGGCGCTAAACTGCGACCCTGCGGGCAGGCGCAACCAGTCCCAACGGGTCAGCGTATCTGCCCCTTCAGAGAGTGCGCCCGCGAGAATGAAAACTTCAAGCCCGCCCGACGCATCGAGGCTGCGCATTGCACCGGGTGCCCAGCGTTCCATTGCGACATATTCGCGGTCATCCTTGTGCAAAGGCACCGTCGTTATGCCCGGGGCGGTCTGGACCGAATTGGCAGCACCACTGTCGATCTGGACCTGCGTGCGATCCGCGAGGTCGAACTGATGCAGCTTGACCAGAATTGTCGCCCCGTCCCGTGCTGCTGGCCTATGCGCAGATGTCGGTGGGTTACGCACATAGAATCCCGTCGGGAAATCGCCATCCTCATCCTGAAAGACGCCATCAAGCACTAGGTATTCTTCGCCCCCCGCATGGGTGTGCGGTGAAAAGGCACTGCCGGGGGCGAAGCGTACGATACTGGTCGCGCGCGCGACCTCGTCTCCGATCCGGTCCAGCATTCTGCGCTGCACACCTGGCATAGGGGAGTCTACCCATCGCCCCTGGTCAAAGCGCACAAGCGCGCGCTGGCTGAAATCTGCATTGAGGTGCATCTTGGCCCTGCTCCATATGTTTGGTCTTGGGGTTCCTAAGGGTAAACTGGGCTGGCAACAGGTTGCGTCAACAAGGAACAGACGCACCTGAAAACATGATGATGCAAAATCCTCTCGGCCAACCGCACAGGTGCCAAGAGGCCTGCCCCCCTGCCCGGCCGCCAGACATTTTATATCCAGCACATCCGGGCGTGTGTTTAGGCGCCGCAAATTTCTGTCACCGATAGCAAGTGTTGCAAAAATCATCGATCCGGATAAGATAGTCGAATGCTTGAACATGGTCACAACCACTTTCTCATGGCCGCCGCATTCGCCGTTGCGCTGATGTCGGGTTTCACGGGGCTTTCGCTGACACGGGGCGCCTCGAAGATGGCGACGGGGCATCGCAAGCTGGTTGTGACACTGTCAGCGCTGTCGCTTGGCAGTGGCATCTGGTCCATGCATTTCGTTGCCATGCTGGGCATGACCCTGCCGGTGCAGTTTTACTATGATGCCCTGATCACCCTGATTTCCGCACTCGTTGCAATCTTGCTAACGGGTATCGCACTGTTGCTGGTGCATTTCGGAGCGCGTACGCCCCGGCGCATTACGCTGGCGGGCCTGTGTGTCGGTATTGGGATCGTTGCAATGCATTATATCGGGATGTCGGGCATAAAGGGGGTGCGCCCCGACTACTCCATGGCAGGCATCGCCATCGCGGTGGTCTCATCACTTATTCTGTGCGTTGCATCATTCTGGGTCTGTTATGGCAAACGCGAAAGCCGGAATATTGTCATCGGTACGCTGGGTTTCGGGGTTTCTGCCTTTTCGGTGCATTTCATTGCCATGGCAGGCACCCAGTTTATTGCGCAGGCCGGTGTCAGAGAGCCGGGCTTCTGGCTGGACAATGAAATCATGGGGCTGGGCGTCACCCTGAGTGCCTTTGTGATTTGCGGGGCGTTCCTTCTTGTCGGCGTCACCTTTAGCGAAGACCCGAAAACTGGGGCACAGCCCAGCGCAAGCCCTGCACATGGCCCTACAGGTGCCAGCGACGCATTTCTTCCTGCGCCCGCGACAGCTTTGGCCCCGCCATATGCCGAACAGTCGATTAGAAAGCTACCCTTCGAGAAGCACGGCCTGATTCACTTTGTACCAGAGGAAGAGGTGTTCGCCGTGCGGGCTGAGGGGCGCTATACGTCGCTGTTTCATGCCTCGGGGCGGTTGTTCTGTCCATGGTCGATTTCCGAGATAGAAGAACGCGTCAGCCCTGAAAACCTGCTGAAGTGCCATCGCAGCTATCTGGTCAATCTGGGGTTTGTGACCCGCTTCGAGCGGAGGAAAGACAACGGCCTGTGCTATTTTAAAGAAGGCGCAGCCCTAGCCGAAGCCCCTGTCAGCCGATCTTACATGAAAACCGTACGCAACCGGCTGGGTGTGTGACCCGTCTGCGACGACGCGTCGCAGACGGCGACTATCCGTAGCGCGCATTTCGTGCGGAATATTCGCATTTCGTGCGCGGACCCCTGCATTTCATGTAGTTTTGCTAGGAATCTAGGCTGCTCCTGAACTTGTATTCCGCGGAATACCAGCTTCAGGGAGGAGCGAAAATGATACCCGCTGCATTCGAATATCACCGCCCCGCAGACATTCGTGGCGCATTATCCATCTTGGTAGAACACGGCGATGATGCGCGTGTTCTAGCGGGGGGGCACAGCCTTATCCCGATGATGAAACTGCGCATGGCAGATGTGCCGCATCTGATCGACTTGCAGGACATATCGTCGCTGAAAGGGATCACGATCGAAGGCGGACGCATCACAATCGGCGCAATGACCACCCAGCACGAGCTGATTACCAATGACGCCCTGCACGCTGCGGCCCCTTTGTTGCGCGAAGCGGCCTTGCAGATTGCAGACCCGCAGGTGCGCTATATGGGAACCATCGGCGGCAATGTCGCAAATGGTGACCCTGGCAATGACATGCCGGGGCTGATGCAGTGCCTTGATGCAACATTCACGCTGGAAGGGCCTAATGGCACCCGCACCGTGCAGGCACGCGACTTCTACGAAGCCGCCTATACCACCGACCGCGACGATGCGGAAATCCTGACCCATATCAGCCTTGACGCCACCACTGCGGGCTACGCCTATGAAAAGCAGAAACGCAAAATCGGTGACTATGCGACAGCGGCCTGTGCTGTTCTGATCACCAAGGAAAACGGGGTTGTGACATCGGCCTCGGTTGCAATGACAAACCTGAGCGATGTTCCCGTCTTCTCCGAAGCGGCGGCAGAAGCCCTGATCGGGGGCACATGCGACACGGCGGCGGTAAAGGCCGCAGTTGCCGCAGCGCTGGCCGATATTGACCCCACCGAAGACAACCGTGGGCCAGTAAAATTCAAAATGCACGTCGCCGGGGTCATTATTGCCCGCGCGATCGAGCGCGCCTGGTCACGGGCGTGAGGGAGGACACAATGACAAAACAAATCCTGAAAATGACGGTCAACGGCCAGACAGAAGAAGTGCTGGTCGAACCGCGCGAATTGCTGGTCTATGTGCTGCGCGAAAAGATCGGCATGAAGGGGCCGCATGTCGGCTGCGAGACGTCGCATTGCGGTGCCTGCACTGTCGAGATCAATGGCAAATCCGTAAAATCCTGCACCATGTTCGCAGTGCAGGCACAAGGTGCCGAGATCACCACGATCGAGGGGCTTGGCACACCAGATGCGCTGCATGTTCTGCAAACCAATTTCAAGGAACATCACGGCCTGCAATGCGGCTTTTGCACACCGGGCATGATCACCCGCGCCCATCGGCTTTTGCAGGAAAATCCGAACCCAACCGAAAAGGAGGTTCGCTTTGGAATTGCAGGCAATATCTGCCGCTGCACCGGCTACCAGAACATCGTGAAAGCCATTCTGTCTGCTGCGGCAGAGATCAATGCATCCAAGGAGGCAGCACAATGAACGACATGACCCCAGAGCGCGACGCGCGGGTTGCCAACCTCAAAGGCATGGGCTGTTCGCGCAAGCGCGTTGAAGATGCGCGTTTCACCCAAGGGAAAGGCAACTATGTCGATGACATCAGCCTGCCGGGGATGCTGACAGGTGACTTTGTGCGCTCGCCCTATGCACATGCGCGGATCAAATCCATCAACACCGAGGCCGCAATGGCGCTTGAAGGCGTGGTCGCTGTCCTGACTGCACAGGATCTTGCGCCGCTGTCACTTCACTGGATGCCCACATTGGCAGGTGACAAGCAAATGGTTCTTGCCGATGGCAAGGTGCTGTTTCAGGGGCAGGAAGTTGCCTTTGTTGTCGCCAAGGATCGCTATATCGCGGCAGATGCGATTGAACTGGTCGAGGTAGAGTATGAAGAACTGCCCGTCATCGTAGACCCCATCAAATCGCTGCAATCCGATGTCGTGCTGCGCGAAGACCTTGATCCGAAAGCCCCCGGCGCGCATGGGCCGCGCAAGCACCACAACCACATCTTCACATGGGAAGTGGGCGATGAGGCGGGCACCAACGCGGTCATCGATGATGCCGATGTGGTTGCCGAAGCCTCGATGTATTATCACAGGACACACCCCTGCCCCCTAGAGCCTTGCGGTTGTGTTGCCAGCATGGACAAGGTGAATGGCAAGCTGACCCTGTGGGGCACGTTTCAGGCCCCGCATGTGGTGCGCACGGTCGCGTCGCTTTTGTCCGGCATTGAAGAGCATAACATCCGCGTCGTCTCGCCGGATATTGGCGGCGGGTTTGGCAATAAGGTTGGGGTTTATCCCGGTTATGTCTGTTCGATTGTGGCATCTATCGTGACGGGTGTGCCTGTCAAATGGGTGGAAGACCGGATGGACAACCTGATGACCACGGCTTTTGCCCGCGACTACTGGATGACAGGCAAGATCAGCGCCACGAAAGAGGGCAAAATCACTGGCCTGCATTGCCATGTAACCGCAGACCATGGCGCGTTCGATGCCTGCGCCGATCCGACGAAATTCCCCGCCGGTTTCATGAATATCTGCACAGGCTCTTATGACATTCCCATCGCCTATCTGGGTGTCGATGGCGTCTATACCAACAAGGCACCGGGCGGCGTGTCATACCGCTGTTCCTTCCGCGTGACCGAAGCGGTCTATTTCATCGAGCGCATGATCGAGGTTCTGGCCATCGAGATGGACATGGACCCCGCAGAGCTGCGCCGCATCAACTTCATCAAGAAAGAGCAGTTCCCCTACCAATCCGCTTTGGGCTGGGAATATGACAGTGGCGACTATCACACGGCTTGGGATAAGGCGCTGAAGGCTGTGGATTATGACGGGCTGCGCAAGGAGCAGGCCGAACGGGTCGAGGCGTTCAAACGCGGCGAAACCCGCACGCTGATGGGCATTGGCCTGTCTTTCTTTACCGAAATCGTCGGCGCAGGCCCTGTCAAGAATTGCGATATTCTGGGCATGGGCATGTTCGACAGCTGCGAAATCCGCATCCATCCGACCGGATCGGCGATTGCGCGGCTTGGCACGATCAGCCAGGGACAGGGCCACGCCACCACCTTCGCGCAGATCCTTGCCTCGGAAATCGGTATTCCGGCGGATTCGATCACGATTGAAGAAGGCGACACCGACACCGCGCCTTATGGTCTTGGCACCTACGGTTCACGCTCTACGCCGGTTGCGGGCGCGGCGACAGCCATGGCGGGGCGTAAAATCCGCGCCAAGGCGCAGATGATCGCGGCCTATCTGTTGGAAGTCCATGATGATGATGTCGAATTCGACGTGGATCGTTTCGTCGTCAAAGGCGCGCCAGAGCGGTTCAAGACCATGGGCGAAATCGCTTATGCCGCCTATAACCAAGCCATTCCGGGCATCGAGCCGGGCCTGGAGGCGGTCAGCTATTACGACCCGCCCAACATGACCTACCCGTTCGGGGCCTATGTTTGTGTCATGGATATTGATGTGGACACAGGCGTGACAGATATCCGCCGTTTCTATGCGCTGGATGACTGTGGCACGCGGATCAACCCGATGGTCATAGAAGGGCAAATTCATGGGGGCCTGACAGAAGCGCTGGCCGTCGCCTTGGGGCAAGAGATTGCCTATGATGAGATGGGCAATGTCAAAACCGGCACCCTGATGGATTTCTTCCTGCCGACCGCATGGGAAGTCCCGAATTACGAGACAGATCACACTGTCACCCCCAGCCCCCACCACCCTATCGGGGCCAAGGGTGTTGGCGAAAGCCCGCATGTGGGTGGTGTGCCCTGCTTCTCGAATGCGGTGCAGGATGCGTTCCGTCCGTTCGGCAACCGTCACACCAACATGCCGCATGACCATTGGCGCATCTGGCAAACCGCCAACGCGCTTGGCCTGCACCACTGACAGGAAGGGCGGGGTGCGCGCGCGCAATCGCGCCGCCCCGCACATAGCAAATGGCAACATGGACAGACATTCAGACCCGTCTTGCGGGAACAGGGTATATCGCCTCGGACGATCTGGCGATGGCGCTGCATATTGCGGTCTCGCTGGGCCGTCCGCTGCTGCTGGAAGGGGCGGCAGGGGTGGGCAAAACCGAAGTGGCCCGCGCCTTGGCAACGGTCCATGACACCGACCTGATCCGCCTGCAATGCTATGAGGGGCTGGACGCCAACCATGCGATCTATGAATGGAATTACCAGCGCCAGTTGCTGGCCATTCGTGCGGCCTCTGATGCTGGCGAAACCGGAGCGGACGTAGAGGCGCGTATTTTCTCGCAAGACTACCTGCTGGAGCGCCCGTTGTTGAAAGCGATCCGGCAGGAAAAACCGCCCGTGCTGCTGATAGATGAAATCGACCGCGCGGATGAAGAATTTGAAGCCTATCTTCTGGAAGTGCTGTCCGATTTCCAGATCACCATCCCCGAATTAGGCACCATCACCGCCAGCGCCCGCCCTATGGTGATCCTGACCGCCAATGGCACGCGCGATCTTTCCGACGCGCTGCGGCGGCGCTGTATCTATGCGCATGTCGAATACCCCGACAGGCAGACGGAACTGGCCATCCTTGCGTCACGCTGCCCGCAGGTTGAAGGGCATCTGGCCGCGCAGATCGTGGGCTTTGTACAAAAACTGCGCGAGGAAGAACTGGAAAAGCTGCCCGGCATCGCCGAAATGCTGGATTTCGCCGCCGCCTTGGGCGGGTTGGGGATCAAGGATCTTAGCGATGATCCGGCCGTCCTGCATGCAGCCCTTGCCACCTTGCTGAAAACGCAAACCGACCGCGCCGCAGTGCCCATTGAGGTTGCAGCCCGCATCGCAGGCAAGGCCGCATGAGCAAGGTTACCCGCTTCACCGCAGCCGACCCCGGCCCCGCCGCCCGTGTGGCAGGGTTTCTGGCGCATTTACGCGCGCATGGCTTTCACCTTGGCGTGGCAGAAACCGAAACCGCAATGCGCGCGCTGTCCTGTGTTCACCCCATCACCCCCAAGGATGCCCGCCTTGCGTTAAAGTCTGTCTGTGCCGGCTCTGGTGAACAATGCACGCAATTCGATCTGCTGTTCGATGCATTCTGGATGGCCGATGGGCGCGTGCGCCAAAAGATCATGCCCGCGCAACACGCAAGCCCCCCGCAGAATACCAACACCACCCGCACGGATGAAACGCAGCATTCAGGCGCAAAGGGCAGTCTTCATGCCCCCGAAGACGGCGCAGAGGGGCAAGACTCCTATGCCGAAGGGACCGGCAAACTGATTGCGTCCAAAGCTGGAAACCTGATGAAGAAAGACCTGCGCGAACTGGTATCCGCAGATGAGATCCGCGCGGCGGAACAGGTCGCAATCCGGCTGGGCAAGGCGCTGCGCGATCGCCGATCACGCAGGCAGATGGCCGCCCGCAAGGGCCGCACCATCGACCTGCGCCGCACCATGCGGCGCAGCATGTCCACGGGCGGCGAACCCTTGCGGCTGGTCTGGCGGCACCGCCCTGACAGGCCAGTCAAGATTGTCGCATTGTGCGATGTGTCCGGGTCCATGATGCATTACGCGCGGCCCTTTCTGGCATTTCTGGCCGGTCTGATGCGCGCCGACACTGCCAGCGACGCCTACCTGTTTCACACCCGACTGGTGCGCATTACCGATGCGTTGCGCGACCCCGACCCCTTGCGCGCACTCAACCGGATCACGCTTCTGGCCGACGGCTTTGGGGGCGGATCGCGGATTGCGGGCAATCTGCAACGCTTTGCCGACAGCTATGCGCGCAAATTTGTCGATGGCCGGTCTGTCGTGCTGATCTTGTCGGATGGGTACGACACGGATGCGCCCGGCAATATGGCGGGCGCGTTGCAGAAACTGCGCCGCCGCGGCTGCCGGATCATCTGGCTGAACCCTTTGAAAGGGTGGAAGGATTATGCCCCCATTGCCCAAGGAATGGCCGCAGCCCTGCCACATCTGGACGATTTCGCAGCGGCAGCAACCCTGAATGATCTGGCAGCCCTTGAACACAGATTGGCACGGTTATGAAACTCTCGCAGACGGAACACGCCAGACTTGAATCCATGATGCAATCGCTCAAGACCAAAGCGGTGCCTTTCGCGATGGCAACAGTGGTGCGCACCGTCAATGCCACATCTGCCAAACCGGGCGGCAAGGCCTTGCTGGACAAAGACGGGAACTTCCTGATGGGATGGGTCGGGGGCGGATGCGCACGCGGCGCTGTGGGCCGCGCCGCCCGCGAGGCAATCACCTCGGGCGAGCCTCAGTTTATCTCGCTGCGCCCG
Source organism: Roseinatronobacter thiooxidans (assembly GCF_001870675.1). Lineage (GTDB taxonomy): Bacteria > Pseudomonadota > Alphaproteobacteria > Rhodobacterales > Rhodobacteraceae > Roseinatronobacter > Roseinatronobacter thiooxidans. The sequence continues at coordinate 5,387 of NZ_MEHT01000026.1, read as the reverse complement.
CAAGAATTGCTGGAGACCGAAGGCCTTGCCGCCGGAGAGCTACGCGATGGCGTGCGCTTTGCCCGAAACGGCTGCCCGTCCAAAGGCACCATGGATGTGTTCGTAGAGCCGGTTCTGCCCCTGCCACGGCTTACAATCTTTGGCACAGGTCTGGTGGCACTGGCGCTGGCCGAACTGGGCGTCAGGTTTGATTTCAAGGTCACGCTCTGCGCCCCTGAAGGGACAGCGATAGACGCAACCGAGACTTATGACATAGTACAGGGTTTTGGTAGCGCCACGGGCGACTATGTTGTGGTCGCAACACAGGGACAGGGCGATCTTGCCGCTTTGCGCGCAGCGCTAGACGCAGGGGCCATCTACACAAGCTTTGTCGGCAGCGCCAGAAAGTTCAGCACCATCGCGGCCAAGCTCAGCGCTGAGAATAGCGATTTTGTGGCCGGGCTTGAAAGGGTTCACGCGCCTGCGGGGCTGGCAATAAAGGCGATTACGCCGGATGAAATCGCGCTGTCCATCTTGGCGCAGATCACCCATATCCGGCGTAGCACACCAGACCAGCGGGGCAAGGCGCATGTCTGATGCCGTTGCAATCGTTCTTGCCGCTGGCTTGTCGCGTCGCATGGGCGAAAGTAACAAGCTGCTGCTTCATGTCGGGGATGAGCCTGTGGTGCGGCGTGTCGTAAAAGCCTGCGCTGGCGTGACGCACCGGCCTGTGCTGGTGGTCACAGGCCATGAAAGCCACGCGATCCGCCACGCATTGCAAGACCTGCCTGTCGAGTTCATCCAGAACCCTGATTTCAGTCAGGGGCAGATGACATCGGTCGATGCTGGCCTGCGGGCAGCCCCGCAGGCTGACAGCTATATCCTCGCCTTGGGTGACCAGCCCCACCTGAGGGTGGATCATCTGGCCCTGCTGCTGCACAGCCATAAGACCGAAGCAAAAGGCCGGATCACGATGCCATCGGTAAACGGGGTGAGAGGGAACCCGATCATCATTCCTGCCCGCATCAGGGCGCGGATGCTGGCGGACCCTGTCAATCTGGGGTGCCGCAACCTGACGCGGACACAGCCAGAACTGGTTCATAGCTTCCACACGTCGGAATCCGCCTTTGTCACCGACATTGACACCCCGCACGATCTGGAAGCCGCCCGCGCGCAGTTCAATGCGCCGCATAAGCTGCCACAAACCGCTTACCAGCGGTTCAAAAAATTCTTCCATCACCCGTTGAGCGCAGAACAAGCGGATGTTCTGGCCTCTGTCAAATTTCCCTGTTGTTAAGAAAAGGAACACATCGTGGAACTGAAGGACGAAATAATCATCAACGCACCACAAAGCGTGGTTTATGCCGCATTGAATGACCCTGAAATCCTGAAAGAGTGCATTCCCGGATGTGAGGAGTTGATCAAACACTCCGATACCGAGCTGGAAGCCAAAGTCGTGCTGAAAATCGGCCCTGTGAAAGCCAAGTTCAGCGGCACTGTTACGCTGAACCCCGAAGCACCGCCACAGCGGTTTTCCCTGACAGGCGAAGGCAATGGTGGCGCGGCAGGCTTTGCCAAGGGCGGCGCGGTTGTCGAACTTGAGCCGCATGAAGACGGCACTTTGCTGCGCTATGACGCACAGGCCGACATCGGCGGCAAACTGGCCCAGCTTGGCAGCCGGTTGATCCAAGGAACTGCGAAGAAACTGGCAGCGAAGTTCTTTCAGAACCTTGCAGATCGCGTCAACGCGGATGAAACCGCCTGAAGACGTGCTTCATTAAGGCGAACATGCGCTGGATATCCCAGCACAAAACGACGCGCAGATCGTCAAAGACAGGCATTACGCGCGTGAGGCCAGCCCCTCGATCAAGGGGGCTGGCCCGTTCATGAATAGCGAACACGCCGCAAGTTTACCGAAGGACAATTCTCCGATGAACTTGGGGCGCAAGCACAGTGAGATGCTGGAAGCGGGCGCCATCAACTCCATCAATGGCGCGACATGGGTCATTGCTCAACGGCTTCAGCGCGCTTGGCATCCCCATCAAAGATGGCATTAGGATGCATCTGTCTGTGAAAAGGGACATCTTGGCCATTACCTGATTTGCGTAACAGAATCGGCTTTCGCTATAAATTCAGGCCTTGATTACGGGTTTCCGCAAATCGCTAGAACGCCGATATTGTCCATACAGCCCATAAGCCAACGAGAGCAGACTGAATACAAGAAGTGTACCAGCTATCGGGCGTGTTGCGAGCGTCCAGAAATCGAAATTATTTGTCATCAAGCCCCGTCGCAGGCTTAGGGCCTGTGGACATTCAGGATTGAACGAACCCGCTGACGCGGGATGGGCGTCGCTATTGGCGGGAATGGCCTCCTGATGGGAAGGTTTGGTTGCTGAGACCAACCTTTGATCAGGAGACCATCCCATGGCAAATGCCACATCAGCGGTAAGCCCGCTGCGCCGCCGTATGATCGACGACATGACGCTTCGCAACCTGTCGCCGGCCACACAACGATCCTATCTTCATGCCGTTGCCAAATTTGCTCGCTACTTCAACCGATCACCGGATCAGCTGGGTCTGGAGGATGTCCGGGCCTTCCAAGTCTACCTGGTATCACAGGGTATTTCGTGGCCAGCGCTCAATCAGACAGTTTTTGCCTTGCGTTTTTTCTTTGGCGTCACGCTGAACCGGGCAGAGATCCCTGAGCGGATCGCCTATGCACGCACGCCGCGCAAGTTGCCGACTATCCTGAGCGCCGACGAAGTCGTGCGTTTCCTTGAGGCGGTGCCGTCTCTGAAGGCGCGCGCGGCACTGACGACGGCCTACGCCGCAGGGCTGCGCGCCTCGGAAGCGGTCAGTCTGAAGGTCACGGATATCGATAGTGACCGCATGGTGCTCCAGGTCCGCCATGGCAAAGGCGCCAAGGACCGCACGGTCATGCTTTCGCCACAGCTTCTCGGCATCTTGCGAACCTACTGGCGTCTGGCAAGACCAAAGGATTGGCTCTTTCCCGGGCGTGGCGACAAACCCATAGATGTGCAGGTGCTGCATTCCACCTGTCGGGCGGCGACCAAGGCGGCGGGATTGACCAAAAAGGTCAGCGTCCACACCTTGCGGCATAGTTTCGCAACCCATCTTCTTGAAAGCGGCGTCGATATCCGCATCATCCAGGTGCTGCTCGGGCACAGCAACCTGTCGACCACTGCGCGCTACACGCAAGTTGCCACGACGACGATCGCGAAGACGCAGAGTCCGTTTGATCGCCTGAGCCTTGAGGTGGTGGTGCCCGGTTGAAGTTCGCGCCATGCCACCCGCCTTGGAGGTGGCGGATATCATCCGTCGCCACGGTCCTGCCTACATTCATGCACACGACGGCCACCTCGGACGCGTGGAGCGCCGTGTCATGTCCGCGATCCAACTGTGCCGGACGGCCGCGCTTGGTGGACATGTCGAAGGGTGCCGGTCCTGCGGCGTGGTGCGTGTCGCCTATAATTCCTGCCGCAACCGGCATTGCCCCAAGTGTCAGGGCGCGGTCGCGCGCGACTGGCTTGAAGCTCGGGCAGGCGACCTTCTGCCGGTGCCTTATTTCCACGTGGTCTTCACGCTGCCGGCCGAGATCGCATCCATAGCCTTCCAGAACAAGAAGGTCGTCTACAACATCCTGTTCCGGACAGCCGCCGAGACGCTGCGCATCATTGCCGCCGACCCCAAACATCTCGGTGCCGGGATCGGTCTCATCGCGGTGCTTCACAGCTGGGGTCAGACCCTGAGTTATCATCCCCATCTCCATTGCATCGTTCCGGGTGGCGGCCCGTCACCCGATGGCACGCGCTGGATCGCCTGTCGTCCCAACTTCTTTCTACCGGTTCGGGTGCTGTCGCGCCTGTTCCGTCGACTGTTTCTTCACGCGCTGCGCACTGCCTTTGAGGCCGGGCTGCTACAGTTCTTCGGCGATATCGCCGGACTCGCCGCCCCGCAGGCCTTCGACCGGCTGATGACATCAGCCGGTCGTCAAGACTGGGTGGTTTATGCCAAACCACCCTTCGGCGGGCCAGATAAGGTGCTGGCCTATCTGAGCCGGTATACCCATCGTGTCGCCATCGCCAACTCACGTCTGGTCAGCATGGCAGATGCCAAGGTGACGTTCCGCTGGCGTGACTATCGCCATGGTCGTCGGCCCAGGACGATGACCCTTGATGCCGGAGAGTTCATCCGGCGCTTTCTTCTTCATACCGTGCCGGACAGCTTTCACCGTATCCGCCATTACGGCTTCCTCGCCAACGGGCAGCGTGCTGCCCGCCTCATGGCGTGCAGAGCGCTGCTGGCCGACCAGGCATCAGAAACCGAGATCCGTGCCAAACCCGCGATGACGGCGGCACCCGCTGCGCGGCCATGCCCCTGTTGCGGTCAATCAATGGTCAGGCTCGCCGTCTGGTATCACGGTCAAGCACCGCCCGAATGGCCATTCTGGAACGGCAGCTCATGAGCGCTCACGACAAACAAAAGATATCCCATCGGCGGCCCGCCTCCATGCGGACCAGCCAGATCGTCTACGGGCCAAGGCCCCGGTTGCGCCAGTTCCGGTCGCTCCGTGAGACCAGCGCCCAGCAAACTGGACCAGTTCAGCGGTCAATCACGGCCAGCCATGGCCCCGTCAGCCGACTGTTAGGCGCCGTTCATCCGCCCGCTCGCCCTCGCAGTTGTCACGCCAAGCCAACGCCGGAGCCACAATCCCCATAGCCCAAAACCACCCCGCGGGTTCGTTCAATCCGGCTTCAATGAGGTCTGCCGGGCAGCCGTGTGGCAGCATCAGCGTTGCGTCCGCAGACCTCACAGAACCCTCCAGATTCCCAAGCTGTCTAAAGTCTGATTCAAGCTTCCAAAATGGAGGTTTGAATGAACGAAGAGCGGTTTGTGTTGACGGATAAGGTCTGGGTCCGCCTTGCGCCCCACTTGCCTGGCAAGCAGGGCGAAGGAGGTGCGACGGGCAAGGATAATCGTCTGTTTCTGGAAGCAGTTCTATGGCGTGTGCGGACTGGGTTACCGTGGCGCGACCTACCTGCTGATTTTGGCAACTGGAACAGCGTGTTCCGACGGTCTCGCAGATGGGCTGAGGGTGGTGTATTCGAGAAAATTTTCAAGGAAATCAGCTGTACTCCCGATTTCGAATACGCAATGATCGACGGCACGATTGTTCAGGCTCACCAGAAGGCGAGCGGCGCAAGGGGGGGACTCAGGATCAAGCCATTGGGCGCTCGCGCGGCGGATTGACCACCAAGATCGTTGCTTTGGTCGACGCGCTCGGAAACCTGGCCAACTTCGTTCTCCTGCCCGGCCAGGCGCACGACATGAAGGGCGTCGAACCGCTCATCGATGGCGTTGCCTTCGGTGAGCTGCTGCCGGTTTCG
>NZ_MEHT01000025.1 GCF_001870675.1 Roseinatronobacter thiooxidans | reverse complement strand
TTCCTAAGAAACAGCCGCCGTCTCCGGGATTGGCGCCAATGCAAATCCGAGGGTCTTGGCGCGCCGTTGAAGATTTGACAGCACACGTTGCCGATGCCGCTCGTCATAGGCAGCGGCTCCCTGATCCTGATAGGTCATGCCATGGCGGATGGCGTTGTAGAACAGGACTGCGATCTTGCGCGCCGTGGCTGTTACCGCCTTCTGCTTGCCGATCCGCGCTGAGAGGCGGCGATAGAAAGCGCCCAAGGCTGTGTCACTTCGGCCAATCGTGACGGCAGCCAGCCGCAGAAGTGCAGCGGCGCGGCTGGAGGATCGGCGTGTCCGCGAAGACAGCAGCTTGCCCCCGGAGATCTTGTTCCCGGGGGCAAGACAGAGCCACGACGTGAAGTGCTTGGCGCTTTTCCAGGCGCGCAGGTCCGTGCCGCATTCAGCCACCAGCTTAAGTACCAGAGATGGTCCGAGGCCGTGGATCTGCGTCAGGTCTGTGCCCAACACCCCGTAAAGTGCGGACCGAACATCGAAGGACGGCGCATTGTGCTGATTGCCCTTGATCCGTGCCTTCGGCAGTGGGGCCAGATCACCGTCAGCCCGGACAGTCAGCGCGCCCACCGCAGCCTCCAGCCTGCGGTCGCACGCCTCGATCTGCGCCTTGTAAAAGTCGTATAGCTCCAGTGACTGTGTCAGGGCAAAGACATGCTCCTCACGGTCGTTGCCGACCAGCGCAGCCTTGATCGTGTCTATCGACGACCGACAGCGGACATCCCGGAAGGCGGCGAGCACTTCAGGATCACGCTCGCCCGCGACGATGGCACGGATGATCCGCATACCTGTCGCGCCGGTGATGTCGGAGACGACATGATGCAGTTGCAGGTTCATCTCCATCAGCGCCTTCTGCATGTGCTGGATATGCGCGGCGGCATACTCGGTGAGCCTTTCGCGCTGGCGCATGTAGGCGCGCAGGGTAGCGATCTCAGCCTCGGGGCGGAAGCTGCCACGCAGCAGGCCATAGGAATGCAGCTGGCGCAGCCATCCCGCATCGCTGACATCGGTTTTGCGGCCCGGCACATTCTTGGCATAGCGGGCATTCACGAGGATGACCTCGAAGCCATGTGCCTCCAGGATCTCGAAGGCCGGTATCCAGTAAACGCCGGTGGACTCCATCGCCACGCTGGTGACACCGCACAACCGAAACCAGTCGGCAAGGTCGTGCAAATCCTGGGTGAATGTCCCAAAGGCGCGCACTGGCATGATGTCGGTGTCGGGGTTCACAGCCGCCATGTGCATCGTCGAGCCGATGTCGATCGCGGCCGCATTGGGATTGACCATCTTCAGGTCCGGGTGGCCACCGGTCTTGCGCTTTGTCATGGCATCTCCTCCGTTCAAGGCGAAGGGCGTGGGCCATGCAAGTTCGTCATCTTCCTAAACGGGATCACCGCGATGGCGGCGTCACCACTCTCAAGTGCGCATCGGCCCATGTGCCACGTTTTTTAACGGGGTCCAGCCCACCAATAAGCCATCGGCAACTGCCCTTCAGGCGCAGCATAGCACAGGCTGTTTATACCGCGCACAGGCGGGCTGCGGCCCGGAACGGTTTTTT
>NZ_MEHT01000024.1 GCF_001870675.1 Roseinatronobacter thiooxidans | reverse complement strand
CCTGAGCTTCAGCGAATGGGCGAGCGTCTTCGGCGACGCAAAGATGACCACCGCCTTGCTCGATCGCCTCACCCATCGCTGCCACATTTTGGAGACTGGCAACGACAGCTATCGCTTCAAGGCAAGCTCCGAAACCGCGAAAAAGAAACGGAGGGAAACACCAGCATTGACGCCAGAATGACACGCAGAACATAATAACTGGGTGGGTCAGATCTCGGTGACAATGCCGGGTCAGTTCTCAGTGACAATCAACATTGCGGCGGAAACACCGCGCGCGCGCGAGGCCATCGCGCAGAGCCGGACGCTGAAAGGGACCGGTGCGGCTGGTGTGGCGACCGTCGGTGCCGCAGGTGTCGAGGTCGCGCAGGAGGTTCTGGCCGAGGCGCAAGGTGCTGTCCTACCGCTGGTGCCGTATCTGGACACACTGCGCTGGCTGTTCATCGCGCTGGCGCTGGGCGGGATCGCGGTGGCCGTCTGGGCGCGGGTGGATGACTGGAAGAAGGGCCTGCGCTGATGTGGGCAAGCCTTGCGGTCGGGCTGATGGCCCGGCCATGGGCGCGGCGGGTGGCAGCCACCGCCCTCGTCGCGCTCACCATCACCCTGTTCATCGTCAACCTTCGCCGCCAGGGCGAGCGCGCCGGCCGCGCCGCTGAACGGCTTGAAACTCTGGAGCGCGCACATGATATTCAACGTCAGATGCTGGACGCCGCCTCCCGTCGCCCTCGCAGCCGTGACGATCTTCTTGACCGCCTGCGCGGGGGTAAGTTCTGACACGGTGCCCAGCGTGCGTATTCCGGCGCATCCGCCCACCCATTCCGACAACATGCGCCCACCTATTCCGGGGTATTCGCCCACCTGTGACGCGTTGCCGTGAGGCAGCGTGTTTTGGTTATCACTCCTGACGGGTTTCGTCACTCATTTTGGTGATGGTTTTGCGCATGGACTGACCCTCGAGTTCGAGACGGTAGGCGTTGTGAACGATGCGATCGAGGATGGCATCGGCGAATGTGGGTTCGCCGATGACGTCATGCCATGCTTTGATGGGCAGTTGGCTGGTGATCATTGTTGATCCTCGACCATAGCGCTCTTCCACGATCTCCATGAGATCACGGCGTTGAGTTGACGTCAGCCTGTCTGGTCCCCAGTCATCGAGGATCAGCAGCTGGACCTTCGTGATGTTGCGAAACAAGCGGGGGAAATGTCCGTCACCGTGGGACAGTTCCAATTCCTCAAAGAGGCGTGGCATTCGCTTGTAGACCACAGTCACGCCGTCACGACAGGCTGCCTGAGCCAGTGCGCACCCAAGCCAGGTTTTGCCGACGCCGCAGGGACCAGTGATGATCAGATTACGCTTGTCGGTGATCCATCTGCCGGAGAGCAGGCTTTGGAACAGCGCTTTGTCGAGGCCACGGCGTGCGCGGTAATCAACATCTTCTGGGCTGGCGCCAACATGGCGCAGCCTGGCAGTACGCATGCGAGCCTCAAACCTCTTTGTTTCCCGGCTTGCGACCTCGCGATCAACGAGCAGGCCAAGCCATTCAGCATGGCCGAGATCGGCAGCTGCATCCTGCATCTGCAGTTCGGCAAAGGCTTCGGGCATGCCGTCCAGCCTGAGGGCTTTGAGGTGATGAAGGGTTGGATGGTCGAGCATTGTGTTCCTTTCAATGGAAGTAATCGGCGCCACGGATATTGGGGTGGGTGATGGCAGGCTCGTCCGTGGCACGGGTGCGGGGCCTGCTCTCAAGCCCATTCTTGAGAATGGACAGGAGTGACGAATAGGATCTGGCGTTGATCTCGAGCGCACGGCTACAGGCCGCATCAAGTCGGTCGCGGCCGAACTTGTCGGCCAGCCGGATCACCCCAAGGCAGGTGCGATAGCCCTGTTCCGGGTGCTTACGGCTACGCATGGCGACCTCGACGAAGCTGGCCACGTTTGGCCCAACGCGGGCAGCGCGTGCTGTGATGCGGTCTGGCGTCCAGTCATCGCGGAATTGGTGATGCGCTGGCATATGGTCGCGCAGCGTCGAATGCTTCCCGTTGCTGGACGTCCTCACATGAGAGGCGACACGCTGCCCGACATGGAAGACCTCAATGGTGCGGTCTGTGATCCGCGCCCACAGCTCCCTCTTCAGTAGCTGATAGGGCACGGAGTAATAGTGCTTGTCGATTGCGACGTGGTAATCGAGCCCGGCCCGGCACTTCTTCCATTCAGCATAAACATAAGGGGCTACTGGCAGCAGCTTCAGCGCTGGTTTGTCCAGCTGTTCAAAAATCTGTCTGCGGTTGGCACCCAGATGACGGGAGAGCTTGTCATTGAGCCTGTCAAGCAGCGGTCTGATGGCTGCGTTCACCTCGGCAAGACTGAAGAACTGGTGGTTGCGCAGCCGTGCCAATATCCAGCGCTCAGCCAAGAGCACGCCGCCTTCTGCCTTCGCCTTATCTTTGGGCTTATATGGCCTGGCCGGTACAACGGCCGTGTCGTAATGCGCAGCCATATCTGCGTAGGTTCGGTTGATCGCGGGGTCGTAAAAGCACGCCTTGGTAACCCCGGCCTTCAGGTTGTCAGAGACGATCTGGGCGGTCACACCGCCGAAGAAGTTCAATGCGCGGACATGACTTGCGATCCAGTCAGGCAGAGATTGCGTCCAGGTCGCCTCGACAAATGTATAGTTTGACGCCCCAAGGACCGCCACGAACACCTGCGCCGTGCGCACTTCACCTGTCTGCGGGTCAATCACATCGATCGTGCGTCCGGCGTAATCGACAAACAGCCGCTCACCCGCAGGATGACGCTGCCGCATCACAGGCGACAGCTTGCCTTCCCAGCGTGTGTACAACTCGCAAAACCGCGAATAGCCATATCCATCAGGATGGTTAGCCCGGTATTCTTCCCACAGCAGCGACAACGTCATGCCCTTGCGGCGCAACTCGCGGTGAATGTAAGGCCAATCAGGTTGCGCCTCGATCCGCTGGGTATTCTGATAAGCACGGTGGAACAGGCAGCGCTCAAGGTCAGTGTCGGACATGTCCGCCGGTAGTGGCCAGGCCAGACCCAACTCAGTGGCGCGATCGAGGTAACCCCGCAGGGTTGTTCGACCAATCGCAAGGCTCGCAGCGATCTGACGGGTCGAAAGCCCCTCAGCTGATAGCCGCAAAACATCTCGTATCTTTCGCATCGGCAATCTCTTCATCGGGCTTCCTTCGTGCCAAAAAGGCGGAAGGTAGCCGGTTACAGATTGCCTCGCAGCAGCATGTCACAGGGGTGGGCGGATACTCCGGAATCCGTGGGCGGATAAAATCGGAACAAGTGGGCGCATCAAATCGGAATCGGTGGGCGCATCACCCCGGAATACGCAGCCCAGCGCCTGCCCGCCGGTGGTCGAGTACAGCATGGCCGAGCAGGCGCGAGTGGCAGACGAACTGGCGGCGCTGCCGCAAGGCACCGTGATTGCTGAATGGCTGGCGGATTATGCGGTGCTCCGCGAGCAGACGCGGCCCTGTCGGTGAGCGACGGGTATCAGCGCGAAACGAAGCTGTCTCAAGCGCTTCAACGTTCCCGCAAATTGTCGAGGTAAATCCGCACAGCGTCTTGCACATGCCGGAAACGGTCGCCACCCAGATGCTTGCCGCCAAACCATCTCGTAACGACGACGACATGATCGTGCAGCCCTTCGCGCTCCAGCATCCGCAAGATTACCATCCCTGCCCCGGCCTCGCCATCATCGCTCTTAATCGGGGCGTCAGCGGTCAACAAAGCCCAGCTGTTATGGGTCGCCTTGGCGAATTTCTTCTTCCGGAAAAGCGCCTTGATGAAGGATTTTGCCTCTTCCTCGGATAGGCAGGGCCCGCCCGAGACTGCATATTTCGACCCACGGTCGCGGATGATGTCATCGAGGATCAGCATAGGTCCGGCTTAGCCCCCGCAACTCGCGGTGGCAAGGCAACGACATCTTCAAGCGTTTCCTGGCCTTAGCCCAGTCGACCAAACGATCCCAGCTGGCAACATTTCGGCGCCCAGCTACCCTTTACTGTCAGTCGGCTTCGGCGCCAAGCAGCGTCGCAGATACACCGAACCGGTCGCAGAGAACGATCGCAGCGCCTTCTAAGAGATGCTAGTGTCTCGAGGCAGGATCCCCTTGGTCCACACCATCAGCCAACTGCTACGAGGAACTTGCGTCAATGCAGCGAATCTCAAGTTACAGGTGCAAACTTTGCAAGAACTGAAGACAGCGAAATATTGTCTTCAGAGCCACCCGAGAGATCAATCGTTGCCTCGATCCGCTCGAGATGAACCTTCATTAAGGCGCGCGCCTTTTCCTTATCACGCTGACGCAATGCCTCGAGGATCGCTCGGTGATCGTTGGAACCACAACAATCTGACGACTTGATCTCGTAGAGCGCAGCCACCAGCGTCAGGCGCGCAACGAGGTTTTGAAGGATATCCACATAGACCGTGTTCCCGGACGCACGTGCAAGCTCGATGTGGAAATTTCCCGAAATCCGGCGTTTTGCAGCGGGGTCGTGGCTGCCGTGAACAGCATCTTCCTCAAGCGTCAGACCTTGAAGCCGGTCCATTTCGTCTTCGGAAAGCTCGACCACCGCGCGGTCCACAATCGCCAGTTCCATTGCCAGTCGTGCTTCCAGCAAGTGTCGGGCTTCTTCTATGCTCGGGGTTGCGACAAAGGCCCCCCGATTTCGCTTTCGGTCAATGACTCGCTCGCGCTCCAGTATCGCAATGGCACCACGCGCAACCGTTCGACTGACACCGAAATGACTGGCGATAACATCATCCAGTATCTTGGTTCCTGGCTTCAGAGCCCCCTCGGCGATGGCGAGGCACAGGGCAGAACAAATCCGTTCAGTAACATCTGCGGATAATTTGTCGTCAATCATTGCGCCAATCTTTCCGATTCTATGGATAGCTGCCTCTAGATGCGCGAATCCGGTCCAGCTGGCAACAAGATCAGTCGTATCCGATTCAAGAGCGATGAATTTCTATGCAGTGGAGATCAGTTTTGGATCATTTGAAAGCATGAGAGAAATTTTACGCGCAAATATTGTCGTCACTATTTGCGCAAATATTCGCGCTTCGTCTACGCATGGCGAAACAAGCCACAGTGAGGCAAGTCTTGACGCTCCTTTCACGATCAGAAGTTCCGGCAGCGCAGGCGCAAGATCGAGCGCCGCTCCAGAACACGGATAGCGCCACCGCACCCGTGTCCTTGTCACAAGCTGGCTTGGTCCTGCGTCGGATCTCGCATTCCTTTTCTGGCACCCCTGCCTTGCGCGATGTCGGCTTCGACGTAGGTGCGGGTCAGGTGGTTGCCCTGCTTGGCCCGAGTGGCTGCGGCAAATCCACTTTGCTTCGCGCCATCGCAGGCTTGCTGGTGCCGGATCGGGGCGAGATTTTCTTGGATGGTCAGAACCTTATGTCCATCCCGGCACGCAAGCGCTCTATTGGCATGGTGTTCCAGAACTACGCGCTTTTCCCACATCTGACAGTTGCGGAAAACGTGGCCTATGGCCTGATCAGCCACAGGCGGCCAAGGGCGGAAGTCAATGCGCGCGTGTCCGAGATGCTGCGCCTTGTCCGGCTTGAGGATTATGCCCGACGCTTGCCAAGAGAACTGTCTGGTGGACAGCAGCAGCGCGTCGCGGTCGCCCGTGCGCTTGCTGTCTCACCTGCGGCATTGCTGCTGGATGAACCTTTCGGCGCACTGGATCGCGCCTTGCGCACCGAATTGCAGGACGAATTCGTGCGCATGCAGGCCGATGTCGGCATCACCACGATCATGGTTACTCACGACCAGGAAGAGGCGCAGACTGTCGCCGACACGCTTGTCGTCATGAATGCAGGGCGTGTAGAGCAGGTCGGCTCCCCGGAAGATATCTACGACCGACCGGCATCGCTGTTCGTCAATCGATTCATGGGGCACGCGAATTGTTTCTCCGCAAAAGTGACAGGCGCGCATACGGCCGCCCTCGCCGCTGGCCCGACCGTGACGTCTGCGCGTGGGTTTGCCTTCCGCCCCGGTTCTGATGTCATTCTGACAGCGCGGCCTGAGCATGTCCGGCTGGTCGCACAAAATGACGCCGGGGCCATCTCCGCAAAGTGGGTCAGAGCGGCGCCCCTTGCTCACATGCTGAGCGTCGATCTGATCACACCGGATGGCACGCTCATCAAGGCACTGGTCAACCGCCATGATGGCCCGCGATACGCGCCGGGCGATGCCGTCGGCATACTGCTCGACACGCAGAATCTGCATGTTTTCCCCGCCGCCTCGAAAACCTGACCTCCTGAGCATAGATGAAAGGAACCGACATGACCCTACGCCTGAACCGCCGCAACTTTGTGCTGGGATCGACCACACTTCTGGCCGCCCCCTTCATTCCGAAACTCGCCCGCGCATCAAATTCAATCGTTGCCGCCGCCTTTCCGGGTACATGGGAGGACGCATTCCGCTCCATCGTGGCCCCGATTGCGGCGCAGTCCGGGGTCGATGTGACCATCGCCCCTGCTCTTGCGCAGGATCAGGTGGGTCGGATGATGGCCAGTGCAGGATCGCCCCCATATGACGCTCTGCTTGTCTCGCCTGGCCAGACAGCGATGCTGGAAGAGGCCGGACTGATCGAGGAGATCGACCCGTCTCGCCTTGAGAACTGGGATTTGCTGATCGAAAGCGCAAAGACACCGTTTGGGCCTCATGTAACAGTTGAAGTGAATGGCATCGCCTATAACCCAGAAACCGTTCCGACCCCGAGCGGCTATCTGGACCTGTTCGAGAACCCGGCTTTTGAGGGTCGTGCTGCCTGGATCGGTTTCGGTTCCAACACGGCGACGATGGCGTGGGTCGAGCTTGCCAAGCTCCTCGGCGGAGGTGCCGATAACATGCAGCCGGTCTTTGACCTGCTGGCTGAGAAAATCGACTGGATCGGCGCGATCGCCAATAGTGGCAATGCGCAGCAAACCATGTATCAGCAGGGTGAGATTGATGTCTTCATGGCCTCGACCGGGAATGTCGCGCGACTTCGGTCACTTGGCCTGCCCTGCAATTTCGCTCATCCGCAAAGCGGCTCGCCCGCGATCCCTGTCGCCATTCACATGACCAAAGGCGCATCAAACCCTGATGCGGTCTATGCGTATATGGATGCGGCCATTTCGACCGCAGCGCAAAGCCAGTTGGCCGAACCACCTACAGGCTATGTGCCCACCAATTCCGAAGTGCCCTTCACTGACCTGATCCGCGAATTCGTGACACCAGAGACGCTGGCCAACGCCGTCTATCCCGATTGGGCCGCGATCAACCGCAATCGCGCCGAATGGACAGCGGAGTTTGACCGCGTCGTGGCACTGTAAGGGGCCTCTGAAATGCTCAGGCAAGGTGGCACGGCCTTCATCCTGCCGATGATGGTCATGATGGTGCTGTGTTTTCTCGCGCCGCTCGGGGTGCTGGCGGTGGCCAGCATCACCGGGCCGGATGGGCAGGTCTCACTTGCGAATTACCGCCAGTTTCTGGATGACAGTTTCGCGGTGGGCGTGCTCTGGAACACCATTTTCCTTGGCCTCAAGGTGGTGGCGGCGGTCACTTTGCTGGGCGTGCCGATTGCGCTGATGTATTGGCACGCGGGTCCGCGCTGGCGCACACTCATCCTGATCGCCACCTTGCTGCCAATGCTGACAAGCAATGTCGTGCGCACCTTCGCGTGGATCGTCATTCTGGGCCGCAACGGGCCGATCAGCCAGTCGATGGTGGAACTGGGCCTGTCGCCGCGCCCGTTTTCGCTGCTGTTCACGGAAACCGGGCTGATCATGGCGCTGACCCAGATCGAGTTGCCGCTTCTGGTGCTTCCGATCATCGCGGTTTTGGCAACAGCGGATCGCCGCCTTGTCGATGCGGCCGAAATGCTGGGTGCTGCGCGCTGGCGCTGCTTTCTGACTGTGCTGCTGCCGATGATGACGCCCGCAATCTTCGCGGGCTGGGTGCTGGTCTTTGCCAGCGCAACCACATCTTTCGTCACCCATTCAGTTATCGGCGGGGCACGTCTGATCTACATGCCGCAATTTGTCTATCGCGAAGTGGGCATCCTGTTTCAATGGCCGATGGCGGCGGCGATTTCCTTTCTTCTGCTGGTATCGACCGGTGCGGTGATGATCGCGCTGACGCTGCTGGCCCGCCACCGGAGGCTTGCAGCCTGTGCGTGATCTGCGTGAACGACTTCTGGATGCCAGTTATTGGCTGTTTGTTCTGGGCTTTGGCGGCTTTGCGCTGTTCTACATGATTGCCCCGATCGGGATCGCCGTGCTGATGTCCTTTACCGACGGGGCAACCCTGCGCTTTCCGCCACAAGGTTACAGCCTTCGCTGGTATCGCGCGCTGATTGACCCCATGCAGTCGTCGCAAATCCACATTGCGGCCTGGAACTCACTGAGTATCGCGGCATGGACGACGCTGGGCGCGGCGCTTGTGGCCGCCCCTGCCGCCTACGGGTTGTCGCGGATGCGCGCGCGCTCTGCCACGGCGCTAGAGCCGGTCCTGCTGTCGCCTCTGGTACTGCCAAGCCTTGTCTATGCTCTGGCCGCATTGCTGGTGATCAGCAATCTTGGCCTCAGCCCTGCCTATGGGTTCGTGGTCGCTGGGCATATCGTCGTCTTTGCGCCCTTGATGTATCGCACATCACTGGCTGTCGCCCAGCAGATTGATCCCAGTCTGGCCGAAGCCTCGACCACGCTGGGCGCCGGGCGGGTGCGCACCTTCGCGCGCGTGACCATGCCCGCACTTGTGCCAGGCGTCTTGGCTGGCGGGTTCCTGGTGTTCATGCAGTCGATGGACAATGTCTCCGTCACCCTGTTCCTTGCCGATCCGCGCACCACGGTGCTGCCGCTGCGCATGTTCGCCATGATCGAGGAATCCCTTGATGCGCGGGTTGGCGCCATCTCCGGCCTGCTGATCGCGGCAACCATCCTGACCTTGATCATCGTTCAGCGGCTGGTGCCGTTCGTGCGTAGACGTTGATCCTGACAATTCCCCACAGAAAGACAGAAGACATGACCCAGATACACCGACCGGATCGCACAGGATCTGTCGAGGCACTGCTCGCCGATTTCGAACCCGATTTCGACTTCATCCCGGCCCCCCCGCTGCCGGAAGCGGAATTTGCAGAGCGCTTGCGCCGTATCCGGCGCGAGGCTGTTCTCGCAGGACATGATGCGCTTGTCATCCATACCGATATGGTCGGCTGGTTTCACACATCCAATGCCTATCTGCGCTATGTCTGTGACTGGATGCGCGAAGGCGTGCTGATCATCCCCACCGACAGCGACAAACCACTAACCCTTGTTTCCTTCTTCACCCAATCAGTGATCCTGCCACCGGGCGGTGAGCCCCTGCTGGTCGAGCGCATCCTTCAAGTCGGCGCGATTGGCCGCGAATATGCCGATATTCCTGGCTCATCGCTGCAAAAGACCTTCGAGGGCGCTGCATCTTTGCTACAAGAGGCAGGCTTCGCGCGCGGCAGCATCGGGCTGATCGGCGACCGGACATCGGAACCTTTTTTCACGGGCTTGCGCGCGCTTTTGCCATCGGCGGCGTTTCAATCCGAGAATGGCATCATTGACCGTATGCAGCGCCTGCGCAGCCCGGCAGAGGTGGCTTTGCAGCGCACGGCCTGCCAGTTGATCGACATCGGCATTCAGGCGGCCCATCATGTCACACGCCTTGGCGTAACCGACCGAGAGATCTATGCAGCCTTCACTCTGGCCCAACTTGCGCGCGGCGGCGAAACCGGTGACGGCTATCAGATCGGGATCAACGAATATGGCACCCACTGCGGCAAGCCCTACGGACGACATGTCCGGGATGGCGACCTGATCAACCTCTACATCTCGAACGTGACCTATCAAGGTTACACCGCCCAGACCGCGCGGATGATTGCAGTCGGCGAAATCACAGAACGGCAGGAAAAGGTCATCCGCGCCTGTGTCGATGGCGTCAAAGCCGCCGAAAAGCTTATCCGCCCCGGTGCCCTGATCAGCGAGGTGAACAATGCCGCTTTCGAGCCGATGATTGCGGCAGGTTTGCTGGACAGCCCCCATGCGCGCACGATGCCCTATAACTGGAGCATGGCCCCCGATGGCGGCATGCGCGAGATCGTCCGTCAATATGTGCCCGACCCGGATTGGGAGGCACAGGGGCGGCGTCTCATGCATGTCTATCCGGCAACCTATGGTCCGCATAACCCTAATCTGGGCCATTCCGTCGGGCTTGCAGGCGCGCAGAACGCCTATAACGTGTCATCGCATAATTTCGACCGGCTGGAGGAAGGCATGGTTTTTGTGCTGCACACCCAATGGCTGGAGCCACAATCGGCAGGCTGCAATGTTGGCGATTGCTACGTCGTGACCTCGGACGGATTTGAAAACCTTAGCTGCCATACACCGCTGGATCTGCGCCGTATTCCGGCAAGGGGCGCAGCATGACGCATCAGCATTTCGATTTCGCTGAGCTGTCGCCCAAGGAGCGCTACAAGCTGCTGATCGGGTCCGTGATCCCGCGACCGATTGCACTGGTCACGACCATGGGGCGCGACGGCAGGGCGAATGCAGGTCCGTTCAGTTTTTTCAACGTGCTCACGCATGACCCGGCCGTGGTGGCGCTTGGGGTCGAGAATTACGACGACATGCGCTTCAAGAACACAGCCCGCAACATCCGCGAGACAGAGGAGTTCACAGTGCATATCTGTGACTCCGCATTGGTGGACCAGATGGAAATCTGCGCCATCAAGTTTGGTCCGGATGTGGATGAACTGGCCGAAGCTGGTCTGGAAACGGTTCCCGGATTGCACGTCCGCACACCGCGTATCCTTGCCGCTCCGGCCGCGCTTGAATGCCGCCGCCTGATGGGGCTGGAAGTGGGGCCAGCGCGCGAAATCATACTCGGGCGTGTTGAAGGCGTGTTCATCCGCGAAGCGCTCGTGGATCCAGACACCATGTATATTGATCAAGTGGGCATGGATGCAATCGGCCGACTGGGCGGTCATCTCTATGCGCGGCAACGCGATCAGTTCGAGGTTGTGACAAAGACTGTTGAAGAGTGGTCGAAGGCCCGTTTCCGGCCGTCAGTAGAGTGACCGACCAGACAAGAACAAATAGGCTTTGACCAAAATGCTGGCGGCGCAGGCCGCGCGGTGCCCCTTCTTGGTTACAATTGCCCAAGCCGCTCATTCAATTGCTCGATCCGGTTCAGTTGCGCGCGCCCATCCCGCCCAGCCTGTCGGGTCGTTGCAACCATCACCCTATGGCAAAGCGCAAGAACAGCAGCGTGGTTGAACTGAGGCGTGCTGGTCGCCGTCACACAATGGAAATGCCAATCTGCGTCCTTCCGGGTCGGGGCGCTTTCATCGGTAATGTAGCATAGCTTCGCTCCCGTTTCTGATATAGAATCCAACAGGATATCCATGCTGGAAACGCGCCGCCGTAAACCAAAGACGATCACGCAATCACGCGCGTCCATCACGGCAATATGCTCACCCATGGTTTCCCCCCCGCGCGGGACTACCGCGACATCGGGAAGCACTTTCAGCAATTGCCAGTAAAGATAAGTTGCGAAAGACTGTGATATTCGGAAGCCGACCAGCCATACACGCCGTGCTTGCAGCAATTCTGCGGCGACCGCGTCGATCTGTTCAGGACTGATCTGGCTGAAGCTGCGCTCGAGGTTATCGACCTCTTCAGCGATTCCGGGATGGACCGGCACCGATAGATGATCAGGATGCGCGAGGAACAGTCGCGAGCCAGTTCGGCTTTCATCACGCGCCATACGCCGCGCTTCTTCGTAGTTCTCAAATCCGAGGCGCCTGACAAAGCGTGAAACTGTTGCTTTCGACACATCCGCCAAGCGCGCGAGTTCCTGCGCGTTGTAGCTCGCTATCTCGCCGGGAAATTGCGTCAGAAATTCACCCAGCTTGCGTTCTGCAGGATGAAGTGCTGGCAAGGTCTTTCGAACCCGCTCCAGAAAGGACTGTTCAGGCTCACTAGGACCTGTCATTGCGGAACTCCAGTTTCATAGCCGCTTAAATTAACATCAATGATCAGCCATATCGGGCGACATACAAGCACAAATAGCAGGATTCTCTTCGTTAATGCGAGAAACAAAAATTTCCTGTTGCGTGAAAACTATGATTCATGCGCCTTATATGAAATCTAAATTTCATACAGGAATGGAGCCTGCCATGACACTACGCCGCACTCTTCTGATCTGTTCTGCCGCTGCACTCGCCGCTTCTGCCTTTCCTGCTGTTGCTCAGGACTGGCCAGAGCGCCCGGTTCGCATCCTGGTGTCCTTTCCGCCAGGCGGTTCGAGCGATCTTGTCGCACGCCTGCTGGCAGAGCACCTTGGCGAGCGGCTCGGCCAGCCCTTCATCGTCGAGAATCGCCCAGGCGCAGGTGGAACTGTAGCTGCGCTTGCTCTCAAGGACGCCTCTCCTGATGGGCACAGCTTCATGCTGTCAAACCTCACACCTTTCAGCATCGCGCCAACGCTGTTTCCTGACGCAGGTTACGATCCGATCACGGATTTCACCCATGTGTCCTATATCGGCGGCGTCCACTTGGCGCTGTTTGCAGGTGCTGAATTGGGCATCACCACACTTGACGATCTGATCGCGGGCGCGATGGCCGCTCCGGGGGAGCTGGATTATGGCACCTCTGGTGTTGGGTCTTGGGGACATATCGTCAGCGCGCGCTTCGGGGCAATCACAGACACCGAAATGGAGCACATCCCATATCAGGGTTCCGGGCCCATGCAGCTGGATCTGCGCGCAGGCGTCATCGGTTTGAGCTTTGATGCTGTACCGCAAAACTTGCCGCTCGTGAACGAAGGCGTTGCCATTCCGCTCGCTGTCAGCTCGCCGGAGCGGCTCGAAACTCTGCCGGATGTGCCCACATTCCTCGAAGCGGGCCTCGATCTGGTCGCGGAAAACTGGCTGGGGTTCTCTGCACCCGGCGGTCTTGACCCAGCCATTGCAGCAAAGCTTGACGAAACACTGACCGACATCATGACCTTGCCGGAGATCACAGCCCAGTTCGACAACTGGGGCATTGTGCGCGTGCCCATGAATGGTGCGGCATTCGCAGCATTCGTGGCAGATCAGTATTCTGCATGGGCTCCCATGGTCGAAGCCGCACGATAAGGAGCAAATTATGCGGATTGCTGTTTTTTTCGTGGGCGAGGTCGATGACCGAGGCTTCAACGCCAGCGCCCTTGCTGGGGTAGTGGCCGCGCGCGATCAAGGCCTTGCAGAGCTGTCAGTCGTGCGCGGGGTTCCCTATGATCAGGGTGTGATCCGCAATGCCCTGCGTGAAACCCTGTCCAAGGCGGAGGGGCTCATCTTCGTCGGCGGCCAAGGGAACCTTGCAGTGCCTGAAGTCGCCGCCGAGTATCGGGACCATCATTTCGCCATCGTGCAGGGAGCGCATCTTGGAAGAAACCTGGCCAGTTATGACGTGCGACAGGAAGACTCAGCTTTCTTGGCAGGGGTGCTGGCTGCTCGTGTCAGCCAAACTGGCGCCGTTGCACATCTGTCAGGGCATCGTGTGAAGCCAGGGCTGAAAGGTCGCGCGGCATTCGTAGGTGGCGTCCACCATGTCGCTCCTGACATGCCGGTTCTGACCGGCTTTTGCGGCACGCAAGACGACAGCAACGTGACGCACCAATGGGCCAGCGCGCAGGCAGGTGCTGGCGCGGATGTTCTGTTCACCATGCTGAATGCAGCGCGCGACGGGGCAATCGCCGCTTGCCACGAAACAGGAATGCGTCAGATTGGCAATGCCCTTGATTGGGTCAAAATGATTCCGGATATCTTCTGCGCCTCTGCGCTGGCGCAGATTGACCGGGCAGTGATCCGCGCGATCACGGATATGGTGGCGGGCCATGTGCCCAGTCGCATCGTCGAGATGGGGCTCGCGGATAGAGATGATTCTGTCGCCTTGTCGCTGCACCCCGATCTGGAAAAGGGCCATCGCGACGCAGTCTCCACCGTTGCAGCGCAGATAGCGTCGCGCGCGATCACTGTTCCCGTCGCTTATGATGGACCTGAATTCACCTTGGAGACAGGAGAGGCCAGTTGGACAGAGCACGCGTGACTGATGCGCTTGGCCCGCTGGCGCTGATCGCAATAGGGATAGCCTTTGCTGCTGGAGCATGGCTGAACCTTGATCTCGGCACGCTGCGCAGGCTTGGCCCCGGGGCGCTACCTCTGGGTCTGGGACTGATCTTGGCGACCCTTGGGTCCATCGCGCTCGTCCAAGGATTGACCCAACATGCAGAACGGGTTCCACGCCCCGACTTTCATGCACTGGCGGCGGTGGGCGCAGCCATCGCCACCTTCGCAATTCTGACCGAAAGGGTGGGTGTGCTACCTGCAGTTTTCGGCACCGTGCTTACAATGACCACCGTGATCGGTGACCTACCGTGGCTGGGCCGCCTTGCCTTGGCGCTGAGTGTCGCCATTGGTATCTGGCTTGTGTTCTTGCTGGGCCTGCGTTTGCCCATCCGCGCCATAGGAGCGGGTTGATGGAGCTTCTGGGAAACCTTGCACTGGGCTTTGCTGCCGCAACCACCGTTGAAATGCTGACGGTCTGCTTTGTTGGGGTGCTGCTTGGCACCTTCGTCGGCGTTCTGCCTGGCATCGGACCATTGGCCGCCGTGGCCATGTTGCTGCCCGTTTCGTTCCACCTGCCGGCCGAAGCTGCGTTGATCCTTTTGGCAGGTGTCTATTACGGCGCGGAATACGGTGGCTCCACCGCGTCTATCTTGCTGAACATTCCAGGCACGCCCTCTGCCTCCGTGACCGCTTTAGACGGGTTTCCCATGGCACAGAAGGGGCGGGCAGGTGTCGCGCTGGTGCTGACCGCGATAGCCTCATTCGTCGGGGGTATAGTCGGCGTGATCGTGATGGCGCTGCTCTCCCCTGCCCTTGCAGGATTTGCATTGAGATTCGGACCTGCCGAGTATTTCGCCGTCATGGTACTGGGGCTAGTGGCCGCCACTGTTGTCGGAGGACGCGGCATTGTCAGGGGCCTTGCGATGGTCTTCCTTGGCCTGTTGCTGGGCACGATCGGCGTGGATGTGAATTCGGGTGCGACGCGCTTCACAGGTGGCATTCCAGACCTGCGCGACGGAATCAGCCTTGTCGTGGTCGCGATGGGCTTGTTTGGTGTGTCCGAGGTCATAGCCTCCATCCGGGGGAACACCCGGCATAAAGTTTCACAACCGCTGAACTGGCGCAGCCTGATGCCCAACCGGGATGATTGGTCGCGCGTCCCTGGCCCTGCCTTGCGCGGCAGCGCTGTGGGGTCGTTCTTCGGCACATTGCCGGGAGCTGGGCAGACCGTGGCCTCTTTCGTAGGTTACGCAGTTGAGAAACGAATTTCCCGCAACAAGGACCAGTTCGGACATGGCGCGGTCGAGGGCGTCGTAGTGCCGGAATCAGCGAACAATGCCGCCGCGCAAACGGCATTCATCCCGACACTCACCCTTGGGATTCCCGGCAGTACCACCATGGCGCTGATGCTCGGCGCACTGATGATCCATGGTATCACACCAGGACCACGTTTGATCGCAGATCACCCGTCTTTGTTCTGGGGACTGGTCGCAAGTTTCGTGATTGGAAACCTGATGTTGCTGGTCCTGAACATTCCGCTTGTAGGTCTTTGGGCGCGCATCCTGCGCGTGCCGCATGCCATGCTTTATCCGATTGTGGCTGTTCTGATCTGCATCGGAGTCTATAGCCTGCGGCTGAACTTGTTCGATGTCTGGCTGACGCTTGGCTTCGGGCTGCTGGGATACGCTATGCGACTATGGCGCTTTGAACCAGCGCCCCTGCTGATAGGCTTTGTACTCGGACCAATGATAGAAGAGTATTTCCGTCGCGCGATGCTCTTGTCACGCGGTGATCCGCTTGTTTTCATCGAGCGCCCTGGCAGCGCCACTCTGCTGGCGATTGCTCTGATTTTGCTTGTTCTGGCAGCATTGCAACCAAAGAAACTGCTTCTGCGGCTACTCAAATCAGCATGAGAGGCGCGTAGTATGAGTCACACAGCGTTAGGCAACTTATATAAGGGCAACATGAAGCGTGGCCCCTACCCCTCTGGGCATCGGATGATCGCCCCCCGCCAACGCGAAAGCCCCCTGCGGAACAGGGGGCCTCTTGAAACGTTGAGTTGGCGTTGAGTCGTTTTGTACAATCAAAATCCCGACGGTTTACGTCGGGTTTTAACTATTTGATCTTATGGGGATATTTGGTTGTGGGAACAGGCTACCGCCGTAACTTGCCCGCGCCGTTTTGCTTGGTTTAAGGCAACTGCTTCGGCCTTCAGGTTATCAGCCCAGCCTTTCGGCTTTTCGATAATATAATAAATTCATGAACTTACGCGATATGCCTTTGATTTCAGGAATTTTCTTCCCCACGTTCACTGCAATTCAGGCAGATCGGACCACAAACCCAACGCCAAACGCGCACTCGCGGGTTGATGTGGCGTTGATGTTGCAGGCCTCCCTGCCCTACCCAATCATCATCATACTGACCCTCTTTGCAGCTTCGAGTTGGCCCATGACTGCTCGCCACCCTGACAGTTGGTTTCAAACTGCGCGGCCTTTTTGCGATAACGCGCACCGATGGACTTACAGAAGCCACCTGTTCACAGTTGACGCAACCACCTTCCGGCCCGATCTATCCAGATGACATGATGTGAAGACAATAAAATGGAGCAGACCCCGCATGCACCTGAATGCAGATTTCAGCCAGCGCGCGCTTGTGCGCTTTGACGAAAACGACTGGGTGGCCTCGCCCATGCCCGGCGTCCGGCGCAGAATGCTGGACCGCATCGGCGAGGAGGTCGCGCGCGCCACCAGCATCGTGCAGTTCGATCCCGGCAGCGCCTTTTCGCCCCATACGCATGACGGCGGCGAAGAATACCTGGTGCTCGACGGCACGTTTCAGGACGAAGATGGCGATTTTCCAACCGGTTTCTACGTGCGTAATCCGCCGACCTCGTCGCACACACCTGCCGCGATGGAGGGGGCGACCATTCTCGTGAAGCTGCATCAGTTCGATCCTGATGATCGCACACAGGTCCAGATCGACAGTCGCGCCAGCACATGGTCCGGGACTGAGCCGGGCGTTAAAACACTGCACTTGCACAGCGACGATCGCGAAAGCGTCGCGATGGAACGCTGGGACGCGGACACAACGCGCAGCCTTGATGCCTCGGGGGGGCTGGAAGTGTTTGTCATCGCGGGCGCGGTCAAGGATGGGACAGACCGGCTGACACGCAGGGACTGGTTGCGCCGTCCTGTTGGGTCAGAGTTCCGCGCAACTGCAGGGCCGGAAGGCGCGCAGATCTGGATCAAGTCAGGGCATTTGCGCAATGTGATCGGACGTCCGGCGTGATCCCTGATACGGAAATCTGCATCATCGGGGCCGGACTTTCGGGCCTGGCATTGGCAAGTGCGCTGCGCGCTGACGGCCGTGACGTGACGGTGCTGGAGGCCCGCGACCGTCCCGGCGGGCGCGTCCTTTCTCAAAACGGCCATGACCTTGGTCCGTCATGGATCTGGCCACATAACCACCGCATGCTGGCGTTGCTGGACCGTCTGGGTTTACGCAGCTTTCCACAGCACACAACCGGGCGACTGGTGTTTGAGGACGCACAAGGTGCGATCCGTCGCGACCTTGATTTCGCCACCATGGGCGGTGCCCTGCGCATCGCAGACGGTTTGGCAAGCGTCACTGACGCGCTGGCCGCAGGACTTGGCGATAAACTGCGCCTGTCACACCCGGTTTCGCATGTAGCACAGGATTCAACTGGCGTGACTGTCACGGTACAAGACCAGACCATCCGCGCCGCACAGCTTGTTCTTGCCCTGCCCCCACGCTTGGCGGCACAGCTTGGCGCGATTGTGCCAGAGGTGCCAACGTGGATGGCCGGACAGACAAAACTGGTCGCCACCTATCCGACGCCGTTCTGGCGGACCAGGGGATTGAATGGCGATGCGATTTCGCATCGAGGTCCATTGGCCGAGATCCACGATGCTTCGCTTGAAGATGCTCGGACAGGCGCGCTTTTCGGCTTCGCCCATCCCGGCGCAGCCAGATCAGATGGATTTCGCGATGCCGCGCTCGAGCAACTGGTACGGTTGTTCGGGCCAGACGCGGCAGAACCGACAGAATTGTTCTTCAAGGACTGGAGCATGGATCCCGCCACCGCCACACCTGCCGATCAGGCCCCACTTTCCGGCCATCCCAGCTATCGGCCGATCCCAAAGAGCGCGCGCGTTACATTTGCCGGAACGGAAACCGCATCACAAGATGGCGGGTTTCTGGAGGGCGCACTGGCAGCCGCAGACGCTGCCTATGCACACCTGGACCGACACTCGCACCCAATGTAGACTGGCAGACTTGGGACGGATCTGTTGCAGCCTCAGATACTCTTTGCGGCAGATCCGATTGATCTCGGCTATTGTGTCAAGGTAGATATCCGGCAATGTGCGTGCGCGCATCGAACCATCATCGCACTGGACACTTGCGGTATCCGCAAGTGTCTGGCTTCCGGACCTTTTGCCGTGTCGCTCTGCGCAACGCTGCGTGCGGCGGTGGGTTCGTATGAGATTTCATAACGGATCAAGTGGATGAACCGGACGGGGAACGCGCTTGTATTCCAGACGATCGAGTCGGGGACTGGCCAAGCCACCGCTGTCGACGAGAAGGATTCGCGCGGCGATCGGCGCGTAGGCCGCGCGGAAATGCTGGGTGGATTTGAGCGCGACCACCCGCATGGTAGCCGGATCAACCGAGTTGCTGCGAAAAATCTCCAGATCAAGCGCCTGGGTTGCATGACTGGTCACAAGCACCCTGATCCCGTCGATGCGCAACAGCGCGCTGGGGCCTGCGCTTTGCGACACGCCTTTCCACATTGGGCCGCCGCAAACAAACCGTCCGTCACCTAGATGTTCCACACGCGCACGCAGATTCAAGGGTCCACCGCCGAATTCCTGGTCTGACTTCCCTCCAAGCGCCAGCGCCAGCGTGTTTCCCTGCCCGGCGGCCTGCGCAGCAAGAACTGCTTCTGGGTCATACAACGCGCCGAACAGGATGTCCTCGCCACCGCAGTCTAACAAGGCGGCCAGCAGGGCGGTGGAATCAGCATAGGCACCATCGCCTGGATTGTCAGAGATATCTGCTAGGACAAGCGGGCCTTTGTGTTGTCCAGCGGGGTGGCTCGCGGCGATCTCTGCGGCCTTTTGGGGTTCAAGCACCGCTTCCTGGTTGGCATCACGTTCGGCCCACATGGCGGCGCACAGCGCGTCGGCGATCTGGACTGCGGTATCTTCGGCTCCCATATGAATAACAGAAACGCTGGGCCCGATTTCGGGCACATCCGCAAAGCTAAAACCTGCATTTAGGCTAACATCCACGATGGCAGGGTGCGCGTCCGCCATTGCTTGTGCGGTGGTCATAAGGGCCAGCATCGGCTCGCGGTCCGTGCGGCCGCCTTCGGGCAGTGTGATCATCGCAGGTTTTCGAACAATGGTGCTGACGCGTGTACTTGGATTGACCAGCATTCGACGCAACAATTCTGCCGCGCGGCGCCCCGTTTCGCGCATGTCAACATGCGGGAACGTCTTATAAGACAGGATGATATCGGCGTTATCCGCCATTTCTGGATCAAGGTTCGCATGCAGATCAAGCGTCACCGCCAGCGGGGTATCCTGGCCGAGGATGGCCCGCAATTCCCGCACTAGCCTTGCATCGCCATCAGCGCCGTTTTCCAGCACCATTGAACCATGCAAAGAAAGTAGCACGGCATCAAATGGCCCGCAATCTTGTGCCGCGGTCAGGATGCGTTCGCCGAATGCCTGCCACGCACGCTGTGTCACAGGGCCGCCTGGTGTTGCAAATGTTGCCACGGGGGTGACCAGCTCCCAGCCTTCCCTACGGGCGATATCGGCGAATCCGGCCACTTCGTTTTCGGTATCGGCCAGCGCCAAAAGCACGGCATCGTCCTGATGGCAGTAGAAACCACGAAAAGCGGCTTCATCTGTAAGTCTTTTGCAGAAAGTATTTGTCTCGTGCATGAATTGCCCGAGAAGAACCCGCTTCGTCATTTTTCCGCTTCCTCGTAGCCAGATTATGGGGGGCTGAAGCGGGATCGGGCCGTGCATCGGAGTAGGATGGTAACTACAACAGGCCGATAGCGTGATGCAATCAAAAATCCGGACCGTAACCATGATGGAGGAAGAATGCGTGACTTGCAGTTAAAATATTTTTTCACGGTGGCCAATGAAGGGTCGATTCGCAAAGCCGCCGAAAAGCTTAACCTCGCAGCCTCGGCCCTAAGCCGTCGGATAACCCAGATTGAGGAAGATCTAGGCGTTCCGATGTTCGAACGCCATGCGCGCGGCCTGCGGCTGACCGATGCTGGACAGATATATTTCGACTATGCGCGCACAACCCTGCGCCAAGAAGCGTGGGCTATAGGCGAGATAGAGGCGATCAAGAATCTGCGGCGTGGTCAGATCCGCGTGGTCTGTGTAGAGGGGGCTATCGGTGGAATCATGTCCGAGGCGATTGCTAAATTTCGTCCCAAGTCTCCGAATGTGAACCTGTCGGTCACGCGGGCAGGCAGCACTGGCGTAGTGCGGTCGGTGGCAGCCGATGAAGCCGAATTAGGGCTGGCCTTTGATCCGCCGACGCATCGTGATGTTATGGTCATCGCAGAGGTGCCAGCCCCCCTGTATGCAGTGTTCGCCCCGGGGTTCCCGTTGCCTGATGAGCCTCTTTCACTGGCTTATCTGGCCACTCTACCACTCGCCATTCCTCCCGACAGTAGTTATGGCATCCGTGATGTGATCGACCGGGTTATGCGCCAGAACGCGGATATCGAACTTAACCCCCCGCTTTTGTGCGATTCAATCTATGGTCTTGCTGGGTTTGCACTGCGCGGGCAGGGGGTGTCGATCCTGCCGATGTGCGCGGTCACCGATGAGGTGCGCGCAGGGCGCCTTCTTCTCCGATCGCTTAGCGACCCACCTTTGCGCGATGCCCGGCTTGTCCTGATGGGGCGCAGACACAGGGAATTACCGGCAGTTGCGCGCCGATTTTGTGCCATCCTGACGCGATCGATGCAGGCCGCATCGCATTAGTGTTGCTTTTTTGGCAAACCGATATCGCATATTTATACTTGTATGCGAACACAAACTCCTGAGAGTCACGGCAGGGTTGACCAAGGGGTCGTGCCGGGCATCGGAGGCTGGGTAACGACACTGCGGAACGCCTGAATAGGCCGGGTGGCACCGGCTTATCATTCGGGTACCAGACAGCGCGCGGAAACGCGCTTGATCGCCTTGCCTGAGGGTACCCGCAGGCCACAGGAAACAGGAGAGGATTGAATGAAGAATATCCAAAATACAGCATTGGCCTGCGCCATGGGCGCGCTTCTTGCCGGGCCAGCAGCGGCGCAATCGGTGACAATCGTCCTTGCGCATGAAGAACCGGCCGACGCCACAACATCAGCAGCGCATATGTCGGCGATGGTTTTCAAGGACATTATCGAAACCCGCTCGAATGGCGATATGGTCGTCGATATTCAAGCGGCCAGCACCATGGGCAACCAGCGCGAACGTATGGAACTGACGCAGGCCGACATCATTCAAGTTAATATCGCCGCCATTGGCGGCTTGGCGCAGTTTTATCCTGCAATCAACGCGATTGATCTGCCCTTCGCGTTTCCGGATGAAATCGT
The DNA here is from genome assembly GCF_001870675.1 of Roseinatronobacter thiooxidans. Taxonomy (GTDB): domain Bacteria; phylum Pseudomonadota; class Alphaproteobacteria; order Rhodobacterales; family Rhodobacteraceae; genus Roseinatronobacter; species Roseinatronobacter thiooxidans. Next base: position 6,988 of record NZ_MEHT01000024.1, on the reverse strand, counting down.
TGCTGATCATGTCTTTGACGGCCCTTTTGGCGATATGCTGGCCGAGAATATTTACGCGACAACGGATCTGCGCCTTCTGGCCGTGACGGCGGGTGATTTCTATGTTTTCACGAATAGCACGCGCGAGGTGCGCAGCCCCGCTGATATGGACGGTCTACGGGTTCGTACAATGTCCGTTCCCAGCCATCTTGCAATGATGAACGCGCTTGGCGCAGCCGCGACGCCCGTTCCGTGGGATGAGCTTTACAGCGCGCTGGAAACAGGCGTTGTCGATGCCCAGCACAATCCAATCCCGATTGTTGCAGTTGGGAATCTGCAGGAAGTTCAGCGCTACGCCACTGTAACGAATCACCTTTACGGTGCCGACTGGTGGGTGACGAGCGATCTGTTCCTGAACAACCTGACAGCAGAGCAGATGCGCATATTTACCAACGCTGTTGAAGCCGCCCGCACCGCTGGTCGTGGTGCCAAGATGGGGCTGCGCGCTACTCAATTCGGAACAGCCTTCCTCGAAGAAAATGGCATTCAGGTCTATGCCCCGACGCCCGAAGAACTGTCGCAGTTCCGCGATCTGGCGGCACCGGCAGTGATGTCAGTTCTTGCCGACGAAATCGGCGATGACGCGGTCGCGCTTGCCGAAGCCATGCTTGACGCAGTTGCGACTGCCGAGCGCGAGATCTACGGCGCTGACTGATCGCGCAACCAGATCTTCAACAAGGCTGCGCCTGACAACTGGCCAGGCGCGGCTCGCCCCATTTCCCTCATGTTCCGGAAGGCAGTGACCCGTGAAATTTATCGCAAGACTGCTTCACAGAATTGCCCGACTGGTGGAAACCATCACTGCTGCTCCCTTGATTGCAGCGGGTGCAGTGATGGTGGGGGTCGTGCTGGCGGCCACGTTCTCTCGCTATGTGCTGAATGATCCGATCGCTTGGTCCGAAGAGTTAGCGCGCTACCTGATGATTTGGATCGGGTTGGTGGGGGCTTCGGTTACCCTGCGTCATGGTGAACATATCCGGATTACTGCCATTAGTATGCTGCTTCCAAAGCCGGTCCGTGTGGTCACAGATCTTCTTGTTGCAGTCGCCATTGGCTGGTTCCTTTGGGTAATGACACTCGAGGGCTGGGCCGCCGCCGAGCGTGGGTCACGCCAGATGTCGCCCGCGTTGGGCGTTTCCATGATGTGGCCGCTTCTGGCAGTGCCGGTCGCGGGGGCATTGATGTTGGTGCAGCATGTTATCCAGACGCTATTGATGCTTCTGGGCGCTCAAAATCAACCTGAACATGAAAGCCCGATGGGCGGGGGGCCAGTCTGATGCTCTGGCTGATGGTCGGTCTGTTCGCAATTCTGGTAGCACTTGGCACGCCGCTGGCCTTCGCCATTGGTATCACGGGCCTGTTCGCGCTGGTACAATCTGACGGTCCCAGCCTGATCCGGCTGGTGCCGATGCGGCTGTTTTCCGGCATCGACATGTTTTCGCTGATGGCGATGCCTTTCTTCATTCTGGCCGGCGACATCATGAATCGCATCAAGATAACTGACAGGCTGGTTGATCTGGCCAATGCGGTTGTGGGCGGCGTGAGGGGGGCGCTGGCGCATGTAAATGTGCTAGTTTCAGTGTTCTTTGCGGGGCTTACTGGTGCCGCAGTGGCTGACACCGCGGCCATTGGGCGGATGATGATTCCGGCGATGGCCTCGCAGGGCTATAACCGCGCTTTTGCGGCGGCTGTTACAGCCTCTTCCTCGGTAATCGGGCCGATCATTCCACCGTCGATCATCATGGTGATTTATGGCTCACTGATGCAGGTTTCTATTGCCGGGCTTTTCGCGGCCGGTCTGATCCCCGGTATCTTGATGGCGCTGTCGCTAATGGGCTACATTGCATTTCGCGCTCGGCGTGATGATCTGCCAGTGGCCAATCTGCGCGGCGATGTCCCACCGCTTAGCGTGGCCTTGCGGCGAGCAATCATCCCGCTGATGATGCCTGTCATCATTCTGGGCGGTATTCTGGGCGGGGTCTTCACCCCAACTGAAGCTGCCGCGGTAGCCGTTCTTTATGCGCTTCTGGTCGGACTGTTCCTGTATCGCAATCTTGGTCTGCGCGATCTTGTCACAATGCTTTACGACATGGTACGCGCCTCGGGGTCGGTATTCATAATTCTTGCCGCAGCGTCGATCCTTGGCTGGGTCCTTGCCCGACAGGGCGTTCCTCAGCAGCTAGCGGATTTCCTGCTAGGCATCAGCGACGACCCGTTGATCTTTCTGTTCATTGTCACGCTGGCGCTCCTGATCATAGGCATGTTCATGGAGATGACGGCGATCCTGATCATCCTTGGCCCGATCCTGCATCCGATCGCTGTATCGCTGGGCATCGATCCGCTGCATTTCGGTATCGTGATGGTTGTGAACTTGAATATCGCGTTGGCCACGCCGCCGCTTGGGGCATGCCTTTTCGTGGCCTCGTCGGTGGGCAAGGTCCGCTTCGAGGATGTGGCCTGGCGTATCCTGCCCTTCATTCTGGTCGAGATCGCAGTGCTGGCCGCAATCGTTTATGTTCCAGCGATTTCGCTGACCCTGCCGCGCCTTCTGGGCCTTGGCTGACCTATCTCTTAAGGGAGCACGAAATGACATCCGACATCATACTATTCGGCGTCGGCGCCATGGGCCAACGCATCGCCCGGCTGGCCCGTGAACGCGGCTACACCATTCGCGCGGCGATCGACATGGACCCCGCCAAACAGGGCATTCCCCTTGGCCGTCTTGCGGATTGGCAGCATGTCGAATCTGGCCCTGTCGTCACTGGGGATATTGCAGAGGCCCTCAAGGGCCGGCCCGCCACGGTTCTGCATGCCACGGCCTCTTTCCTGAGGGATGTATCACCCGAGATCGATGCCTGCTTGCAGCGTGGCTATGACGTTATTTCGATCGCTGAAGAAATGACTTGTCCACACGTGGCAGACCCCACCATTGCGGCGCAACTGGATGCCACTGCCAAACATCATGGCGCGCGGGTTATGGGGACGGGCGTAAACCCCGGTTTTGCCATGGACATGCTGGTGCTTGCGCTAAGCGTGCCTTGTGGGCGGGTTGACCATATTCAGGTCATCCGAACGAATGATTTATCCGATTTTGGGCCGACCGTGTTGCGGACGCAGGGTGTTGGTCTGACGCCAAAGGACTTTGTCGATGCAGTGGCGCAGGGCAGTGTGGTTGGGCATGTGGGCTTTGCGCAATCCATCGCGCTGATAGCGCGACATCTGGGATGGGAGATTGACAGCGTCACTGAAACCCGAGAGCCGATCATTTCTTCAGTCGCGCGCGAAGCGCCTCACCTGAAGATATCCCCCGGGCAGGTTGCGGGGTGCCGCCACTGCGCCTTTGCGCATATTGACGGCCACGAAGTGCTGCGCCTTGAACATCCGCAGCAAATCTGCCCTGGGTTGGAGGGGCAGGCCACATCAGATCAAATCCGCATCAAAGGTGATCAGGTAATCGAGATGCAGATCACCCCTGAAATCGGTGGCGGTGCGGGCACTGCGGCGGCAGCGGTGAATGCGCTGGCATATCTTCGCCACGCCCCGGCTGGGCTTGTCCATTTGACCGACCTGCCGCTGACCAGCCCGAAGTTGACCACCTTTCCCTCGCAAGGAGATCATTCATGACATTCCAAACTGGCGACTGGGTTCGCATCCACTCGGTAATTTTGACTCCAGACGAGCGGACAAGCGCCATCCCCAAGGAGACTCGCGGCGTGCCGCTGGAAATGCGCGTAAAGGGCTGGTTGGTCACGGCAGGGGCCTCGATAGGGGACGCTGTGGAAATCCGCACCACGCTGGGCCGCAGCTACCACGGTACGCTGGAGGCCGTGAACCCGCCATATGGCCATGATTTCGCCGCCGCGATCCCGGAACTGCTGCGCGCAGGCGAGGAATTGCGCGCAATGCTGGCCGAGGCCGAGGGAGAAACCACATGAAACCAATCGATTACCAATCTGTCATGGCCCGGCGTAACGAAACGATGCTTTCGGCATTGGGGCTTGATTACGCGCCTTTCCTACAACACCCTGTCACCTTTGACTATGAAGCATTGATGGCGCAAGTCAGCTACAGCCTTGACACAGTGCGTGAAATTCAGTCGCGCGTGGGGGTCGGCAATACCGCATTGATAGAACTGCGCCAGATCAACCGTTTGGTGCGCTTGCTGGCACCAAAAGGAAAGGGTGCGCGCATCTTCGTCAAGGATGAAGCAGCCAACCCCTCGGGCAGCTACAAGGCACGCCGCGCGGCGCTCAGCATGCATCACGCCAAAGAGGCAGGCTTCAAGGGCGCCGTTGCTGCGACCAGCGGAAACTATGGCGCGGCGGTTGCCAGTCAGGCGGCGATGAGAGGCCTTGATTGCATTGTTGTGCAGGAAGTTTTCGACAGCCTTGGCATCGGCCAGCCCGAGATCTTGGAAAAGGGGCGAGCGTGCGAAATCTATGGGGCAGAAGTGTTACAGCTTTCAGTAGGGCCCGAGCTGTTCTACCAGTTCCTGCGCGTACTTGAGGAGACTGGCTATTTCAATGCCTCACTCTATACGCCCTATGCCATCGCCGGAGTGGAGCCTTTGGGCGTAGAGATTGTTGAACAGATGCAGGCTGCAACTGGCGCGGCACCAGATGTGGTAATCTGCACCCATGCGGGGGGCGGCAATCTGACCGGCACCGCGCGCGGCTTACAAAAGGCTGGAGCATCTGATTGCAAGGTTGTCGCCGCAAGTGTCGACCTTTCAGGGCTGCACATGGCCAGCGACACTGATTTCAACCGCAAGCACTTTACCACTGGCCACACTGGTTTCGGTATACCTTTCGCCGGCTGGCCAGACCGGACGGATGTTCCCCGCAACGCAGCGCGTGCGTTGCGCTACATGGATCGCTACCTGCTGGTTAAGCAAGGTGAGGTGTTCTACGTCACTGAGGCGCTTGCAAGGCTGGAAGGGTTGGAACGTGGCCCGGCAGGCAATGTGGCGCTGGCCGCCGCAATCGCCTTGGCACAAGAAATGGACGCAGATCAGACTATAGTTGTCCAGGAAACCGAATATGCTGGCGCGGGCAAACAGCCATCGGCCCAGCTAAGTTTCGCGCGCGCGCGCGGCATCGAGATCCGGCGCGGCGACCCCGATGATGAAACCCCCGGCGCGGCGGTGGTGATCCCTGATCACCCATCGCGGATCAAGCTACGCGATGTCGATCTTCTCCACGTTCGCAAAAGCCTGATCCGTAAGGCTGCCGGGCTGATGCCACAGGGCCGTAAACTTGAAGCGGAGGATATCAAATTTTTGGCCGCCGAAACGCGCAGTACTCTGGAATTTGTTGAAGCCTGCGTAACGTAGGTTTCGCATTTCCCTTAGGCTTCAAAGGCTGAACCCGCCGAACGGCCCGCAGTCCCGAGGGCGCGGGGCGTGAATCGTAAGCGTTCGCTGCGGGTCACTGGGTTTTCAGCTTGACGGCTTGAAATTCCATGGCAGCAGATCGTCGATCCGGGTTTGGGGATGACCAGTGGCGATGGCTGTCAGGGTTGCCTTGAGGTAGGCGAAAGGTTCGACGTTGTTTATCTTACATGTCTCGATCAGTGACGCGATGCGGCCCCAGGCGGCGCCTCCTTCATCATGACCTGCAAAAAGTGAATTTTTTCGATTGAGAGCTATCGGGCGGATCAAATTTTCAACCCTGTTGGAGTCGATCTCGACGCGGCCATCGGTCAGGAAGATTTGCAGCCCGTCCCCGTGATTGTGGATATAGGCGAGCTTTTCACCCAGCCGTGACTTTGCCGATATCTTGCAGCGTTGCGCCTGAAGCCACTCCCCGAAGGCCGCGACCAGCGGTGCGCTGCGCGTCTGACGGGCGGACAGGCGCTGCCCGGGCGAGATGCCGCGGATATCCGCCTCAATCTTGTAGAACTCGGCGATGCGGCGCAGACCTTCGGCAGCGACTTCCGAGCCATCGCGATCAAAGACTTCTTTCAGCTTGCGGCGCGCATGCGCCCAGCAATGCGCAACCCGAATGGGATCACCGCCCTTGCGAGAGGGTTTGGTCAGCCGATTATAGCCCGGATATCCATCTATCTGCAGGATGCCGTCAAAGCCGGTCAGGAAGGTTTCGGCATTCTCGCCTGCGCGGCCTGACGCATAGAAATAAACAACGCCCGGCGGATCATCCCCACCCCAGGCGCGGTCATCCCGCGCTAAGGCCCAGAGATAGCCGGTTTTGGTTTTACCCCGACCGGGATCGAGCACAGGGGCTGTCGTTTCATCCATGAATAGCTTGTCTGAGGCTTTCAGATGCTCGGCCAGCCGGTCAACGATGGGCCGCAAATGGAAGGCCGCCTTGCCAACCCAGCTCGCCAAAACGGCACGGTGGAGATCAACGCCTGCCCGCGCCAGGATCTGGCTTTGGCGATACAAGGGCAAGCGAGTCGCGCGAGGGAATTTCACCCTCACGCGCTCCCAGAACCGTACGTGAGCCTCTCGACTCATACGGCTCCCAGCGTTCGGCTATTTGCGTAGAGAAGAGGCCAGTGGGCGAACAATCCCGGCGTGGATTTCACGAGTCTGGCCAGCCAGAGTCGCGCTTGCCGGGGCCGTTGCTTGAAGCGTTTATACTTCCGCATCACCCACCGAACCAAATGTGCGTCGATCAGACGTAGTGTCGGATAGAGCGCCTATTTGTAGAAGCACCTGAAGTGAGCTGCTGCCGGTTTCGTGGACTGGGGGTTAAGCTAGCATAGCGCGGGCCTCGAACTCCATGGGACTTAGATAGCCCAGTTTCGAATGCCGCCTACGCGGGTTGTAGAAGCGCTCGATGTAGTCGAACACATCCGCACGAGCGTCGTCGCGCGTCCGATAGACCTTTCGGTTGGTTCGCTCGATTTTCAGAGAAGAAAAGAAGCTCTCCATCGCGGAATTGTCCCAGACATTGCCTGCCCGGCTCATCGAGCAGGTAATGCCATT
>NZ_MEHT01000023.1 GCF_001870675.1 Roseinatronobacter thiooxidans | reverse complement strand
CGGCCCGGAACGGTTTTTTATTGCGTATCGGTCGAAGCGGTCATATCTTTTTACCAATATCTGCGTAAAATTCGGGCAGGCCCTGTTTGCCCGTACCAGACCCAAGGCCAAAACAGCATGCCCTTCCAACGCGTCCAACCCGAAAAACTGTCGCAAAGTGTCGTCCGGCAAATCGAAATGCTGATCTTGCGCGGCATTCTGCGCCCCGGTGAGCGGCTGCCATCCGAACGGGAACTGGCTGAAAAGATGGGCGTCTCGCGCCCGTCGCTGCGCGACGCGGTCTCGGAAATGCAGGCGCGCGGGTTGCTGACGACCAAAGCAGGGGCCGGAATTTATGTGGCCGAACTGCTGGATTCTGCTTTCTCTGACTCGCTGGTCAGCCTGTTTGCGGGCCATGACGCGGCCCTGTTCGACTATATCAGCTTCCGACGCGACCTGGAGGGGATGTCTGCCGAACGCGCCGCGCGGCTTGGGTCCGAGATGGATTTGAAAGTCATCGACACCATTTATCAGAAGATGGAAGACGCCCATCTCATCCGCGACTCGAGCGAGGAAGCCAGACTTGATGCGGAATTTCACCTGTCGATTGTCGAGGCGTCTCATAACATCATCATGCTGCATATGATGCGCGCCATGTTCAACCTGTTGCATCAGGGGGTGTTTTATAACCGCCAGATGATCTTTCGCCAGCGCGGCACGCGCGACGAACTGCTGAACCAGCACCGCGCCATCAACACCGCGTTGCAGGACCGCGACCCGATTGGCGCGCGCAACGCAGCGCAAGCGCATCTGGACTATGTGAAACAGTTGATGAGCGACCTGAAACGCAGCGAACAGAATGAAGAAATCGCGCGCCTGCGGTTCGAGCATGCGCGCGCCATGTAAAAAACCCGGCACAGGGCCGGGTTATTTACATATCTTGTCCGATGATGGCTTAGTGCAAATGCTCTTGCGCAGAGGCGATCGCTTTTTGAACGAGCGCGTCATTACGCTCTGCATCCATCTGCTTGGCCAGCACATCGCCCGCCGCCGCGATGGCAACCGCCACAGCCTTGTCACGCACAGCGCGAATTGCGGCGGCCTCGGCTGAGGCGATCTGGTCTTCAGCGCTTTTCAGGCGGCGCGCGATCGAAGCCTCGATATCGGCCTTTGCCTGATCTGCTGCGAGTTGCGCATCTGCCTTGGCCTTTTCGACAATGCGCGCGGCATCATCTTTGACCTCGGCATGGCGACGCTCGAACGAGGCATGTAGTGCCAGCGCTTCTTCGCGCAGGCGGCGTGCCTCATCCAACTCGGACTGGATACCGACTGCGCGGCTGTCCAGCAGGTCTGTCACTTTCGCAGGCACCTTGAAGTAAATCAGGATACCAAGAAAGATGACAAACGCCATCAGGACAATCAGGTCTGTATTATACAGCGAGAAGAAAGGCTTTCCCGCAGGCGCGGCCAGCGCAGGGCTGGCAATCAGTGCTGCAAGAACGGAAAGTCGCAACATCATGCATCCCCTTTCAAGCGCGCATTCACTGCCGCCGTCACGCTGCGCCCATCTGCTTTTGCGCCAAAAACATTCAGGATGTCCGATGTCACGTCTTTCGACACATCCGACACCATATCCATGGCACTGTCGCGGATGTCGCGGATGCGACGTTCCGACTCGGCAGATTTTGCGGCAATCTCTGCATCGGCCTTAGCAAGCTGAACATCAAGTTCTGCCTGCATTTCAGCCTTGGCGGCGTCAACAATCCGGCCTGCTTCGGCACGCGCATCTGTCAAAGCCTTGTTATAGGCTTCTTCGGCTTGCTGTGCTTTCAGCTTGAATTCTTCAGCCGCGGCAATATCGCTGGTGATTGTCCCACGGCGATCGGCCAGAACTGCTGCAACACGCGGCAAAGCCACGCGCGACATTATGTAGTACAAAACCACAAGCGTCACGATAAGCCAGAAAATCTGGTTCGAGAACGTGGTTACATCAAGTTGGGGCATACCTGGCCCCGAAGCGGCAGTCTCTGCCATGTCGTCCCCCTAAGCCCTGAATTCACCGAAGGGGCCAATCGGCCCCCCCGGGCATAAGGATATTCGGGAAGCGCTTAGACAGCGAACATCAGCAGCAGAGCGACGAGGAACGAGAAGATCCCCAGCGCTTCTGCGAATGCGATGCCGATGAACAGCATGGCTGTCTGGCCTGCGGCAGCCGACGGGTTGCGCAGGGCACCCGACAGGAAGTTGCCAGCAATGTTGCCCACACCGATGGCTGCGCCGCCCATACCAATGGCAGTCAGACCAACACCGATGTATTTGCCCATTTCTGCGATATCGCCTTCCATGTCATTTCTCCTTGAGGTTGGAATTGGCTAGAGTTGATATTCGACCGGAAACACCCGTCAGTGCGAGGGATGCAGTGCGTCCTTCAGGTACACACAGGTCAGAATGGTAAAGACGTAAGCCTGGATCACAGCGACCAGCAGCTCCAAAGCATAGAGCGCGGTAACAGCCAGAACCGGCACGAAGAACGCAGCCCCCAGCGCGCCCGCAAAACCTGCGAACACTTTCGCCACCGCATGCCCCGCCATCATGGCACCGGCAAGACGAATGGAATGACTGATGGGGCGTGCGAAGTAAGAGATCAGCTCGATCAGCGCCAAGACAGGGCGCAGGGCCAAGGGCGCGGAACTGACCCAGAACAGGCCCAGAAACTTGGTGCCGTTCAGAATGAAGCCCAGCGCCGTGACCGACAGGAACACCGTAAAGGCCAGCACCGCAGTCACAGCGATATGCGACGTCGTGGTAAAGGCGAACGGGATCAGGCCCAAGAGATTCGCAAACAGCACGAACATGAACAGCGTGAACACATGCGGGAAGAAGCGCACAGCGTCATGCCCTGCCACGTCTTTCACCATGTTATAGATGAACCCATAGGTCATTTCAGCGGCAGATTGCGCGCGGCTTGGAACCAGCGCGCGACCGCGTGCGCCGTAGATCATCAGCACAGAGGCCGCAACCACAGTCAGCGCCATCCACAGCGTCACATTCGTTGGTGTATACCAACTGACATCGCCACCAAACAGCGCCTTGACTTCAAACTGGTCCATCGGCCTGATTTCAAGGCCACCATTTTCACCCGCCACTGGTCTTGTCCCCTTGTTCCGCAGCCGCTTTCGGCGGCACCGTCGTGTCTTTTCCGGTTTCAAACTCGCGCGCAGAGCGCATCATCGTCTTGATCCCGGCCGCAAAGCCCAACAAAGTCAGCAGCACCAGAAATATCGGCAAGGTGCCAAGCAGCACATCCAGCCCGTATCCCATTGCCGCACCGATGCCCAAACCAGACACCAGCTCTATCACCATACGCCAGCCGATCTGGGCCATCGAATGGTGATCTTGCGCAGCGCGCGGCGGCTCGATCGCGGCTTTGGCCTTTGCGATCCGGTCTTCGAGCGCTTTGAGCTGCTCCATCTCGTCTCGCTTGGTCATGCCCGCCACCTCCGGCTGCAAGTTGCGCGATAACTAGGCAGGCAGGGGGTTAGAGTCAAGTCAGATAAATCACCCCCGAACACCGCGCAACCAACTGTAAATAAACAGATTTTGTAAATACGCAGAGTCAGGGCAAGCTGCCGCGTGCCACTTCTGATGCGCAGAGCATATTCAACCAAACAGTTGACCTTTTGCAACCAGCCCCCCAGAAGACGGGAATGGAGATGAATTCCGCCCCCAATCTTGACCAGATTTTCATGGCGCTTGCCGACCCCACACGGCGCGCCATTCTGGCCATGTTGCTGGAAGATGACATGGCCGTAACCGATGTGGCCCACCCGTTCGAGATGTCGCTTGCCGCGATTTCCAAGCACTTGGGTATCCTTGCGACTGCGGGGCTGATAAGTCAGGAAAAACGCGGGCGCGTGAAATGGTGCAAACTGGAACCCGATGCCCTGCGCGAAGCCAGTATCTGGATGCAAGCCTTCGGGCAGTTCGAGGCCATCAATCTGGATGCGTTCGAGCGGTTTTTGGCGCAGGAACTGTCCAGCCCCCCCGCAGATGATCACTTGATCTGAGTGAAGGCGTCGCGCAGCGCTTGTGACCATGCCGCAGACATGGCGGCGAATTGCTCGTCATTGGCTTCGATCCGGCGCTGTTCGGTGATCCGCAGCGCATCGGCTTCGATCACGGCCATATCCAGCGGCATCCCGACACTGAGGTTAGAGCGCAGCGTTGAATCCATCGATAGCAACACAGCCTTGCGCGCATCTTCCAGTGGGGTATCGGCGCTTATAACGCGGTCCAGAATGGGCTTGCCGTATTTATGCTCGCCGATTTGCAGATAGGGCGTGTCATCTGTCGCCTCGATGAAATTGCCCTCTGGATAGATCAGGAACAGGCGCATCCGCCCGCCCTTGCGCTGGCCTGCCACGATCATGGAGGCGCTGGCGCTTTGGTTCATGCGGTCCATGCGCATTTTTGTTTCTGCTGTCACGCGCGAGAGCATCTCGCCCACCATTGTGGCGACATCAAGCATATTCTCGGCCTTCATGATCGAGGTGTCATGCGTGGCGTCAGCATTGTTGATGTCTTCGGTCAGGCGCGCAATGGTCGTTTGCGTTACAGACAGGTTTCCGGCTGTCATCATGACGATGACACGCTCGCCCGGTTCCTCGAAGGTGAACATCTTGCGATAGGTTGAAATATTGTCCAGTCCCGCATTCGTGCGGGTGTCGGACAGCAAGACGAGCCCCGCATTCAGCAGAAGTCCGACACAATAGGTCATCGTTTGGTTTCCCTGAAAAGATCAGCCGTGAAGTCGTAGCGCTGTCGCTGCGCAGGTGCAAGCGCTGTCACTGTTGCTGCGCCTCGATCAGGACGGTTACATCCAGCGTTTCCTCGGCCCCGCCCAGCACCAACCCGCGGATGGGTGCTGCATCCTCTGCATCAAGGCCAGAGCCAAGGCGGATGTAATGCTCGTTCGGGCAGCATTTGTTAGACGCATCGAACCCGACCCAGCCCAGACCCGCGACAAAGATTTCAGCCCAAGCATGGCTGGCTTCATGCGGAGAGCCGTCATCGGTTGCGTTCAGATAGCCGGACACATAGCGCGCGGGCATATTGGCGATATGCGCGCAGGCAATCAGCACTTGCGTATGGTCCTGACACACGCCCGCGCCTTCGGTCATTGCCTCGGCGGCGGTGGTATGGGCGTGGGTTGCACCGGGGCGGTAGGGCAAAGCCTCGGCCACGGCGGCGGCCAGCAGATGCGCGCGGTCCAGTTCCGGCGCATCTTCCTTGCCCCGCAGCGCGTCATCGACCAGATCGCGGATCGCGCGGTTCGCCTCGGTGCGCATGGTGTGGCGCATATAGGCGCGCGGGGCCACGCGTTCGCGGTGGCCGCGCAGAATGCCAGAGGTGTCTGTCGTCTCGACCTTGCCGCTGACCGTCACCTCGATATGGGTGACGGGCATCCGAAGCGAGACGGTTTGAATATAATCCCCAGCCCCATCGCGGAACAATTCCCCCATCACGGCGCCCGGCACCTCGACCTTCCAATCAATCACCTTCTGCCCGTCGCATTTGGCCGGCGTCAGGCGGTGACTTTGCAATATCCCCCCCACGGGAGAGGCGAAATCATAGCGGGTCTTGTGAAAGACAGTCAGGATCATCGCGCTTCTCCGGTCAGATATTGGTCATTGATGCACTGACCAAGGCCCGCATTCTCGGAAATCATGCGCGTCAGGAATTCGTGCAGCCCTTCATCGAACACATCTTCGATCCGCGCTTCGGCCAATTCGCCCAACAATGTGCGCGCGGCTTCCTGCGCGGGGCTGGAGCGGCCATAGATGCGCCCCAGATGGTCCAGGTGTTCATTCACTTCCAGACAGCAGGACAGAAGCGAGCGCGGGAATTTAGGGTTCAGGATCAGGAAATGCGCAATCTGCGCGGCACTCAATTCCCCGCCATAGGCCCAGTTATAGGCCCGATGCGCCGACAAGGCGCGCAGCAGCGTTGTCCATTGGTAATTGTCCAGCCCCGATCCGATATAGGCGACCGAGGGCAGCAGCACATAATATTTCACATCCAGCAGGCGCGCCGTATTGTCCGCACGTTCCACCGCATAGCCCAGATTCATGAAGCGATAGCCATCATTGCGCAATTGCGTGGTTTCAATCGCGCCACGGATCAGGGCGGCGGTGCGCAAGGTCCAGTCAGTCAGTTCCGGCACTTCCAGCGAGGACCGCTCGCGCCGGGTCAGGGCCTTCAATTCCTGAAAGCTGGTATTGATCGCATCCCAGACCTGAGAGGTCAGGGCCGTGCGCACAATGCGCGCATTCTCGCGCGCAGCGGTGATGCAACTTGCAACAGACGAGGGGTTTTCAAGATCGAAAAACAAGAAGCTCTCGGCATTGCGCTGCACCAGATCGCCGTATTTATCGGTGAATTGCTGCAAGGTGCCCTTGCTTTGCAGTATCGCGCCCCATTCATTGCGGAACCCCCCGCCCGCATTGGGCAGAAGTGCGTTGCGAAAGCCCAGATCCAACAGACGGGCCGTGGTTTCAGAGCGTTCCAGATATCGGGCCATCCAGAACAGGTTGGCGGCTGTGCGGCTTAGCATTTCATTCCTCCGCGATGACCCATGTATCTTTCACACCCCCGCCCTGACTGGAATTCACAACCAGTGATCCATCTGTCAGCGCCACGCGCGTCAGCCCGCCCGGCACCAGTTCCACATCGCGCCCGACCAGACAATAGGGCCGCAGATCGACATGGCGCGGGGCGATGCCTTCCTCAACAAATGTCGGGCAGGTGGACAGCGCAAGCGTGGGCTGGGCGATATAGTTTGACGGGTTCGCGGCAAGTTTGGCGGCAAAAGCCTCGATCGTGGCCTTATCGGCTTTTGGCCCCACAAGCATGCCATAGCCGCCCGATCCATGCACTTCCTTGACCACCAGTTCGGCCAGATGTTCCTGCACATATTTCAGGTCATCCGCCTTGGCGCATTGCCATGTCGGCACGTTTTCCAGAATCGGTGCTTCGCCCAGATAGAAGCGGATCATCTCGGGCACATAGGTATAGATCGCCTTGTCATCTGCCACACCCGCACCGGGGGCCGAACAGATGGTCACCCCGCCAGAGCGGTAGACATTCATCAGCCCCGGCACCCCAAGGGTGGAATCGGGGCGGAAACACAGCGGGTCAAGATAGGCGTCATCAATCCGGCGATAGATGACATCCACTTTTTTCGGCCCTTCTGTGGTGCGCATCCAGCAGAAATCGCCCTCGACAAACAAATCCTGCCCCTCGACCAGCTCGATCCCCATCAGGTCGGCCAGAAAGCTGTGCTCGTAATAGGCCGAATTGTAATGGCCGGGCGTCAGCAGCACCACGCAGGGGTCACGCTCGCATTTCGCGGGCGCGACAGAGGCCAGCGTGCGCTTGAGCAGCCGCGCATAGCCATCAACCGGAGCCACGCGGTTTTCCTGAAACAGATGCGGGAACATCCGCATCATCACCTCGCGGTTCTCCAGCATGTAGGACACGCCCGAAGGGGTGCGGCAATTGTCTTCCAGCACATAGAACTGGTCTGCGCCCGTGCGCACCAGATCAATGCCCACAATATGGCTGAACACGCCCAAAGGCGGGCGGAACCCTGCGACGGCAATCTCATAGGCCTCGTTTTGGTAGACCAGATCCGCCGGAATGCGGCCCGCGCGAATAATCTCACCCCGATCATAGACATCGGACAAAAACGCATTCAGCGCGCGCGCGCGCTGCTTGATACCCCGTTCCAGCCTGCGCCATTCATTGGCCCCGAAGACACGGGGGAACATATCGAAGGGGATCAGCCGGTCAGGGTCACCCCCTTCGCCATAGACGGCGAAGGTAATGCCATAGCGGCGGAAAAGCCCCTCTGCCTCGGCCTGTTTCAGCGCGCGGAATTCGGCGGGCATGTTCTGATACCAGCCTTCCAGCATCTGGTAAGGCATGCGAAGTCCATCGCGGTCATACATCTCGTTAAAGAAAGCTTCTGTCATCTGCTCAATCGCTCCCTGACTTGGGATCATCAAAGGCGGAAGCTTGGGGAATGTAAAGGTGTCAGGCTATATTCGCTGAAATTTTGGGCATTTGTGCGAATATCCGCCGTAAAAACAAGGTTTCCAGCCGCGTGCCGCCAAGATACGCGCCCTGCCCGCCCTGCAGCACTTAGTTCTGGAACAACACGGGCACCAGTGACGCCACCAGCAGCGCAGCCATAGTGTAATTGAACACCCGCAGCGCAACCGGATTTTGCAAGAACCGCCGCACCCCCAAGCCCAGCACTGTCCAGATGATCGTGGTCGTCCACCCGACACACAGGAACCCGAACGCGACCCATGCCACCGCGATCCATTCCTGCCCCGGCGCATAGAGCGCCACCGCCCCCAGCGAGATGATCCATGCCTTCGGATTCACCCATTGAAACGCCGCCGCCTGCAAAAAACTGAGCGGGTTTCCTGCCCGCTGCGCGCCAGCCGGCGGGGCCGCATGGGCGATTTTCCACGCCAGCCACAGCATATAGACCGCAGACACAAGTTTCAGCACCATCTGCGCAGGCGGATAGCCAATGAAAATTCCCATCAGCCCGACACCCACCAGAAACACCATCACCGCATGCCCGATGGCGACACCCGCCATATGCGGCACTGTGCGCCGGAACCCGAAATTCACGCCAGAGGCCAGCAGCATCACATTATTCGGCCCCGGTGTAACCGAGGTGACAAACGCAAATGCAATCAAGGCCAGAAACAGGTCCAAAGTCATCGGCACGCCCTTTATGTTGGCAGTGTTTTAGCGCCAGAATGCTGCCGATACATTGCAAAAGCTGCGCAAGAAATGCTATTTCTGCAATAAATGAGTGATCTTGACAGAAAATCAGAAGCGATATTGCGCATTCTCTCACAAGATGGGCGCATCCCGAATATTGAACTGGCAGACCGTGTGGGCCTGTCCCCCTCTGCCTGCCTGCGCCGCGTTCAGGAATTGGAGCGCCAGCGCGTCATCACCGGCTACCGCGCCGTGATTGACCCAACCCAAACCGGAATAGGCTTTATTGCCTATGTCACAGTGGGCCTGTCAAAACACACCAAAGCCGCACAGGCAGAGTTCGAGCGCCTGATGCGCGCCTCTCCGCAAGTGCGCGAATGCCACAACATTACCGGCACTGTCGAATACCTGCTGCGCGTCGAGGCGCGCGATCTGGCCGCTTACAAGCAGTTTCACACTGAATATATGGGCGCTTTCCCCTTTCTGGACCGGATCACAACCATGGTGGTCATGGGATCGCCCAAGGATGAACGCGCCTGAAATTTGCGCGTGCATCCTGTGGAAAACTCGCATATGCTGCACCGCAGCATAAGCTGGGGCGATCAGGGCGAGGGGTGCGGATCATGGCCAAGGGTAAGGTAATTACAATCGCGCAACAAAAGGGTGGCAGCGGCAAGACAACGCTTGCGGTCAATCTGGGCGTGATGCTGGCGCGTGCCGGTCACACAATCGCGTTTCTGGATACCGACCCGCAAGGCTCGCTCGGGCGCTGGTTCATGACCCGCAACGACGCTGGCCGCGCCGAGAATATGGAGTTTTCCACGGCATCCGCATGGGGTGTGGGTTATGAGGTGGGCAAACTGCGCGACATGGCAGACTATGTCATTATCGACACCCCGCCCAAAGCCGATTCCGACCTGCGCCCTGCCCTGCGTGTGGCCGATCTGGTGCTGGTGCCTGTGGCCTCCAGCCATGTCGACCTATGGGCCACCGACGGGGTGCTTGACCTGACACGCCGCGAAGGGCGCGAGGTGCTGGTCGTGCTGAACCGTACCCGCGCAGGCACACGGCTGGGGGCCGAGGTGATGGAAGCCGCACAAGCCCTTAGCGCCAATCTTGCGACCAGCCAGATTGCCAACCGTGTCGCCTATGCCGAAACGCTGGGTCAGGGGCTTGGCGCGATCGAGGGGGTGCGCAGCCCCGCCATGCGCGCCGAACTTGAAGCGCTGGTCGCCGAAGTCAGCGCCGCATTGCAAGACGACTGACACCACCACGCAACCGCCCCATGGACGCCCCGTGCGGGTTGCGCTATTGCCTGCGCAGAATTAACCTGTTCGAGAGGCGCTTCTATGTCCGGCCATGGCCCCGCATTTTCCATGACTGCCCGCAAATCCGGCCCGCTTTCCGGCGTGGCCGAGGTGCCCGGCGACAAATCCATCTCGCACCGCGCGCTGATCCTCGGGGCCTTGTCCATTGGCAAAACCTCGATCACCGGCCTGCTGGAAGGGCAGGATGTTCTGGACACGGCCAAGGCGATGCAGGCCTTTGGCGCAGAAGTCACGCAGCATGGCCCCGGCGACTGGTCGGTGCATGGCGTGGGCGTGGGCGGCTTTTCCGAACCCGAGCAGGTGATTGATTGCGGCAATTCCGGCACGGGCGTGCGGCTGATCATGGGTGCCATGGCCACCACCGATATCACCGCCACATTCACCGGCGATGCCAGCCTGAACAAGCGCCCCATGGGCCGCGTCACCGACCCGCTGGCGCTGTTTGGCGCACAGTCCCATACCCGCCGTGGCGGACGCCTGCCCCTGACACTTATCGGCGCGGCGCAGCCCGTGCCTGTGCGCTACCGCGTGCCGATGCCATCAGCGCAGGTGAAATCCGCGGTTTTGCTGGCAGGGCTGAATGCCCCCGGCCAGACGGTGGTGATCGAACAGGAACCGACCCGCGACCATACCGAACGCATGCTGCGCGGCTTCGGGGCTGTGATCACGGTTGAAGATACCGATGAAGGGCGCGTCATCACCCTGAACGGCCAGCCCGAGCTGGAAGGCCAGAATGTGGCCGTGCCGCGCGACCCTTCCTCGGCCGCTTTCCCGGTATGTGCTGCATTGATGGTTCAAAATTCCGATATTCTGGTGCCCGGAGTGAGCCAGAACCCCACCAGAAATGGCATTTTCACAACATTGCAGGAAATGGGCGCAGATCTGGTGCTGGAGAACCCGCGCGAAGAAGGCGGCGAGCCTGTGGCCGATCTGCGCGTGCGCTTCTCCCCCCTCAGGGGGATCGAGGTGCCACCCGAACGCGCCGCCAGCATGATCGACGAATACCCTGTGCTTGCCGCTCTTGCTGCCACTGCCGAAGGCGTCACTGTCATGCGCGGCATCAAGGAATTGCGCGTCAAGGAATCCGACCGGATCGATGCGATGGCGCGCGGGCTGGAAGCCTGCGGTGTGCGCATCAGCGAAACCGAAGACAGCCTGACCGTGCATGGCATGGGGTCGGATGGCGTGCCGGGGGGGGCGACAGTGCAAACCCATCTCGACCACCGAATCGCCATGAGCTTTCTGTGCTTGGGGCTGGTGGCTCAAAAACCGATCAAGGTTGATGACGCAGGCCCAATCGCCACATCTTTCCCCAGCTTTGAAACCCTGATGCGCGATCTTGGCGCACGCATCACCCGCGACAACAGCTAGGCACTTAGCCCTTGCGCGCCTGCCATGCGGCCCACAGGTCGGGGCGGCGCGCGCGGGTCAGGGCTTCGGCCTGTTCCTGCCGCCAGCGCGCAACCGCGCCATGATTGCCCGACATCAGAACCGGCGGTATCTCGCGCCCTGCCCATTCGGCGGGGCGGGTATATTGCGGATGCTCCAGCAACCCGTCCGAGAAGCTTTCTTCCTCGACAGATGCCGCATTGCCCAGCACCTCGGGCAGCAGCCGCACAGTTGCATCAATCATGGCCTGCGCGGCAATCTCGCCGCCCGTCATGACGAAATCCCCAAGCGAGACTTCCTCGATCCCGTAATGGTCGATCACGCGCTGGTCCACACCTTCAAACCGCCCGCAGATCATGGTGACGCCGCGCGCGCCCGCCCAGCGGCGCGCTGTGTCCTGCGCAAAGGGCCGCCCGCGCGGGCTCAGGCACACAAGCGGCCATTCCCCCCGATCTTGCGGCACACCGCGCATGGCTGTCTCGATCGCACGGCCCAGAACATCTGCGCGCAGCACCATGCCGGCCCCGCCGCCAGCGGGTGTGTCATCGACATTGCGATGCTTGCCCATGCCAAAGGGGCGCAGGTCAATCGCCTCCAACCCCCAGCGCCCTTCTGCCAGCGCGCGCCCTGTCAGCGACAGGCCCAGCACACCGGGGAAGGCTTCGGGAAACAGGGTGATGAGTCGCGCCTGCCATGCGGCCGCAGGCGTGCCGCGCCTGTCCAGATCACGCGGGGTCAAAGACGGGGTAATGGCCAGTCGGCCCGCTGCGCGACGGGGGCGCGCGCTCACTCGATCAGCCCTTCGGGCGGATCGGCAATGATGCGCCGCGAGGCCAGATCAACCGTCGGCACAATGGCTTGCGTGAAGGGCAACAAGACCGCCCCCTTGCGCCCCGGCACCACCAGTTCCAGCAAATCCGAGGCGCCATGGTTAAGCACCGCCTTCACGCGCCCCATCGACACGCCACCTGTGTCGAACACCTCCAGCCCGATCAGATCGGCATGGTAATATTCGTCATCGGGCAAGGCGGGCAGTTTGTCGCGCTCTGCAAACAGGCGCACCCCGCGCAAGGCATCGGCCTGCTCGCGCGTGTTCACCCCGCCAATGCGCGCGGAGAACCCTTGCGCCACTTGCGCGCCCAAGGTCAGTTTGAACTCGCGCGCACCATCTTCAGACCAAAGCGGGCCATAATCCGCAATCGCGCCGGGATCGGCACAAAAGCTTTTCAGCCGCACTTCGCCGCGCACCCCATAGGCACCGGCAATCGCTCCGACACAGATGCGCGATTTAGTCATGTGGTCATTTTCTTGCGCCAAATACTCTCGGGGGGTGAATTGCCCGGAACGGGCAAGAGGGGGGCAGACAGCCCCCCTTTCACCGGCTTATTCAGCCGTGGCTGCTTCGGCTTTTGCGGCCTTCTCGGCAGCACGCGCCTTGGCTTTCTTGCCCGGCTCGGCTTTCTTCATGTTGGCGCGTGTGGTCGCGCCGCGCGCACCAGCAGCTTCAAGGAAGCGCAGGATACGGTCTGTGGGCTGTGCGCCCTGATCCAGCCAGTGCTGCACACGCTCCATGTCCAGTTTCACGCGGTCTTCGCTGTCTTTGGCCAGAAGCGGGTTATAGGTGCCCAGCTTTTCCAGAAAGCGGCCATCGCGTGGCATGCGCGAATCTGCAACAACGATCGAGTAATGCGGGCGTTTCTTGGCTCCACCACGGGCCAGACGAATCTTAACTGCCATGTCATATTCTCCTTTAGATGGCGTATTGCGCAAAGGGGTTTCCCTGCGCGATTTCAGTGTGTTAGCGTTGCAACCTCTCGTGGTGACGGATCACTTCCGAGATGATGAAATTCAGGAACTTCTTGGCGAATTCCGGGTCGAGATCGGCCTCTTTGGCCAACCATTCCAGCCGCTCGATCTGGCGCTCTTCGCGCGTCGGGTCCGAGGGGGGAAGATCGTGTTGCGCTTTCAGGCGGCCCACGGCCTGCGTATGCTTGAACCGCTCGCCCAAAGTATAGACAAGGATCGCGTCCAGACGGTCGATACTGTCGCGGTGGTCGGCCAGCAGGTCTGCGGCACGTTGGGAATGCTCACTCATGCGGGACGCCCCCTATGGCCGCCAGATGCGGGCCTGACTGTGTTGCGCAAAAAATCGTCATTTTTTCTTGAACATCCCTGACAGGCCGCCGGGCAGGCCACCACTGCCCATTCCGCCCATTCCGGGCATGCCGCCCAGTTGCCGCGCGGCCTGTTGCATCAGCTTCGGGTCCATCTGGGCGGGGTCTGGCATGGCATCGGCCCCTTTGCCCTTGCCCATCATGCCTGCCATCGCCTGTTTCAGCATGCCTTTCTTGCCCATGGTTTTCATCATGTCGGCCATCTGGCGGTGCTGTTTGAGCAATTTGTTCAGGTCGGACACATCCAGCCCCGCGCCTGCGGCAATACGTTTCTTGCGGCTGGCTTGCAGGATTGCGGGGTTGGCGCGTTCTTTCTTGGTCATGGAATTGACCAGCGCGATCTGGCGGCGCAGCATGGAATCGTCAAAGCCCGCTGCCTCGGCCTGTTTGGACATTTTGCCCATGCCCGGCATCATCCCCATGACGCCCTGCATGCCGCCCATTTTCAGCATCTGTTCAAGCTGCAGTTTCAGGTCGTTCAGGTTGAACATGCCCTTTTGAAAGCGCTTCATCATGCGCTCGGCCTGTTCGACCTCCAGCACTTCCTGCGCTTTTTCCACAAGCGCCACAATGTCGCCCATGCCCAAAATGCGGCCCGCAACGCGCTTGGGGTCGAACACTTCCAGCGCATCGGTTTTTTCGCCCAAGCCCACAAAGCGGATGGGTTTTCCGGTGACTGCGCGCATCGACAGCGCGGCGCCACCGCGCCCGTCGCCATCCATCCGCGTCAGCACAACGCCGGTCACGCCAACCTTGCCATCAAACTCGGCCGCGACATTGACCGCATCCTGCCCTGTCAGGCCATCAACGACCAGCAATGTCTCGCGCGGGCTGACCGCGTCGCGCACGGCCTGCACCTCGGCCATCAGGGCCTCGTCAATATGCAACCGGCCCGCTGTATCCAGCAGATAGACGTCATAGCCGCCCAGAGTGGCTTGCTGCTTTGCGCGCTTGGCGATCTGGACTGCGTTCTGGCCCAGAACGATGGGCAGGGTATCAACCCCGATCTGCGCGCCCAGAATGGCCAACTGTTCCATCGCTGCGGGGCGGTTCGTGTCAAGCGAGGCCATCAGCACGCGCTTGCCTTCGCGTTCGGTCAGGCGGCGCGCCAGTTTCGCAGTGGTGGTTGTCTTGCCCGACCCCTGAAGCCCGACCATCAGCAAGGATGCAGGCGGGTTGTCAATTTTCAGCGCGCCCGGATCACCTTCGCCTTCCAGCGTGGCGATCAGTTCATCATGCACGATCTTGACGACCTGCTGGCCCGGTGTGATCGACTTGGTGACGCTTGCGCCTGTGGCTTTCTTTTGCACACGCTTGACGAATTCGCGCGCCACATCCAGCGAAACGTCCGCTTCCAGAAGCGCCACGCGCACTTCGCGCAGTGCTGCGCGCACGTCATCTTCCGAGAGCGCACCCTGCTTCGTCAGCCGGTCAAAGACCCCGGACAGGCGCTCAGAGAGGTTCTCGAACATAAGCGTCACTCCTTACCCTGAAAACAGAGCCTCAAACCAGTATGGCACCCACGGGCGCAACGCGCTGGTGGGTGGCGATCCTTGCCGCAGCAAAGGACCGGAAGATTAAACCTCCGGCGAATTGCGCTTCGCATATGCCCGAACCCCTGCAGAGTCAAGCTTGCATATGGAACCCCTTTTGCATTCGTGAGTTGAGTTTTCCACGAGCAAGCACAGTTCTTGGAATACACGACTGCTCTGGAGGTTTTTTATGCGTTTGACAACGACTGCTTTACTCTCGCTGGCCGCTGCCGGTCTGGCATTGCCTGCCCAAGCGGAAAACGGCTATGCCATCGACATTCTGGCGCAAGAGCTGGACCGCCCTTGGGGCATGGCCTTTCTGCCCGATCACAACGATCTCATCGTCACCCTGCGCGGCGGCGAGGTTGTGTTGTGGAATGCCGATGATGGGGTTGTGCCCGTCTCTGGCGCGCCAGAGGTGGTAGCCAGTGGCCAAGGCGGCCTTCTGGATGTCGCTGTCGGCCCCGATTTTGAACAGGATGGCTGGGTTTATATGACATGGGTTGCCGGTGTGGACGGTGGCACAACCACGCATGTGGGCCGCGCGCAACTGGACCGTGACGCACAGGCGCTGACAGGTCTGGAAGTGTTGCATGTGGTTCAGCCCGGTATCGACAGCGGCGCGCATTTCGGCTCTCGGATCGTGTTTCAGGACGGGTATCTTTATGCCGGTTTCGGGGACAGGGGCAGCAAGGATTTCTCGCCCGCGCATATCTCGCAAGACCTGAGCAGCGAGAATGGCGCGGTCATCCGCCTGACGCTGGAGGGTGAAATTCCCGACGATAACCCCTTTGTCGATGAAGACGGCGCGGCAGGTGCGATCTGGTCCTATGGCCACCGCAACATTCAGGCCATGACGATTCACCCCGACACAGGCGCGGTCTGGCTGGCCGAGCATGGCGAAGCGGGCGGCGATGAGGTAAATATTGTCGAGCGCGGCGGTAATTTCGGCTGGCCGCTTGCCTCTGAAGGGGTGACATATAGCGGCGGCGAACAATTCGCCGAACCCCACCGTGACGGTGACGGCTTCATCTCGCCTATCCATGCATGGCCCGCGGGGCGCGACAATCACAATCCACCCTCGGGCATGGTGTTTTATGACGGGGATGCTTTCGCAGACTGGCAGGGCCATGTGCTGATCGGCAATCTGTATCACAGGTATCTGGGGCTTTGGGCCCAAGAGGGTGACGGGCTAAGCGAAGTTGCCAGATTGCTGGATGGCGAAGACATGCGCATCCGTGATGTGGCTGTCGGCCCAGAAGATGGATTCATCTATGTGCTGTCAGATGGCGAGAATGCATCGCTGCTCAGGCTGACCCCCGAGGATTAAGGGCGCTTGATTCGCCCCCCCCTCGCGGACTTCATGGAATTTAAGGAAGGTCTCTCTTGGCTTTGGGTGCTGGCCCTGCGACAGCGCATTTGCTAGCGTCAGCGCAAACCCTGCCAGAGAGGCCCCCATGACGCCACGCGCATCTGCACCGCAACCCTATTATGTGCCCAAAGGCGGCCTGCCCCCGCAGTCACAACTGATCACGGGGCGGGCGATGTTCACGGACGCCTTCGCCATCATCCCGCGCGGCGTGTTGTCCGACATCGTGACCAGCGCGCTCCCTTTCTGGGATGGCGCGCGTTTCTGGGTTCTCGCACGGCCCATGAGCGGGTTTTCCGAGACCTTCTCGCAATATATTGTCGAGCTGGCACCGGGCGGCGGAAGCGAGCGGCCCGAAACCGACCCGAATGCCGAAGGCGCGGTGTTTGTCGTCGAAGGTGCGGTCTCAGTCCAGCTTGACGGGCAGGACCATCACCTGACGCAAGGCGGGTTTTGCTACCTGCCTGCGGGTGCCCAGTGGCGCATTCGTGCACAGGGCGACACAGGCGGCGTTTTCCACTGGATCAGAAAGCGCTACCAGAGCGTCGCAGGGCTGGACGCCCCCGATGCGTTTTTCACCAATGAAAATGACATCCCCCCTGCCCCGATGCCGGATACAAACGGGGCATGGGCCACCACCCGCTTCATGGACCCCGCAGATATGCGCCATGACATGCATGTCACAGTTGTGACACTGCAACCCGGCGCCGTCATTCCCTTTGACGAGACGCATGTGATGGAACACGGGCTGTATGTTCTGCAAGGGAAAGGTGTGTATCACCTGAACCAACACTGGGTCGAGGTCGAAGCAGGTGATTTCATGTGGCTGCGCGCCTTTTGCCCACAGGCCTGCTACGCAGGCGGGCCAGAGCCGTTCCGGTATTTGCTCTATAAAGATGTCAATCGACATGCCGCGCTGCCTTACGCATAAAGCTGCAACTCTGGCCTTGCAAGCGGTGGCCACTCCACGCTAAGAGACCCCTGACGGAGAGGTGGCCGAGTGGTCGAAGGCGCACGCCTGGAAAGTGTGTAGGCGGGGAACCGTCTCGAGGGTTCGAATCCCTCTCTCTCCGCCAGACTGCTTTCAGTCAATAAAACCCTTCAAATTCATAATCTTGAGGAGAGGTATATTTCTGCGAGACCCGCTTTGGACCCCTCTAGGCGCAAATTGTTTGGCGCTATTTTCTTGCGTCCTAGTTCTCCGTGGTTCGCATAAGGCCTAATCCCGAGTCGCCCGAATGTTGCGCAAGGCATCGCTGAAAGCCCCTGCCAATATTCCTGTCGGAAGCGCGATTAAGCCAATACCTGTTAGCGCAGTAAAAGCCGCTGCGACGCGACCCAAGACCGTGACAGGGACAGTGTCGCCATAGCCTACAGTCGTGAGCGTGGCGATTGACCACCACATTGCCCTAGGGATGGACCCGAACGCCTCAGGCTGGGCATGACGCTCTGCGAGATACAAGGCGCTTGAAGACAGCAGCATAAGAGCGACAGCGGCCACCATGCTTACCCCCAACTCATATCGACGCTGCGAAATGGCCGCGCCGATCATCTGGAGGGCAAGGGAATAGCGCCCCAGCCGCGCAAGGCGCATCAGCCGGACTGCGCGGAACATGCGCAAGAGCGCCGCTTCCAGACCAAACAAAGGAAGCAAGAAGGATACCAGAACCAATAAATCCAACAGTGAGGCGAAGGTAGCGGCATAGCTTGCACAGGATGGGTAGCGGGGATTAACCGGGGCCGCATAAATCCGCCCCAGATACTCAAAACTGAACAAAACAAAGAAAAAGACATGCGCGACTGCAAACACGGGTGCGAACAGGTCTGTAACAGTATGCTCAGTCTCAAACACCCCGAACAAAACCGAAATACAGATAAGAGTAATGATCGCGGTGTTCGTGCGTGACAAGCCCGGGGACGCCTTCATCTCAGGGTCGAGGGCGAAAGACAGTTTTTCTCTCAGCAAAATGTGCTACCTTTTCGTCATTAAAAATCGGGGATTGTAATGGCATTCCGTTTCAGAAGGACAATGAAAATCGCACCCGGGGTGCGGCTAAACCTCACAAAAACCGGCGTAAGTGCAAGGGTTGGACCACGCGGCGCGGGTGTAACCGTTGGAACAAGCGGGACAACAGTTAGCGCAGGTATTCCCGGCTCGGGGCTTCATGTGAGCGAAAAGATCACGCGCCGCGCGAAGCAAACCAAAGTGCAAACAGCCGCATACGAACTGCATGACGCGGGCACCAAGCTAGGTTTCTTCGGCTGGGTTGGCGTTGCGACTGTGACCTCTCTTATTGTTTGGGGGGTGTTGGCGCTGCTTGGGTGAAATCCAATTCCAAGAATCTCTTATTTCCAATGAATTAATCAAATTTCACATGCGGGACGCCATCCGATCACAGACGCCTCATAGGCCTCTATATGCACATCTGGGAAGCCCCCCCACCGCTTTTACCACCCTATGGCCCCAGCGCGATCCACCTTTCCCGCACCGCTCCATTGATACACACGCCGTGCACGAGGGCAGCACCCTGAACAGACCTTGCGCGGCGACTGGCCGCTTATGCCCCCATCCAAACCCCTGCGAGAATGACTGCCAAGATGATACCAAGGGGTAAATCGATCGCACGCATTGGAGAGCCGCGTTTAAGGGATCATCTGTAATCTGCGTGTGTCGTCGCCTTGGATGCGGCCCCAACCTGAGACACGGAGAGTTCCATGAAAGACCCTTTAGCGACACGCGCGGCATCAATATCTGGACCCGCGACTGACATTATCCCTGTGGCCCCCAACGATTTGACCGATTTTGACGAACTGGCCATGTCCCTGTTCATCGAGGCAGGAGGCGCGCTGCGCGTGGTGACCCGCCGGGGCGAGACCCGAGACCTTCTTGTGGAAGACCAGACGCTTTTGCCGGTTGCAGTCCGCCGTGTCATGGCGACGGGAACGACAGCAACGGGGATTCATGCGCTGGTGGTCGGCTGATGCTGGGGTTTGGGCGCGGTTACGCCGTCCTTGCAACAAGACACAGGCGGCGGCAGGCCATGCTGGCGACGGGCGGCATGACCACAGTCATCACCGAAGGGGGGCGCTTTTACCGGGTGCATCGGTTCGAGGCCTCTGGCGTGCTGACTGTCGTTGCGGCCGGAGCCGTTGAATGCGTCATCATTGGCGGTGGCGGGGGCGGCGGGTTCCGGCTTGGGGGCGGCGGCGGCGCTGGCGGGGCTTGGAAATTTGTGCAGGGCGAGACGGATAACAACCTTGCAAGCCCGCTGCATCTGCCGTCCGGCACCTATCCGGTCATTATCGGCGCAGGTGGTGCCGGGTCGGGCACAGTGGGCCTGCGCGGGACAAACGGGTCAGCAAGCTCGGCCTTTTCGCTGACGGCAAGTGGCGGCGGCGGCGGTGGCAGCAACGGCGCCGTGGGAACCCTGGCCGGCGCAAGTGGCGCAAATGGTGGCGGCGGCGTCTATTCCGCAGGCCCCCCCTCTGGGATCGGCGGGACAGGGGCGTTGCCACAGGGCCGGAACGGTGGCTCTGTGACCGGCAGCGCGGCCGCGTCACTTGGGGTGTCAGCAGGTGGCGGCGGGTTTGGCAGCGCAGGCGTAGACGGTACCTCGACCAGCACCCCGGCCGCCCCTATGGGCAACGGTGGTCACGGCCTGACAACGCATATCGCAGGTGCAAGCCTGTCCTTATGTGGCGGCGGCGGCGGCGGAGGTGGGCCGGTCTTTTCGGGGGGGTATGCAGGCAGCGGCCAGGACGGCGGGGGCCATGGCGGCGTCTCTGGTGCGGCCGGGCATGGAATGATCAATTCCGGTGGCGGCGGCGGCGGCGGGGGGGCGAGCGGTGCCACCAACTTTGCTGCCGGAAACGGCGGCTCTGGTCTGGTGATCCTTCGGTACCGGATCAGCCAATCCGAATATCTGGCCGAGGTGTGAACATGGCGCATTTTGCCGAAATCGATGACAACAGCATCCTCATCCGCGTCCTGGTTGTGCCAGAGAACCAAGCAGAGCGCGGCGCGGCCTTTCTGCGCGATGATATGGGCTTGGGGGGGCAGTGGGTGCCGACCAGCTACACTGGCCGGATCGCGCGCCGCTTCGCTGGTCCGGGTATGCGGTGGGACGC
Organism: Roseinatronobacter thiooxidans; assembly: GCF_001870675.1. Taxonomy (GTDB): domain Bacteria; phylum Pseudomonadota; class Alphaproteobacteria; order Rhodobacterales; family Rhodobacteraceae; genus Roseinatronobacter; species Roseinatronobacter thiooxidans. The sequence continues at coordinate 86,357 of NZ_MEHT01000023.1, read as the reverse complement.
GGCGCTTGGCGCGTTTTTGCTACCGCAGCCTTTCCCGTCCTGGTCACTGGACACCGAGGGGGAATGGCACCCCCCTGTTCCCCGCCCTGAAGGGGACGGCTGGGATTGGGATGAAGCGGCCAGCGGCTGGGTGGAACGCGCGTGGTAGCGTGCAGACTCTTACTGCGGCAGCAAACTGGTATATGCCGCAATGACCTGCGCCTCGTCGAACTCGGCCTCGGCGCGGGCGCGGGCGCGCCGCGCCATATCAGCACGCGCCGAGGCGGGCATCGACACGAAACACTCCAGCGCCGCGATCAGCGCCTCAACCGACCGCGGCACGCAGAGGTAACCCGTTTCACCGTCAAGCACGGCATCCCGGCATCCTGGCGTGTCAGTCGTGATTGCAGGGCGGCCCAAAGCTGCCGCTTCCAGCAGAACCCGTGGCGTCCCCTCGCGGTACCAGGTCGGCAGCACAACACAATGCGCCGCCTCCAGCGCAGGACGGACATCCGAGGTCTCGCCCAGATATTCAATGACCCCCTCTTTGTGCCAAGCCTGCACCTGTTCAAGCGGCACAGCAGAACGACTGGACCTGTCGATCGATCCCAGAACCTGAAACCGCAGGGACGGATCGCGCGCGCGCATCACGCGGGCGGCATCGGCAAAAAGTCCGACCCCCTTGTCCCACAACAGCCGCGCCACCAGCAGGAACACAATACCCTGCCCCGCCTCAGGCAAGGGACGTGCCGCAAAGCGCGCCAGATCAACCCCCGAGCCGGGCAACAACTGACTGCGGTCGGGTGCGATCAAACCGGCCTGCAGGAAGATCGCTTGATCCTCGGGGTTCTGGAAGAAGACACACCGCGCGCGGGCAAAAGCCAGACGGTAGAGCAGCCGGATAATCCGGTTGAGTGCTCCGGCATCGTTGAAGGCCGGTCCCAGCCCCGTGACATTCGGCACGAAAGCAATACCCAGCCAGCGGCAGACCAGCCCGGAATAAATGTTGTTCTTGATTGTGTAGCCGAAAACAAAGGCAGGCCGCTCGCGTCGCAATACCCGGTAGAGTCGCCCCAACAGCGCAAGCTCTGCGAGCGGGGCGGTGCCGTTGCGGTCCATCGGCAGGTCTATGACCCGACACCCCATTGCAATCAGCTTCTCGCGGGTGGGGTCTGTGGGCGCAAGAACAACCACCTCAAAACCGCGCGCAATAAGCGTTCGCACCAACCCCTCGCGGAAATTGGCGATCTTGAAGCAGGTGTTGCCGGTAAGGAGGATTCGCGCAGTCACGAATTTCTTGCTCCAATCTTCGTGTTTCCAGCGGCTAAAAAGATGTCACCTAATTGCTTAGACCAAACCTGAAGGCTGTAAAATTCTTCGATACGTTTTCGCGCCACTGATCCCATTTGTTTGCGCAGTGGCTCATCATGGCAAAGCTGTAGAATGCGCGCGCTCCACTCATGAGGCTCAGAGGCAAAGAAACCATCTGTCCCGTCACGAACAATCTCTCGATTTGCTCCTATCGGTGACGCGATGACCGGAAGTCCACAGGCCATGTACTGTATCAGCTTGTACCCGCATTTCCCGCGGGTCCAAGGCGTGTCGGTCAGGGGCATGACCCCGATATCCATACCTTGAATAGATGCAACTTCGCTTTCTTCAGACCACGGAACAATCTCCAGATTTCCCTCTCGAGATGCACAAAGCGCAGCACCCACAGCGCGAAATATGACACCTGCCTTTTCCAGTTCTGTTGCCAGCCCTGCATAGACCGGATATCCCAGATCACGCCATGTCTGCGGGGTTCCGATCCAGCCCACGCGTGGCATTCCATCTGGGCTGGGAACACTGTCTGTGTGATACCTCTCGATATCGACAACGGTCGGGATGATCTCGACCCGCTTGGCACCCGCCTTGAGGGCACGATCAGCCAGATATTGGTTCCCAGCAATGACACAAGCCGCATTGGCCATGACCGCGTCAATCTTGCGGCCCAAAGCCGCATGTAGCGCGTCAACCACCTTGTCCGGTGCCGACAACCACCTTGGGCGGTTGTAGCGGCCGCCGGGGTTGTGTTTTTCACATTTTTTGAGGTCAGGTTTTTCCTTTATCTTGGTTGTCGTTTTTGGTTGTCGCTGAGGCTTCGTTTTGCATTTTCATGTTGGCCGCAGCGCTTCTTTGGCGAAAGCTTTGCGCATTCATTTCGAGGATGCTGGCATGGTGGACAAGTCGGTCGATAGCCGCGACGGTCATGGCTTTGTCAGGAAAGATTTGATCCCATCCACTGAAGGGCTGATTGGCCGCAATGGCGATGCTGCGATATTCGTATCGCCGGGCAATCAGTTCGAAGAGTACCCCAGTTTCGGCCTGATCCTTGTGGGCATAGGTGATGTCATCAAGGATGATCAGGTCAAATTTGTCGAGCTTGGCCAAAGCAGCTTCGAGTACCAGATCTCGACGTGCGGCTTGCAGTCTTTGGACGAGATCGCTGGTCCGAGTATAGAAGACCCTATGGCCTGCTTCGATCAGGGCATGACCGATGGCACAGAGAATGTGGGTCTTGCCTGTGCCGGAGTTGCCAATGGCGATCAGGTTTGCGCCGCCGTCCAACCAGTCTCCGGCAGCCAGGGCTTCGACCCGGGCGCGCGGTAAGGTAGGCAGAGCCTTGAAATCGAAGGTTGCCAAAGTCTTTCCTGCTGGGAGCTGGGATTCAGTCAGATGGCGGCGCATGCGGCGCATGTCCCGCTCGGCGAGTTCGTATTCGGCCAGTACGGCGAGGAAGCGCGCAGCCGGCCAGCCTTCGGTATCGGCTCGTGTGGCGATTTCCTGCCAGAGCTTGTGGAAGCTGGGTAAGCGCAGGGCGTTCAGCATGCTGGGCAGAGTGTGGATATCGATCTCCCGGGAGGTCATGCGCATGCCTCCAGCAGGGTGTCGAAGCTGTCCAGCGACGGATGAGAAACAGCAATATCCTTTGGCAGGGCCGTCTGTTTAGGGGTGATCTGGGCCGCGAGGGTCTTTGGGTCCGGTATCAAACCAGAGCCAAGATCGTCGGCAAGAAGATGTGCCAATTCCGCTTCGCAGGCTTGATCGTGGGCAATAAAGAGCAGAGTGACCATGCGGCGGCAGGCGTCCCGTCGCGGCAGGCTGTGCTGCAGCACTTCCCAAGCTTGCGCATATTCGGTGCGGGGGAATAGGCTATCTCGGTAGATTGAGCTCCAAAGGGCCTGTGGTTTGCGCTTCAAGGCATGGATAACGTGGTGGTAATTGATGACATGGACACGATGGCCATCGTTGCGGCCTCGGCCACGGGGATGCGTTGTGACAAGGGTGCCGCCCAAGAATGCATCAAGGTGGTCATCATACAGATGGATGCGCAAACGCTGTCCGATGAGCTGTGAAGGCGCACTGTAAAAGATGCTTTTGACCCTGAAGCCACCCATTCTTGTGACGGGCACGATAACTTCCGTGTAGTCTGTGGTGCGACGCGGCGGCAAAGGTTTAAGATACAGCTGTTCTACCTCAACCGCTTGCGTGCGCTGTCGGTTGCGCCGCGCCACCAGCATATCAATGAAGCGACGATACTCGACCACAGATGCAAAATCACGGCTACCGCGCAGGATCAGTGCCTGTGCGATGGCCTTCTTCAAGTGACGGTTCTGCGATTCCACGGCTCCATTCTCATGGGCTTCACCACGATTGTTGCGACTGGCATCCATGCCGTAATGACCCACGAAAGCTTCATAGCGCTTGGTAATATCCTCACACTCGTCACGCGTCAGATTACGAAATGCGGCTGAAAGACTATCCGTGCGATGATTTTGTGGAACACCCCCCAACGACCACAACGCGTGCTGGAGGTTCTCGGCCAAGGCCGTAAAGCTCTCCCCGCCCATGACAACACCAACATGTTCCCAGCGGCTATAGACCATAGCGAAATGATAAAGCAGGTGCGGGAATGGTACGCCTGCAATGGTCACTTCCAGCTCAGCTGCATGGGTGAAGTCGGACTGTGCCATATAGCCTGGCTCAGGTGTTTGGCGGAAAATGATGTCGCGCTCCGGGCCTTTGAGCGCCCGCCACTGCCGAACCCTTCGCTCAAGGGTTCGGCGAATGCGGTCATCTGGAAAAGCCAAAGGGTGTAGACCCTGAAGGTGGCGCAACAACGTCACGGCCTGCAGCGCATTGTCGTTCTCCAGAACAGGAAGAATGTCATTCTCCCAATACCCTTCAAGAGGATCGGCTACTGTTCGCCCGTGAACAATCTTGCGCTGTGAAGGGGGCGTTGGATCTGCATCAAATCGCCGAGCGGTTCTTTCGCTGAACCCGGCACGGGCAGCTGATGTACATTGGCTGTGATGTTTGAGGTCGGTCATGTATAATCTCAATTGCTGGTCGGTGATGGATTGATAGGCCAACCGGGGTCCTCCGTTGGAACGCAGAGGCTTCCGGCTTATCAACCCGCAGCGACCAGCACCTAACCCAAAATCACCTTGGCCGGTGGCGCTGACCTCCAGGCGGGCAAGCCCGCCCTCCGATCAGCGCCACCGGCCAAGGTGGTTGTCGCTACCGGCCAAAGTGGTTGTCGCTCAACAGCCGCACGCACGGCGCGGTGCGGGCTTTGGTCATACCTGTGGAAGACCGCATCATCATAATCCACAACATAGGGCACATCACGCGGCAGCATGGCGCGCTCCAAGGCCCACGGCATCCATGGCAGAGCCTCTTTCTCGATCCATATCAGCTGGGTGTCACCCGCCTTTCGCATATGTTTGATCCGCTGCGTAAAATATCCCAGCGTGCGCCCAAGATTTCTGCGGCCAGAATAAAGGTCGGTCAGGTATGCATCATCGAAAAACGGCGCAACCTCGATCTGGAGTCCGGCCCGTTCGAGGGCGGGAAGATACTGAAGCGCACGCAACCGCGTGGATGCACCCAGTCGGGAATAACGGGTGAGAGCAAGGATTTTCACTGTTTACGTCCCCCATCTGTCACGACCCACCCCCACAACATCCGGTACCCTCGGAACAAATCCCCGACCTCGCGCCAGCGGCCCGTTCCCGCAAGCAATGCGAAACGAGACAAAGGTTCGATCAGAAGCGTTGAACAGGTCACGCACAGAGCCGCAAACGGGGAGAAATGCTTGAACGCATACTGTATGCGACTGCGCAGCGAATAGAACAGGCGGTGTGCCTTGACCTGTTCCGACACGCCCCCGCCTTTGTGGAATGCCTGTGCATTCGCCAGATAAGTGGTGCTGAAACCTGCCTGCGCTGCGCGAACCGAGAGGTCAAGATCTTCCAAATATACGAAGAATCGTTCGTCAAACCCGTAAAGCAGATCGAACACTTCGCGCCGCATTAAGAAGAACGCTCCCATCACATGATCAACCTTCCGCGTTTCGGCATGATCCCAAGCTGACATGTGAACATCCCACTGCTTGAAGAACGCTGTAAGTCCCAGCGATTTTGCGACAAGCCGGCCGGGTGTCGGGGCAAAAGCGCATGTGCGCTGAACCTGTCCGTCCTCGCCCACCAATTGCACGCCGACGATGCCCACCTTTGCGTTTTCGGGTGCCAGCATATGCGCCAGCGCCGCCTCTAGGGACTCAGGCAACAACCGCGCGTCTGGATTGAGGAACAAGATAAACGGACTGTCGCCCCGTGCCGCGCCAAGGTTGCAGGCACGCCCGAAGCCAAGGTTCTGGCCTGCCTTCACAAGGTCAACATCGGCAGCCGCTTCGAGGAAATCCGCAGAACCATCCGTTGACCCGTTGTCCACAACAGTGCACCTGCCAACAAGCGCCGCACGATACGCACGGATTGAGGCTATGCACTGAAAAAGTTGGCTTCCAGAGTTCCAATTAACAATAACGATATCGACCGACGCTAACATTGACCTTGCTTTCTTTCCCTGAAATAGGCTTTAAAGAAATATACTACCGGAAGTATATACATCCACTGAAAAACAACACCCTCAATATAAGGATTAGTTGTGGCTGCAATCAGCGCAGAAATTAGTCCCCCTGCCAAAAATCGTTCATACTTGCTTAAACCTGATTTAAGATGAGTCATAAAAATATAGAAAACCGTCATCACAAAAGGAATTGCGTACAAGATAGATCCAATTAAGCCAACTCTAAATAGAGTTGCAAGGGGAACAACCTCATAGCGCCACGGAAACTGACTGACAACAATTTCAACGCCAATTCCATGCCCCGCTCCAAGTAACGCTCCATTCAAAAAACCGTCCCACAAGAGCGGAACATAATCCGCTCGGACATCACCCCCAGAATACTCTAATTTAAAAATCAATCGATTTATTGAAATTGCAATATCAATGTCAAAAAAATGAAATAAAATCCATCCTACAATATAAAATATTAACAAAATTGCCATCAAAGATATTGCACCACGGACCAGAAAATCACGAAGCCGCCGACTAGAAAAAAGGATACCCATAAAAATACCAATTACAACCACTAAAATTAGAGCACTTCTCCCTGAAGTAAATGCTGAAATGAGAAGCGTAAATAGGAAAAGATAACGAAGAAAAAATCTTGAAATAATATAAGTTGATGAAAAAAAACCGCCAGAAATGAAAATGAGCGATCCAAAAACATGCATTGATACTCCAAAGTACCCGTCACTATAGTGTACATTTGGCTCCACAGACATTGCCTCTATCACAGGCAGAAAGGTCTGATTCATGAATGCCCACACAAAAAAAGCCTGCGATGCCACAGCGAAAACACCCAATATTAAAAGGCCATTAACTATGGACTCTAGGCCAAATCTATCAAGACCTTTACTAATCACAACAATCCAAAGAAGTGGTGATATGACATATACAAGAATAATTTGTGGTATCGCTTCGGCGGGCGCACCATTTATCACTCCAACCAACAAATAAAAAACTGTGACGAAACAACCTGCAAAGTAATATAGAAGTAAGGAACCATTACAAATAACGCGCCCGCGGATCATATATATCAAAAACAAAACAACAAGCACAGTCGCCATAAGAACTTTCAAAGTATTTGGAACGACGACTGTCAACGCCCCTAAGGCTAACCATGCAAAAACTTCGGCGATAAATTTGCAATTCCTAGAAAACGAATATTGTTTATACATCAATAAATCCGCTCTTGATGTTGGTTATTAATAAATAACACATTACATTCGCTCTCATAAAAAACCATCTGATCGAAACCACAGGAAAGAGCGGGCCACCGCAGCACGGATTTGGGTGTATTCGTGCAATGGGTACCAACAGCATAGGTAAAACAAGATGGTCAGGAAGGGACGACGGTAGGCAGAGAAAATGGCGAATTTGATAAGCAGGGACGCGGATGCAAGGACGGCCAGCAGGAATTCAACCTCGGCATTCAGGACCAGTTTAAAGAAGGATGCGACCAGTACGAAGCCCGGTTCGAAACGCGAAAAATCCTGTTCACCAAAGACGCGTATGTTTTCGTAGAAAGAAACATAACTAAAAAAATCTCGACCGCTTCCAAAAAATTGATATCCCGCAGCTATTCCTGCAAGAACAGCTACTACCCAACTCACCTTAGTTCTAAAACTAAACCAGTGCCGGCCATGCTGAAGTGATTCTGCATATACTAGCATTATCGTTTCTCCAACGATTTCGATATTGCCGTGCAAAGATCCTCCCAAAGGATGGGCCATAGCACTGAAACCAAAGGTTCGGTCCGAAGCATCTCTCGACCAACTCTAATTTTTTTAATATTCTCTTCTGAACAAAGAAACTCAGCCCATTGGCTCATACATACAAAGTGAGCTGCAGGTTCAGAGAAATGATTTCTTAGTTCAATCAACCTTGTACTTAGAAATGGAATTCCTCCTGCAATATAACTTGATGCCTTGGTTGGAAAACAAAGATTGTAATACAATCTCTCATCATCATAAGGAATTAACCCAAGGTCACACGTTTCTATAAATTTGGCTGCTTCCGCTTCTGAAAGCGATCCAAGATATGAAATCCTTTCTTGCTCCCCAAACCTATCAATGATCCAATCTCCATTCTCACCAAGTAGAAAAAGCTTATGCGGAGTCGCACTGATCACAGAGATCATTTTCTCTATTTGCCTTCCCTCATTAAGGGTGCCCGCATATACTAGATTAAGACAATTTTCCTCTCTATAGGTATCAACAGATGGCGGAATTGCGACGGGCCAGGCGCCATTGACAAGATGAAACGCGTGGCCATCATTGATATCGTAAAGGTTACATGCGTATTTCTTCATCTCAACCGAAGCGAAAATAAACCTCAACTCTTTTATTGAAAACAATAAGCGATCAAAATTATGTAGATTATTTTTTCCTAACTCCAAATCAATAGCTTGCTCATATGGAAGATCATTTACTTCAAGAAATACCTGATTTCGTGTTGCGGTATGCCGCAATAGAGCACATACAAACTTCCTGACTGGATATAACGCAAGCACACGTGCTCCGAACAACGAATATAATACTCCGTAGTGCAGGAAAATGATTTCACCCTTCCAACAAAGTAAGCGAAAGAGCACATGAAGCAGATTAAGAAATCGATATGGGATTGGACGTTTAGCGAGAATAGTCTGGTCAACACCGTCTTTCCTGATCAGCGTTGCAATTGCCGCATTGCGAACACTTCCCCCCTCCGTCGACTGGACAGGAAGAATGACAACGTGTTTTGAGGGTTTAAATTGCGTCATTGATAAATTTCCGTGGAAAAGAATCAAGAAGATCTTCAGCACTTTCTAAAAACCGAGATATCTGACAAACTCGGTCAGCAAGCATAGCAAGATGCTCTATATCTTGACGCTCCTTGATACAGTAAACCTGCTTTTCAGGAAAATCTGTTGTAGAGAAATAGTCATTGAACTTCCAGTCCCCACCAACAATCTTATTACTAATTCTAATCCACAGATTTGGAATCTGGTAGGTATCCGCCAAAATTAAACCATGAAGCGATGAAGAGAAAACGAACTGGCATGAAAGCAAATCGCTAATGAACAATTCCGGCTCCCTGCGAACATCAATTAAATGTAATTCTGAGCCTGTACCTACAAGCATTTCACTCATGACTTTATAATCTACATAATGCGGAACTATGCCTATACGACCACTCACAACTTTCACTTTTGGATAAAAATAGCGTGGCATCAACAATGCTGGATCACCAAGCGGCAAATCCTGCGTGAGGATTTTATTTTTTGCAAGAAGGTCTCGTGTTGCCTTGCCGCGCACAGCATATACGCGTCTCGGGTTAATGGTCAAATTAGATATATTTGGAGAGATGAATCCGGACCCCCAAACATAGTCTTTCGCAGTAGCCGCACCTAGAATGCTCCCTAAACCAAGTAACCGTGGGAAAATAGAGGTATGTGCACGGTGGACATTCCTGGCAGAAATTTCACGGACGAGGTACGGACTCAGCAAATCCCCAATATTCATAACCTCATTAAAGTAAAGCAAAGGGATAGATCGAGGATTCGAACTTTTTAAAAATGCATCCTTTGCGAGATTTATTATTTTTTTTGTAGTAATTTTCTTGTGCATTTTAGACCCCACTTTGCCTTTTTTTGGCAACCATATAAGCTAAAGCTTTCTTAAGAAGGTTAAAAAGAGGCCCTATGCCGACAAGTTTTTTTTGTTTGATAATTTCAATTATATCATGTCTGCTCACTTCGCCCTTCATAATCTTTTGGTCAAACATACGAATTAATTTAGTTTTTTCAATCCAGTCATTCACGCTCGAAGCCTCACAGTCGGCTAGCAGTTGTCGAGACTTTGCAGAGCATAGATCTTTACGATATTGCGCAAATATTCCTTCAAGCCGCATGTTTCTAAGTGATGCGATGCCAGAAAGGTTATTTGAGTGAACTCTATATTTCACCAGCTTCCTTGAGATTATTAGACCGTCTCCTGACAATAACCCCCTTAAAATTGATGGAGTGTCTTCAGTAGGGCAACTAGAAGAAAGATATCCAAATTTACATTGATTATCTCTAAGGTATCCTCGCGTAGCCCCATTTAGCCCAGGCGGCGCTGATTTTAGATAACTCTCTAAAGTCACTATTCCAGGTGCATTATGAGGTTCTGATTTAATCAACTCACCTTTCGCGTCGATTCGCCATGCGCCAGTATCAATGAACGAGAAATTCTTATTCAATTTCCAGAAACCAACAAGCGTGCTGACTCTATCCGGGAGAGATATATCGTCCCCTGCTGCTACAACAAAGTATTTACCTCGAGATTCATTTATTATTTTACTGAAGTGAGTTGAAATACCCAGATTTAAGTGGTTTCTTCGTAGTAGAACGATGCTTGGCCCTGAGTACCCTGCTGCGACTTCGCGCATGATCTCAAACGTCCGATCACTCGAACAATCATCCGACAGAATGATCTCCAGCGGCTCATAGGTCTGCGCCAGTGCCCCCTCTACTGCCTCGCGGATATATTTCTCCTGATTATAGGCAAAGAGAGCAAATGTGACCAATGGGCGCTCTGGTGTTCCCGCTGGCAGATCGAGGTTCCCGTAAACCTCAACAAGCGCGTCGTCATGCGTCGTCTGATTATCACTCACCGCAATCTCTCCAATAGTGTCCGGGTGCGTGCCCCGGCGTTTGCAAGTTTCTGAAACCGTCCTGTCGCCCCTGCCGCATCTGCAAGGCGCAGCAGGGACCAAATGCCCAGCCCGAGTCCGCAGGCCAGCCCCGCGACAAGCCCCGCCCCGTCGGAAACCCGCGCCGCCAGCGCGACTGCCACCGCCGCAGCCATGGTCACGCCCGCCAGCCAGACCACTGCGCGTGACCAGCGGAACCCGATCCTGCGTCCGCCCAGCCACCAGACCAGCGGCAGATAGGCCACATAGAGCGCCAGAAACGCGACGCCGGTGGCTGTGACCCCCAAGAGCGGCAGTCCGATGGCAACGCCCAGCACGAAGACCCCGATCCCCACAGTCTCGGTCACGATAAAGGTGCGCCCCGCCCCCAGCGCCAGCAACACAAAGCCCAGCGGCCAGCTGATCACCTTCAGGATATCGCCCAGCAACTGCCAGCGCAGGATTTCCACTGCCGGGCCGAATTCGGCGCTGTAGAGCAGCCGGATCACCCAAGGTGCGCAGCCCAGCATCATGACAAGGACGGGTCCGCAGAGCAGCAATCCAACCTCGGTCTGTTGATTGACCAGATGCACGGCCGCTGCGCGGTCGGTGATGATTGCCGAGAGGCGCGGAAAGTAATCCGTGCCCATCGCGCCAAGGATGAAGGTCAGATATGTCATCCCGATTGACCAGGCGGCTTGAAACTGGCCCAGTGCCTCGGGGCCCAGTTCGCGCTGGACAAGCACCCGGATGGTCAAATGCCCGCTTGTCGAGACAAGCGCGCTGACCATAAGCGCCACGCCCAGCCACGCCATTTCCTGCCATGCCGTGACCAGCGCGCGGGGCCGGTGCCCGTGCCCTTGGCGGCGCAGGCGGCGCACATAGACAAGACCCAGCGCAAAGGTTGTGACGGGCGTGATCAGGACAAGTGCCAGCAGCCCGCCCTCGCCCCAGACCCAGAGTGCCGCGACACCGCCCGCCGCCCCCACCAGACCACTGATCGCAGTGATACGCGCGATGCTGCCGATCTGGCGCAGGCCCGTCAGCACAGCAGTTTGCGCACCCGCGAAAACCATAAGCCCGACGCCACAGGCCAGCCACACCACTTGGGATGCAAGCGACGGATCGGCCAGCAAGCGCGCGGCGATCATGTCTGCGGCAAGCCAGAACACAAGCCCCCCGACCACCCCTTGCACCAGCGCGCCCCAGAACAGCGCGCGGCGCGCCAGATCAACTGCAGCGTCGCCTTCGCTGGTTGCGGCTGCGATACACCGCGTGCCCGCGCTGTTCATGCCAAGCCCCGCGATCGTCGCGCCGCTCTGGATCAGGTTCTGATACAGCCCGATCAACCCCACACCTGCCGGCCCCAGCAGAACCGCCGCGACCTTCATCTTGACCAGTCCGGCCAGAATGTTCACCACCGAGGCACTGCCCACGATGGACGAGGCCCGCAGGATCGTGCGGTAGGATGCCTGGCTCAAAAGGTGGCTTCCAGCACTGCTGCGCTCACCGCCTGCGCATCTTCGGTGGAAAGATGCGGCCCTATCGGCAGGCTAAGGATTTGCTGCGCAAGATCGCGCGCGATGGGGAAATCCGCAGGCGCGAACCCAAGGCTGGTATAGGCCGCCTGCATATGGGGCGGGATGGGGTAGTGGATCAGCGTGCCAATGCCTGCGCGGCCCAGTCGTGCTTGCAGGTCATCCCTGTTCAATGCGCCCACAACATACAGATGCCAGACAGGATCGGCCCAAGCGGGCACATGCGGCAAGACCAGCCCGCTGGCCTGAAGCGCATCGCAATAGGCGCTGGCAATCGCGCGTCGCCGGTCTGTCCAGTCATCTAGGTGGCGCAGCTTCACCCGCAGCACCGCCGCCTGCACTGGGTCCAGACGTGAATTCACCCCTTGCACGTCGTTCACATATTTCTCGCGGCTGCCGTAATTGCGCAGCAACCGGACCCGGTCGGCCAGATCGGTGCGGTTCGTCGTGATCGCCCCGCCATCACCAAGCGCGCCCAGATTCTTGCCGGGGTAGAAGCTCCAGCACACCACATCCGCATGCGCACCAATCCGCTGCCCCTTGTAGCGCGCGCCATGAGCTTGCGCCGCGTCTTCGATCACTGCCAACCCGTGCTGACGCGCAACTGCAAGGATCGGGTCCAGATCGGCAGGTTGCCCATATAGGTGGACAGGCAGCACAGCACGCGTGGCGGGCGTGATCGCCGCCCCGATCCGCGCAGGATCGATATTGTGGGTGGCCGGATCGGGTTCGACAGGCACGGGCCGCGCCCCAACCGCACTGACCGCCAGCCAAGTGGCGATATAGGTGTTTGATGGGACGATCACCTCATCCCCTGCGCCAATATCCAGCGCGCGCAACGCAAGGACCAGCGCATCAAGCCCATTGGCAAGGCCCACAGCATGATCCGCCCCGCAATAGGCGGCCCATTCAGCCTCGAATGCATCGACTTCGGGGCCAAGGATGTACCACCCTGAATCGAGCACCCGTTGCATGGCCGCGTCGATCTCTGGCTTGAGTTCACGATAGGCGGCGCCAAGATCGAGGAAGGGGATATTCATGCTTGGTGACTTTCAACTTCTGCGCGGAAATCGTCGTAATTCCTGAAATAGTCCGCCTCGTCATACCGATGCGACGCCAACACCATGCAGACCGCGCCCTGACTGAAAGCATCCATCTCGCGCCAGATCATCTTGCTGATGTATAAGCCCTTGCGCGGATCGCGCAGCCAGTAGTCGGACTTCGTGGTTCCGTCGTCGATTCTCATGCGAAAACTGCCTGACAGGGCGAAGACCACCTGTTCAAGCTCCCTATGCGCATGGCCGCCACGTTCCGAGTCCACGGGGACGTTATACAGGTAATAGACCCGTCGAATCTCGAAGGGGATATGATTTCCGCCTTCAACAAAAGTCAGATCACCACGCGGATCATGGATCTGAGGCAAGCTGACTTCACGAACAAAACCTTTTGCGCTTTTGTTCATAGACTCCCCTCCGATAAGTGATGAACCAAATATGATTTCCCAGTATCGATCCGGACACTTTCAGGAATGGTGCAAGTTGCAGACCAGTCGTTCATCTTTCACTCTCTCCTTTCAGGACCGCCAGAAAACCCGCGCGATCGGCATCGAAGCGACTGCGTGCATAGGTGAAATAGATGTCCTGCTCATCGCGCTCCGTTTCGACCATGCCCAAGCGGCGGTAAAACGCCTCAGCATGGGTGTTTGCGATACGGACATCTACACAGGCTTGTGACAACCCAAGGCCCTCGAACCCGAAGGAAAAAGACAAGATTGCACTTTCAAGCGCCGCCTTGGCAGGTTTGTTTTCATCAAGAATCCAGCTTCCCCAAGTGAAGCTGTCGCCCGAGATATCATACAACCGGACTGTACCGCAGCGCGTCGCGTCGTGGCGCTCAATCACAAAGTAATATTCCTGCCCAACGTCCTCGCGCGCCTTATAGGCCCTGATCCATGCCACCTGATCTTCGACACTGCCAGTCACCGACGAGAGATGGGTGTTATAAGTCGGGTCCAACCGCAACGTATGCACATAGGAAGCGTCCGTTTCTTCGATCAGCCGCAGGCGCAGGTTTGGGCCGCAAACAGGGGTCATGGCAGCATTTCCTTGTGCCGCAGCGCCGGAAGACACTGCCCGTATCCCGTCATCGCCATCGGCGTACCGCGCGCGTTGAGCGCCTTGGCAGTTCGCCAGCCCAGTGGGGTACAGATATTTCCCACGCGCCGCGCCTGCATCCCCTGCGGGGTGATCGGCACAGTATTCGGCAATTCCGTTCCCTCAATCTGCATCGCTCACTCCGTCCGGTGTCCGGTTTGCGCTGAATATTCACTGTGGAACCAGTCGATAAAGGCTGCGACACCTGCGTGAATGCCAGTCTGCGGTGTGTATCCGGTCAGACGTTTCAGCAAGTCCCCATTGGCCCATGTCGCGGGCACATCGCCCGATTGCATGTCCATATAGTTGCGGATGGCCGCTCGCCCTGTTGCGGCCTCGATGGCGTCGATGAAATCCTCCAACCAGACCTTGGTTGAATTGCCGATATTGACAACGCGGTACGGTGCAACAGGTGACAGGCTGTCGCCTTCGACCGGCACGCCCTGCCCCGGTACAGCATCGATCAGCAGCCGTATCCCGCGCACAAGATCTTCCACATAGGTGAAATCCCGCCATAACTGGCCGTGGTTATAGACGTCGATCGGTTCGCCCGCGAGTATTGCCTTGGTGAATTTGAACAACGCCATGTCAGGACGCCCCCAAGGGCCGTAGACCGTAAAGAACCGGAACACGGTGATCGGCATGCCGTGAATATGCGCCCATGCATGGGCCATCGCCTCATTCGCCTTTTTCGTCGCCGCATAGAACGACATCTGTAAATCTGCCTTATGGGCTTCGGCATAGGGCATTTCGGTATTGGCCCCATAGACCGAACTGGTCGAGGCCATGAGCAGATGCGCGGGCCGCACCGCGCGGGCTGCCTCCATCAGGTTGAAGGTGCCAATAAGATTGGTGTCGACATAAGCGCGGGGGTTCTCGATGGAATAGCGCACCCCAGCTTGGGCTGCGAGATGGATGATCACATCGGGGCGCGCCTGCGCTACTGCATGCGAAAGCGCAGCGTCATCTTCCAGCATCGCCTCTGTCGCGCTGAATTTTTCGTGCTGGCGCAACAGCATGTGGCGCTTTTCCTTCAGCGCGACGTCGTAATAATCGGTCATGCCATCAAAGCCTGCCACCTCCCAGCCTTCTTGCAACAGCAATTCAGCCAGATGAAAGCCGATGAACCCGGCCGTCCCCGTGATGAAAGCGCGCCTCATTTTACGGCAGCTTTCACTTGGTCCTGCCAAGGCCCGCTTTGCCTGCGCCCGACACCATCATAGCCGGTGAATCCGGCTGCAAGCACGTCGTCGCAACTGTAGATGTTGCGCAGGTCTGCCATGACAGGCGTGGTCATCGCCTTGGCCAACCGATTCAGGTCCAGCGCGCGAAACTGGTTCCATTCCGTCAGGATCAGCAGGCACTCCGCGCCTTCGGCGGCGACATAGGGGTCGGTTTGCCAGTCCACGCCGGGCAGCAGCGCCTCGCCTTCCTTGCGGCCATGCGGATCGACCACGCGAACTTTTGCCCCGCCGCCGACCAGCGCGGGCACCACGGCCAGCGAAGGGGCGTCGCGCATGTCGTCGGTTTCTGGCTTGAAGGTCACGCCCAAGACCGTCACGGTCTTGCCATTGACCGACCCGCCACACAGGTCCATCACCTTGTCGAGCATGCGCCGCTTGGTAAGATCATTGACGGTGATCACCGTCTCGACGATCCGCTGGGGCACGCCATGTTCTTGCCCGATCCGCGCCAGCGCAGTGGTGTCTTTGGGAAAGCACGACCCGCCATAACCCGGCCCGGCATGCAGGAACTTGTTGCCGATGCGCCCGTCCAGCCCCATGCCTTTGGCCACGGATTTCACATCCGCCCCCACCCGTTCGCAGAGTGCGGCAATCTCGTTGATGAAGGTGATCTTGGTCGCCAGAAACGCATTGGCCGCGTATTTGATCATCTCGGCGGATTCGAGATCCGTAAAGACGATCGGAAAATCGCGCAGGAAAAGCGGGCGGTAGATGTCGCCCATCACCTCTTTCGCGCGGTCGCTTTCAACACCGACCACCACACGGTCAGGCTTCATGAAATCGTCAATCGCGGCCCCTTCGCGCAGGAATTCGGGGTTCGAGGCCACGTCGAATTCTGCCTCTGGCCGGGTCTTGCGAAGCACCTCGGCGACTTTGCGGTTGGTACCAACCGGCACTGTCGACTTGGTGACCACGACCGCATAGCGCGTCAGCGCACGGGCGATGTCTTCGGCGGCCGCCATGACATAAGTCAGGTCGGCATGCCCGTCACCACGCCGCGTGGGTGTGCCAACCGCAATGAACACGGCATCCGCCCCATCCACCGCCGCTGCAATATCTGTGCTGAAGGTCAGCCGCCCCGCAGCAACATTGCGTGCAAGGACGACATCAAGGCCCGGCTCGTAAATGGGCACCTCGCCACGCTCTAGCATGGCGATCTTCTCGGGCATCTTGTCAACGCAAATCACATTGTGCCCGAAATCCGAGAAACACACTCCGGAGACAAGACCCACATAGCCGGTCCCGATCATTGCAATTTTCATTATTCAGTAACCTTTGCGTTCATTTTACCGCATGCGCATCACGCACGGCTGCCTTACAAACCACTCTTGCCCCGAAACGCTCCGAAGACTCCAAGGCGAAGTTTACGACTTCTTCACAAATCCCATCGTCACACCACAATCGTAGCGCCGGGATTTCAGTATCTGCCTGCGCAGAGGGCGTTACATCGGCAAATCGTTACGCAATACATCATCGGCCAACACGCGCGGTTCCAGATGGACGACAAGACAGATGACCCTGCAGATGGGCTGTCTTGTCACGGCACATGTTGAGTTAGTTTCCTGCTTTCAACGTGGCGCGGATATCGGCCAGGTCCTGCTCGGACAAATCGGCCCGGACCTCTTCGATCTCGGCCTTCAGCGCGTCATACTCTGCCAGCTTGCGGATCATGAAGCGCCGCGTCAGATCGGCTTTCGCTGCAATACCTTTCGGGGTAAGCACATAGGCATATCGCCGCTTATCCTCGGCGGCAGTGAAGTTGCCAAGCTTCAGCATCCCCTTCTCGACAAGCGCATTCAGCACATAGTGAATGCCCCCGGTGCTGATTCCAACGGCCTGTGCCAGCGCGCGCTGGCTCATTTCAGGGTTGTCCTGAAGCAGGCGCAGGACGCGGAACTTCACATCCTCGCGCAGCTTGTCGCGCTGTGTGGTCATGGCTGGACTGCGTTCTCGCAGGCTACCGCACAAGGACTGCCGAGGGGGCACCTTGGGGTCGCAAGTTTCATTTTTTCCAAAACGCTCGACATGATCGCTCTGATTTGAGCGGTACAGTCTTCGCAATTGTCCAGCAAGGCAGAAATCGTCCATTCTCTCAAACAGCTTTGAAAATTTAGGGTGTGCGCGACTTTTCACCTGTTCAATCTGTGAACACTTCAGACGCGGCGACATCGCCCCATGACTGTGCCACACCAAGCTTGCATCTTGTCGTCGCTCGAATTTGAGCGCATGATAAGATTGCAGAAAGTTGAGGCACGATGCACGACCATGACCCCGTCACCACCTGGTTTCTGGCCCAGTTCAAACCGAACAGCCATCATATTGCCCAGCGCAATCTGAACCGGCAGGGGTTTCGGACTTTCCTGCCATTGCAGGAAGAAGACAAACGCGCCCGAGGCAAATTCATAACCCAGATACGCCCGCTTTTTCCGGGATATATGTTTGTTGCGCTGGACATTCAGCGCGGGGGCTGGCGTGTCGTCAACTCTACCTCTGGGGTCACGCGGCTGGTCAGCCTTGGCAAAGAGCCGACACCTGTACCGCGCGATCTGGTCGCCCAGTTGATGCTGCGCTGTGACGAAGACGGCAAGCTTCTGCCGCCCGAACTATTACAGCCCGGCGATGACGTCATGCTGACCAAGGGGCCATTTGCGGATTTCGTGGCGAGGGTCGAGGGCATCGCGCCCGATCGCCGCGTCTATGTTTTGTTGGAATTGATGGGTATGCAGACGCGCGTTGCAGTGGGTGCGGACCAGTTGCGCACGGTCTGATGCCGCGGCACTGTTGCTCCTTGGGGATGCGTGGCACGACACTATCGGTCGCGCATAAACTTCTGTACCCAGTTACATTCCGCCGACAGTCTGTCGTGTTCCGCATCTAAAGATTGGGGCGGCCAATCGATGACGAAGGTCGGCAAGACGGGATTTTGCAGACGCTGACTTTTTGGCACAAAGCCGCAAAGCGCAAGGCCGCGATGCGGCGATGCGCGCTTTGGGCTAGAGTGCTTTATGCTGGCCAACTACGCGAAAGATCAAGGCTTTGCGCATAGCCAAGCCAAATCGCCGTGCAGTGGGTGCGGCCCTTGATTGCGCGCAGGGTATGTCTGAGAAGCCCTGCTTGCACCCGTGGGGAACTTGCATGAGGTGCAGAACACCAGCCCGCTTACACCTTACGCACTGCGTCCAAAAGCAAAGTCATGTGCAAGCGTCATATCCGCGCGCAGTTGCGCACCAATGATGCGGCGCGCATTCACAAGGTCATTCCCTTCTGCGCGGCTGCGCGCAGTCTCGGGCGTGTAACCATATTTGCGCCATCTTGCGATGCATCGCTCCTGAATAACCGGAAGGGGCGTTTCGATCCAGATCGAGAAATCCCAAAGTGGCGCAAGCGCCGCCCAGTGGGGTTCGTCGAATAACAGATAATTGCCTTCAACGATGGCAAACTCGCAACCGCTTGTCACGATGCCTGCCCCGGCGACCGCCAGATCGCCCTTGCGGTCAAATACCGGATAGACCACGTCACCGCCTTGTTTCAACCGCTGTACCAGCGCGACGAAGCCCTGCATGTCAAAGGTTTCAGGTGCCCCTTTGCGCGCACGCAGGCCGCGCGCGTCAAGCAGGCGATTGTCAAGGTGAAACCCATCCATTGGCACAGTTTGCGCCTGCATCCCCTCTCGTGTCAGAGTGTCGCACAGAAGTGCCGCGAATGTGGATTTCCCGCTGGCGGGCGGCCCTGCGACAGCCACCAGCTTGCGCCCCCCGCCTTGAAGGCGGCGCAAGTGGTCCAGCAACTGTGCCTCTGGGTCGCTAGGTGATGCAGAATGACGAATGCTCATGAAATGCCCCTTCAAGCATGGCAAGATTCTGGCTTGTGCTGGCGGGTGTCAAGGTCAGGCAAAGGGCGCGTGGCGCCGCCGCCTGCCCTGCGGCAGCGGTGCTGTCAGATGCCTGTATAGGCACGCAGTGCCGCGCCACTGCCTTGCGCCCAGATCAGCTGCAACCAGCGCGTGAAACTGTCGCGGAACACGCTTTGCGCGCCCAGATCACCGTATATCTGGGTCTGTTCCAGCCATGCAGCGGGGCGCGAGCGCGCTTGGTGTGCAACCTGTGTCAGCATGCTCCATTGTGGGTCATTGGGCGCGATTGTGCTGCCATCCTCGCGGGTGCCCGCACACATGCGCGCCCAGAACGCCTGCGCCAGGGCAAGCCCCTCGATGGGCGTGCCGCTTGCCAATGCGTCGCGCAGGCTGGGCAAGACAAAGCCCGGATGCCGCGACGACCCGTCAAAGGCCACACGGCGGATGGTGTCATGAATCGCGGGGTTGGCAAAACGCTGCGCAATCAGATCGACATATTGCGCGGGCGTCATACCGGGCACCGGCACGACTTGCGGAACAATCTCTGTCCTCTGGACTTTGCGGAACAGTGCGTTGATCTGGGGGTGGGACATGGCTTGGGCAACAGTGCCGATGCCCATAATCTCGGCCACATTGCCGATCACCTGATGGCCTGCATTCAGAATGCGCAGTTTCTGCGCCTCATAGCCGTGAACATCTTGCGTAAACTGCACCCCCACGCGCGCCCAATCGGGCCGCCCTGCGCAGAATTTATCCTCGATCACCCATTGGCGGAACGCTTCATGCGTGACGGGTGCCGCGTCGCGGATGCCGAACCCCTGCGCAAGGGCAATCTCATCAGGGCCGGTGGCAGGGACGATGCAATCAACCATGGCATTGGGAAAGCTGCACTCTGCCGCGATCCAGTCGGCCAGTTCAGGATCGCTGAGCCGCGCCAGCGTCACCACGGCCTGTCGCAAAATGGCACCGTTGGATTGCAGATTATCGCAGGACATGCAGGTGAACGGGCGCAGGCCCCGCGCGCGCCGTAGCCGCAGGGCCGCAACAATGGCCCCGAAGGCCGTGCGCGGCGTGTCAGGATGTGCGGCATCATGCACGATATCGGGGTGGCACCTGTCAAAAGCTTTGGTGGCGGAATCGATGAAATACCCGCCTTCGGTGACTGTCAGCGACACAATACGAATGGCGGGCTGCGCCATGCAGGCAATCAGGGCTGCATTGCCTGCTTCAACGGCGACAAAATCGATCATCGCGCCGACAATCTCGGCCGATATCCGGTCCGGTCCCAGTTCGATCAATGTGGTCAGGCAATCCTGGCCCAACAATTTGGCGCGCATCGCGGCGTCATTGGGCCGTATACCGGCCCCAATAATCGCCCAATCCTGCGCCAGCCCTTCATTCATCAGCCGGTGAAGATACCATGCCTGATGCGCCCTGTGGAAATTGCCCAGCCCGATATGGACAATGCCCGGCGACAGGCTTGCGCGGTCATAGGCGGGACGGCGCACAGTCTCTGGCAGCTGGTGCAGCGTGGCCTGCGAGAGGGGGATCAACTCATCCATTGACCACCATCCACGTTGTAGGTTTGCGCGACAATGTAATCTGCCTCTCTCGTGGCAAGGAAAATTGCCATGCCGGTCAGGTCTCCGGCCTGCCCCATGCGGCCATAGGGCACGGCAGCGCCCACTTCGCGCTTTTTCTGGCCGGGTGCCTTGCCCTCGTATTTTGCAAAGAACGCATCCACCCCGTCCCAATGCGCGCCATCAACAACCCCCGGCGCAATCGCGTTGACATTGATACCATGCTTGATCAGGTCCAGACCCGCCGATTGTGTCAGGCTGATGATTGCGGCCTTGGTTGCGCAATAGACGCCCACCAACCCCTCGCCGCGCCGACCGGCTTGCGAAGCCATATTGATGATCTTGCCGCCCTGCCCACGCGCGATCATGTGCCGTGCCACCGCTTGCAGGGTGAACAGGCTGCCCGCGACATTGATCTCGAAGCAGCGATTGTAATCTTCGCGCGTGATCTCGACGATGGGGGCGGCAGTGAAGATTGCGGCGTTGTTGATCAGAATGTCGATCTGGCCGAAATGCGCCACAGTCGCATCGATCGCGGCGTCAATACTGGTCTGCTGCGTGACATCCATCTCTATGGCCAATGCGCCCTTGCCCAGCCGATCCGCCTGCGCGCGCGCACTGGCAAGGTCAATATCAGCCAATGCCACCTGCGCGCCTTCGGCCAGATAGGCTTCGGCAAAGGCCAGCCCGATGCCACGCGCGGCCCCTGTGATCAGGGCCGTCTTTCCTTCAAGGCGGCTCATGGCAGTCTGTCTCCTGCCTTGTCAAACCTGTGCATAACGTCGTTGCGCGGGGTCAGATATATTCTGTCGCCATGTTTGAAGCTGATTTCACCATCCACGCGCACCGTGATCGTCTCGGCCAGACCTGTGTCATGGACATGAAAGAACGTGTCGGACCCCAGATGTTCAGCCACGCCAACCACCCCCGACCATGTGCCTTCACTGGAGGACACGCTCAGGTGTTCGGGGCGGATGCCGATGGTATGGGCGTCGTGTTTGCGCGCCTCATCGCCCTCGATCAGGTTCATCTTTGGCGATCCGATGAAACCGGCCACAAACAAATTCTTGGGGGCGCGGTACAAATCCAGCGGGCTGCCGACCTGTTCGATATGGCCTGCATGCAGCACCACAATCTTGTCGGCCATGGTCATGGCTTCTACCTGATCATGGGTCACATAGATCATCGTGGTTTGCAGGCGGTTGTGCATTTCGCTGATTTCCAGCCGCATGCCCACGCGCAGCGCCGCATCGAGATTTGAGAGCGGTTCGTCGAACAGAAACGCCGAGGGCTCGCGCACGATCGCGCGGCCAATCGCGACACGCTGGCGCTGGCCACCCGATAGCTGGCCGGGGCGGCGGTCCAGATAGGCGGTCAGGTTCAGCACATCTGCCGCCTGCTCGACCCGGCGGTTCTGTTCGGCCTTGTCCATGCCCGCCATGCGCAGCGGAAAGGCGATATTCTTGCGTACAGTCATATGCGGATAAAGCGCATAGGACTGAAACACCATCGCAAGGCCCCGCTTGGCAGGCGGGATCGATGTGGCGTCTTGACCGTCAATCAGAATGGCCCCCGATGACACATCTTCCAACCCTGCGATCAGGCGCAAAAGCGTGGATTTACCACAGCCAGAAGGGCCGACAAATACAGTGAATTCGCCATCCTCAATCGTCAGGTCCAAGGGCGGGATGACGGTCACATCGCCGAAACTCTTGGTGACCTTGTCCAGAACAATGCGTCCCATAGTGAATTTCCCTTACTTTACCGCGCCAAAGGTCAGGCCGCGCACAAGTTGCTTCTGGCTGAACCAGCCGATGATCAGAATGGGTGCAATCGCCATGGTCGAGGCCGCGGACAATTTGGCGTAGAACAGCCCCTCCGGGCTGGAATAGCTGGCGATGAAGGCCGTCAACGGGGCTGCGCGCGCCGCGGTCAGGTTCAAGGTCCAGAACGCCTCGTTCCATGCAAGGATGATGTTGAGAAGCATGGTCGAGGCAATGCCCGGAATGGCCATCGGTGTCAGCACATACAGGATTTCCTGCCGCAGGCCCGCGCCATCCATCCGCGCCGCTTCAAGAATTTCGCCGGGGATTTCCTTGAAATAGGTGTACAGCATCCAGACCATGATCGGCAGGTTGATCAGCATCAGAACAAGTGTCAGCCCGATGCGCGAGTCCAGCAGGCCAAGCTGGATGAAGATCAGATAGATCGGATACAGCACCCCCACCGCAGGCAGCATCTTGGTGGACAGCATCCATAGCAGAATGTTCTTGGTCTGGGTCGAGGGCACGAAGGCCATCGACCACGCGGCGGGAATGGCAACCATCATACCAAGCAGGGTAGACCCGCCTGCAATGATGACCGAGTTCCACAGGAACCGGCTATAGTTCGAGCGTTCCTGCACCACGCGGTAATTCTCCAGCGTCCAGTCAAAGAAGAACCACACGGGCGGGTCTGCGATGGCCTGCGCTTCGGTTTTGAAGCTGGTCAGGATCGTCCACAGGATCGGAAAGAAGATCAGCAGGCCAATCCCCCATGCGATGACTGTGTTGAGTGTCTTGCGTTGCGTTGTGACAGAACGGGCCATGATAACCTCCTCAACGATCCAGATTCTTGCCAACGATGCGCATCAGGAACAGCGCAAAGATATTGGCCAGAATGACCGCATAAATCCCGCCCGCAGAGCCTAGCCCAACATTCTGGCTTTCCAGCACACGCTGGTAGATCAGATATGTCAGGGTGCGCGTGCCGAACGACCCTTGTGTGGTCACAAAAATCTCGGCGAAGATGGCCAGCAGGAAAATTGTCTGGATCAGGATCACAATGGTGATTGCCCGCGCCAGATGCGGCAGCACGATATGCCAGAAACGCGACAAGGCAGATGCCCCGTCCATTTCCGCCGCTTCAATCTGCTCGCTGTCCAGCGATTGAATCGCGGTCAGCAGGATCAGCGTGGCGAAAGGCAGCCATTGCCATGACACGATCAGGATGATCGACGCCATCGAGGCATCTGACAGCCAGATAATAGGGTCTGCCCCGAAAAACCGCCACAGATGCGACAAAAGCCCGTTATTGGGGTCCATGAACATGTTTTTCCAGACCAGCCCCGACACAGTGGGCATGACGAAAAACGGCGCGATCACAAGAATGCGGACAATGCCCTGCCCCCACATCGGCTGGTCCAGCAAAACCGCCAGCAAGATGCCCAGTATCACTGTAATGAGAAGCACGCCGCCCACGATGATCAAGGTCGCCTGAACTGCGGGCCAGAAGGCGCTGGATGTGACAAAGCGGACGTAGTTTTCAAACCCGACCCAGTCCAGAAACCCGCCGCGCATGGGCAGATAGCGCTGGAAGGAAAAGATCAGCGTCATTGTCAGCGGCACAAGCATCCAGCCCAGAAGCAGGATGACTGCGGGTGCCAGCATCAATCGGGCAGCACTGCGCGAAGCCTTCGTGGCCATGGCACTGTCCTTTCATCAAGGCGAGAGTCACAGGGATTGCGAAAATGTTGAAAAAACAGGGCAGGCATGGCCCGCCCTGTTCTGCGACCTGTGGCTTAGTAGCCCGCCGCTTCCATTTCGTCGGTCACCAGCGCTTGCGCGCGTTGAAGCGCCTGTTCCGGCGTCAGCTGACCGGCAACCATGGCCGAAAACTCCTGCCCCGCCGAGGTGCCGATACCGGCCCATTCAGGAATTGCCACATATTGGATGCCCACATAAGGGACAGGGTCAACTGTGGGGTTGTTCGGATCGGCTGCGTTGATGGATTGCAGCGTCATCGCGGCGAAAGGCACTTCGGCATAGTCCGGGTTTTCATAGAGCGAGGTGCGGCTGCCCGGAGGCACATTTGCCCAACCTTCACGCTCTGCCACCAATTCCAGATACTCTTTCGATGTGGCCCAGTTGATGAACTCCATCGCGGCGGCTTCTTGCTGGGTGCCCGCAGGAATTGCCAGCGCCCATGCCCATAGCCAGTTGGCGCGCTTGTCCATTCCGTCCTTGTTGGGGGCCAGAGCAAAGCCCACATGGTCTGCCACGGTCGAGTCGTTGGGATTGGTCACAAAGCTTGCAGCGACGGTTGCATCAATCCACATACCGCAACGGCCCTGCTGGAACAGCGTCAGGTTTTCGTTAAAGCCGTTGTTGGCGGCCCCCGCAGGCCCGTAATTCTGCAACAGGTCGTTGTAGAAGGTCACCGCTTCCAGCCATTCAGGGCTGTCAAGCTGGGCGTTCCAGTCTTCATCGAACCAGCGCGCGCCAAAGGAATTGGCGACTGTGGTGATAAAGGCCATATTCTCGCCCCACCCCGCCCGGCCGCGAATGCAGATACCGTTGATGTTGTTGTCACGGTCGGTCATGGCTGCGGCGGCTTCGGCAATATCGTCCCAAGTTGGCGCTTCGGGCATTTCAAGCCCTGCCGCTTCCATCAGATCGGTGCGATACATGACCATCGAGCTTTCGCCATAAAACGGCGCTGCATAAAGCGACCCTTCATGGGACAGCCCCGCGCGCATGGCAGGCAGGATGTCGTCGATGTCATAGTCATCGGGCAACCCGTCCAGCGAAACCAGCCAGTCGCGCGCGGCCCAGATCGGCGTTTCATACATGCCGATTGTCATGACATCGAACTGCCCGCCGCTGGTTGCGATATCCTGCGTCACACGCTGGCGCAGGATGTTTTCTTCCAGAATGACCCATTCCAGCGCGATCCCGGTCGCTTCGGTAAACTCGCTGCTTAGCGACTGCATGCGGATCATGTCGCCGTTATTCACGGTTGCGATTGTAAGGGTGTCTGCGGATGCACCAACAGCCGAGATCAACCCCATTGCTGTTGCCGCATAGAGTGATTTTCTCAAACTCATCTCATCTCCTCCCTGATATGGATGAGATGCCAGCGTAAGTTATAAACTTGCCGCGCGTCAACAAAAATATTCACGCGCGCAAACTATTGCTCATGCAGAACTGCGCAGGACCAGTTTGGCAGGAAACAGCGTTTCGGTTCTCTCGTCAAACTTGCCGCCTGCCTCGATCAGGTCGGTCAGGGTTGAAAAGGCATGATTCGCCACAGCGTCGTAATCATGGGCCGCTGTCGTCAGCGACGGGCATGTGAACCGCGAAAACGGATGATCATCATGCGAGGCCACCCGCAGATCACACCCCTCCTCTCGACCAACTTTCAACCCGCGCTCATAGCAGGCTGACAGCAGGCCGATGCCAAGCCTGTCATTGCTGCACAAGACAGTATTGGTCGAAAACCCGCCTTCATCGAGAATGCGCAACGCCCCCACGCGCCCAATCTCCTCGAACGCCCATCCAGCGCCTTCGACACTGAAAACCTGCGGCTCGAACCCCAGTTGATCCATCATCTTGTAATAGGCAGTCCGGCGCTTGTTCGCGTTGGGGTTTGCAGGGGTCTGCATTTCGAAAAAACAGGGTGGCTGGCCCGTCCGTGTCAGGTAGTCCACTGTCTGAGACACAAAGCTGAAATTGTCCGAACCGACAAAGGCTTCGCCGATCCCGTCCATATTGCTGTCAAACAAGACTGTGGGCACTTCGGTGCAAAACTGCTTTATCGCCGCACGGTTTGAAATTCTGCCAAGCGGTGCCAGCAACACGCCTGCCGGTTTCAACAGCCTCAACCCGTCAAGAACATCCACCTCCAGCTCTGGCTGGCCATGCGCGCTGTAAAGTGCAGGGCGATACCCCGCAGTTATGCAGCGCCGTTCCAGTTGCCGCGCGATTTCTGCAAAAAACGGATCAGCCAGATAGGGCACAACAATACCAACAATCTTGGTCAGTTTGCGGTTCTGGTTCACCGCAAAGATATTGGGCCGGTAGTCATACTGCGCAAGCGCCGTTTCAATGCGCTGCCGGGTCGAAGGGCGGACACTTTCGGCATCCTGAAAGTATTTTGAAACAGTTGGCCTTGAAATACCGATCAACGCGGCGAATTCTTCCATGTTGCGTATTTTGGTGTCAGACATTCGACTCGGTCCCATCGCGTGGCGCCACTGCGCCTGATTTAAGCACTCCACCGCAGGCTAATCTTATCGCGCGCAAAATTTCAAATGGCAACTCTCGCATGGCTATTATTGGTGCGGCATACTCTGGGTGGACGCACCACCGCGATAGGCCATGCTGGCCGTGTCACGCGCAGGCAAGTGTGATATTTCCACCAGCCCGCATCAAAAGAGAGTTTGCGATTCACCCGAAAACCAGTAACCGTCGGATTCGTTTTTCCGTTATGGTTTTTGATCATGCTGCCCGTCCCAGAAGCTCTGACACCATCGGCAAGTGACACCGACAAGGTTAATCTCTGGGAATTGCTCAGCGCCCTGCCCGTGCCTGTTGTGGCATATGAGTTGCGCGCAGAGAATATGGTCCGGTTCGTAAATCCCAGCTTTACCAGAGACTTTGGCTATACAATCGAGGATATGCCGAACCTGTCAGCATGGGCCACGCTGACCTATCCAGACCCGAAGTGCCGCGCGTGTGTCCTTGCCCACTGGCAGACCGAGGTTGCCGAACGTCAGGCAAGCGGCAAGATAAAACCGCCCGGCGAATATCAGATCCGCGACCGCGCAGGCCATCAACGCGATGTGCTGGTCGGGTTTGCCTTGCAGGGCGATCTTGCGATCGTCACGTTTCAGGATGTCACACCAACACGCGCAGCCGAAGCCGCGCTGGAAGCGGAACGCCGCCAGAAAGAGCAAACAGCCTATGCACTGACTGAAAACATGCCTGCAGGTGCCTATACAATGGTCCTGCGCCCCGGCGCCGAGATGGCCGAATTCGCCTTTCTAAGCCGACAGTTCCTGCATATGCTTGACATGACCAAAGAAGAGGCCGAGGGCGACCCGATGCGCGTATTTGCACGCGTGCATCCCGAAGACCGGCCACACTGGATCGAGATGAATGCCAAAACCGTAGCCGGTCGGCTGCCCTTTGCCGAAGAGGCCCGCATCGTGGCAAACGGCCGGACCCGATGGGTCAGGGCCGAATCCGTGCCGCGCAGTCTTGCAGATGGGTCGGTCATTTGGGAGGGTCTGCTTGTCGATATTCACGCCTTCAAGACGGCCGAGCAAGAATTGCAGACCGTTCTTGAAGCGGCCCGTGCATATACATGGCGGCGCGATATTCGCGCGCAAAGGTCTGAATTTGACGGGCGTTGGGCGAAACTGGCAGGCCACCCGCCGGGCGAGCAAGACATGCCAAGTGACAGCTGGATTCGCACCGTCCACCCCGACGATGTGGCAACGGTCAGGGCAGAGGTCGCGGCGCTTGAAAACGGGACGTTTGAACGGCGCATCCTGACATATCGAAGACAGATAGACGACGCATGGATTTGGTTGCAAGTTCATGCAGGCGTCAGCGAGCGCGACGAAACGGGCAAGCCAACCGCCCTTTCAGGCGTAAGTTTCAACATCACCGCAGAAATGGAAGCGCGGCTCAAGGCGCAAGAAGATCAGGCGCAGCTGCGCGAAGATTTGCAGCGCGCCCAACAACGCGACACTGTGGCACAGGTTGCGGGCGGCGTGGCCCATGACCTGAACAACCTGATTGCGGTTGTGGCTGGCACAACAGAAATG
The DNA here is from genome assembly GCF_001870675.1 of Roseinatronobacter thiooxidans. GTDB lineage: Bacteria > Pseudomonadota > Alphaproteobacteria > Rhodobacterales > Rhodobacteraceae > Roseinatronobacter > Roseinatronobacter thiooxidans. The sequence goes on along the minus strand of NZ_MEHT01000023.1, from coordinate 57,814 downwards.
CTGGAACAGCGCGCGGGCGACCAGCCATGGCTGAAGGAAGGGCTGGGCCGCATCCAGCGCTCCATGACGATGGCGCGCGACCTTATTTCAGGGCTTGACGGGCTTGTGCGCCCCGACACCCAGCGCGAGGCGCATGATCTGGGCAAACTTCTGCGCGATGCAGTGGATCTGTTGGGCCAGCGGCGCATTACACACCATTCGGTGCGTCTGGATCTGGCCGATGACCCCACGCCAATTTGGGCCAACCCCACCGAACTGGCGCAGGTCATCGTCAATCTGGCGGTCAACGCCTGCGATTCAGGCACCCAAGAGCGTCCGGCCACTGTGTCGTTGAAAACATTTCCCACAGGCAGTGCACTGCCAAAGACCCCACCCCATGCAGGGATTGCGCCGCAAGCGGGCTTGCCCATGGCCATGTTCAGCGTCAGCGACACAGGAACCGGCATTACGCCACAGGTGCGCGCGCGCATGTTCCGGCCCAATTACACGACCAAAGGGTCGGCAGGCACGGGGCTGGGCCTTCTGATTGTGTCAACCATTCTTCAAAGCAACAACGCGGCGCTTTGGGTGGACAGCACAGTGGAGAAAGGCACCGAAATAACTGTCGCATGGCCGCTTGCGCCGCGCACCCAGCCCAAGCGCCTGAATGACCATGACAAGGCCGCATTGCTGATTGATCCCACAGCGCTGGCAGATACGCTGGCGGATCAGCGCATTATGGTTGTGGACGACCTGATAGACGTCGCAGAGGTTCTGGTCGATATGCTGGAGGCCGCAGGTGCGCTGGCCTTGGCCGTGTCCGATCCCGAAGTCGCCGTGAAATCCCTTGCAGAGGCGCCAGACCTCTGGTCTGCGCTGGTCACCGATCTGCATATGCCGGGCATGAACGGCCATGCCTTGGCGGCGCATGCAAACAGCCTGTCGCCACCTGTTCCGACAGTGCTGGTCACCGCACGCGCGGATACGCTGAGTGACGAGACGAAAAAAAATTTCAGTGCGGTGCTGTCAAAACCCGTCACGTCCTTGCAACTTGTGCGCGCCGTGCGTCAAGCTGCAGACCAGAACCGGCATATGGAGCACTGACACCTCATTGTGCCCTGCCCCACGTGACCAGGTCTTGCGCAGCGTTGCGCCGGACTTGATCCGGCGCCTCTTGCCTTATCTGCCATCCGGGGTCTGGGGAAAGCTGGCTGAAGAAAATTCAGCAAAAATTTGATGGGCATTCTCGGTTTGAAATTACAGCAAAACAAAACGTCTAATCGTTCCGGTGCCTCTAGGAAAACCCGAAACGCTCTAGCTATGGATCAAAACCGTGTCACGGGTGCCGTGATGGTCCAGAAGAAGAACACGGTCAATCCCGCCCAAGCGGATCGCGCAAGCCTGCAGCTCGGCCTTGGTCATGAAACAGGCCGCCGTAGAAAATCCGTCCGCAACAGAAGCGCTGCGCGCAATGACTGCGACACTGGACCAATGCGCCTGCATGCGCCCTTGCGGGTGCAAGATATGCTGCGCGCCAGTGCTAAGCCGCAGCGCCATAGGGCTGGAGACAGCCATAGCCCTGTTTTTCAGCTGAACAGTTGCAAAATGCCCCCGGTCCGGATCAGCCACCCCCAGATGCCACGGGCCACCCAGCGCGGCTGTCTCGCCCATGTCGACCATGACGCGCTGCATTCCGGCAGCCTTTAGCGTGGCGGTGACCGCATCTGTGGCCATGCCTTGGGCGATGCCATTGAAACTTAGCGCCTGCCCCGCAGCAAGGCGCACCCCGCGCCGCGCGTCGGTTGGCAGGGCGACACGCTGCCAACCGACCAGAGCGCGCGCCGCCCGCACATCCCCCCCGCGCGCATGGGCCAGCCATAAGGGCTGTATGGTCGGGTCGAACGCACCATTGGTGGCGCGGTGCAGACGATCACTCAGGCCCAACATATCCTGCCAGCGCGCATCCAGATCAGGCAGCTCGCCTTGTGTATTCAGCCTCACAAGATCGGAATCTGGCCGAAACAGGCTGAAACGCGCCTCATAGGCTTCCAGTTCCAGACGAGCGCGCGCAAGGGTTGCGCGCGTCAACGCCTCGGGGCCGTCCAGCGTGATGCTGACATCGGCCCCAAGCGCTGTGCCGCGCCATGTCATGCGCGGTGCGGGCGGCAGGCTCTGGCCAGAGCCTGCCAGCGCGGTGCAGGCCGCGATGGTCAGAAAGCGGCGGCGGGACAGCGCGCTCATACGGGGGCTTCCTGCGGCGGGGAAACTGGCTTGGGCACTGTTCCGACAGGTTCCGCCCGCCCTGCCCTGCGCGCGGCCAGTACAAGCGGCACGCAGCGTGTCGCGTCATCATGGATGGCGACACAATCAAGGCATTGGAAACATTCGGAATAGGCGATCTTGCCGCTTTTCTCGATGGCACCATAACTGCATTTCACGCGGCAAAGCTGGCAGGGGCTGCCACATTCCGCGCGCCGCGCGATCCAGTCGCGGCCCCGGACCAGCCCGCCAAGGGCCATGACCGCACCGAGAGGGCAGAGATAGCGGCAAAACCCCTTGAACAGCACCATCCCCGCAAGCAGCCAAAAGGCGGCATAGGCGACAAAATACCACTCGCGCAGGAAAAACACGGTAATCGCGGTTTTGAACGGCTCGATCTCGGCGGCTGTGTCCACATGCTGGGGCGCGAAGGCGACCAAGCCGACCAGCCCACCAAGGGCTATGTATTTCAGCGATTTCAGGCGCTTGTCCCATTGGGCCGATGGCTCGATCTGCGGCAGGCGCAGGGCGCGGCCCAGATGGTGTGCAAATTCCTGAAGCGCGCCAAAAGGGCACAACCAGCCGCAAAACAGCCCCCGCCCCCAAAGCACAAACCCAAGCCCCGCCGCCGCCCAGACCATCAGCGAGAAGGGATCATAAAGCAAGAACAGGTAAGACCCGCCTTCAAGCGTGGTGCGCAGCACGCCCAGCGGCGTCACAATGGACAACTGCCCCTGCCCCCAGAAGCCTACAAAGCCGGTCATCACCGCAAGGATCAGCAGCCGCGCGGGGGTGAAATGGCGCCATGCGGCAAAGCGGTTCATGCGCGCCCCCAGTGCCCAGACCAGTGCGGCCAGCCCTAGCGCCAGAAGGGCCAGATCAACTTGTCGATTATACAGCGCTTCCAGCCATGGGGGCAGCGGGGTGATGATTTTCTCGCGCAGGAAGAAGCGTTCATCGGTCTGATGCTCCAGCGCCAGCTCTACCCGCCCGATTTCAGGGGTGATAAAGCCATGCTCGCGCACGGCCTCGATGATCAGGGTGAACGGCTCGGCCGGATTGAACCCCAGACGACGATCGGTGCGCAGGATCAGGGCGGTCCCTTCGGGCACACCGGGGGCCAGATCGACCAGAAAATCGGCATCGCGCAGGGCGATGGGAAAGCCGCCCTGTTCCGCCTTGATCAGATCGGGCGCGGTGTTGCGCACGAAACTGTCACTGACCAACCCATGCCGCCCCGCATCGATCAGCAGCAGGAATTCATCGGTCGGGGCCACGCCTTGAAAGCGCCTCATCTGGTCGATCGTGCCTTGATCCAGCGCTGCGCGCGCCAATGCGGGCGGCGTCACATCGACCAGCCAAAGGTCGAGATACAGGCCATCGGGATCAGCCTGCGCGGCAGGGTCGGAATAAGCCCAGCGCGTGCCCTTGAAGGCTGCGTCAATCTCGGCATTGGTGACGCGCAAGTGGCGGGCAAGCCCCTGTTCGACCAGATCGGCCCAGTGCAACGGCGCGTCATATTCGGGATCGGGGCGCGCGGCAGGGGCGGCAACGCGGCCCTGCATATGTTCGCGCGCAACCGCATGCGCTGCGGCCATGATCGATTCATGCGCGATGCGCACCGACGCCGTGGCCTTGGAGATGCCGTCCAGATGCACCAGCGACGAGCCCGCATCCGCGCCGCCATAGGGCGTGCCGATGGACATGGGCGACCAGATCGACTTGCCGGCATATTGTTCAAAAAACTCTCGAAACGGGCCTTCGCCCATGCCCGAGATGAAGATCGGCTCGTTATGATGAACCACGCGCACGGTGACAAAGGTGCCATCGCGGTCCAGCACCACCAACGCATTGACGGGTGCACCGGCAAAGCCCGGCAAGGGGGCATAGGGCTGGGTGGTGAACGCATAGCCCGCAGGTGCGCCCCCGGAATTCACGACGCGGTATAGCCCCTTGTCATTGAGCGCCTCGCCCAAAGCGAAGGGCGGCGGCACATAGGCCTGCATGTCTTGCGCCGACAGCACTTGCGCGCGGGCAGGCAGGGCAAAAAGACATGACAGGACAATGAGGCGAAGAATCATGAACATGGGTCAAAGCGTAGCGAAGGTCGGTCTTTGTGGATATGCGACTTTCGCCCAAAGCACCGGACAGAAGAGAACCCGGCGCAAGGCCGGGTTCGCCGCAGTCATCGGATTTCGCGCGGGATCATTGCGCAGAGGCGAGAAGCGCATCAGGAATGCGGAAGGTCCAGACCGACCCGCCCTGATTGAGATAGGCGACCTGCTGCGCAACCTCGCCCCCCCAAAGCGGAACTGCCCCGCCCCAGCCGGACACGACCGACAGCCATTGCACACCGTCTTCATCTTCCCATGTGATTGGCTGGCCGACCACGCCAGACCCGGTCTGGAACTGCCAGACAACCTCGCCGGTTTCGTCATCGATGGCCTTGATATAGCCTTCAGGCGTGCCGTAGAACACCAACCCGCCTGCCGTTGCCATGACCGAAGACCACAGAGGCGCGGCATTATTGACCTGAAACTTGATTTCCATCGTGTTGGGGTCAATCGCTTTCAGCGCGCCGATATGGTCTTCAAACAGGGGCTTGATGGTGAAACCCGCACCCAGATACGCGGCCCCCTGACGATAGGTGATCGGCTCGTTCCAGATATCCATACCCCATTCATTCGCGGGCACATAGAAATAGCCGGTGCGCTGGGAATAGGCCATGTGCTGCCAGTTCTTGCCCCCAAGGAAGCCCGGCACGGCCCAGACCACCTCGCCGCGGTCCCCATCTGCCGACTCTGCCGGGTTGCCGGGGCGGTTATCGGGGTTGAAGATCGGGCGGCCATCTTCGCCAATGCCACTGGCCCAGCTGATTTCCTCGACAAAGGGCATCGCATCGACAAATGTCCCGTCTTCGCGGTTCAGCAGGTAGAAAAAGCCGTTGCGATCCGCAGTGGCCAGACGGCCATTGCCTGCGGCATCGGTGAAGGGGATCACCTCGTTCACGCCGTCATAATCCCAGCCTTCCCATGGGGTTGTCTGGTAGTGCCACTTGATTTCGCCTGTGGCCGGGTCAAGTGCCACGCGGCTGGCCGCATAGAGGTTGTCACCTTCGCGCAGGTGGCTGTTCCATGGCGCAGGGTTGCCGGTGCCGAAAATCAGCGTGTCGGTTTCAGCGTCATAGGTGCCGCCCAGCCATGGCGCACCGCCGCCGGTTTTCCACAGATCACCGGGCCATGATGCGTTCAACGTGCCGGTCATGGTGCTTTCTTCGCCGTTCAACTCGCCCATGTGCCCCTCGATCACCGGACGCCGCCAGACCAGATCACCGTTTTCGGCATCGCGCGCCTCGATGGCGCCGACAATGCCGAATTCACCGCCCGAATTGCCTGTAATCACCAGCCCGTTCACAATCAGGGGGGCTGCGGTATAGCTATAGCCTTCGCGGTAATCGGCAATGCGCTTGTTCCAGACTGTCGCGCCAGTATGCCGGTTCAGCGCGACGATGCGCGCATCCAGTGTGCCAAAATAGATGTTGTCGCCATAAATTGCGGCCCCGCGATTGATCACATCGCAGCAGGGCAAAATGCCTTCGGGCAGCCGCGCATCATGTTGCCACAGCTTGCGTCCTGTCTTGATGTCCAGCGCGAAGACGCGGCTGTAAGAGCCGGTGACATACATAACCCCGTCATAAACCAGTGGCTGGCTTTCCTGCCCGCGCTGGCGCTCTCCTCCAAAGCTGAAGCTCCATGCAGGAAACAGGTTTTGCACAGTGTCCTTGTTGATCTGGTCCAACGGGCTGTAGCGCTGCATATGCCGCCCCATGCCGTTGGTCAGAACACTGGTTGTGACCACATCATCTTGCGCCAGATCGGCATCCGTGACCTGCGCCACGGCCATGGGTGCGGCCATAAGCCCGGCACAGACTGCCAGCAGAAATCTATTCATCGATCTTCCTCCCAAAGGGCCGGGCTTGGCCGGGTATCGGCACGGCGCGGCAACATAAGTGACACGAAGTATCCCGAAAACGTGAGGGCCGCGAAATTGGCCTTTGGTCTTACGACCTTTGTGCGACAGGCGCTGCCGGGTCTTGGCCTTTGGTCGAATAGGAGGCGCAGGCGTCAGGGCATATCCTGCGGTCACATGTTGGGAGGAGAGACCATGTCGATATTCACAAGCTTCCGGCGCGCGGCCTTCGCGCTGACCTTTGCCGCCGGTCCGGTTCTGGCGGATTTACCGGTCCTGACAATCGCCAGTCAGGCTGGCGGCACTGTCGCATGGGAGTTGGACACAATCCGGCACCACGGCTTCGACACCGCCAACGGCTTTCGACTGGAGATACAAGAGGTCGCGGGCAAGGCAGCGGGCCAGATTGCCTTTCAGGGCGGCGCGGTCGATGTCATTGTCGATGACTGGATCTGGGTTGCGCGGCAGCGGGCAGCGGGTCAGGATATCGCGTTTATCCCCTATAGCCGTGCTGTCGGGGGGGTGATGGTGCCCGCAGACAGCCCCGCCCGGACCTTGCAGGATCTGGCCGGTGAGAAGATCGGCATTGCCGGTGGCCCAAATGACAAAAGCTGGCTGATCCTGCGCGCCTATGCGGCGCAGCAAGGGTTTGATCTGATGGCCGCGACCGAACAGGTTTACGGTGCCCCGCCGCTGATCTTTCAGACCTCGCGTTCGGGTGAGTTGGGCGGTGCGATCAATTTCTGGCATTTCATGGCCAAACAGGAAGCCGCAGGGATGCGGCATCTGATTTCCGTCTCGGACGCGGCAGAGGCGCTGGGAATGGACCCTGCAATGCCACTTCTGGGCTATGTGGTCCAATCCGCGCTGGTGGCAGAGAGGCCCGAACTGGTGGCCGCCTTCGCTGCTGCCTCGCGCGATGCGAAAACGCAACTGACCACCTCTGACGCAGATTGGGACAGGTTGCGCCCGGTGATGAATGCCGCAGATGACGGGGAATTTTCAGCCCTCAAGGCAGGGTTTCGGGCAGGCGTTCCCAGTGATGGCCCGATCAGCGAAGCCTCGGCGCGGACCATGTTCCGCCTGATGGTGGAACTGGGCGGAGAAGAGCTGGTTGGCACGGCAACCGACCTGCCGGAAGGTGTTTTTGTGCCTTTGGGATCGTGACCCGCATGGCGCTGAGTGACACCGCCCGCCTGACCAGCGGACAGAGTGCCATTCCCCCACCCCGCGCCTTGCCAAACTGGGTGGTGCGCGGGCTGTCGCTGTCGGGGCTGCTGGTCTTCTGGTGGGGGTTGTCATGGCTCAAGGCCGATCCGATGGTGTTGCCGGGGCCGCAGATCGTGCTGCCGCGCCTTGGGGCCGAAGCCATGTCGGGCGCGTTGTGGCATCATCTGGGGGCCACCCTGTGGCGGGTGGTGCAGGCTTTCGTCGCTGCCATGTCGCTGGGGTTGGTGCTTGGCATTCTGATGGGGCTTATGCCAAGGCTGAACCGCTGGCTTGACCCGTGGCTGGTGTTTTTCCTCAACCTGCCCGCGCTGGTGGTGATTGTGCTGTGCTTTTTATGGATCGGGCTGAATGAAACCGCCGCCATCGTGGCCGTGGCGATCAATAAAATCCCGCTGGTCACGGCCATGTTGCGCGAAGGGGCGCGCGCGCTGAACGGCCAGCTGGCCGATATGGCGCAGGTGTTCGGCATGACGCGCATGGCACGCCTGCGCCATATCCTGCTGCCGCAGCTTGCGCCGCATCTGGCCTCGACCGCGCGCTCGGGCCTCAGCCTGATCTGGAAGATTGTGCTGGTGGTGGAATTTCTGGGGCGCGGACAAGGGGTTGGGTTCAAGATACACCTGCATTTCCAGATGTTCGATGTGACAATGGTGATGGTCTATGCGCTCAGCTTTATCGGGGTCATGCTGGCGATTGAAACGCTGGTCTTGCAACCTCTCGAGGCGCGCGCGCGCCGTTGGAGAGAGGCATGAGCCTGCACGCGGCCATCCACGCCAAAAGCTTTGGCGCGCTGCCTGTCTTGCGCGATGTCATGTTTCAGGTCAGGCGCGGCGAGGTGCTGGCGGTGCTTGGGCCCTCCGGGGTTGGCAAGTCAACGCTCTTGCGCCTGCTGGCAGGGCTGGATGCAGATTTCACCGGCGAGATCCGGCGCGAGGGGCGTCTGGCGATGGTGTTTCAGGAACCCACGCTGATGCCGTGGCGCACAGCTCTGGACAATCTGCGCCTGACAGCAGGGGTAGATGCCACGCAGGCACAAGCCGCGCTGGCGCGCGTGGGGCTTGCGGGCAAGGGCGGGATGTATCCGGGGCAATTGTCGCTTGGCCAGCAACGCCGGCTGTCGCTGGCGCGCGCCTATGCGGCCAAACCCGCAATTTTGCTGCTGGATGAACCTTTCGTGTCGCTGGATACCGCGCTTGTCACCGATATGCTGGCCCTGACAGAAAGCGTGATCGCCGAGCAACGGCCCGCGACCGTATTCGTCACCCATGCGCAGGCCGAGGCCGACCGGCTGGCAACACGGCAGATGATGCTGGGCGCATTGGCCTAAAGCGTTTCGGGTTTCCTTGAGATGCCGAAACGCTTTAACTTTCTGTTTTGCCGCAAATTCGAACCAAAAAACCTGTCAGTTTTTCTGAAATTTCTCTAGGCAAGCTTTTCTGCCGTTCCACATGGCAGACACGGCAAGAGGCGCCGGATCAAGTCCGGCGCGACGCCGTGCCGGACTTGATCCGGCACCTCGTGTCAGACCAAGCCGGGGCAGGACGGGCGCTCACCGCCCCGGTTCGTCCCAACTCAGCCCATGGGCGTGGTAGATCGCCGCCACCCGCCCGTCGCGCACGGCCGCTGTCAGGATGTCATCGACCTCATAGCTCAGCATCCGCGCTGTATAGAATGCCGTTGCAATACCGACCGGCCATGACCCGATAGCCAGCCCCGGCAACGGCCCGCTTTCAACTGCAAATTCCGGGTCATCGCGCAGGAAATGCTCCAGCTGCGCGCGACTGCCCATCACCGCACTCACCTCGCCCATGCGCAACAGATCAACCGCTTCGGACAGGGTGCGGCGGCGGCTGATGTTGGACATCAGCGCGCCCTGTTGCAATCCGGTCAGGTAGAAATCGGGCAGGGAGTGGTTTTCGACCGCCACGGTTTTGGTGGTGAAGCTTCCCGGCCAGGGTGGCTCGTCCGCATAATCCGAGACACGGTAGCCAATGGCGATGCGTTCCTGCGCATAGCGTCCGGTCAGCGCGGCCAGTTCGTTGCGGTAATCCAGTTCGCGGTTATAGGGCACGCGCATCAGCACGTTGACCACGCGCCGCCCCATGTAATGCCCCCGCCAGATATAGTTGCGCAGATCGGTGTCAACATCCTCATCTGCGGGCAGATCGATCACGCGCAGCTCGACCCCCAGCCCGTCCGCGATAAGCTGCGCCAGATCAACATCGACACCCACCAACTGCCCCGAGCCGTTGCGCCACGAATAAGGCGCGAAATCCTGATAAACCCCGACCTCGATATAGCCGCGTTCCATGATCGCATCATAGTCGATGCCAACACGGTCACGGCCTGAATCGTCTGACGGGTATTCACGGGCAAAAAGTCCTGACCCCGCGAGGGTCAGGACAGTCATCAGCATCACGGCTGACAGGGAGGTTCTGAGGGACATTCACATCTCCGTTCTGATCCGGTCTAGCGCGCGACAGACAGGCCGATGGTCAGAGTCTCATCCGCATCGCGCAAGAACCGCTCGCCGCCGCGTTCCAGAATAACCGCCGCGCGGCGTGCAATGCTGTCGGCTTTGGGTGCGCCTGACAGGGTGGGCACAGCCACGGCAATCTCCATCAACTCGGCATGGAGGGCTGCGATTTCATCGGCATAATCGGCGTCTGTCGCGGTGCCTGCGGCAATCGCTTCCTGTTTGTCGCGCAACCCGTCGCGGATGTCACGCAAGCGCGGCATGAATTCGGCAATCCCATCCGGGTCTGGCCGTGTTTCGATGAAAGTGCGGATCGCCCACATGGCCTGCTGGTTCATCAGATCTTCATAGGCAGGCATCCGTTCGCCAGAGCCACGGCGAATACGCTCCATATACCACTCATCATCCATTTCCTCGGCCATCAGATAGCGCAGGTCCGGCGCCAGCCCGCCCGAGACGACCTCCAGCCCGTGGCAGCGCGCGCAATTCTGGTTATAGGCGCTGTCACCGATGCGCAGGGCACGTTCCCAATAGTCGCCAGCCGGATCGCGGAACGGGTTTTCAAGCTCCCACCCGCTGGCAAGGTCCGGCAGTCCTTCGGTGTTCACAGGCTGAGGTGCGACATCCCCATGGGCCAGCGCCAGCGATGTTGACAAGGTGACAGCAAGTGCCGCCGATGACAGGATATTCAGATGATAGGGCATTCTTTCCTCCGGACTGTGTCTTGGCATTGACCCTAGCGAAGCCACCCTGCCCGCGCTATTCGACCATGGGCTATGCGACTATTGGACGACAAATGTGCCGGTCATCCCGCGATCTTCCAGACCACGGCAGCCAAAGCTGTATGTGCCCGGACGAATCGGCACGAAGAAAAGCTCCACCTCGCCGTCTGCATCCATTTCCAGCTCATTAAGCTGGGCGACCTTGATTTCCATATTCCCGGCCTCGATCTTGCGCAGCCATGCGTTCTGAAAAAAGCGTGGCGCTTGCCAGTTGCATTCGTGCCAGCCTACCGCCTGAACCTTCAGGCGATAAGCCTGCCCGGTTTGCATCTGGAATTCACTGGGCTCCATGCCAAATCCATTGTCTCCGGTGCCGACCTGCAGCTCCAGCGCCTCGGGCAGCGATGACAGATCGCCCCCTATCGCATGCGCCGCCCCGCCAAAGGCCAGCAGGGACGCGGCCGCCAGTGTCGTGATGCGTATCATGTTTATCTCCTCCATCTGCATGATCGTCTCAGCCTAGTCAGAGCGGCGCAACGATGGGAATACGACCATGGTCTATCGGACCAAAGTCCTATTTCGCGCGCCCTGCCCTGTGGCTAGCCTCTTCCTAACCTTTGGGAGGAGGCCATATGAAACCCACGCCCCTTGTCATTCCGACCCTTCTCGCAAGCCTTGCCGCCAATGCCGCGCTGGCTACGATTGAAGTGCCGATTGCCTATCTGGAACTGGAAATCGAGCGGCCCCCTGTGCTGACCAATCTGGACCCGGTTCCCGCTGATCTGGGCCGCATGGGCGCGGCACTGGGGCTGGCAGATAACGCCACGACGGGCGGGTTCATGGGCCATAATTACAGCCTGAGCGATGTAGTGGTGCCTTTGGGCGATGACTGGCTGGAGGCCGCGCGCACCGTGCTGGCCGATCACAGCATCGTGGTCGTGAATGCCCCCGCCGAGGCACTTCTGGCACTGGCCGATCTGCCAGAGGCCCAAAGCGCGCTGATCTTCAACGCCAGCGCCGAGGCAGAGGCGCTGCGCGAGGGCGCGTGTCGCGCGAACCTGCTGCACACCATGCCAAGCTACGCAATGCGCGCGGATGCCCTGATGCAATTCCTGATTTCAAAACGATGGGGCGATCTGGTCATGATCACAGGCCAGCGCGAGAGCGATATGGCTTTTGCCGAAGCCCTGCGCAATTCCGCCACCAAGTTTGGTGCGCGCATCCGCGCAGAGAAGGAATGGGACATGTCGTCGGACATGCGCCGCAATATCGGGCAGGAATTTCCGGTCTTCACGCAGGATTTCCCCAGCCACCATGTCATGCTTGTGGCCGATGAGGCAGGCGATTTCGGACCCTTCCTTGAATTCAACGCATGGGAGCCGCGCCCTGTCGCAGGATCGAGCGGCGCGCGCCCCGACGCATGGTCAGACCGTGTCGAAGCTTACGGCGCGGCACAGTTGCAACTGCGTTTCAAACGGCTGGCCGACCGGCCCATGGGGGCTGTGGACTATGCCGCATGGGCAGCTGTACGCGCGGTGGGGGAAGCGGTGACACGCACAGGCAGCAACGATGCGGGCGAGATTCGCGCCTACATCCTGAGCGATGCGTTCGAGCTGGCCGCCTTCAAAGGTGCCGCCATCACCTTTCGGGACTGGAACGGCCAGATGCGCCAGCCCATGCCCGTTGCCACGAAAACCGCCCTTGTCGCCATGACACCCATGCCCGGCTTCCTGCACGAGGTCAGCACCCTTGACACATTGGGGCGCGACCGCCCCGAAACGGCCTGCACGGCCTTCGACTGAGAGGAAAACCAAATGATCCGCAGCACAGTATCCGCCCTTGCCCTGACAACCCTTCTTGCCGCGCCCGCAGTGGCGCAAGAAGTCTGGGTCTCGAACGAGCGCGACAACACGATCAGCATCATCGACGTGTCCAGCATGGAAGTGATCGAGACGATTCAAGTCGGCGCGCGCCCGCGCGGCATTATGTTCAGCCATGACCACAAGGTGGCCTATCTGTGTGCATCCGATGACAGCACCATTCAGGTGATCGATGTGGCGACGCGCGAAATCCTGCACAACCTGCCCTCGGGCGAGAACCCCGAAACCTTTGCCCTGCACCCCGACAACCGCCATATCTACATCTCGAATGAAGATGACAACATCACCTCGGTTCTTGATGTGGTGGATCGCCGGATCGTGGCGCAAATTCCGGTGGGGGTGGAACCCGAAGGCAAGGCCATCAACCGCGCGGGCACCATCGCCATCACTACGTCCGAGACCACCAATATGGCGCATTGGATCAATACCGAGACATATGAGATATTCCAGAACTCGCTTGTCGGCTCGCGCCCGCGCCATGCGGAATTCACCAGCGACGACAAACGCCTGTTCGTCAGTGCCGAAATTGGTGGGGGGCTGCATGTGTTTGACACCGAAACTTTTGAAGAACTGGCCGAAATCCGCTTTGAAATCCCCGATGTGCACCCCCATGACATACAGCCCGTGGGCTTCAAGCTGACCGAAGATATGACCCGCGTTTATGTGGCCCTTGGCCCGGCAAACCGCATTGCCGTGGTCGATGCCGAAACCTACGAGGTGCTGGATTATCATCTGGTGGGCCGCCGCGTCTGGCACATGGCCATGTCGGATGACGAAACCAAGCTGTTTACCACCAATGGCGTGTCAGGTGATGTCACGATCATTGATCTGGAACGCCAAGAGCCGGTCAAATCCGTCAAGGTGGGCCGTTTCCCATGGGGGGCTGCTTACCGGCCTGCGGATAGCTGATGCACGACCCTGCCCTAGAGGTCACGGATCTCAGCTTTCGCTACGGCAAGAAAGAGGCGCTGCGCAGCGTCTCTTTCCGCGTCATGCCGGGCGAGTTCTGCGCCCTTCTTGGCCCCAATGGCGCAGGGAAATCGACGCTGTTTGCACTTCTGACGCGACTGTTCGTGGCGCGGCAGGGGCGCATTGCCGTCATGGGGCAGGATTTGCAGACCAACCCGCGCGCCGCATTGGCATGCATGGGGGTGGTGTTTCAGCAAATGACGCTGGACCTGGACCTGAGCGTGGCGCGCAACCTTGCCTATTTCGGCGCGCTGCACGGGCTGTCACGGCGCGAAGCGGCCTTGCGCGCGGGCGCGGTGCTGGAACGGCTGGATATGGCCGAGCGTGCGCGCGAAAAGGCCCGCAATCTGAATGGCGGCCACCGGCGGCGGCTGGAAATTGCCCGTGCGCTGATGCACCGCCCCCGCCTGTTGCTGCTGGATGAACCCACAGTGGGCCTTGATACAAGATCGCGCGCGGCCATCACTGCGCATGTGCATGCGTTGGCGCGCGATGACGGGATCGCCGTTCTTTGGGCGACACATCTGGTGGATGAAGTGGCCCCTGAAGACACGGCACTTATCCTGCATCAGGGGGAAATCCTTCAGACAGGGCGCGCCGATCAACTGGCCCCCAAGGGCGGGCTGGCTGCCCATTTCATGCACCTGACCGAAGAGCCGGTCACATGAGCCTCTACCTGCACGCCCTCGCGGCGATCCTGATCCGCGAAGCGCTGCGCTTTGTGACCCAGCGCGAGCGGTTTCTGGCAGCCCTTGTGCGCCCGCTGGTCTGGCTGATCGTCTTTGCCGCCGGCTTTCGTGCCGCCCTTGGCCTGTCGATCACGCCGCCCTATCAGACCTATATCACCTATGAAGTCTATATCATCCCCGGCCTGTGCGCGATGATCCAGCTGTTTAACGCCATGCAATCGGCCCTGTCCCTGGTTTATGACCGCGAGATGGGGTCCATGCGGCTGTTGCTGACCGCCCCCCTGCCCCGCTGGTGGCTGTTGTTTTGCAAGCTGCTGGCGGGGGTGCTGGTGTCCATTCTGCAAGTCTATGCCTTTCTTGGCATCGCCTATCTTTACGGGATCAAATTGCCGCCCATGGGCTATGTCTGGGTTTTGCCCGCGCTGCTGGTCTCTGGGATGATGCTGGGGGCTGTGGGGCTGTTTCTTGCATCGACCATCCGGCAGTTGGAAAACTTCGCAGGCGTGATGAATTTTGTGATCTTCCCTGTCTTCTTTCTGTCCACAGCACTTTACCCGCTGTGGCGCATGGCCGAATCCTCGCGCCTTTTGCGCGATATCTGCGCATGGAACCCGTTTAGCCACGCGGTCGAATTGATCCGCTTCGCGCTGTATATGCGCCTCAATCCTGAAGCTTTGGGTTGGGTCGCGCTGACCTTCGCTGTTTTTCTGACGCTTGCCATTTGGGGGTTCGACCCCGCCCGTGGTATCATGACCCGCAAAGCCAGCCCCTGAGGAGGACACAAGATGCGCGCTCTCGCCGCACTGCTGCTGCTATTCGCCCTGCCTGCCATGGCGGATGAAGAAGACTTTTCGCAATACGGCACCACCAACCCCGAGGAAATGACGCTGGAGCGGCTGGTCGAGCGCGCGGCACGCGGGGATGTGGATATGATGGTCTGCGCCAATGGATATCTGGCCACCAAGGCAGGCCGCCATGAACAGGCCCGCATCATCTTTGAAGCCTGCGCCAATGCGGGCTGGACGCAGGCCATGAACTGGATGAGCCAGCTGGACCATAACGGCCTTGGCGCGGATGAAGACCCCGACCGCGCCACAGAATGGAGCAGGAGGGCTGGCGAGATGGGCGATGCCGTAGGCACCTATAACCACGGGATCGACATGATCCGCGGGCGCGGCGTTGCCCAAGACATCGAAGCAGGGCGCGCCCTTGTGGACCGCGCGGCCGCGGATGGCCTTGGCATTGCACGGCGGTTGCAAGCGGCCGGATATGATCTGGACGAAGTCACACCCGATGCCGATGCGTGGAAATTCGCGCCCATGTTCTGACCGGCTTGGTATTCCTTGGCCGGTCCGGGGTGCCTGACAGGATGTGTAGTTTTGTGCCAGTCTGTGCTTGTCGGAACCTGTAGATGGGGGCGGCGCATTCGGATTGGCACGCCCACCACCGGCGCAGTAAATGCCCTGATGGCTGGTATGTGGCACGTTTGGGCCAATGGGGCGCGCGACACAGACAGCCCCTTGCGGGGCCGCCCAACTTTGCCGCCACGCTGAACTATGGATAGGGGCGCTTGCGCTGAAAACCTGATATCGGGTGGCCCCTGAAAACCCCAAGCAGACGACCCTTTACACTGTCATCAGCTCTGGCCTGCCGAACAAAAACCCCTGCGCTGCGCGACAGTTGTTTCCAACAAGCCAGAGCATCTGGCTTCGTGTCTCAACGCCTTCGGCGATCACATCGAGATCAAGGGCCTGCGCCAGCCGGATCATGTTCTTCACGATGGCCGCGCTGCGCCGGTTTTCCGGAAGTTCCCTGACAAAAATGCGGTCGATCTTTATTTCGGTGAAGGGCAACTGCTGGATCAGGCTAAGCGACGAAAACCCTGTCCCGAAATCGTCAAGCGATAGCGCCAGTCCCAAATGACGCAGGTGCCGCATGGTATTCTGCGTCACCTCAAGGTCATCCAGAGGCAGCGTTTCGGTGATCTCAAGCGTCAGGCGGTGTGCGGGCGCGTCCAGATCATGCAAAAGCGCGGCAACTCTGGCCGCGAAAGCGGGATCACGGAAATGCACCCTGCTTAAATTCACCGAAAGGCGCAAATGCGCGCGCTGCGGGTCATTTTTCCAGCCTGACAACAGCCGACAGGTTTGCTCCAGCATCCACATGTCGATATGCTGGACCACGCCTGTTTCCTCGGCACGGCAGATGAATTGCGGCGGCAAAAGCAGACCCCGATAGGGGTGATCCCAGCGCACAAGCAGTTCATGGCCCGTCACCATCACAGTATCCCCGCAAATCGCAACCTGCGGCTGTGCAAACAGGACGAATTGTTGCAACGTAATCGCGCGCTCTAACTCGGCGTCCAGCACATGGCGGTCCATACGCGGCCCATCCCGGCCCGACTGCTCGGCCATGTCGCAACCGGTATTCGGGCTGTCGGGGGGGGCAGGCCCCTGCTGACGGCCATTTGGGCCAGTGCCAAGCAAACTGGACAGAAGACGGGCTGTAAGACGGGGCATATTCTTGAAACCTTCATTCCGTTTTCGGGTCTGGGGGCATCTGGTTTCTGGTTACCACGCATTGCTTTGCATGTAGTCGCGGTCGAATTCCGGCAACAAATCTTGCAACTCTGACATATCCGCCAGATCAAGAACATTGATCTGGCGGACATGGGACTTGTTCACAAGCACTGTGCCGGTTTTCAGCCCTACAGGGAAAAAGGCGCGATCGTCACATAAAAGGTCCAGAATGCGTTGCCCCTGAAGCACAAAGACAATCCCGATAAGTGTGGACATGTCGGGAAACAGTATCCGCACGGGAACCTTGAATTTCGGGAAGACCTGGGCGGAATTTGGGGGCTGTCTGCTCATTTTATATCCGTCTTTGGTTTGGTGGTTTGGTCGGGTCTTCTGTTTCGCGGCCGTGTGGTGCAGGCGGGCGCGCGTGGGGGCATCGACTTAGCCTTGCAGCATCTGGATGATCATCGGCGCCAGAATCACCGCGAACAGGACCGGCAGGAAAAAAACGATCATGGGAACCGTCAGCTTGGGTGGCAGGGCGGCGGCTTTTTGTTCGGCATCGGCCATGCGGGCCTCGCGGCTTTCCCGCGACAGCACCCGAAGCGCCTGCCCAAGCGAGGTGCCATGTTTTTCCGACTGGATAAGCCCCACGATTGCCGATTTAACAGATGCAATGCCTACGCGTTTCGCCAGATTTTCATACGCGATGCGCCGCTCTGGCAGGTAGGCCAGTTCGGCTGTGGTCAGCAACAGTTCTTCGGCCAGCGCGGGGGAATCAGTCCCGATTTCTTGCGTGACCTTGCGAAACGCCGCTTCGCTGCTCATGCCGGATTCAACACAGATCAGCAGCAGATCAAGCGCATTCGGCCAGGCCCGCCGGATTGAAACCTGACGCTTTGTAATGCGGTTGCGCAAGTAAAGTGTCGGGACATAATAGCCGCTGACGGTACACAGCGCGACAATGGCCAAAAGCGCCGGCATCGAAAACTCTGGCTTGACCACCACGAATATATAGAAGGCCGACAGGCACAGCATGGCCAGCGGGCAGATCACCCGCAGCGCAAGATAGGTTATCACCGGCGATCTGCCCCGATACCCTGCGCGTTGTAGCAAGTGGATCGTCTCGCCATTCTCGGCCTGACTGACCAGATCAAGACGTTTGACAATATCGAGGAAGAACTTGCGCGGCGCGCGACGGACCAGCGCGCGCGCAGGCGGGGTGCCCAGCTTGGCCCTTTCGCGTTGTCTGATCCGCTCTTGGACATGGGTGATCTGGCGCATCCGGTGGTGTTGCGTATCGCGGCGCAGATAGGGCCAAGCCACGGCCAGCACAGCAAGCCCCGCTGCCACCGCTGCAAACAGCGCAGTCAAGATGTCTGGGTGCAGGGATAGGCTGGCAAGGTCCATGTCGATATTTCCTAGAAATCGAAGTTGATCATCTGGCGCATGATGGCAATGCCGCACAGCATCCACAGCGCAGAAGCGGCAAGCACCACATTTCCTGCGAATGTCGAAAACAGCAGCCCCACATAGTCGGGCGAGGTAAGGAACACGAGCAGACATACCACCGGCGGCAAAGAGCCGATAATCCATGCAGAGGCTTTGGCCTCGGAACTCATGGCGCGAATACGCCCCCGCATCTTGGCACGGTCGCGCAAGACGATGGACAGGTTTCCAAGCGCTTCGGACAGGTTGCCCCCTGTGCGGCTCTGGATTGTGATGACGATGGAAAAGAAACGCGCCTCTTCCAGCGCGACGCGCTCGGACATGCGATGGACAGCGTCATCCACCGCCAGCCCCATTGTCAGGTCTTCTACCGCAGTGCGAAATTCGGATCGCACCGGATCGGGCGATTCAGTTGCCACGATATGCAGGCAATCTGTCAGCGGAATGCCGGATCGCACACCGCGAACAATGATATCGACCGCATCGGGAAAAGCTGCGGTAAAGGCTTTGCGGCGTTGCTGTATCTGCCGCGCGATATAGGCATGGGGCAGCCACACCCCCAAGGCCAGCCCGAACCCCGCGCTTGCACCAACTGCAACCCCAAGCCCCAAGGACAGTGCAACCGTGACAGCCAGACCCACAACCACACAGATGCCGCCATAAACCAGCGGGGACCACTCCAGCCCCGCTTCGCGCAACCTGCCCCTCAGGGTGGTCCGAGAGCGCCAGCGACTGCGGGCCTGCCCTTTCTGTTCCAGTTCGCGCAGTGTTTCTTCAACCGACCGTCGCATATGGCGCTGGCCCTGCGCGGCTTTGGGGCCGCTGTGCTGCACTGTGCCGCCGCCCATGCCCAGCGCAAGCTCGCGCCGCTGTCGCATATGGGTTTTGCCCGCAAGGGTGGGCAGGAACAGCGCCAGCAACAGCCCGCCGACACTGGCGGCGACAAATGCGAATGTCGTCAGCGCAGAGAGGGCCGGACTCATGGCCACCTCTGCAACAGGTCGGGGCCACACACGCGCATCATCCCGATGCACCCGACGAGGCGTCAAGGGCGCGCGCAAGGCGTGTCTCTTCTCCGTAATAGCGGGCCTTGTCCCAGAAAGCGGGCTTGCCAATTCCGGTCGAGCGGTGCGTTCCGATAATGCGGCCATCGGCATCTTCGCCGATCATGTCGAAAACGAAAATATCCTGCGTGATTGGCACTTCGCCTTCCATCCCCAGCAC
This sequence comes from Roseinatronobacter thiooxidans, assembly GCF_001870675.1. Taxonomy (GTDB): domain Bacteria; phylum Pseudomonadota; class Alphaproteobacteria; order Rhodobacterales; family Rhodobacteraceae; genus Roseinatronobacter; species Roseinatronobacter thiooxidans. Next base: position 38,452 of record NZ_MEHT01000023.1, on the reverse strand, counting down.
TTCGGTGATGTGGGTAATCCGGCGCGAGCCGTCGCGCAGGCGCGCGGCCTGAACAATCACATCGATAGAGGCGACCGCCATTTCCTTGATGGTCTTTGCGGGCAGCGAGAAGCCCCCCATCGTGATCATGGATTCCATGCGCGACAATGCCTCGCGCGGGCTGTTGGCGTGCAATGTCCCCATGGACCCGTCATGGCCGGTATTCATGGCTTGCAGCAGATCAAAGGCTTCAGGGCCGCGCACCTCGCCCACGATAATACGTTCGGGGCGCATGCGCAGACAGTTGCGCACCAGATCACGCATTGTAATCTCGCCCACCCCTTCGATATTGGCAGGCCGCGTTTCCAGCCGCACCACATGGGGCTGTTGCAGTTGCAGTTCGGCAGAATCCTCGCAGGTGATGATGCGTTCATGCGCATCGACAAAGGCCGTCAGGCAATTCAACAATGTGGTCTTGCCCGAACCAGTGCCGCCGGACACGATCACATTGCACCTGACCCGCCCGATGATCTTGAGGATTTCGGCACCTTCCGGTGTGATCGCCCCGAAATTCACCAATTGATCAAGGGTCAGTTTGTCCTTCTTGAAGCGCCGGATGGTCAAGGTGGGGCCATCAATCGCCAAGGGCGGCGCGATGACATTGACGCGGCTGCCATCCAGCAGGCGCGCATCGCAGATCGGGCTGGATTCATCCACCCGCCGCCCCACCTGACTGACAATCCGCTGGCAGACATTCAACAGTTGCGCATTATCCCGAAAGCGGATGTCGGTTTCCTGCACGCGCCCTGCAACTTCGATAAAGATACGTTTGGTGCCATTCACCATGATATCGGCAATATCGTCGCGGGCCAGCAACGGCTCTAGCGGGCCATAGCCAAGAACATCATTGCAGATATCCTCTACCATGTCGTCCTGTTCTCTGGCCGATAATACAGTTTTGCGCGCAGCCAGAATATCTGCGGTCACACTGGCCACTTCGCGCCGCGCCTGTTCCGGCTCCAGTTCGGACAGGTTGGAAATATCGATGGCCTCGATCAGGGTGGCAACGATGGCTTTCTTCAGGTCGAAATAAGTCTCTGACGTATCGGCTTTTGCCCTGACAGCTTGGACCGGCGCGGATGCGCGCGGGGGCGCCCCCCCATCGGCAGCGGCGGCTTTGGGCTGGGTGATGATGGCGGATATATTGTCGGGGCGCTGCTGTCTTTTGCCGAACATGTTGCCTGCTTCCTGTTGGTGAACACAAATCCCGATCGGACCTGCCCCTTGTCACGTCTGTGGCCGCAGGCCGCGCATTCAGCCCGCCGCGTGCCACGGCATGCGAAACCACGCCCCTTTTTTGCCTGCCCCCGCACCCCCCAGTGCGCGATCTGCGGTGATATCTTTTGCCAATCGGGCGATTGCGCGGCTTGGCCCCGCGCGCGGGGCCATTTCGGTGATCAACCGGCCTTCGCCTGCGGCTTTTGCGAAAATCTGGGGATCGAATGCGATCCGTGTCTTGACCTCTACCTCCAGCCCTTGGGCAAAATCAGCGGGCGACACACCGGCCCGTTTGGAAATCCCCACCTGATTCAAGACCAGCCTTGGCAGCGTGTCATTCGGGCGTGCGGCGCGAAAGATATCGAGCAGGCATTTTGCATTGCGCAAGCTGGCCAGATCAGGCCCCGCGACAATGACAAGGTCATCCACCACAGCCAGTGCCGCGCGCATCCACGAGGATTGCAGATGTGGCAGGTCCAGCACCACCACCGGAAATGTCTGCCGCGCAAGGTCCAGCAGTTTTTCAACAGCGGCGGGGCTTGGGGCGGCGATTTCTTGCATGCGACCAGATGCAGGCAGGACATGCAGATAGGCCCCTTTCAGCATCAATGCGCGTTCCAAAAGGGCTTGGTCCAGCCGGTCGGGGTCTGTCGCCTGTTCCGCAAACCCTGCCGAGGGCACAAGGTTCAGATTCAAGGCCGCAGTGCCAAATTGCAGATCAAGGTCGGCCAGCATGACGGGGCCGCGCCTGTCCTGCCCCATGCGCCATGCGACATTCTGCGCAAGCGTTGACGTGCCAACACCACCTTTGGCCCCCAGAAAGGCGCAGACCCGCCCCATGCGCTTGGCAGGCCCGCTGGCATAGAGCCGCAGAATTGCCGCGATCGCAAAAAGAGTGTCCACTGGCGCGACAAGGTAATCCGAAACACCGCTTGCAAGAATGGCGCGGTAGAGCGCGATATCATTCGGCCTGCCGATCACGACAACTTTGGTGTCGGGGTCACAGACATCGGACAGTCTGTTCAGCCCTGCCAATATCTCGTCCCCGGTCGCGGTTGTTTCAAGGATCAGCAGATCGGGGGTTGGTTCCTTGGCGCAAAACGCAATAGCCGCCGCAATGCCGCCTGCGGCGATCCGCGGTGTCACGCGCGACATTCTGCGATCTTGCAGCGCATCGCGCAACGCATGTTCCGCAGCCGGCGTGTCACAAAACACGCCTGCCGAGATATGCGGAATCCGGCCCGAAAGGCCCGCTTCCCCCGGGGTGATGCGCGCCTCGGAGCGTAGCATCAGCGGTGCAGAGGCGTTTTCCATTTTGGGCATTTTTGCGGGCTGTGTCATCTGACATCTACCTGTTCCAAGACACCGCCACGGAAAATGCGCACAGCAGGTTTTGGCGCGGGCGTGGCGACAATGCGCGCGTCATCGTCATTATCCGCGAAAGAGCGCAGCGCCAAAGACAACAGGCCCGAGGCTTCTTTTGCCACGATAATTTCAACCTCGTTCGCTTCCAGTTCCAGCGTGGCCGTCTTGCCAAGGACAGTGTCATTCGTGCGGGTGTCGGTGGTCTGGTCAATGGCCAGAACCCGCACGTTGCGCAAAATGGTTTCACTGTGCATCTGCGTCTGGCCGGACGGGCCTTGTCTGCTGAATGTGCGCAACACATCGACACGGTCATTAGGCATGATGAACCCCCCGGCTGTGCTTTCTGCCGAAATGCGAACCGCGACGGCGCGCTTGCCCGGATCAAGCATGGATGACAAAAACCCGCCGCGCCGCTCGATCAGTCTTTCTGCGCGGATCGGCTCTCCCGCAGAGAAATCAACGCGTGTCAGGAAGCCGATAAAGGCATCAGGCGCGTCCGGCTGGTCGGTGCGGGTGATGAACCCGTCAACCAGTGTATGCGCGGGCCATGCCTGCCAGCGCATATCGTCTTGTGCCAGTTCGGCACCCTGCGCCAACGGGCTTGCGGCCACAAGCACTTGCGCTTCTGGCACGGGGTCAGGCGCGGTGGCAGAGGGTGGCGGCGGTGGCGGTGTCAGACTGGTTGACACCCATGCCGCCGCCCCGCCTGCCCCAATCGCTACAAGAAGGATAAGCAGGCGCAGCATGATGGCGTGTCATCTTCCTGTGTCAGGGGTGGGGGCTATAAGGCTGTTCCGGCGCGAAAGACGCCAGAACAGCTACGCTCGGTTGGGCGATGATGGGTTGCGGCCGCACAACAGAAAGAGAGCCGCAAAGACATTATCAGCCATCAGCATCCTTAGGATTAATTTCGGCACTAATTACCTCAAACAAAGCAGACAAATCACCACCAAAAAGCCCAAACGCCGCGATGATCGCAACAGAGACTATCCCTGCGATCAGACCATATTCAATCGCTGTCGCGCCAGAGTCGTTTTTGATGAAGCGGACCAGATAGTGTTTCATGTGATAACCTCTTGCTGAGACGAGCCAACTGCGCGCCAAGGGAGAGTGCGAGGAACACCAATAAGTTGCGGTATAACCCTTTTGCTCAACTTATACTTGCTTAAGTGAGACAACTTGAATAGTTAGACGCATGGCCTGTCCAAATTGGATGTTTGGACACTGTCCTCTCTCATCATCCGGGCAAATGCACTTGGACATGTGGATGGTGCCTGCGTCCATGCGAGTTCTGATAGTATGTCAGGCGCTCTCGTTCCGTCGCCAAAAAAATAAGGAAATCCACATCATGCTGGACCAGCCGAATCTAGGTTCGCACTCCACTGCCATCATCTCGGACAATGATGAATTCTTTCGCGTTGCCCTGCGCAGCCTTTTGCTGGAACGCAACGGGTTTGCCGAAGTGATCGAAACAACCTCTTTTGAAGAGGCGGTTGACCTGCTGGGCCATATGGGCGCAGTCGATGTGGGCCTGTTCGACCTAAAAATGGTGGGCATGGAAAACTGGCGAGACCTGTCGGCCCTGCGTGGTGAATTTCCGGATATGCTGCTGATTATCGTCACGGCCTCGCGCCAGCGCGAAGATATCCTCAGGGCGCTGGAAATCGGCGCGCATGGGTTCATCAGCAAAGGACTTGGCGCGTCCGAGTTGAGCCGCGCAGTGGCGCAGATTTGCAACGGTCAGGTCTATGTGCCGCCTTTCCTGCCTGAAAGCGTGTTCGAGGCACCGTCGGTCGCTACTGAAATCATGGCACCAGAGGCACATGTCCCCCCCCGAGAGGGCACCCAAACCCCTGCGCCGCCGACACCGCCCGCCCCCATCCTAGCCAATGCGCCAAACCTGCTGCATTGCAGCCCACGGCAACGCGAGGTGATTGACCTGCTTATTGCAGGCCATTCAAACAAAGGCATGGCGCGCGCCCTGAACCTTAGCGAGGGCACCATCAAATTCCACATGTCCGCCGTGTTGCGCCTGCTGGGTGCAAACAGTCGGGTAGAGGCCGCGACACGGGCGATGAAACTTTTACAAGGCGAAGCGCCTTGATCCGGCCTTGCACGCTGCATTTGGCATAGCGCGCTTGGGCGTTGCGCCCGCCGCAACAGTACTTGGCATGACCACTCTCTGACCAGCGCGTGAATTTCGGTATGTCGGGACTGCTGCGGCAAGCGCCTGTGCATGCAGGGGCACAGACCCAAACGCCAGTTCGGGCTTTCTGCCGAAAAAGCTGGCTTTCACAAACCCAAGAATGCGGAGCGAAACTGCTGTGGCCCGTCAGGGCAGAAAGCAAGACCAAACATATGGCCAACCCTTCTGGCCAGTTTCCTGTCGCCACCGCGCGCGATAGGTAAGTGCGCTATGTGAATTGCAACGCCCCACTGCCCTGTCCGAGACACAGCCGGACCCGTGCCCCATATCAGCAACACAAGGCAACCGAACATGACCGAGTCCTGCGAAACTCTGCGGCTGAAAGAGCTTGCACGGATCAATCCGGCCACAACCGCCTCGGAAGCGAATTTCGATCTGATCACCCGCCTTGTTCAACAGATACTGCATGTACCTGCCGTAGCGATCACATTGATCGACCATGACACACAATATCTGCGGGCGCGGCAGGGGATTGATCTTGAAACAACCAAGCGAGGTGACGCGGTCTGCGATATCGTTGTGCGCAGCGGAAAGCCCCTGATTATCGAAGATATGCACAAGGATGCCCGCGTCGCAGATAACCCGGCCGTCACAGGCCCGATGGGGCTGCGCGCCTATGCGGGCGCGCCGGTGACAACCAAGGCCGGATTCCATCTGGGGTCGCTCTGCGCACTGGACACAAAGCCGCGCGTTTTCTCGCCAGAGCAGATCGATATTCTGCGCAGCTTCGCACTTTTGGTCAGTGATCTGCTGGAATTGCGGGCGCAGGCGGATCAAGACTATCTGACCGGAATTTTGAACCGGCGCGGGTTTGAAACCGTGCTGGAACGCGAAATGTCGCGGACAAACCGGAACGGGTCCGCCGCAACCCTTGCCCTGATGGATCTGGACCATTTCAAATCGGTCAATGACACATATGGCCACCCCGTCGGCGACAAAGTGCTGAAGGCGCTGGCCGATCTGCTGTCGACCCGCTTGCGCAAAAGCGATTATCTGGCGCGCATAGGCGGCGAAGAATTTGCTGTCCTGCTACCAGATACCGCGCTTGAACGCGCCGCCAAGGTGGTTAACCGCATGCGCACATCCGTTGCGCAATTCCGTCTGGACGACTATCCGGACCTGTCGCTGACCATCAGCATCGGGCTGGTTGACATTACCAGATACGATCAAGATTCAGCCGCGATGATGCGCGAAGTGGATGCCGCAGTCTATCTTGCAAAGTCAAAAGGGCGCAATCAGACACGCTCCATTCCCACCGGCCCGTCGCTGTAGCGCAATAAACGTGACGGCGGCGCGCGTGCGCTTTTGCGCGCGCCCCTGCCCCGCCTGCGCCCAAGCAAACCCACCGGACTGGCCGCATGGCCAAGTGAAACTTGCGGCAAAACCGGCTATCATATGCAGGGCATACGATTGGCGATCCGCCTGCCTCAGTGATCGGCCACATGCAGGGAGAGGCGTATGTTGCACCACCACCTGTTCAGGACAGACCACGCAAAGGCTTTTGCCGCAGGCGAACAGGCGTCAGTTGCGGTGTCCAGCGCGCTGGTGCTGCCCGCCCTGCTTGGGATCGCCGGTTTGGCCATCGAATATGGCGATGCGCTGGTCACGCGGGCTGAAACCCAAAGAGTGGCCGATCTTGCTGCACATGCAGGCATTGTCGCTTGTGGACGCAGCGCGGCCACAAACCACGATATTGCCGGGCACTTTGACCTGTCGGGGGGCGTCACCTTTGGGCAGGGTGTCTATACGATTGACGGATATCTGCATCTGGGTGCGGTGGCGGGGGGCAGTGTCTGGTGTCAGGATGCGATGGTCAGCTTGCGCGCGATTGGTGTAAGCTTTGTGCTTTCGGGCAAGGGTCTGCACAGCAATAACCAGAATTGCAACGGCTATGCCGCCTTTTGCGCCAGCAGCGGCTATGATTCCATGCGCCTTGTCGCGCCATCCTCTGGGCCATATGCCGATATTGCCGTGATTGGCCCCTTGTCGCCAACGGTCACTGCGGGGGCAACATTCAGTGGTGGTGCCTTTGGCAGCCAGATTTCCGGCGCATTTTACGTTCCCAATGGCCCCATCTTGCTGACCGGCGGGGCCGGTGCAAGCAGCGCCGGTGAGGGGTGCTTCCAACTGGTCGGGGCAAGCGTCACATTGGAGGGGGGCACATCCACCACATCGGACTGCGTATCGGGCAACGCAGGGGGCGGTGCGCAGGTCAGGTTGATTGAATGACGCAGCCACCCCGCCGCCGCCTGCCCCTTTTCTGGCTTAGGGCTGCGCAGCAGGAAACCGGCAGCGCCGCTGTCGAATTTGCCCTGATTGCGCCTGTGATCTTGCTTATTCTGGCAGTCACTTTCGAGATTGGTCTGACACTTCGGGCAAAATCGCGTCTTGTCGGGGCCATCTCTGCCACTGCACACCAGACACTGGACAGTGCCGCCACAGTTGATGACGGGACGGCCCAAACCGTGGCGACAGCGCTTTTGGGGGGGCTGGCCGGTCGGGGACGCAGTGCAACAGTCAATCTGAACAACGCCGTCACAGCCCGTCTTGAAGGTGGCACAATCGTGGTCACAGATACAGGCGCGCCAGTTGCAAACTGCTACTGCCCCACGTGGGGCGAAGCGGGGTACGACTGGAACGCCAGCATGGCATGCAATACCGACTGTGCGGATGGCAGCCTTGCAGGACGGTTTGTGCAAATTACCGCGCAGGCCCCTTTCACCTCTATTCTGGGGGCATACAGTTTTTTCAGCCCCGAGACGCTGCAAAACTCTGCCGTGGTGCGTTTGCCATGATGGGCATCCGGCAATGCCGGAGCTTCCAGCGCGACACCAGTGGCGCAACGGCTATTGAATTCGCGTTTCTGGTCGGCCCTTTGTTGTTGCTGTTGATCGGGACAATCGAGGTGGGACGCCTGATGTGGTCCGGCCATGCTCTGGACGAGGTGGCCATCAGCGCGGCACGCTGCATGGGTATCCGCGCGACGGGATGCGCTGAAGAGGAGCAGGTCATTCCAGAGCGGACAAATGCCTTTATCATCAGCGCTGCGCAATCTTGGGGGCTGGTGCTGGACCCCACGGATATCAGCCTGAACGCCGACGCCGGTTGCGCGGGCGACACAGGGTTTTTGCGTGTCGCGCTAAGTTTCAGCTTCGTCAGTGTCCTGCCGGGTTTGGACGGCGCAACCTTGCAAGCGGAAGCGTGTTTTCCCGACCAGTTGTAACCCTTGCCCATGAACACGCACAGGTTCGGGATGCGCCCATGGGCGGCATCTCAGGTCAATCTGGCAGCACGCGCAGAGATTGCATTTTGACCCTTTCATAATCGACCCGCACATTATTTAAGCAAGGCACCTTGATGGCAGCAGATGGAATTCCGCGCGCCCTACGGCCAGATTTCAACATAGCGGCGTCCTATCAGACGCTTAAGCGCAGATATGGCGCATTATCAAAAAAACCCGAAAACTGTTGTCGCGGAAAAATATCTGGCTCGTGCATCATCAAGCCGTGTTGCCTCATTCCTGACATTGGGTATGGGGCGCGCGGACAGTGGACTTGCGGTTTTTTGAGATTTTCCGAAATGCCGATTATGTCTGGCGTCTTTTTGAAGGGGCCGCGCTGAGTGCCGGGATAACCTTGGCGGCGGGGATTATCGGCTTTGCAATCGCCATGGTCCTGTCCTTCCTGCGCCACCGAAGGGTGTTCGGCATTCACTGGGTCGCGGCGACATATGTCGAGTTCATCCGCAACACGCCGCTGATCGTGCAGCTTTTCTTCGTGGCCTTCGGGCTACCTTTGCTTCTGGGGTATCAATGGCCGTTTTGGGCGCATGCGCTGCTTGCGCTGGTGTTGAACTTCTCAGCCTATTTTTCGGAAATCCTGCGCGCCGGTTTCAACACTGTGGGCAAAGGGCAGGAAGAGGCTGCACAGGCCATGGGGCTAAAGCCGTTCATCATATTCCTAAAGATTACACTGCCACAGGCTGTGGGCAAAATGTTCCCCTCGCTTAGCAGTCAGTTTATCTTCCTGTTCCTGACGACTGGGATCATCTCTGAAATCGGCGTGCGTGACCTGACCAATGCAGGCATCTTTATCGACAGCCGGACGTTCCGCACCTTCGAGGTGTTCGTGACCTTGACCGTGATCTACATCGCCATCTCGCTTAGCTTCAAGGCGCTGATGGTTGGGCTGTACCGGCTGCTCTTTCCTTGGGTGGGATTGCAGCGATGAGAGACCTCATGATCGAGATTTTCGGGCGCCCGCATGGCATTGTGCTGTATCAGTTGCTGGATGCCACGCAATTTACCATCTACCTGTCATTGATCGCCTTCGTGGGTGGTGGCTTGCTGGGCGCATTGATCGCGCTGATACGGATCGCCCCCAACACATGGGGCAAGCGGATAACAATCGCCTATATCTGGCTGTTCCAATCGACCCCGCTTCTTATGCTGCTGTTCCTTACAGGACTTGGTGTGCCCCGCCTGTTCGGCATGAACATTGACCCATGGTACGCAGCCAGCATTTCGCTGACGCTGTATTCCAGTGCCTATATGTCCGATGTCTGGCGCGGCGCGCTAGAGGCGATACCGCGCGGGCAATGGGAAGGGGCCAGTGCGCTTGGTTTGCGCTTCCTGCCAACGCTGCGCCTTGTTGTTGCACCTCAGGCGCTGGGCATCGCACTTGCGCCAACTGTGGGGTTCATGGTGCAGATCATCAAGGGCACGTCACTGGCCTATATCATCGGCTTCACCGACCTGATGACAATCGGCAAACGCTGGGCCAACGCGCCGGTTCCGGGGACAGAACCCTACATCATCTTCCCGCTGATGGCGTTGATATATTTCAGCCTGTGCTTTCCACTTTCATTGTATTCGCGCCATCTCGAACGCCGGATGGGCACGATCAAGACCTTGCAACCCGTTGCGACTGCATAACTTTTGACTGTCACTCAGGAAAGGATGACACCCATGAAGACCCTGAAATCCCTTATCATCGCAGCGGGGCTTGGCCTTGCCAGCCTTGCGCCAAGCACCGCCCTTGCCGACCTGGCCGACATATTGGCGCGCGGCACCATCAATATCGCCGTGCCCGAAAGCTTCCCGCCCTTCGGCGCGCTGGGAATGGAAGGCGAGCATGAAGGCTATGATGTCGATGTCGCCAAACTGATCGCGGCAGAGCTGGGGGTCGAGGTGAATATCGTTCCCGTCAGTTCCAACCAGCGTATTCCCTATCTGGAAACCGACCGCGTCGATCTGGTGATCTCTTCCATGGGGGCAAACCCAGAGCGCGCGAAATCAATCTGGTTTTCCGCGGCTTATGCACCCTTTTATTCGGGCGCTTTCGCATCGGCTGATCTGGACATCTCCTCTGTGGCTGACCTTTCGGGCCTGAAGATCGGCGTCACCGGCGGCGCGCTGGAGGATCTGGAACTGACCCGCACCGCCCCGGATGGCGCGGAAATCATCCGCTTTGGTGACAATGCCGCCACGCTTTCAGCCTTTCAATCCGGTCAGGTCGATGTGCTGGTTACAGGCAACACAGTTGCTGCTGAACTTGCGGCCAACAACCCCAACCTAAGCGTGGATGTCAAATTCATCATGCGCGATTCACCCTGCTTCATCGGTGTCAAAAAAGGCAATTTCGATTTGCTGCAATGGGTCAATGTTTTCATTATGCACAAGACTTTGGGGGGTGAGTTGAACGAGCTGTCAGAAAAATGGTTTGGCCAGCCGCTGCCGCCCCTGCCCACGCTATGATGAAAATCGCCTTGCCACTTAAAGGTGGCAAGGCACTATTCCAAAGCCCGATACCCATCGCCAGACTATCCCCCTTGGCCCGCCTGTCGGCAGCACGCAACCTGTATCGCGGCGGGCGGGATCGGGCAGCGTTACGACTTAGCTCTCTCCACCCAAGCCCGCGCGTTCTTTGTGCCAGAAAACAAAGCGGCGCTGTACCCAGGCCACAAAGGCAAACAGTGCCAGACCCACGATCGACAGATACAGGATAAGTGCGAAGACGCGCGGTGTGTTCAGTTGGCTGGCGGCTGTGCGGATCAATTCGCCAAAGCCTTTGCCACCCCCCAGAAACTCGCCTGTGATCGCCCCGGCCATAACACCAACCGACCCGATCTTGAGGCCGGTAAAGATTTGCGGCAGGCCCATGGGCAGCTTCATCTTGATCAGCGTTTGCCAGCGGCTGGCACCCATCGTCTTGAACAGATTGCGGCTGTTCGTATCGGCGGCATGCAAACCTGCGGCTGTTCCGACGATAATCGGGAAAGTCGCAATGAAAGCAGCCAGCGCGACCTTGCTGTGAATGTCAAACCCAAGCCACGCCACGAATAGCGGGGCAAAGGCAACTTTCGGCATTGTGTCAATGGCCACAAGGTAAGGCATGATTGCCCGCTCGCCAAAGGCCGTTTCCCCCACGATCACGCCCAAGGTGAAGCCAATGGCGATCGCCAGCAAAAAGCCATAAAACACCTCTTTCAGGGTGATCCATAGCGCGGGCAGCATATAGCCCCCTGTGGCAAGGTTCTTGCCCACAAAGATCATATCTGCCAGCGTCTCTGCCGGCGTTGGCAGGATAATCGGGCTAACCAGCCCGAAGCGGGTTACCATATCCCACACCAGCACAAAAACGACAAAGACGAACAGCATCTGCACAGCGCGCGGAACCTGGTCCAGCCAGCCGACATGTTCTGTCCAGACTGTATCCTCTTCTGTCGCAGGGGCGGTGTCGGCGATCCGTTCCAGATTGCTCATTTGAAGGCCTCTTTGTCCAGAGAACTGCGGATATGTTCGACAAGCTCGCCAAATTTCGGGGTTGTCATCATGTCCAGCGTGCGCGGGCGCGGCAGATCGATTGTCACCACTTCTGCAACGCGACCGGGGCGGGGTTTCATCACATAGACAACATCGGACAGAATGACGGCCTCCTGAATGGAATGGGTGACAAGAAAAGCGGTCGCATTGCGCGTGGTGCAGATGCGCTGCAATTCCATATTCATGAAATCGCGCGTCAATTCGTCCAGTGCAGAAAACGGCTCGTCCAGTAGCAGCACCGCCGGTTCTGTAATCAGCATCCGGCAGATCGAGGCCCGCTGCGCCATTCCGCCCGACAGCTCGCTTGGATAGGTGTTTTCAAACCCTTTCAGCCCGACCAGTTCCAGAAGGGCGCGCCCTTGTTCATGCGCGGCCTTGGCGGCGGCCTTGCCGTCTCGGATCTCGATGGGCAGGACAATATTTTCCAGCGTCGTGCGCCAAGGGAACAATGTGGCCTGCTGAAACATCATCCCGATGTCGCGGCGCGGGCCGGTTACGGGGCGGTCTTGCAAGACCACCCGCCCCGTGGATGGCGGGATCAATCCCGACATGATTTTAAGAAGTGTTGACTTGCCGCAGCCACTGGACCCGATGACAGCAGAGAAGCTGCCTTTGTTCAGGGTCAGATTGACCCCTTCCAAAGCGACGATCGCATTTCGGGCATAGGTTTTGCCAACATTGCGAAGCTGATACACAGGTTCGCCAGTGGTGTTCGCCGGGTCGGTCTTGGCTGCGGCAGCCTGCATCAGTTCGCGCTCCCGTTAACTTTCAGCGTGAATTCATTGGTATATGCTTCGGTCAGGTCCGGCAAAGGTTCGGCAAGGTCACCCCCTGCAATCTGGACAGCCTGCCATTCTTCCCAGACTTCCGGCGGCTGGTAACCAAGCCCATTTGCCATATCGACAGGAATGGTTTTGCTGCGCACTGCCTCGAACAGCGAGGCCGCAAATTCCTTGTCTTCGCTTTCCTGCGGGTTGCCCGCTGCCAGATGCGCCAGCACCGCGTCGCGGTTCGCATCATCAAGCGCGAAAGCATGCCCTCTGTAGATTGCGCGGACAAATTTCTCTACCAGTTCGGGGTTGTCGCGGATCAAGGCACCTGTGGTAATGTAGCCATTGCCAAAGAACCGCGCATATTCTGAGGGGGTTATGTCACGCACCGCCTGCCCGCGCTGGTTCAGGATTGCCGCATCGGCGGTGGATGCTGAATAGGCGGAAATCGCGTTTTGCTGGAATGCTGCAACAGCGGGGCCACCATCGCCCACGGTCAGAAAGGTGTAGTCTGTCCCCTCTGTCATGCCCGAGCCGGACATCACGTTGCGCGCAAAGCCCACCTCGGCCCCATCCGCAGTGCCGGTGCCAACGACCATGCCTGCCAGATCGGCCGGGGTCTGCACAGGGCTATCTTCTGGCACGACAATGCCAAAATTGGACCGTGCCGAGAAGTTATAGATGAAAACCGCATCAACACCACGGCCCCGCGCGGCCAGAACCGGGCCAGGGCCAGGGCGCCCAAACTGTGCCTGACCAGCTGAAAGCGCCTGAAGCACAGCGCCAGAACCGTTGATGGCCTCTACTGTCACATCCAGCCCTTCATCGGCGAAATAGCCTTCTCCAATGGCCACAAATACGTTGAAAGAATTGATGGCAGATGGGCTGGGTTGCACGACAGTCACGCGTGTCATGTCCTGTGCCAGTGCCGGCGCGGTCATACCCAAGGCCATCGCCCCGGCTATGAGGGTCGTAAATCCACGTCTGTTTAGCATATTGCCTCCTCCCAATATGAAAATTTCAGTCCAGTGCGGCCCGGCCATGTGGCCGGTTCGCGTCTCAGACGGTGCGAAGGGTATTCGCCAACCGTCCAATTCCATCAATTTCGCAGACCACCTTATCGCCATCTTGCAAGAACCGGGGCGGGTCCATCGCATAGCCCACCCCCGAAGGCGTGCCGGTGGCAATAATATCCCCCGCCTCTAGCGTTAACCCTTCTGACAGCGACGCAATCAAGGTGGGAATATCGAAGATCATTTTCGCAGTTGTACTGCTCTGGCGAACCTCCCCGTTCACCAAGCAGCGCAACCCGATATTCTGCGGTTCGGGCAACTCGTCGCGCGTGACCACCACCGGACCTAGCGGGCAGGACCCATCCAGCCCTTTGCCTTTGAAATATTGCCCGCCATGCCTGCGCTGCACATCGCGCGCGGTGATATCGTTCAGGATTGTATAGCCCCAGACATGGTCATAGGCCCGTTCCTTGGCAATGTTGCGCCCCGGCGTGCCGATGATGACCGCAAGTTCCACCTCATAATCAATCTGGGTCGAGACCTGTGGAAAAATGGGAATCTCTGCCTCTGGTCCAATAACCGCGGTGCAGGGTTTGGTGAAGAATACCGGCACTTCCGTCACGGCAATCGTGGTGTTTTGCGCCCGCGCCCCTTCTGCGATATGTTCGGCATAATTGCGGCCAACACAAAACACATTCTTGGCAGGGCGCGGCAACGGGGCAAGCAATTCGGGATCGGACACAGCCAAGGCCGCAAGGCTTGGGTCGCCATCATCGGCGCGGGCCACAAGCTGCGCCAGTTCCGCCAAGGCGGCATCCCCGCCCTCGATCACCGCCTGAAGGCTGCCGTCCAGAAGGGCCGCATGTTGCACACCAGCCGCAGCGACGGGCAGGAACTGCCCATTGGCCAACTGGACCGCGCAGGCGGGTCCGGTGCGGGTAGAAATCGTTGCAAAACGCATAAGACGCTTCTTTCTTCACTAGAGTATGGGCTGGTGCGACTGACATCGACCTTTGACAAACCGGCCTGGCAGTGTAGACAGATTTGGCCTTGGCCAATGAATGTGTGGTGCACCAATCTTGTGCCGCTTATAGGTACGCTAACGGGGTTTCTGCCTTCTGCCTAGGATTTAAATATAACCAATACGGGGATTGGTCGTAAGTGGATATCACCGGCGCACAGCGGCTTGCTGAACAGATCAAGGCGTATATTGCAGCGGAACGGTTCAACCATAACGACCGCCTGCCGCCCGAACGGGTGCTAAGCCAACACTTTAACGTAACACGGGGAGAGTTGCGCAAAGCCCTGGCAGAGTTGGAAAAAGACAGGCTGATCTGGCGTCACGTCGGGCGCGGCACATTCATCGGTGCACAGCCCGTGCTGAATCTGGCCGATGCGGCCTATCTGGGTGAGCTTGCAAGCCCCGCGCAGGTTATCGTGGCACGGATGGTTATTGAACCGGATCTGGCACGATTGGCCGCGATCTACGGCACATCATCGGATTTCGACAGAATCATTTCCTGCAAAGAGCGGTGTCAGGCGGCCACCGATTGGCGCAGCTATGAAGCCTGGGACAACAACCTTCACTATGCCATCGCCAAGGCGACACATAACAAATTGCTGGTTTATTTTTTCGATATCCTGAATGTCGTCAGACGCTCGACCGTTTGGGGGCAATCCAGATCGAACAAGATGCCGCCCCCCGATCACCCCAGTTTTTCAGAGCATGATGCCATCTGCGCTGCCATCTTGGCACGGGATGCCACGCTCGCATCACAGTTGATGTCCGATCATCTGGTGTCAGTCCGCGACAGGGTGCTGCCAGCATTGGGGGGATGACCGCCATCTGCCGCGTGCTTGCCCCCCCGACATAAGCCCCCGAAAAGGAAGCGCGCGGGCGCGGAGTTTGGACGACTTACACAAGCCGCGCGGCGGCCTGCGGCCTTACTCCACACAAGGGGTGCAGCCCAGTCGCCCAAATGCCCCGCACACCCGAGCGTTAACTTTGCCCGCCGCGCACAAGCCGCACCCCCATAACAGGTGGCGAATTAAATAACTGTCACGGTCAAATCGCCAACACCTTCGACATGGCATTCCATCACGTCGCCGCGCACGACCGCACCAACACCTGACGGGGTTCCTGTCATGATCACATCGCCAGCGGCCAGCTCGAAGAAATCAGACAGATACGAGATCATCTCGGGCACTTTCCAGATCATCTGGTTCAGATCACCTGTCTGTTTCGGTGTGCCATTGACCTTCAGCTGCACCAAGCCTGCTGACGGATGGCCCACGTCTGACACAGGGCGCAGCGCGCTGACAGGCGCGGAGTCTTCAAAAGCCTTGCCAATTTCCCATGGGCGGCCCATTTCCTTGGCCACACCCTGAAGGTCACGCCGCGTCATATCCAGCCCAAGGCCATAGCCCCAGACATGGCCCAAGGCCTGATCCAACGGGATATTCTTTCCCCCGGATTTCAGCGCAACGATCATTTCGATCTCATGATGCACATCGCCGGTCTGGGGCGGGTAAGGAAACGTGTCGCCTGTGGTCAGATTGTTCGGGTTTTTCTGAAAGAAGAACGGCGCCTCGCGGTCGGGGTCGTGGCCCATCTCGATGGCATGCGCCGCATAATTGCGCCCGATGCAATAGACGCGCCGGACGGGGAAAAGCGCATCGGACCCTTCAATCGGCAGGGTTACCACAGGCGGCGGGCTGAACGCGTAATTTGGCATGGGCAAATGTCTCCTTTATAGGCTGAACCTCTTGATCACAGATTTGAATGGACAGATCAATCAGGATCAATCTGGACAGACTTAACCAATTCCAGTATTGACTAAACCATGCCAGACCATATGACCCTGCCACAGAAATCCGCGCCTGATCATGGTGTTTCCGAAAGTTCCGGTCTGGCGCAATTGCGCGCCTATATTGCCGACCGATCCTTCAAACCCGGAGAGCGCCTGCCATCGGAACGGGTGCTGTGTACCGATCTGGGCCTGAACCGCGCGGTGCTGCGGCGGGCCTTGCAGGTGCTGGAGCAAGAAAACCGCATTTGGCGCCATGTCGGAAAAGGCACCTTCCTGACCGAGGTGGACCCCGCCGCAGCACCGCCAGATGCCATAAGCCAACTTGCAAGGCAGGTTAGCCCTGCCGATGTGTTTCGTGCCCGCGCAACGCTGGAACCCGCCATTGCCCGAGAGGCGGCGCTGCATGCCTCGGCATCCGACATTGCCAAGATGCGGTTGAATGTCGAACGTGTCGCGCAGGTTGGCACATGGCGGGAATATGAAGCGCTGGACAATGACTTTCACCGTTTGATCGCGGAAAGCACTGGCTCTACCTCTCTGCTTGCGCTGTTTGACCAGTTGAACACGTTGCGGCGTATGGTCTCTTGGGGGCGCATGGTTCGCACCGGCCCCCGCCCGCAGGCCGAACACAAAAGCTTCGCGGAACATGCCAGAATCATCGAAGAAATCGCCCTGCGTGACCCGGATGCGGCGCAGGGGGCGATGCGCATGCATTTGCGCTCGGTGGAAAAGCGGCTGTTGGGGTAACCCGCCGTGAGTGTGCCGATTGTCGCCTTCGAGGTGCCACCGCCATAGCCGCCCATCGTGGCTGTCGTGATATTCGGTGACTGTTGCCCTGACCATTCCCAGCATTGTGGGCACAGGAAACTGCAATATCGAACGTGTCGCAGAAGCGCTTGGCCTGTCGGTCAAGCAGCTTCAGCGGCAACTGGCCAGCGCAACACCGCGCCGCCTAAGTTTCGCGGCGCTGCTCCGCGCGCGGGAAAATCCACGCGGTCACGAATTTTGTAACCGATATCAGGACCGCGAAGATGGTTATCAAGGCTGCAAGCATTGGGCTGGACGTGACCCGATCAATCCAGTTCGGCCTGATGATTGTGGGTTTGTCCGCCCCGAGGAAACGGATCGACAGCGCGGGCCTTCCAACAGATGTCAATCCGACAACCCGAAATGCATCCGCACGGTCTGCAAAGAAAATGTGGCCGAAACTCTGCATGGATATATGCGCGGGTTGCCGTGACGCCCGACTGGTATCTATCAAAGCAATCGCCTCGCCTTGGCGCAAGAACCCCGATTTCACCACTTCTGTGCCACGGATGCTTGGCCAGAACCACCTGAACAATTCGCGTATTTCAAATTGCCCTGACAACAGCAAACCGCGCTCGCCACTCTCGGCGGTTTTGCCAACAGTGATATATCCGAACCACGACAAAGCACCGATCGTCTGCCAGGTTTCCCGATCAACCAAGACAAGCGTCCCTTCGGGGTAGGTTTGCGAACGTATGACACGGATCATCAACCCGCCATCCGTGCCGACCGAGACATCTGCTTCCCCATCCCGGCCCCACTCTATAAATCCGGTTTGCGACTGGCTGATGTTGAACAAACGCGCATCGCAAGGGCCATCCCCGCGCGGTATGGTCAGGTCACGTTGCGGGCGCGTCAGGCAGACGGGCGATGTATCGATCGGCCAAGCCTCTGTATCACCTCCGAATTTAATGCCAGCCCAGCGGGTTTCCGCCTCGATAATAAGGGTCCGGTCACTGCCCAGACCACTTGCCAGCGCAATCAGAAACCCCATTGTCACGCCGATGACCAGAAACGCCAAAGATAGTTTTCGGACCTGGTCCAATCTGAAAATGACAAGGTGAATATCGTGCTTCATGGGTGCAGCCGGGCTGTCATTGGCAGGCCAAGTTCACCTGCCCGAATGGGGTAAATTACCAAATCAGATGCAGAGGGCGACGCAACGGGATCAAGGTCTACGGTGCAGCGCATGTCAAAGGCTGTGCGGATCGGGGCGTTCACAGGCTCGCACGCGATCTCTTCGCCATTCCACAAGACAAATGCCTCTTCGGACCGAAACGTATTCAGGAAGACCGACACGCGCACATGTTCTGCTGGTGCGCCAATCTCGACAGGTATTGCAAGCGCCTGTTCGCGTGGCAGATCGCAAGAGCCTTTCGTTGCAAGTGCCGTAATCGCATCGCTCTCGGCGCGTTGTGCCAGCGAGTTCCAGAATTGCGGCTTGCGAGAGCTGAATTCCAGCCTGACGGTTTGCGCGCCATGCAGCTGTGGCACATCATAGCTTGCCTGCGCCTCGTACAGCGCATCGACACTGACAACCCGCAGGCACACACTGTCATGGGACCAGCCATAAGGAACCTGAAGCAGGAAATCCGGTCCCGCGGCTTGCACCTCGGCGCCTGCCCGCATGATACCGACAATGCGTGCGCCTGAAATCGCTGGGCTGGCTCTGAGTTCCTCAATTATATTCGCTTGATCCGGAAGAAGCGTTGAAAAGCTGACAGGCTCTTGCGCATATGCTGGAGTAAAGAAAAAAGGGATTGCCATGAAAGAAATCTGTCGCATCTTTGCTCTCGTACTGTCAGCTGCAACTTTCATGTTAGTGATTAGCAGCGCCTCGTCAAACCCTGTATTCGCACAGATTGTCCGCGTCGAGAGCGGGCCGGAGGTTGGACATGGGTTCGTGCTGCGGCATGGGGGCGTCTGTTATTTGATTACGCCGCGCCATGTGACTGGCAGCCGCCGCATAGCGACGGTCAAGACAGCATCGCCCATGCGCAGCGCCAGTGCCACTATGGAAAGCCCGTTCTGGGATGACATGGATCTGGCCATCGGCACAGTCCGCGCCGAAGGGTTGGGGGACTATTGTCGCACCCCCCTGACGCAGTTTGACCAAAGCCTTGAAGTGGATGCCGGACAGCCGATGCATTTGCTGCGCCTGCGCGACACCGGAGAAGTAGAGCGCAGTGCGCTGGAGTTCGAAGACGCCCGCTATCTGACATTCAAGGCCCGCATGGCGCGGCAGGAAGATGCGTTCTTTCGCGGAACATCTGGCGCTTTCGCCTTTGTCGGGGACCGGCCTATGGGCATGGTGGTGACAACGACTGATGGCCAAGAGGGGCAGTTCATTCGCATCGAAGAACTGTATCAGAATGTCGCGCGTTGGGTCCAGCGCAGCGTGCGCTTTGTCGGCACTGCGCCAAGCGCGGATACAGCGCCACTTGTGGACGGCATGCGGATTGTGCTGCACTCTGTCACCCAGCCGCCCCTGAACAGCAACACTGCGCCCGAAAACATGCGGCAGGAGGGCGCATATGTCTTTCCTGCTGGTCGCAACCAGATCATTTTCCGAATTCCCGGTGTGAACCCGGGGGCATTGGCCCGCATCGATTTGCGGTCAGACCCGGACGCCGATTACGCGCTGCCGCGACTGATCCGCGTCGAAGTCAGCACAGCCGCCGAGCCGACAGCGGGCTGGCGCCACTTTGCCGAAGCTGAAATGGCACCTGATGGTGTGTTTACCATCAATCGCTCGGCACAACTGGCGCGGTGGGTGCGCTTTACAATAGAAACAGCGCAGGATTTCGGGCCCATTGGCATCGAGGCTGTCTTGATGCGATAACGTGATCACGGCACCGGCACACGGAAACGCACATTGGCGACTTGCCCGCCGCCGCCGATGCTGATCTCACCAGCAAGCTGCCCCTGATTGTCGATCGCGATTTCCTGCCAGCGTGACAATTGGTAGATCCATGCGCCGTTCGGTGTATGCCGGAACAGACACCCCTGCGCATTCCGGAAACATGTCCTCTCGGCATCGTATCCGGTAATTTGGGTAATCCAGATAAACTCGCCTTGGGAATTTGGCTCAGACCCCCAGTTTCTGGAAACAGAACGATAGTTCTGGTCAGGTGATCCGTTGTTTTGGAACACAATTTCCATGCGCGGATTGCTTTTGAACCAAGCCAGCATCGCAAGATGGCGGAATTCCGGATCTGGACTGTTCACGCCAAACTCTATCGCAATATCGCGCAACACCACATCGCCTGACTCGATCATGATCTCCATGGCGCGGCGTGCGATAGCCGGGTCAGGATCGGCCAGCAGTTCGTCATACGGGTTTGGCTGTGACTGCTCTGCCTCAATCTGCGCGCGAATATCCTCGACAGACAGGGACTGCGCCGCAGCCTGCATGCTTGACATTGCCAGGATGATGGGCAGGACGATATTCTTCATATTCACTCCAAAGGTCATTCAAAAACCCTAGTCTGTCGCCAAGACTGAAAGATTTCAACCACTTTGAACAGGTGACCGCCTCTGCGATATGGTCATTTTCTAAGCGTGCCGGTGATGCTGGCATCAAGACCCGCGCTTGCGACCGTCACCTCGGGGCGCGTGGGTACACAAGCAGGCGCGCTCCAGTGTGACCGCGGAATTTGTCAGGTGTCGTCGTAACCGCGCCGCGGTTTACAAAGCACCCTCCCGCTCTTGCTGGGGTGACGGGCGGTTTATGCGTCGCAAGAATGCGGCGACCTGCGCAAACAAGGCCGGCGCGCGATGTTCAGCATTTATGAAATGCGTGCCGTCTGCGATCTCGATATAAGCGCGGTCTGGCGCGCCAAGGCGGTCAAACACCCCAAGCGCGTCTTGGCGTGTAGAGGTTGGGTCTTGCGCGCCCCGAATAAGCAATGTCGGGCATGTTATGTCAGCCGGATCGTAGATACTGCGGCCGTTAAAGCACTCCCACAAATCCAGAAACGTGCCATTGGGCACCCGAAACGCAGGCGAAGGGGCAAGCATGCTTGCGCCATCATCTGCGATCGATGCCTCGACCAAGGCAGTCAGGGCACTCTCACAGCGCCAGTCTGCCCCTGCCGGAATCTGGGAATCCCAACGCTCTGTGGTGTCGGCCATGGTCACAAGGCGGAACGGTGCAAGCTGGCGCAAGCGCTGGGGGTCCGCAGGATCGGCCAGCATGTCGATCCAGCCTTGATTGCGCTGTGCGAAAATCGGAGCATAGAGCACCAGTGCATTCACCAAGCCCTGCATGGTTTGGGCGACATAGCGCGCCGTGGTCAGCGTCCCCCAAGACCAGCCAACCAGAGAGACGGGCACACCCCCATGCCGCGCCGAAATCCAGTCTACAGCATCCGCGATGTCTTCAATCGCTTCCGCGCCTGTCGCATAGGGCCGCGCGGGCGGAAAGGCGCAAGGCTGGGACAAGCCATAACCCCGGATATCGAGCGCATATGCGCAAAAGCCGGACTGCGCGACATCTTGCAACCAGTTCAGCCCCGGATGCGGGATATCGAATATCCGCCCTGAAAATGTGGCCCCATGAACAAAAAGAACAGGGGGGCCAGCACCATAGCGCCGCAATGCCAGATTCAGGCCAGGCTGGTGGCGCGATGCTATCTGGAATTTATGCGATAGATCATGTGCGCGCCAATCCGGCATTGTCAGCTGACCTTCAGAACAATCTTGCCGATATTTGCAGAGCTTTCCATCCTTGCATGCGCTTGTGCCGCGTCCACCAAGGGAAATACGCTGTCCATCACCGGGGCGATGGCTTTGCTTTCCAGATGCGGCCAAACTTCGGCTTCCAAAGCCCGAGCGATTTTTGCTTTCGCTGCAAGGGATTGGGGGCGCAAGGTCGATCCCGTTACAGTAAGCCGCCGCGTCATCACCTGCATCAGATCCACAGTGACTTTCGAGCCTTGTAGAAAGGCAATCTGCACCAAGCGCCCATCCATCGCCAAAGCATCAAGATTGCGCTGTATATAATCACCGCCGACCATGTCCAGGATAAGGTTTGCCCCCTGTTCGGCGCGCATGACGTCCACATAGTCGGTATGGGTGTAGTTCACCGCACGCTCTGCGCCAAGTGACAGGCAAGCGGCGCATTTCTCGTCAGACCCAGCAGTGGCAAAGACCCTTGCCCCGCGCAGGCGCGCCAGTTGAATAGCCGTGGTGCCAATGCCTGATGCACCGCCATGAACCAGAAAACGCTCTCCTGCCTGCAAATTGCCGCGCATAAAAACATTCGTCCAGACAGTGAAATATGTTTCGCAAAGCCCCGCCGCAGCGTCCATTCCCATGCCGCGCGGAACCGGCAACGCCTGATCGGCGGCTGTCACGGCATATTCCGCATAGCCGCCACCGGGCAAAAGCGCCGTCACTGCATCGCCTTCTTTCCAACGCGTCACATTGCGCCCGATCGCAGCGACATATCCCGATGCCTCTAGGCCCGGCAGTGGTGATGCATCTGGCGGCGGCGCATAATTGCCCGCCCGTTGAAGCGCGTCCGGACGGTTGACACCCGCATGGTCGATGCGGATCAGAATCTGGCCTTCGCCCGGTTCAGGCACGGGTAATGTGACTGGGCGAAGCACGTCAGGGCCGCCATAGGCACTGATTTCAACGGCTGTCATGCTGCTGGGCAAAGTCATAGAATCCTCATGTTTTTCAGGAACCGGAAACACGAGGGCCATGGATATGGCCCCCGTGACGTTCAAACGACAGCACAGGGCTTGATCAGCTGCGGCCCGTTACGCGCAAAAACTCGTGCAGCATTTCACCCAGACGCCCCGAATATTGCGGGTCTTGCGCAGAGAAGTCATCGACAACTTCCAGCGATGCCATGCGCAGATTGTTAAGGGCCTCTTCGTCCAACTGGACCAGTTCGCCATCCATCTCGTTCACGAATTGCTGCTTGAACTGAATGTCGCGGTACAGGAAATGCGCCGCTGCTTCCGCCGAAGTGGCGCGCACAACCTCATTCACGACGGCTTTCAAATCGTCGCCAATAGCATTCCAGGCATTCATGCCGACCATTACCTCGCCGTTCAAATGGCCCAACAGATCCGGCTCGATGATATGGCGGCAGACTTCCTGAAAATTCATGCCCCAGGCAGTCGCGGTAGACCCCCAATGCGCCCCGTCCACAACACCTGTTTGCAGCGCCTGATACAATTCGCCACCCGGAACCGCGACTGGCGACGCGCCCATTTTCGCAAGCACAAGACCCGCCGCCCCGGTCGAGCGTACGGGCCAACCCGCGAAATCTGCGGTGGTGCGCAGGGGGCGATTGCTCCACAATGTAAGGCCAGAATATGAAATTGGCCCGACCTGGTGGACACCCTGCTCTGCATATGCTTCGCGGATGACATCTATCGCACCCATCTCATAGTAGAAGATGTCCATCTCTTCATGGCTGTTCCAAGCCCCGATGTGACCATTCAGATGGCCCGCAGCAGGAACGCGCCCGATCCAGTATGCCGGATAGATGAAAGCACTTTCCAACAGCCCACGGCGCACGGCATTCAGAACCTCGCCTGTCGGAACAATTGCATCTGGTGCATATGGTTCTACTGTCAGCTCTCCTCCGGTCGCTGCAGTGATGCGGTTGCAAAACCGCACGAACACTTCGTCATAATACCAGTTTCCTGATGGCCAATGCGTTTGCATACGCCACACAGTGCGCGCCTGCGCAATTGCGGGTGGGGCGGCAAGCGCCACACCTGCCGCCGCGCCCGCAGATGCGGCAAAAAACGCCCTGCGCGATACGGGTTGTGTCTTGTCTGTCATGGTCTTCTCCTCCTCTGGTGGTATCTCCGCAGGCCCTTATCGGCGCACGGGGAGATCTGTGAAACTCGTCAGCAATCCCGGAAACAGGAAGAGCATTATTCCTGTTGCCATCATCAGGAAAAAGTATGGAAGGATCGCCCGATATATTTCGACGATCGGGGTCTGGGGACTGAGTGTTTTCAGATAGAACAGGTTGTATCCGAAGGGCGGCGATATGTAGCCGATGCACAGGTTCAGCTGGAACAGAATACAAAACCAGATCGGATCGTAGCCCAAGGTCAGCACGATCGGAAAAAAGATCGGCAAAACCAGCAGGATAATCCCGACCGGGTCCAGGAACATGCCCAGTATCAGCGTGATCAACTGCATCAGTACAATCATCATCCAAGGCTCTATTTCCAGCCCCAGCAAATAGCTTTGCATAAACCGTGTTCCGCCGCCGCCGCCATAGACCGCGACAAAGGCCGACGCCCCGAATACAATCCAGATCACCATGCCTGTCATGCGAGCCGTATCGGCGCAGACGCCGCGAAGATAGCTCCAGCTTAACTCACGGCGGATTGCGACAGACAGGATCACCGCCGCCGCGCCCACGGCGGCAGCTTCTGTCGGTGTGGCAATGCCCGCAAAGATCGACACCAAAACCGACACAATCACAACCAACGGCAAAATAACGGCCCGCAGCGAGCGTATCCGCTCTGACAAAGGTGCCAAAGTCTCGGACCCGGGGGCCAATGCGGGGTTCAGACGGCTTCGGATTGCGATATAGGCGATGAACATGCCAAGCAGCAGCAAACCGGCGATCAGCCCGCCCATGAACAGCCGCCCCACAGATTGCCCCGTCTGAAGCCCAATCAGGATAAGCGTGATCGAGGGCGGAATCATGATCCCCAGCGTCCCCGATGCCCCGATCGTGCCCAGGACGAAGCGGCGGTCATATCCGCGTTTGTCCATTGCAGGAATACCGACAAGACCTGTCGTGACAGTGGACGCCGCGCAGCTTCCTGTCATCGCTGAAAGGGTCGCGGCAAAACCTGATGTTCCCATCAACAGCCCGCCCGGTGTGCGGCCTGACCATAGGTAGAATGACTGATACAGATCATTCGCTATGCGCGATCGGGCCAGCGCGACACCGATGAAAACAAAAAGCGGGATGGCCGATAGCAGGATCGACCACATCGATCCGAACATGGTGGACACAATCGTGAACATACCATTGGGGCCAAAGGTCAGCAGACCGAACACCACAGCGGTTCCACCCAATGCAAAGGTCAGCGAAACCCCAAGCACGATTGCGATCAGCAACATGCTGAACATACCGATCGTCAGCAGTTCAGGTGTCATTATGTGGTGCTCCTGATATTGTCTTCGCGGCCGACATCGGCATTCGGGTTGACGATAAGAATAAGCGATCTGATAGCTTCCACGACGCCCTGTAGCGTGATCATCAAGACACCCAGAAACATCGCAAATTTGACCGGCCACATGGGGTGGCGCAGCGCGCTGTCATCAACCTCGTTGAAGCGCCAGCTGTCTTCAAAGAACCAGAAAGCTTCCCAAGACAGAACACCCCCCCACAAAATGAGGAAGGACACATTTACAAGGTCCAGAAAGGCGCGGCCACGCGGCGGGGCGGCATTAAGCAAGATGTCCACACGGACATGATCTTTGCGCAAAAGCGTATAGGCACCGACAAGCACAAAGTATGACCCGAAGATGCGCTGTGTATAGCCATGCGCCCAAAGCGTTGGCTGGCCAAAAATATAGCGGGCAACAACCTCGTAGCACAGCACGACTATACCAACGAGGATCAGCAGGCTGATCGCCTTGCCGATGGCCGTGTTCAGTTTATCAATCCCCTTTAGCAGGATCATTGCGCGGCCCCCTCTGATTTCAGTGCGGCATCAATCACCTCGATCGCGCGATGGGCAAAGCGTTCTGCCAAGGGCGCAAGGTCTGCGGCTTCGCTGGATGCCGCAGACCCGCTGCGCGCACGATCTGCAATTCCAACGAAAATCACTGCAAAGCGAAACAGGGCAAAGGCCACATGAAACGGTGCAAGCGGCGCTGTGGGCAGGGCATGGGCATGGTATTCTGCCTCGAACGCGGCGCGCTCCGGTATGCCTGCGCCGCGCCAGTCTGTACCCAGCAGCCCGCCATATTCATCGGGCGCGCTGTGCCATGGGATCACGCAAAACCCCAGATCAGCCAGAGGGTGGCCAAGCGTGGACAACTCCCAATCCAGAACGCCGATTACACGGGGTTCTGTCGGGTGGAACATCAGGTTCCCGATCCTGAAATCCCCATGCGCTATCGACACAGCGCCATCATCTGCAGGCATATTGGCAGGCAACCATTCCACCAGCCGGTCCAGATCGGCAATGCGCGGCCCTGTCGAGGCCGCATATTGCCCGCTCCAGCGTGTGATCTGGCGCGCAAAATAGTTTCCGGGGCGTCCATAATCGGCCAGCCCCAAAGCCTCGGGGCGCAAGGCATGCAAACGCGCAAGCGTGCGCGCCATGTCCAGATACATCTCGTGACGCTCTGATGCAGAGACGTCAGGTAGCGCCGCATTGTCGAATACCCGACCTTCAAGCCGTTCCATGACATAAAAAGGTGCGCCCAGAACCGCCGCGTCTTCTTCCAGCCACAGCGCCTTGGGGACAGGGACATCACTGTCTTGCAAGGCGCGCAGCACGCGAAATTCCCGCTCTATCGCATGGGCGCCGGGCAATATTGGTCCATGCGGTTTCATGCGCAAGACCAGCCGCGCATCGCCCCAATCGACAAACCAAGTGGGGTTGGATTGCCCGCCCCCAATCCGGTGCAGGACAGGCAGGCCAGAGGCGGGACTGCGCGCTGCCAGCCACGCAGCCAGCGCGGCGATATCAAGCGCGTGGTTATCGGTTTGGGTTGTCATTGCGGCCCCCGATCGCGGGCAATGCGCAGCGCGTCTTTGCGCAACAGGAATTTCTGAATTTTGCCCGTTGCCGTGCGCGGCAAGGGGCCAAAGACGAAATGTCGGGGCCGCTTGAACCCTGCAAGCCTCTCGCGGCAGAACTGGTCAAGCGCATCAGCTGTCAGCGAACTGCCATCCACAAGCTCGACAAAAGCCCAAGGTGTCTCGCCCCATTTGGCATGCGGGGCTGCAACCACGGCGGTCAGGCGGATGTCGGGATGCTGGTAAAGCGTCTTTTCCACCTCAAGGCTTGAGATATTCTCGCCACCTGAAATGATGATATCCTTCGCACGGTCCCTGATCTCGATCTGGCCATCGGGGTGCATCACAGCAAGGTCGCCGGAATGGAAGACCCCCCCGCGAAAGGCCGCAGCCGTTGCTTCTGGGTCGCGGTAATATCCGGCCATAACTGTATTTCCGGCCAGAACTATCTCGCCAAGGGTCTGGCCATCAGCCGGTACATCGCAGCCAGACTCGTCCACAACCCGCGCGCGGCCCGCTGTCATATGGCGTCGGCCCTGCCGCGCCATCAGCGCCGCCCGCGTTTCAATGTCAGACACATCGCCCGGGTCATTCAGGGTGGCCGGACCATAGCTTTCCGTCAGGCCATAAAGATGGGCAATATCGAAGCCAAGTTTTGACAGCCCCGCCAGCAAGGCAGGGGTTGGCGCGGACCCGCCTGTGGTAATCCGCACCCGCACCGGCGATGGCTCGGTCGCGTGCTCCAGCAACATATATAGAACCACGGGTGCGCAGCTCATATGGGTGACGGCATGGGCTTGGATGGCATCGGTGATCAAGCGCGGCTTGACCTTGTCAAGGCAGATATGCGTGGCCCCCGCTGCAGTCACCGCCCAGGCATGGCACCAGCCGTTGCAATGAAACATCGGCAGCGTCCAGAGGTAGCGGCTATGTTCATTCACCCCCAGCGCCAAAACAGACCCCAGAGCATTCAGGTAAGCCCCCCGATGGGTGTAGACGACGCCTTTGGGCTTGCCCGTTGTCCCAGAGGTGTAATTCAGGCTGATCGGTTGGCCTTCATCGGCAATACCGACCGCAAAATCCATATCCGGCACGGACCCTGAAAACAGATCAAGCCCATCACCTGCACCGGGTGCGCTGCACAGCCGTGTGACAGGCGTATCACAGCCTGCAAGCGCCATTTCGGTTTCCGGCGCGCATAGCACGATCCGGCTGTCCGCATGGTCCAGAATATATCCAAGGTCGTTGGGTTCCAGCCGTGTATTCAGCGTGTTAAGCACGGCACCCAAAGCAGGGATCGCAAAATGTGCCGCCACCATTTCAGGGCGGTTGGGCAGCATCACAGAAACGACGTCACCCGCGCCAACACCTTGTGCGCGCAGATACCCCACAAGCCGTGCGACAATGCTGCCAAATTCCGCGTAAGTCCACGAATGGTCCCCCCAGATCACCCCCACGCGCTCGCCATAAAACTCTAGCGTCCGGTCCAAAAGGTCCAGTGGTGTCAATGGCCGGAAATTGGCGTCTGATGACGCCAGATGCTTCATACTCAACATGCTTGGCCCTCCCCCTTGTTCTGAACCGTCACGCCTATTGCTGACTGATATCCCAGTGCCAGAAATTGTGTTTTTCATCGGCCAGATGGCGGTTCAGGACCATCTGATGAACCTCATCCGCGCCATCAACCAGACGGGCCTGCCGCGCATATCGGTAAATCCATTCCAACACGGTATCTTGCGAGTAGCCGCGCGCACCGTTGATCTGGATTGCCACATCCGCGGCCTTGTGCAGCAGGTTCGCCACATGGATTTTGGCCATCGACACTTCCTTGCGCGCGAAACGGCCCTGATCAAGTTCCCAAGCCGCCTTCATCACCAGCAAGCGCCCCATCTCGATTCCCATGGCCAGATCGCCCAGTTTGATCTGGATGCTCTCGCGCTCGGACAGGCGCACGCCAAATCCGTGCCGGTTTTCGGCATATTCGCGCGCAATTTCGGTGCAGCGCTTTGCAAGGCCAAGCCAGCGCATGCAATGAGTCAGCCGCGCAGGGCCAAGCCGCATCTGGGTCACCTTCAGCCCCAGCCCTTCGCCCATGATGACCCGATCGGCGGGAAGCTCCATATCTTCGTAAATGATTTCACAATGCCCGCCATGTTCTTCCGGCCCCATGATGGGAATCCGGCGGTCGATCCGCCAGTTCGCGTCGTCACGGTGGTGCAAGAATGCGGTCAGACCACGGCGCGGATCATCTGATGTGCGCGCGATAAGCAGAAAATGGGCGGCATCCTCGGCACCTGTGATGAACCACTTGCGCCCCCGGATCACATATTTGTCGCCTGCTTTGCGCGCAGTGGTCAACATCATTCCCGGATCAGACCCCCCACCCGGATGCGGCTCTGTCATCGCAAAAGAGGATCGGACCTGCCCCGCCACGATTGGCGCCAGCCAGCGTTCCTTTTGCGCGGGCGTGGCAGCTTGCTCCAGCACCATCATATTGCCATCATCCGGCGCGGCAGAGTTGAAGACAACAGGCCCGAAAATCGAGCGGTTCATTTCCTCATAGCAGACGGCCATGCCCATCTTGCCCAAACCCTGCCCACCCGTCTCGGGTTTGAGCTGCAGACACCACAGCCCCTCGGCCCGCGCCTTCTCTCGCAGGGCCTCCAGCCAGTCGATGGCAATGTTGTCGTGGCTGTCCCACGCCTCGCGCCGCACCTCGACCGGAAGGATCTCATCATCGACAAAGCGTGCGATCCGTGTACGAAACTCCTCGACTCTTGGGGAGATGCAGAAATCCATAGAAACCCTTTCAGAGAGATGAAACCAGATGGCCGCCATCGACCACAATTTCGGTTCCTGTCATGAAGCGTCCAAGATCAGACGCCAGAAGCAACAGCGCACCATCCAGATCTTCCGGCTGCCCCAGTCGCCGCTGCGGAACACGCCGGATCAGCGCTTTGCCCGCGTCAGTGGCAAAGAAGTCGCGGTTCAGATCCGTCTCGATATACCCCGGACACAGGGCATTCACGCGAATCCCATGGCGCGCCCATTCCAGCGCCATGGCGCGCGTCAGATGCACCAATCCGGCCTTGGATGCAGCATAGGCCGCAACCTGCCCCGACACCCGAAACCCGAGAATAGACGCGATATTGACAATACTGCCCCCCTGCCCCTGTGCGGCCATATTGGCAGCGGCGGTGCGGGCGACATGAAACGACCCTTTCAGGTTGGTATCGATGACCTTGTCGATAATCGCGGCATCATGATCGAACGCACTGGCTGAAACAGCAATGCCTGCATTGTTGATAACAATGTCGAACACCTTGTCTGCCAGCGCCTGCGAAACGCCTTGTGCATCTGTCACATCAAGGCTTAGGGGCGTTGCGCTGCCGCCAGCTTCCTCAATGCTTTCACACAGCGCCGCAACCTTGTCAGCGCGCCGCGCCGCCGCAGTGACATGAACGCCATTTCGCGCAAGAAGTTTTGCGAAATGCGCACCCAGCCCCGCAGATGCCCCTGTTACAAGGGCTTTGCACCCCTTCAGCCCCGGCCAATGTTCCACACCTGCATCGGTCACGATATTCAGGGCCTCCCTTCCCAAAAAATCGATCGATCGTTCGATAGATTAGGTTTACAGTTAAGATCACTCTTGTGGCAAGAAGTTTTTACATGCAAATCTGAGGACATGATGCAGAATGCACCGCACCTTGAAGATGCCGCCAGTTGCAGCGGCTTTGAACTGACAACCGAGGGGCTGTGCCGGTCGATCCTTGCACGGCATCAGGACACGATCTGTGTACGCAAAAGCGCCATCGCTGTCCCGCGCCTCAAACGGATTCTCGAAGCGGCACTGGACTTGTCAAACCGAGGCGGCTTTCAGGCCATGTCGTTACGCGATCTGTCGCGCGCATCTGGGCTGTCCACGGGCGGGCTTTATGCCTATTTCGACAGCAAGACGACACTGCTCAAGATGATCCTGCTTGAGGTGACAGATCTTGTGCAACGCGTTCTGGGGCGCCCCCCCGCAACGCTCGCCGCAGACCCTGTCGCGCATCTCAGATGGCTTATCGACACGCATCTTCACCTGACCGAAGCGCTGCTGCCGTGGTTTACCTTTGCCTTTATGGAAGCAAAGAACTTCCCCCCCGCCGAACGCCGGATCGCTGTCGATAGCGAAGCGCTGACCGAACGCTTGTTTGCAGAAGTCATCGAGCGTGGCACGAAAATGGGGGTCTTCCGGAGTGACACCTCGCCTTTGCTGCCCGCGATCATCAAACCACTGTTGCAGGAATGGTATGTAAAGCGGGCAAAATACCGGCGACGGGGCGTCGCCATCGAAACCTATAGCGCAACGGTCCAGGGACTGGTCTTAAGCGCGTGCCTGTCAGATAGGCCAGGCCAACCCTCCGGATCTCGACAAGTTCAAGGAAGTTAATGGGATATTAAGATGTGACCAATGGTCCGAAATTTCGCGACCACTTCTGTTGTCCGCAATGACCGAACTCTTGCCATCGTCCTCAGGCGTTCCGCGTCATTTTGGGCGTGCTTTCAATGCATTCTGGCGCATCTGCCGCAAGGTCCGATGAAGTGCGCAAATCAGCTTTTCTTCAAAGACATCGCGCCTGACCACGCGGGCGCCATAGGTCCGGCCGCTGGCCTAAAAGGTCTTGCCAATGGCGGTGCCGAGCTTCGCCTCAAGGATTGTCTGGTCGCTGATGGGGCGATTCAGCCATGCATGGAAGCCCGAGCGCGAGACTTCCAGAACATCGCACAGCCAACTGACCGGGCAGACGTGCCGTTGCTTCGCGATGAAAGCGAACTTCACGTCTTCGGGCATTCACTCGGACCGATGGCAGTCATGTCTTTACATGAGCGTGACACCCCAGCCGGTCGGGCCTGTGGGCGGGAATACCGGCCGAACAACCGCGCAACTGCGTGCGCTGCGGTTTGTCTTGTCCTGAACCCCCTTGCCGCGCGGGAAAACCTATTCGCGCGGATCATGCCATGCCCTGCATCCGGCACGGCCCAAGGTTGCGATCCCTGCCTGCCCCGCAATCGGACTATGCGCAGCGATAAGGCTTATCTCATGCCCGCGCGCCTTCAGCTCTGCGATGACTTCGGGCGCGACATCGGCTTCAAGTTTCAGGCTGTCACGACTGTCGGAAAACGTGCGCCCCAGCAAAAAGCGCGGGGCCGCAAGCGCGTGTTCGGGCGGTTGGGAAAAATCGATCAATCGCGTCAGAAGCATGCTTAGGGTTTGGGGCTGTCCGTCCGCGCCTTGGGTGCCATAGACGAATTTCGGCTTGCCACCCGCAAGTGCGATACCGGGGTTGAGCGTATAGAATGGCAGTTTTCCCGGCGCAAAGGCATTGGGATGGGCGGGATCACTGCTGAACGCCGCGCCCCTGTTTTGCCAGATAATACCGGTATCGCCCGCAATTACCCCGCTTCCCCAGTCGAAATAGGTGCTTTGCAGCACGCTTGCGGCATTCCCCTGTTCATCGACCGCCCCGATAAACACTGTATCGCCATGTTGCCACACATGTGGCCAAGGCAGCGCTTCTTGAACCGCGATGTTCTGGGCAAGCTGCGCCAATCTGTCATGTGACAGCCATTCCGATGTCATCTCGCGCGCATCGGTTGTGTCTGAAATTTGGTGGCGGGTCAGGAACGCCCGCTTGGTCGCCTCGACGCACAAATGTATATGGTCGGCGCTGCCGGGCTGGAGTGAGGCCAGATCGAAATGCGACAAAAGCCCCATAATCTGCAAAGTGGTCACCCCCTGTGTCGGCACAGGGGGGGCCAACAAGGTCATGTCACGATATGTCAGCGCAAGCGGCGCTGCCTCTTGTGTTGTGGTGCGCGCCAGATCTTCGGGGCCAATGACGACGCCTTCTGCCCGCAACCCCTCGACGATCCGCTGTGCGAGTGCGCCGCGATAAAACTCTGCGGCCCCCTTCTCGGCAATCTGGCGCAGACTGGTTTCCAGCGCGGGCTGGCGCAGCAGAGAACCTGCTTGCAATGGTTGGCCTTGATCCATGAAGATGGCGGCAAAGCCGGGCCACGCGCCTGCTTCGGCTGCGCGGAAATCTCCCCAAAAGGCTTGGGACTTCGACACCTCAATGCCCTGCCCCGCCAAGCTGATGGCTGGTGCCAACAGGTCTTCCCAATGGGCCTGTCCGCCCAAATGGGTTTTGGCATAGTTGAACGCATGGTCCCAGCCATCGACCACTGCGGCCGTTGTCAGCACCGAACCCGGCCCCCGAAGTGGAAACGGGCCTTGGGGCATGGGCCTGTCAATGCCTTGGCCAATTGCCATGAAACTGCGCTGACGGCCTTGGTGATCGACCACCAGCCAGACAGCATCGCCGCCCAAGCCACAAAAATGCGGCATCACCACTGTTAAAACGGCACCCGCGGCAATAACCGCCTCGGGGGCTGTGCCGCCTTGGTTCAGAACCGCCATTCCCGCCGCTGTTGCAAGCGGGTGCGGAGTGGTCAGCGCACCGCTCATGCGGCGCTATGGGCTGGCGCGGGGACGAAAGCCGTCAGACCCGTTGAGGAGATGGAGGTGAAAGTCAAACTCACTTGGCGACCGTCCTATGCGATATTTTTCGTGTGATCAGGGGTTTTCGTAACTTGTTCACCGGATGGCTGACTTTGGCAAGGCCGGTGAGAAACGACTCTCCGAATTTCTCATGGGGTGCATCGGCAGCACAGCGGCGGGGTTTTATCGCCTCTCGCCCCCAATTCGGCAGCAGGGTCACGGCGGATGATCTGCTATTTTGCTTTTCTCATACCCGCCCCCCGCAGAATCCGCGGTATGACAGCACACAGCATGCGCCCTTAATCGGGCAGCATGCCCTATTTGTTTGCATGCTGCGGACTTGGTTCCCAAACCATGCATCTCTTGGGGAAAAAAGATAACGTCCCTGTGTCCTGACTTCCTTTTTCCAAGAAATGCTCTAGGACCAAGGGTCTAACAGAATGACAGGGTGGTGGTGGCACGATGAAGCTGATCAAGACAGCACTTATCTGTTTGGGGCTTCTGGTCGCAGGCGTTTTGGGGTGGGCAGTTTTCCTGCCCGGGGCGCACCCCGTGTTGGAGCGGGCAGGCCTGCTTGCCCCCATGCGCGCATTGGGCCTGCCCATCGCTGAAAACGGCGGCGCTGGCGGCGGCGGTGGGTTTGGGGGCCGTGGCGGGGGCGAGGTGCGTGTCGTGGGCCAGCAGGTTGTCATGGCCGAAGCTGTCAGCCGCGTTGTCGCCATAGGCACGGCCCGGCCGCAGCGCAGCGTCATGCTGACAACCGAGGTGGCGGGCACATTGGAAGAGGTGCTGATCCAGTCCGGCGACTGGGTCGATGCAGGCACACAGGTTGCGCAGATCAATGCCGATATGCAGCAGCTGTCGCTGGCGCGCGCACAACTTGGCCTGCGCGATGCGCAGGCGCGCGCAGACAGGGTTGCCCAGCTTCGCCAAAGCGGATCGGCAACGCAGGTCCAGATTGACGAAGCCGAACTGGCCCTAAACCGCGCCGAGCTGGATATCCGCGATGCCGAACTTGAATTGCGTCGCAGACAGGTGGTCGCGCCCATCTCTGGCTGGGTCGGGATCATCGCCGCAGAACCGGGCAACCAGCTTCCTGCCAATGGCGAGATTTCACGGCTGGATGATCGCCGCAAGCTTCTGATGGAATTCGAGGTGTCCGAGCAATTCGTGGGCCAGATCGGCGTGGGCGATGATCTGGAGGTCAGCCCCCTGTCACGCGGCCATGAAATGCTGACAGGGCGGGTCCGGGCATTGGATGCCCGCGTGGACGACGCCAACCGCACCCTGCGCATTCAGGGCGAGATTGACAATGAAGGCGACCGTCTGCGCCCGGGCATGGCTTTTCGCATCGCAGTGCCCCTTGCAGGAGAGGTTTTGCCACTGGTGGACCCTCTCGCCATTCAATGGGACAGAGGGGGCGCGTTTGTCTGGGCAGTCGATGACGAAGGCCGCGCGCAGCGCGTCAGCGTCGGTATCGCGCAGCGCCGCGATGATGCTGTCCTCGTGCGCGCTGACCTGACCGAGGGGCAGGTCGTCGTGCTGGAAGGTGTGCAAAGCCTTCGGCCCGGCGCGGCAGTCGATGTCAGCGACCTGCGCCCTGCCCCTGTCGCAACGCCGGAAGATGCCCCGCAGGAAGCGGCGCGGCAGCTCACAGATACCGAAGATTCCACCCCCGACATTTGAAGGGCGACACATGCCAGCCGATACCAGCGATAGGGACAAGGACGAACTGCGTCAGGTGGCGCGATCGGGTATCGCGCTATTCGTGCGCCGGCCCATTCTGGCCTTCGTCTTCAGCGCTTTAATCGTGATCGCGGGGCTTGCTGCCCTGTTTGCCGTGGAAGTGCGCGAATTGCCCAATGTGGACCGTCCGGTGGTCACCATCTCGACCGGGTTCAGTGGCGCGGGACCGGAATCCATTGACCGCGAAGTGACCAGCCGCATCGAAGGCGCAGTCGGGCGCGTGGCGGGGGTGCAATCCATATCCTCGACCTCGCGCTTCGGGAATTCGCGTGTGGTGGCCGAATTCAGCGATGCCACCGATATTGACGTGGCCGCAACCGATATCCGCGACGCAATCGGGCGCATCCGCAATGCACTGCCCGACGGTGTGGACGAGCCGCGCATCATCAAGGCAGACTCGGATTCCGATGCCGTCATGCGGATCAGCGTCACCTCGCGCGCGCGCTCGGTGCAAGACCTGACGCGGCTGGTCGAGGATTTGGTTGAAGATCGGTTAATCTCGGCCCCCGGCGTGGCCGATCTGCAAGTTTTCGGTGCGCGCGAAGCGATTTTTCGCGTCGATATCGACATGCTGGAACTGGCCGCGCGCGGCCTGAGCATTGCCGATATCCGCGAGGCGCTGCGCAATGTCTCGTTTGATGTGCCCGCAGGCGCGCTGTCCAATGACCGCCAGAGCATTCAGGTGCGCACCACTGCCAATGTCCAGACCCCTGCGGCCTTTGAAGCGCTTGTGCTGCGCAATGATGTTCGCCTTGGGCAGGTCGCCACAGTGACGCTGGGGCCATCGCCGGGCGAAACGATCCTGCGCGCCAATGGGGACACCGGTATCGGCCTTGGCATTATCCGGCAGGCACAAAGCAACACGCTGGATATCTCCAGAAATGTGCGCGCCATCGTGGATGAGGTGCAGCAAATCCTGCCCGAGGATGTGAAAATCTTTGTCACCTCGGACGAGGCAACCTTTGTGGGCGGCGCGATTTCCGAAGTGATCAAGACCCTTAGCATGGCGCTTTTGATCGTGATCGCCACCATCTATCTGTTCCTGCGCGATGCCCGTGCAACGCTTGTTCCCGCCGTGACCCTGCCCATTGCGCTGATCGGCACGCTGGCGGCAGTGTATCTGGCTGGGTTCTCGGTCAATATTCTGACGCTGCTGGCACTGGTGCTGGCAACGGGCATGGTGGTGGATGACGCTATCGTGGTGCTGGAAAACATTGTGCGGCGGCGGGCGCAGGGCTTGGGGGCGCGGGCCGCGGCCGTGCTGGGCACGCGGCAGGTGTTCTTTGCTGTTGTGACAACGACCGCCACGCTTGCAGCGGTCTTTGTGCCGCTGTCCTTCCTGCCGGGGCAGGCAGGGGGCCTGTTTCGGGAATTCGGCTTCACGCTGGCAATGGCGGTGCTTCTCTCCTCGGTTGTGGCGCTGACACTGTGCCCCGTCTTGGCAAGCCTGCTGCTGAAAGGGCAGGAAGGCGGCGAACCTGCCCCACGCGGCCCTGTCGCGCGGTTTGGTGACCGGCTTGCACGCGCCTATAAATCCAGTCTGGAACGCGCCCTTGGTGCGCCCTTCGTGGTGATCCTTGCCGCGCTGGTCTTCGCGGCATCGGGCTGGTTTGCGGCCCAATCCGTGCCGCAGGAACTGACCCCGCCCGAGGACAGGGGTGTGGCCCTTCTCAGCGTGACCGCGCCGCAAGGTGTCTCCATCGACTACACCGATGCCAAAGTCCGCGAGATCGAGGCGACCATCGCGCCTTTGCGCGAAAGCGGCGAGGTGACGAACCTGTTTTCCATCGTGGGGCTGGGGGGCGGCGACAATCGGGCTTTCATGGTCATGACGCTGGCCGACTGGGACCAGCGCACGCGCAGCCAACAAGAGATTGTGGGCCAGATCAATGCCGGGCTGCGCAACATCATCGGTGTGCGCGCCTTTGCGATCCAGCCCAATTCCCTGCGTATCAGGGGTGCAGGGCAAGGGCTGCGCTTTGCCATTCTGGGCAGCAATTACGACGCATTGGCCGATAGCGGGCAGGCACTGGTTGACCGCATGAACGAGGATGCGCGCTTCGGGCAGGTCCGGCTGGATTTCGAGACGACGCAGCCGCAATTGTCCATAGAGGTAGACCGCGAACGCGCGTCTGATCTGGGCGTGAACCTTGATGGTCTGGGCGAGGCGCTACAGGCCATGCTGGATGGCCGCCGCGTAGGCTCGGTCTTTGTGGATGATCGCAGCTTTGACATTCAGATGCTGTCTACCCGAACCCCTGTCCGCGACCCCGGCGATCTGGAAAGCAGCTTTATCCGCACCCAAAGCGGGCAGATGCTGCCACTCTCTGCCTTTATCAGCCTGCAAGAACGCGCGATTGCCCCGCAACTGACCCGCGAAAGCCAGCAGCGCGCGGTTCAGGTAACCGCAAGCCTTGGCGATGCTGTGCCGCTGGGCGTTGCATGGGCCGAGGCGGAACGTCTGGCCGCCGAAATCCTGCCCGGGGATGAGCGGCTGATTCCGCTGGCCGAAGCCGCAACACTGGATGAAACTTCGGGCGGAATTCTGATTGTGTTCGGATTTGCGATTCTGATCGTGTTCCTTGTTCTTGCGGCACAGTTTGAAAGCTTCATCTCTGCCGTGGTGGTTATGGCCACAGTGCCGCTGGGTTTGGCCTGTGCAGCCTTCGCGCTGTTGTTCACAGGGGTCAGTCTGAACATCTATTCCCAGATCGGGCTGGTGCTGCTGGTGGGGATTATGGCCAAAAACGGCATCCTGATTGTCGAATTTGCCAACCAGTTGCGCGACGACGGCGCAGAGGTGCGCGAGGCGATCTTGAACGCCACAACCATCCGGCTGCGCCCTGTAATGATGACCATGTTGTCAACTGTGCTGGGCGGCGTGCCCTTGGTGCTGTCCGTCGGCCCGGGGGCGGAGGCGCGCGAGGCGCTGGGCTGGGTCGTGGTGGGCGGGCTGGGGCTGGCGACCCTTGCCACGCTGTATCTGACCCCGGTTGCCTATCTGCTGCTGGCACGCTTCAGCACGCCGCGTTCGGCGGGTATGGCGCATCTGGAAGCAGAATTGACACGCGCATCCGCGCGCAAAACCATCTAGAGTTCAGCACCTGACAAAAGCTGCGCAATGACAGCATAGAGGGCTCTTCAGACATTGGCGTGATGAGACTAGCCGCGCAGCGTAGGGCCGTGGTGCGGCGATCCGCTCCCCCTGCTACAGCACTTTATGCTGGCAAAATCCGCGTATGATCAAGGCTTTGCGCGTAGCCAAGCCAAATCGCCGTGCCGGGGGACGGCCCGGCGATGCGCGGCGGCGCTACGCGCCTCGACTCCGCGCGAACGGCTGAAAAGTCTCGCAAAACTGAC
>NZ_MEHT01000003.1 GCF_001870675.1 Roseinatronobacter thiooxidans | reverse complement strand
CCGCCCCAATATGGAAGTCCCGCAGTTATTCGGGCAATAGGAAAGACGGCTCTTCAAGTCCTCCATTTCGTCGGCGACATCTTCGAGTTGCTCGTCCGACAAGGACACCAGTTCGCGTTCACCCGTCCGACGCCGAGCCTCAACGACTCGCCAGATGAGGTACTCCCCAAGCTCTCCTGCGAGCGACGTTATGCCGTGTTTCACTTGTCCCAGGGCCCAAATGTCTGCTTCAAACCCGGTATCGCGAAACTTTTCGACCGAGCAGTCGATTGCAACCGCGCGGAAATTGCTTACCTTGCCGGACTTGGTGAATTCCACTTGGAAGCGATAGGAGAGTTTGGCGCTTAATCCCTCGGGCTTTTTCTGCCGAAGTTCGGCCAGCGTCATTGGGGCAGTCGCGTGATGAATCTCCGCAACAATTGACTCGAGCCGCATCAACGCGTTCTTCGGAAGGTAGATGCCAGTTGTGATCATGTTCTCATTCTCCTCATATCTGTGATGGTTACAGGGAGAATTTCGTATCGTGTGAACCTGCGCGGAAATCGAAGGGGAGAGGTGTTCAAGCGCATCCCAGGGCGCGTGACCGGATGCAGCGACGCTTGTTCTGGCTGCGCGGCTCCTTGGTGTGGGAGCCGCGCAGCCAGAACAAGCTGGGTGCTGCCTCAACATAGGATGATGACGAACGGGCGGACATTGACCCGGCCTTGGAGCCGGAAAACTTCCAACCGGAGACAACCATGTTCGACATCATCACAGACTACCCCGCTCGGGCGGATCGGCCCGATACTCTGAACGAACTCCGAGCGTTCGCTGCGGAGCACCGTGAGGCCCTCCAGAATGCAGCGGCGTGGCTTGGCGGCACTGGCGGCTCGCGGTGCGCACGCGAAGCTCTCAACAGCCTTCACATGGTCCAGGACTCGCCTCGCAGTGCGCTGCGCCTGTTCGGCGACCTTCTGGCGCTGCTAATGCTCGAAGACGTCCACAACCCGGAGCGGGAGGAGGCCGGCCTCTTCGCCTCGATCGATCTGAATGACCCCCGGGTAGAGGACGTCTGCCTGCTCGCCGATGGCCTCGCCGACGCGATCGAGGCTTGCCGCGAGGCTATTATAGGCGCATCCGCCGACAATGGGGGGAGGGCCGCGGCATGAGAGACGAAGTTTGCAGCGGCATCAGCGTACTCGACCTTGCGGGCGGAACTGGCGAAATCACCCATGGCACCGTCGCAAGGATGGCGACGCTCGCGATCATTCAAGCCAGGCTGGTCATCTCGGAGTTGCGTGAGACGGTCCTGCCCGCACTCTCTCCTGGCCGCCGCGCGATGATCGGTCGGCTGGTGCGTCGGCTGGAGCACGAGGAACTTTTCGACCAAGCGCTTCTCGAAGATCTCGAGGCTCTGGGCGATCACCTGTACGGTCGCGTGGAGGCTGGCACACAGGTGTTTTGGGAACCTGTGGAGTGCCATGTTCGGGGCGGTCATCACGTCGTGCACCGCGAACCTGAGGCTGCGGAACTTGCTCGCGCCTGCGAAGAAGTCCAGCTCTTGCATAAGCTCGTGTTCGGCGCTCGAGCCGCTGCCCGTGCGCTCCGTGAAGCCGACCAACTTCTCGGCGTCTGATAAATCGCGGTGCCCTGTGGGGCGCCGCGCATTGAGGGGCTCTGGGCCCCAGCCCGAGGCGGGATCACCTCGGGACGGCGTGTCGACCAATCCTCCTTCTTGCTGCCCGTCGACACGCCATTGACTTCGACCGGGCAACTGGTGCTCAGCCCCGCGCCCGGATGCTGGCAACGCTCCTCTGTCTGCATCGGAATCCCGTCTGAGACTCCAGACCGTTGCGGCGCGCCCGATGACACCGCCAACCGTTCACGCATTCGTGAACTTCAGATCGTTACGCCACGCATCGCGGGCGAACCGAGATCCTGCCTCAGAGACACAAACAGATCGAGCAGGCAAGACCGTGAACCCGAACTTGACGCATAACCGGTTGGCAGTGCCATCATGAAGAAACTGTCGCCTCACGTGCACAACTCGCCGTTGGACCCGGCCATGGGCGATCTCGTGAGAGAAATTGCCCGTGCAAATGCTCGCCGGGATGCTAAAGGAAATCGCCAATGCAACGCCGCGCAGCAATTTATGCCCGATATTCGACCGTGCTCCAATCGGATCGCTCCATTGAAGATCAGGTGGAGCTCTGCCGAAGCTATCTGAGGCGCGAAGGTTACGGCGAGGTGGCCATCTTTGAAGACCGCGCCATGACGTCCGAGACACTTATTGGTCGCGTCGGCCTTGCTAAGCTTCTCGAAGCAGCCCGCAACGGAAGCTTTGACGCGGTCGTTGTGGAGTGCGTCGACCGTATCAGCCGGGACGCGGGGGATCTGCACCAGGTCGCGAAGCTGTTGCGGTTCAGCGAGATCGACATCATTTCCGCGAACGAAGGCGTGCAAAACGAGATTCAGATTGGCGTGCGCGGTTTGATGGGTACGTTTTTTCACAAGGATCTGCGCGAAAAAATTCATCGCGGGATGGTCGGCAACATTCGCGAGGGGCTAAGCGCCGGCGGCAAAGCCTATGATTACTCCCCAATTGCCGGACAACCCGGCGAGCTTCAAGTCGAAGCCCATGAAGCCGATGTCATCCGGCGGATCTTCGGCGCGTATGCGGACAGCGCTTCCCCGCGCCAGATCGCGCACGATCTGAATGCTGAGCGTATCTTGCCTCCCAGGGGTGCCAAGTGGAACGCCTCCACGCTGATCGGCAGCGCCGATCGGGGCTACGGAATTCTGCGCAATTCTATCTATGCCGGAGTGCTGGTCTGGGATCGGGTGCGCATGGTGCTCGACCCGGTCACCGGCAAGCGAGTCAGCCGGGTGAAGCCTCGGGAGGATTGGAAGTATGCCACGGTGCCACATCTACGGATCATCGACGAGGACCTCTGGAACACTGTTCAACAGCGCCTTTCTGATCAGTCATACGCCCGGTCCGCAGGAACGTCGACGCGCGCGCCTGCCCGACCATTTTCAGGGCTTCTGAAATGCGGATGCTGTGGTGGCGGCATGGCAATCCATGACCGCAAAGGAAGCGCGATACGGATCGCTTGCTCGACGTCTCGTGAGAGCGGGTCCTGTGACAACTCCGGAAGGTTTCGCCTGGATCAGATCGAAGACGAGATTTTCTCGAATCTCTATGAGCATCTTCTGAATCCCGCATACCTCGAAGAATATGTCTCGGCATATGACCAAGAGCGGAAGGCTCTCGCTGCCGCAGGAAAGCCCGATCAGGGCAAACTGCAACGGGCGGTCGTGGAAGCGCGCAATCTGTTCGAGCGTCGCCTGAATCTCTACGAGTGCGGAGTTCTCGATGGCGCGGAGGGAGAAGCGAAGGTGCGTGAGGCGAAAAATGGTCTGCGCGCGGCGGAAGCGGAACTCGCGGCCCTGAACAATTGCGACGAAGACATCATCTTTGATCCGGCCAAGCCAGCACGATATGCGTCCGCGCTTAGCGATTTGATGGAGTCCTTCAGAGCTCACGATGGTAAACCAGACGCCAAGGCGCGAGATGCGGTGCGGGGGCTTGTGTCAGAAATCATCGTCTCGCCGGCTGAGTACGACGGCGTGCCGATCGAAATCAGGGGGCGTCTGAACGCTCTCATTTCGGGTCTTGATCTTCAAGTGGGGGGTGCGATGGTAGCGGAGGAGGGACTTGAACCCCCGACACGCGGATTATGATTCCGCTGCTCTAACCAACTGAGCTACTCCGCCACATGTCGACGCCGTTTAGTCGAGGGCTCGGGCAGCGTCAAGACCTGTTCTTGGCGCAGCGCGCGCATGGCTTTCAAAACTTGCTGGAACCGCTGGGCGCAGTCGTCACAGCGTGTCGCAGGAGGGGGGATCAAGCTCCGCGCCCGCGCGCTTTGTCCCCGTGCCCTGCCAGCCAAGTGGCACCTCCAGCGGGGCCATTTTACGCATCCGTCAGTTTGAATACAGGGTCCATCCGCGCAAGAATATCTTGGGCAAGGTGGCATTTGATCTGATGACCATTTGCCAGCGTGCGCATGGGCGGCACTTGTGTTTCGCACAAGCCCCCCGGCACATCGGCTTTCCAGTGGCACCGCGTCTGAAACGGGCACCCAGAGGGGGGATTCATCGCAGACGGAATATCCCCTTCCAGCACGATGCGTTTTTTAATGACCGATGTGTCTGCAATGGGCACCGCAGAAAGTAGTGCCTCGGTATAGGGGTGATAGGGCGGCGCGAAAACCTGATCTGTCGTGCCCAGCTCGACCACATGGCCCAGATACATGACCATCACGCGGTCGGACAGATAGCGCACGATGCTCAGGTCATGGCTGATGAACAACAGCGTGGTGCCGTTCTTGCGCTGGATATCCATCAACAACTCGGTCACGGCGGCTTGCACCGACACATCCAGCGCCGAGACAGGCTCGTCCGCGACCACGACCTTGGCATCACCAGCGAAGGCGCGCGCAATGCCAACGCGTTGTTTTTGTCCGCCAGACAGTTGGCGTGGCATGCGGGTGGCAAATTCGCGCGGCAGTTTTACCAGATCCAGCAATTCCAGCATGCGGGTTTCACGCTCGCCCGTGGTTTTGCCGATCTTGAAAATCTCCAGCGCGCGGACAATCTGTGCGCCCACGCTCATGGACGGGTTCAGCGTGTCGAACGGGTTTTGAAACACCATCTGCAAGGAAGACACGGCATCGGTGTTGCGGCTTTGGATGGGGGTGGACTGGACGTTTTCGTCAAATAGCATGATCTTGCCGCTGGTCGCAGTCTCCAGCCCCATCAGTACCTTGGCAAAGGTGGATTTGCCGCAACCGGATTCGCCCACAATCGCCAGCGTCTCGCCCGCGCGTGCATCGAAGCTGAGCGTTTCATTGGCCTTGACGACCTTGGTTTCGCCGCCCGAAAACAGGCTGGAGGCCGCAACTTCGTAATATTTGCGCACGTCATCCATGCGCAGGACAATTTCGCCCACTTCGGATGGCGCGACGTGTTTGGCCGAAGTCCAGCCTGCGTTCCAGTCAATCTCGTCTATGCGCAAGCAACGGCTTTCATGGCGGTCATCGCCATCCACTCCTGCCATGGGAATATCGCGCGCATCGCACTGGCCCTTGAGGAAATAATCGCAGCGTGGGCCAAAGTTGCAGCCCTTGGGGCGTTCATGCGGCAAGGGGAAATTGCCCGGAATGGCGCGCAAGGGCCGTGCACTCTTGTTGGCCGAGGGCAGGGGAATCGCGCGGAACAGCGCTTGCGTATAGGGGTGGCGCATGCGGTTGAACACATCGCGGATATTCCCTGTTTCCACCGCTTCGCCCGAATACATCACGCAGAGGCGGTTGCAGGTTTCCATGATCAGGCCAAGGTTATGGCTGATAAACAGCATAGAGGTGCCGTATTTGCGCCCCAGATCCTTGACCAGATCGACAATGCCCGCCTCGACCGTCACATCCAGCGCTGTGGTGGGTTCATCCAAGATCAGCAGCGCCGGGTTGGCCATCAGCGCCATGGCGATGACAATGCGCTGTTGCTGCCCGCCAGACAATTGGTGCGGATAGGCATTCAGAATACGCTCTGGGTCGGGCAGGCGCACATCGGCCACAAGCTGGCGGGCGCGCGCGCGGGCCTGCCGCGCTGGCATGTTCTGATGGATCATCGGCACTTCCATCAACTGGCGCCCGACTTTCATGGCGGGGTTCAGGCTGGCCATCGGTTCCTGATAGATCATCGCAATCTCAGAGCCGCGCAGCTTGGCAAGCTCTCGCGCGCTCATGGTGTTCAGGTCGCGCCCCTTGAACTTGATCTTTCCCCCCACGATGCGGCCATTCACGCCCAGATCCTGCATCACCCCCAGCGCGACAGTGGATTTGCCGCAGCCGGATTCGCCGACCAGCCCCATCGCCTCGCCCGGCATGACAGTGCAGGAAAAATCCATCACAGCAGGGATTTCGCGCAGGCGCGTGAAGAAGGAAATCGACAGGTTTTCAATTTCCAGAATGGGCTGTGTCAGGGCACGATCAGACATTTTTCCCCCTCCATGAAGGTCGCGCGGCGCTGGAAATATCTGCCCCACAGGGAACGCCATGGCCCTTCAGGGGTTCTATACTCAGATGATAAGGAGAACATGAAATGCCAATTATTCTATGGCTTCTGGGTGTGCCGCTTTCCGTGGTCATCCTGTTATTGCTATTCGGCGTGTTGTGATACCGCGCGCCTGATGCAGGATACGAAAACTTGAAACATGACTGGGGGCGGGGCCATGACGGGCCTTGCCCCTTGTCGCATCCGTGTATGATGTTTGGCACGCGCATGGCAGCTTCCCCCTAATCTTTCAGGCTTTCTTCGCGCAGCCCATCGGCCAGCAGGTTCAGGCCCAGCACAAGCGACATCAGCGCCAGTGCAGGGGCCAGTGCCGCATGTGGATAGACCGTCAGCAACCGGCGACCCTGATTGATGGTAGACCCCCAATCAGGGCTTTCAGGCGCAACCCCAA
Organism: Roseinatronobacter thiooxidans; assembly: GCF_001870675.1. Classification (GTDB taxonomy): domain Bacteria; phylum Pseudomonadota; class Alphaproteobacteria; order Rhodobacterales; family Rhodobacteraceae; genus Roseinatronobacter; species Roseinatronobacter thiooxidans. Next base: position 39,396 of record NZ_MEHT01000003.1, on the reverse strand, counting down.
GGCCGAAAAAGCCCAAGGTGCCCAGCAGGATGGTTGTGTAGCCAATGCGCAGGCAGAAATCGACAATCAGTGGCCCGCGCGCATTGGGCAGGATTTCCCACAGCATGACATACCAAGGCCCTTCGCCCCGCGTTTGCGCTGCGGCAACGTAGTCGCGGCTTTTCAGGTCCAGCGTGATCCCGCGCACGATGCGAAACACAGTGGGCGCATTCACGAAGACCACAGCCACAAAAACATTCAGCAGGTTGGGCGACATGCCCCATACACCCAACGGGTCGGCGTTGAAGGCAAGGCCGGAATAGGCCCAAAGACCAAGGACCAGCACCGCACCGACATATAGGTTGCGCTTCATCGGTTGGGTGAAAAACCGCGCGTTCAGCAGCACTGTGAAAAACAGCACCGGCATCAGGAACAGGATACCCGCCATGACGCGGGGAATGGCGGTGTTCTGGATTTCGGGCGCGACCAGCAGGAAGAACAGCAAAATGACGGGAAAGGCCAGCACCAGATTGGCGATGAAAGTCAGAACCGTATCCAGCTTGCCGCCGATATAGCCCGCAGGCAGGCCCAGCGAAATGCCGATCATGAAGGAAATCATCGCGGCAAAAGGGGCGATGCGCAGCACTTCGCGCGCGCCCATGACCATGCGCGAAAACACATCGCGCGCCAGCGCATCGCCGCCCAGCAGGAAATACTCGAACCCGCCTGCGGGGTCGCGCAGGGGCGTGCCGGGGGCGGCGTTGCGCATGCCGCTGAACTGGCCCAGCGGGTCGTGGGTGATGATCATATCGGCAAACAGCGCTGCAAACACCCAGAACATGACCAGCGCAAACCCGATCATACCGACAGTTGAATCGAACAGTTTGCCATACAGGCCAAGGCGGCGCTTATAGGTCAGGGACAGCGCGAACAGCACTACCAGCCCGGCCCAGACCGGCCAAAGCTGAAGGAACAGGTGGCCAAGGATGGCGGGCCAGCCCAAAGGGTCAATCATGGCGGGCCTTCCTTATGAAATCCGAATGCGGGGGTTCAGCCACACATAGCCGATATCTGAAATCAGTTGTGTGACCAGCACCACCAGCACGGCCACCACCGAGGCGGCCAGCAGCAGTTCAATATCGTTATTCGCCGCCGCCTCGAACAGGGTCCAGCCAAAGCCGGGATAGCTGAACAGCACCTCGACAATCACCACCCCGTTCAGCAGCCACGGAATTTGCAGCATGATGACGGTAAAGGGCGCTATCAGCGCGTTTCGTAATGCGTGGCGCAGCACGATATTGGCGAAACTCACGCCTTTCAGGCGGGCGGTGCGGATATATTGCTGGGTCATCACCTCGGTCATCGAGGCGCGCGTGATCCGCGCGATATAGCCCATACCAAACAGCGCGATCGTCATGACAGGCAAGGCAAAGTTCCAGAAGGTGATCTGTTGCAGCGCCGAGCGGGCATTGCCCTGAAACAGCACTGGCCCCTCGATCCAGCCCCAACTGACCAGCAGCGGCGACACCCCTATGCTTGAGGAGGCAAGCAGTGCGATAAACACCACGCCGGACACATATTCCGGCGTCGCCGTCGAGGCGATGGCAAAGGTGGACAGCGCGCGGTCCGTGCGCGAGCCTTCGCGCATGCCCGCCAGCACCCCCACAATCAGTGCCATCGGCACCATGACAATCAACACCCACATCATCAACAAACCCGTCGCACCCAGCCTTGCGCTGATCACCTCAGACACAGGGGCGCGGAAACGGGTGGAATTGCCCCAATAGCCCTGAAACAACCCGCAGCGCTCTGGGGTCGCGGCGATATCTGTGGGGGCGGTCAGGCTGTTGCAGCGGCCTGTTTGCGTGCCGTCAGCCTCAACCCGCGTCCAGCCGGGCACCACGCCCAGCCATTCGCCATAGCGCACCAGCATCGGCTGGCTATAGCCATTGCGATCCAGCCAGCTTGCCACTTCGGCATCAGATATGCGCGATCCGGCTTGGGTTTTGGCCAGGGTGTCCAGTTTGGCAGGCAAATTCGTCAGGTAGAACACGATAAAGGTCAGACACAGGGCCGTGACAAGCATGATACCGATGCGGCGAAGTAGAAAACTGACCATGGGGTTCCCACTGGCTCAGGGCATCGAAAGGATGCACTATTTCTGTCGGGCGATGCCTGTGCCAACCCTTGCGGGTTGGCACAGTGATTTGCGCAGTTTGCAGCAGGGCTTAGGACATCCAGTAATTCTGGTAATGGATCTCGAAAGTAGGGTGCATTTCCGCGCCGTGGATATCGGCGCGTGCATGCCGGAACAGCGACCGCCAGTATGGAATGATCGACACACCTTCTTCTTGCATGATTTCCTGCAAGCGCGCCATCAATTCGCGGCGCTCATCCGCATCGACAATTCCATTCGCCTGTTCCAGCAAATCATCAAACTCTGCGTTCGAGAAGGCCGATTCATTCCATGCCTCGCCGCTCCGATAGGCCAGATTCAGCACCTGAACCCCCAAGGGGCGCATGGCCCAGCTTGTCGCGGAAAACGGATATGTCAGCCAGTCGCCCCAAAATGTTGCGCCCGGCAGAATGGTGCGGCGGATATTGATTCCCGCTGCGCGAATTTGCGCGGCCACATTGTCGCAGGTGTCAGAATGAAACGTCTCGTCCGAAGAGATCAACTCGAACTCTGTATCGCCGTGGCCTTCTTCTTCCAGCATGGCGCGTGCGCGCTCTCTGTCCACCTCTAGCGGGGGCAATTCGGCATATTCGGGGTGAACAGGGCAGACATGGTGGTTTTCCGCCATGATCCCCTGATCATTATAGCCAAGTTCCAGCACCTGCGCGTTATCGACCGCAAGTTGCAGCGCGCGGCGCACATTGCGGTTGTCATAGGGCGGATTGCCCTGATTGAACCGCACACACAACGTGGCAGAGGTGATCGCTTCGGTCTGTTCCATCCCGATCGCACTGAAGATGCTGAGAAAGTCGCCGGTGGTTTCATACAGCATGTCAATTTCGCCACCTTCGGCAGCGGCAACCCATGCGGCGGGGTCTGTTCCCAGATCGATAAACTCGATCCGGTCCAGCCATGCGCCATTGCCCGCGTTCCACCAGCTGTGGTCGGGGTTGCGTTCAATGATTGCCCCGATGCCGGTGTCATAGCTGACGGGGCGATAGGGGCCGGTGCCAATCGGGTTGCGAATGGGGTCACCGTCAAAGCTGGGGTGCACAACAGCGGCGGGATAATCTGCAAGCCCTGTAAGAATGGTAATATCGGCATTGGACAGATGCAGGCGCAAGGTGTGGTCGTCCACCACCTCGACCGCGCCATCCCGCAACTGCCCGTCTTGCATGATCGCCCCCAAACGGCTGGCCATCGAATTCCCTTCCACGGACGAGTCGCACCAGCGTTCAAAATTATGCGCCACATCCTCGGCGGTGAACGGGTCGCCATTGTTCCAGGTTACACCTTGCCGGATATTCAGCGTGTATTCGGTGGCTTCGTCATTGGCGTCCCAGCTTTCCAGCAGAACAGGGGTGATAGAGCCGTCGCGGTTATACTGGACCAGATATTCCAGCCAGCCACGGCAGGTATTTGCCAGTTCTGACCAGTCCCATGTGCGCGGGTCGCGCTGGGCGCGCACATCCATCTGTATCCGCACTGTGCCTCCCATTTGCGGGGTCTGTGCCTTGGCTTCGGGGGCGGCCAGACCCAGCAAGCCATATGCGGCGGGCGCAGCAACACCCAGCGCGGTGGCGCGTGTCATGAATTCGCGGCGGCTAAGCCGGCCATCCTGACATTCGCGCGCATACAGTTTTGCCGCGTGGTGCAGCTTGGGTTTCTGGCCTGTCTCATGTGTCATTTCTGATCTCCCTGTCTGGTATCTTGTTTCTTGTTTTGAGCCTGAGCCGGTCGTTTTTACTGCCGCAATGGCGACAAGGGTGCCGCCAGAACGTCGTACCTGCTTTGTGCGGAGCTTCATCACATCACTGGCGAAAAACGACATAATGTCGTTTTCAGCTTGCAGCAAAACACAGGTCAGGTCAATCGCGTGGCGCACCCCCTTCAAAACTGTTTGGATTGACATAATCGCAGGGCGCATCCTGCATCTGTAGATGCAAAGCCTCTCCACTATAGGGATGCGCGCGCGCCATGGCTTCGTCAAAGGCAATGCCAAGGCCGGGGGTTTGGGGCGGGGTGACAAAGCCATCCTCGACCCGCAGGCTATGGCTGATCAGGGGCAGGTGAAATTCGCCCCCCGTCTGGATACATTCGATCATCAGCAAATTGGGGATCGAGGCGGCAAGATGAATATTCGCCGCCCATTCCACTGGCCCCGCATACAGATGGGGCGCAAGCTGCGCGCCAAACACCTCGGCCATGGCGGCGATTTTCTTGACCTCCCATATCCCGCCTGCGCGCCCAAGGGCGGGTTGCAAAATGCTGGCGGCACCCGCGCGCAGCACCGCGCCGAACTCGGCCTTGGTGCAAAGCCGCTCGCCCGTGGCCACAGGAATGCGAACCGCGCGCGCGACCTCTGCCATGCCTGCAATATCATCGGGCGGGGTGGGTTCTTCAAACCATAGCGGCTGGTGACGTTCCATTGCGGCGCCCAGACGGATCGCGCCTGACGGGGTGAACTGCCCATGTGTGCCCAACAAGATATCGGCGCGCGTGCCGATGGCCGCACGCACCGCCCCCAGCATCCGGTCGCACAGGTCAATATCGCGCATCCCCGGCTGGTGACCGCCGCGCATGGTATAAGGGCCAGCGGGGTCCAGCTTGATGGCGGTAAAGCCCTGATCAACCGCCGCAAGCGCGCTTTCGGCGGTCAGTTCAGGGCTGGTCCAGAATTCGGCTTTGGTGTGATGGGGCAGGGGGTAGAGGTAGGTATAGGCGCGCAGCTTCTCGTTCATCATCCCGCCCAGCAGCGCCCAGACAGGCCGATCGCGCGCCTTGCCCAGAATATCCCAAACTGCAATCTCCAGCCCCGAGAATGCGCCCATAACGGTTGGGTCCGGTCGCTGCGTGAACCCCGAGGAATAGGCGCGGCGAAACATCCGCTCGACATTCTCGGGGTTCTCGCCCTTGAAATAGCGGTTGAACACATCCGATATCACCGCGCGCATGGCCTGCGCGCCGACTGCACTGGCATAGACTTCGCCATAGCCCAAAATGCCGCATTCGGTAACCAGCTTGACGATGGTCCAGTAGCGCCCGCCCCAACCGGGGGGCGGGGTTTCAATGAAGAAAATCTCCAGCGCTTCCAGTTTCATGGCGCACCCCGCGAGAAAGCATCAAACACAATGACATTGCGCCGCGTTCCGCCCTTGGCCGTGTCGGCAATGGCGTCATTGATCTGATCTAGCGGGTAGCGGTTCGAGATCAACTCATCCAGCTTCAGCCGGCCTTGGCGGTAATACTCGATCAAACGCGGGATATCGCGGCGCAGCACTGTGCCGCCCATCTTGGACCCCAAAAGCCGCTGTTCCTGATACGCCACCATCATCGGGTTCAGGCGCATGTAATCGTCATTGCCGGTCATGCCCGCCATGACGATCGCGCCACCGACCGCGCATAACCCCAGCGCCTGTTCATAGGCCACAACCGCGCCCACAGTCACAAAGACATAATCCGCCCCGCGCCCGTCGGTCAGGGCTTGCACCTGTTGGCGCGCGTCTTTGTCGGTTGCCAGAACGCCATCTGTCGCGCCAAAATCCAGCGCGGCCGCCAGCTTCTCGGGGGCGATGTCCATGGCGATGATGCGCCGTGCACCCGCCAGCCGCGCACCCTGAATGGCATTCAACCCAACGCCGCCCGTGCCGATGACCAACGCCGTGGCCCCGGCCTGCATCTGCGCGGTGTTGAACACAGCGCCCACACCCGTAATCACCCCGCAGGCCAGCAGGGCGGCCACATCCATGGGAATGTCAGCGGGCAGGGGCGCAAGCTGGCTGGCATCGACCACGACTTTCTCGGCGAAACCTGCGGTTTTCATGCCCTGCGCAACAGCAGTGCCATCGGGCAGGGAAAGGGGCGAGTCCGCCGCGCCCGCATGTTCACAAATCGCAGGGCGGCAATCGCTGCAACAGGCGCACGTGCCGCAGGCGCGGATCAGCGTGACCAGCACAGGCTGCCCGATCTGGTAGGCGGAGACCCCGTCGCCAAGCGCTGTGACATAGCCCGAAGCTTCGTGCCCGTAGACCGCAGGCAGGCTGCCGCCCCATGCCCCTTCGATAAAATGCAGATCGGAATGGCAGATCGCGCAGGCGGCCAGTGTCACCTCAACCTCGCCCGCGCGCGGGGGGGCGAGGGTCAGTTCGGTGACAGTGAGCGGTGCGTTGAAATCGGTGCACAGAGCAGCTTTCATGGGCAGTGCCTTTGTTGGGCGGGGGTCTGGCCTTGCGGCCAGATGCCTCCGGCGGGAGTATTTGGAGCAAGAAAATGGCAGGGTTGCATGCGCAGGCAGGCAGGGTCAATCGGGGATGGCCCCTATAGCTTGCGCGCCGCCGCCTGTGTTTGGCACAGCGGCCTTGCCGCAGGCTGGCACACTAGCGCCAGTGGTCGGGGCTGCGTTTATGCGGATAGGGCAGATTGGTGGCAACGCGCCTGCAATACTGGGCTTGCGACAGCAGACGGATATCGGTGCCGCCGTCTTTGACCAGATGGGCAAAGGTCGCGCGTGTCCATTGCGCGGGGCCGCTATGCCACCATGCATAGGGTGTGTCGGTCTGGTCCAATGCGGTGCAGACATGCTCTAGCGCCATGGCGCAAACGCGGTGGTCCGGTTCGGCGGCAATGAAATTATTGGCAATCGTGCCAAAGCCACGCTCGACACACAGCACTGCGCGCGCGCCTTCCAGCCACGGGGTGACAGGGATGCGCGGATATTCGTCCAGATCGGCAAACAGCCCGCCCTGCCGCAAGACCCAGCACAGGCGGAACAGATCGGCGCGCAAGGCAGCATGGCCGAGGGCCAGAAAGCGCCGGGCCATCTCTGCGCCGAAATTCTGGCGCATCCAGACAGCTGCGCTTGTGTCATCGAAGACATGCTGGCGAAAGCCAGGATGCATGCGCGCCCATTGCGCGCGGGCGCGGGCGATTGCAGGGCCATGCGGGCCTTGCCAGTAATGCGCGATCACGCGGGGAATATGCGCGCCCTTTTGGGGATGAAACGGCAATTCCCCGCGCAGATGCGCGCGCCGCAGCAGGCAGGCCGACAAGCCCGGTGATGCGATGACGCGCGCCAGCCCTGCACATGCGACGCTATGGGCCACGCTCTGATCCGGGGCAAAGGCCGCCTCGATGCCGCGCGCGGCAAGATGGGCATCCGCCACGATGCGGTCACGCACATCTGGCGGGGCGGGCGTGCCGGTCTGGGCGAGTTTGAGGGTGTTGAACCGCGCATGCTCTGCCATTGCTGCGGTGAAATCCCCCTGCAGGAAGGCGATCCGCGCCTGCGTCAGCGGTACGGCCATGCGATCGGGGAAGCCTTGTGCTGCGGGCGCAAGCACTTGGCCTGCATCGGCCGCATCACCGGCCAGCAAGGCGATTTCCGCGCCCGAAAGCGCAACCTCGGCCCGTTGCAGGGCATCGGTGGCCAGTTCGGCGGCGATGTGATGCGCCTTTCGCGCAGCGCATAGGCGACCGGCCATCCAGAACGCTTCGGCGCGCAGCACCATCAGGCGGCACATGTCTTGCGCAGTGGCGGTGCCACGCCGCGCGGGCGCAAGTGCCGCTGCCGCTTGCCCCGATAGGCCCATGCGCAACGCAGCGCGCGCGGAAATCAGCGCGGTTTGCGTACTGAAAGCAGGCACTCGCGCCAGCCCGCGCCAGTCTTCGACAGTTTCGCACAGCATCCGGCGCAGGTGGTGCAGCCAGTCGTGGCGCGCATGTATCCGGCAGGCGGCATGGGCGTGGTCCAGCAATTCGGCCGGGGGGTGCTGGGCCAGCTGCCCTGCACGCAGCCATTGCACATGGTCTGTTGCCTGCCAGTGCCAGTGGGGCTGCGCGGCAAGCCTGTCATGCAACAGCGCGTGCGCGCGTTCAGCATCGCCGCGTTCCAGCGCCAGCCGCGTTTGCGCGCGGCTCAGCGTTGCGGGGTCGGTATGCCCAAGGCGCTGCCAGTTTTCCAAGGCTTGCGGGGCATTCCGGAAATCGCCTTCGGACATGAATATATGAAAGGCCCGTTCCCAGAGGGCGGCAGAGGGGGCTGCGATGGACTGAAGCCATGCATGCAGCCCCACTGCGCCGTCGCACTGGTAGCAAAGCTGCATTCGCAGCAGGTGGGCTATCGTCACTTTGCCCTGCCCTTCCAGCCAGTCGATATCTGCGCGGGCGCGCGCAAAATCCCCTTGCGCCAGCGCCAGCTCGGCCCTGCGCCGGGTATCATCGGGCGCGGTGGCAGAGTGCGGGTCGATATTCTCAAGCACCTGACGCGCGTGCTTCGCACGGCCCATGCGCAGATAGGCACCCGCCAGCGCGGCGCGGCGGCGGTTTTGCGCGATGACACAGTGATGCGCCTGCGCAAGGGCCGCGTCTTTTTGTGACAGGGGGGCCAGATCGAAGGCCAGCAACGCCATATCGATGGAGTTTGGCCAGCGCGCCTGCGCCTGTGCAGAGACTTGCGCGCCGGGCAGACCCAGACGCGCAAGCTGCTGCAAGCCCGATTTCACCGCATCATATGTGGCACCTTGCGTCAGGGCGCGCAGCACCTCCTGCTGCGGTGCCGCCGGGTCGGACAGGGGCGCGTGCCACAGGTGCCGCGCCAGATCTGTCGCCGGTTGCGTCATGCGCTGGCCCGCGTGTCAAACCCTGTGGCCAAGCACATCGCGATATTCTTGAAACTTGAAGCGGAATTCTTTTTCCGCGGCCTGCCGCTTTGGCCAGAGCAAGCCATGCAGAAAATATGTGACATCCGCGCTGACCGAATAGGGCACGCTGGCCCAGATGCGTTTTTGCATGCGTTTGTCGAATTCCGCGCGCGCCTCTTGGGGCATGGTGTCGATATCCAGCCCGCAATGCGCATAGACACGCCGCATCGAGGCTGCGGAGTCTGCGACGATATCTTCGTAGTTCAGAACCAGAATATTGTCGTAATGCTTTGCCCAGCGGCGGTAATTCGCAACATAGGAACTCATGTCGAAAACACGCGCTGTTTGCAGCAATTCGAGAAAGCCATCGTCAAAGCTGATTTCCACCTGCTCTGCGTCTTTTCCGTCACTTTGCCACAGCGTATGCATGCGCAAGGCCGAGATGGCGCGCGCCAGCGGGTCGCGCAGCACATAGATGACGCGCGCTGTGGGGTTCAACTGTTTGCATTCTGCAATCTGTGCCTCTGACATCAGGGAATATTCAGGGGTGAAATCCATCGACAGCCGGTCCGGTTCTGGTGGGGCCAGCAGGGCGCGATACCAATCGGCCCCGCGTTGATGGTTCCAGTCCCAGAAATGCGCCTCTTTCGTGGTCGAGGTGACGGGTTCCGAATTCGGAAATGAATAGGTTGTGGGATGTGCATTCAGCACATGGTGCAACCAGCTGGTCGAGGCTTTTTGCGCACCGATACACAGGATGTCAGCGCAATTTTCGCGGGTTATCGTGGTCAAAGAGCTTCTCCAGAATCAGAAGATGAAATGACGGTCTTGATGGTGGCCAGCGCCGCGGGCAATTGCCATTGACGCTCGTATTGTTCCAGATGGCGCAGGGTTGCATCCCTGTCATCGGCGGCAAAAGCTGCACGGATTGCAAGGCCGCGCCGGAATGCGTTGTCGCCCAATGCAATGGATGCCTCATAAGCATTAAGAGAAGGTTTCGCCTGCCCTGACCGAAGCAGCAAATCGCCGATCATGCGCAAAGCATAGGCTGCGTTCTGCCACCTGTCATCTTTCTTTTCTTGCGACATCCGCAGCAGATGGGGCATAAATGCGCTGATGAAAAATTGCGCCTGTGTGGTCTGGTTGAAATCCAGCAGCAGCCGGAACACGCGCGAGATTTCAGGCGGCGTCAGCGTTCCGCCAGACTGGATCAGGGTTTTAATCCGCGCGATTTCCAGTGTCTTGATCTGCCAGTGGCGAAAGAAGTCCAAATACAGCAAGAACTCAAGCCGCATGCGCGGGGTGTCTGGCACAGGGTAGCTGCGCGGGTCGGCCAGAATGAAGCCCTGCCCAAGTGCCGCAGTCTGGCGCATACGCGCTTCGGCTGCGATCATCCGCTCGGGGTTTTTGCGTGCATCGTCGTGATACGCGACCACGCGGGGCAGATCGTCATCGCGGATGACAGTGGCAATGCATTCATAGTGGTGTCGGCGCTCGCTCGGCGTTTCGACCCGGCGGAAAATATCTGCGCCAAGCTCACTTTGAACGGCAAATTCTGGTATCTGTTCAGTCAGCATGTCTGGTCCGATCCGCGACTTTTCCAAGACGATTTGGCCCATGCCCTGTGCTGTCAAACCTGCGCATGCGGCCCGACCACAAGATTGGTGCAGATGAAACGGAAGTTCTGGCAGCGGCGGGGAAAGATGATCGACAATTTGGGTTGGCTGACACTGTGCAGCCACGCCGCCGGAATATCGCGCGAAATTATGCTGCCTGTGCCTGCGTTGCATGCATGCACTGCAAAAGCGCCTGCATCATGGCGGATTTCGCCATTTTCGGTTGTGACGCGGTGCTGCAAGGCTGTCTCGAACAGATAATCCTCGGCGGCGTCTATCTGGACATGACATTGCAAGCCCTGACCCGCCGCTGCAAGCCCGTCAAGGCGCATTTCCAGCGCGGCCCAATCGCCTGTATCGGGGATTTGCAGCACCAGCTTGTGCGTGTGTGACGAGGCATGCAGCAACAAGCCGTATTGCGGCGCGTTGATCGACAGCGACAGGCGTTGAGCAAAGGCGGTATTGGGGGTGACATATTGCGCATGCTCGCCTTGTGGAAACACCTTCCACAGGTCGAACAGGGCAGGCTGTGACATTAGCCTGTCAGACCCCATGGCGTTTTTGGGGGCGGGTGCCCTGCCCGCAGGCACTGTTTCAAGCTGGTGCAGCAGGGCATCGCGGTCTTCGGCAAGTTGCGCGCGCAGGCTGCGCATTTCACCATCGACCTTTTGCCAGATCGCGCTGGTTTCATAGTTCACTTCGCTCAGCAGGTCAGAGATGATGCTGCGAATGATCGCGGCCATGGCGGAATCGGTTTCAAGATCGATCGCCGGGCGGGCAAGATCCGAGAAATAGCGCCAGTCATAGGACGGATTGTCCAGCGTGTTCAAAAGCACATTGCGGGTTCGGTCTTCGGCGCGCTGGATGCGGCGGTGGTGATAGGCCAGCCGCCTGTCAAGAATGGCCATCCGCCAGCGCGCCAGAAAACGGTTCATAAAGGCGCGGTCTTCCATCACGTCAAAATGCTCGGGAAAGCCGCCGATCTGAAGCACGGCATCGCGGCGCATCATCCATTGCACAGGATAGATGTCTTGCCGGTAGCACGCATAAGCCAGCGGGTTCAGAAAGAACTCGCCCCGATGGAATGCGGCAGGCAGAGAGTCTTCGCCGATGATGCGTATCTCGGTGTCTGCTCCGGTGCCGATAATCTCTTCTTTCAGGGCGATGACCTGTGCGCCAACCCCGCCCAAGTCCGGCACCGAGGGGACGGTTTCCAGAAAGAACGCAAGCAGCGCCGACATGAAATCGGCATCCCAGGTGTCGTCATCGTCCAGACAGGTTACAAAATCTGTTTGCAGCGCCGCGACCCCGCGATTGAACGCAGCCGACCGGCCCAGTCCGGGGTTCAGGTTCAGCAGGGTGAACCGCTCTTGCGGGACGATCAGCACACCATCGGGCGCAAGTGCCGCCTGAAGCTGAGACAGGTCGCCCCCGTCATTGACCAGAATGATATGAAAATTTCTGTGGGTCTGCGCCATGACAGTTGCAAGCGCGCGCTTAACGAAAACCGGCCGGTCCTTGGTGCGGATCACCACGCCGACAGAGGGTGCTGGTAGGTCTGCCAAAATAACTCCAGTCAAATTCAAATCACTTCACAATGAAAGCACCTTGGGCGTTAATATACCCGGATGCGATGCGTCGTTTCTTTAAATCACTATCGTCTTAAAATTCGGCCTGAATATGGCGCGTTCAATCTGTTTTCTTGCGCGGCCCCAGATGCTCGTACCCGCGCGCGCGGGTTAACTGAATCTGGCGCTGCCGTTCCCGAAACGCCTCGCGTCGCTCAGGCGTATAATCGTCCACGCATAAATGACATTGCACGCCCGCTTCAAATTCCGGGCGATTGCGGTCTTCGGGCCACAGCGGGCGGCGGCAGGCATGGCACATGATATGTGGCCCGGGCTTTAGCCCGTGTTCCACAGACACGCGCTGGTCAAAGACGAAACAGGCCCCGTTCCACATGCTTTGGTCTTCCGGCACCTCTTCAAGGTATTTCAGAATGCCACCTTTCAGGTGAAACACATCTTCCACGCCCTGACCCAGCAGGTAATTGGTCGATTTCTCGCAGCGAATGCCGCCGGTGCAAAACATGGCAATCCGCTTGTTGTGAAAGCGGTGCTTGTTCTCTTCCCACCATTGGGGGAATTCAACGAAAGACTGGGTGCCGGGGTCTATCGCGCCTTCAAATGTGCCAATTGCCACCTCGTAGTCGTTGCGTGTGTCAATCACGGCGACATCGGGCGAGGAGATCAGCGCGTTCCAATCCTCTGGGGCAACATAGTGGCCCACGCGCGCGCGGGGGTCCACATCGGGTTGGCCCATGGTGACGATTTCGCGTTTCAGGCGGACTTTCATCCGGCCAAAGGGCATCGTCTCGGCGGGGCTTTCCTTCCAGTCCAGCGCGGCGCAACCGGGTAGGGCGCGGATATGGGCCAGCACCGCGTCAATGCCTGCGCGCGTGCCTGCAATCGTGCCGTTGATCCCTTCGGCGGCCAGCAAAAGCGACCCTTTTACGCCATGCCCCTCTGCCAGCGCCAGCAAGGGCGCGCGCAGGGCTGCGGGGTCATCGAACCGCGTGAAATGATAGAGTGCTGCAACAGTAAACATGACCGTGCTTTACTGCGCAGACCGCGCCCGCGCAAGAGAGGAGCATTGACGCCAGCGCCTGCGCCCCTTAGCCCTTGCAAAAAGCACAAAGGGCCGCGCCATGAACCACGCTTTGATCGTAATCGACATGCAAAACGACTTTTGCCCTCGTGGCGCGCTGGCGGTCGCGGGCGGGGACGAGATTGTGGCAGGCATAAATGCCCGCATGGAACAGGCCGGTGCCGTGGTGCTGACACAGGACTGGCACCCCCCGCGCCATTCGTCTTTCGCAAGCCAGCATGCAGGGCGCGCGCCCCTGCAGGTGATCGACATGCCCTATGGCCCGCAGGTCTTGTGGCCCGATCATTGCGTGCAAGGCACACAAGGTGCCGGTTTCCACCCCGATCTGGCAACAGACCGCGCCGATCTGATCCTCCGCAAAGGGTTCCGGCGCGAGATTGACAGCTATTCGGCCTTTTTCGAGAATGACCAGACCACCCCCACAGGGCTGGAAGGGTATTTGCGCAGCCGTGGGCTGACAGAGCTGGAATTTGTGGGGCTGGCCACGGATTTCTGTGTGGCATGGTCGGCGATGGATGCGGCAAGGCTGGGCTTCAACGTGCGTGTGCTGGGGGATTTGTGCCGTGCCATCGACCATGACGGCTCATTGGCGCAGGCGCAGGATGCGATGCGCGCGGCAGGTGTGACGCTGGTGTAACCGATGGATATTGCAACCCGCGTCTATAACCACCGCTGGAAAATGGACCCGATCGTTCGGTCCCTGATAGATACCGATTTCTACAAGCTGCTGATGTGCCAGTTGGTTTTTACCAACCACCCGCAGACGCAGGTTACCTTCAGCCTTATCAACCGCGCCACGCATATCCCGCTGGCGCATCTGATCGACGAAGGTGAATTGCGCGAACAGCTGGACCATGTTCGCGCGCTGTCGCTGTCGCGCGGGGAATCCACCTTTCTGCGCGGCAACACGTTTTACGGCAAACGCCAGATGTTCCGCCCCGATTTCATGGAGTGGTTCGAGAATTTTCGCCTGCCGCCCTACCATCTGGAACGTGTGGGCGACCAGTATGAACTGACCTTTGAAGGCACATGGTGCGAAGCGATGCTGTGGGAAATACCCGCACTTGCGGTGCTGATGGAGCTGCGCTCGCGGGCGGTGCTGGGGCGGATGAAGCGCTTTGAATTACAAGTGCTTTATGCCCGCGCCATGACCCGCGTCTGGGAGAAGATAGAACAGTTGCAAGGGCTGGATGCGCTGCGCATCGCCGATTTCGGCACAAGGCGGCGGCATTCCTATCTGTGGCAGGATTGGTGCGTTCAGGCCATGATGGAGGGGTTGGGCACCGGGTTCGCGGGAACCTCGAACTGCCTGATCGCCATGCGCCGAGAGGTTGAGGCGATTGGCACCAATGCGCATGAATTGCCCATGGTCTATGCGGCTTTGGCCAAAACCGATGCGGAACTGGCGCATAGCCCCTATCAGGTGCTTGCCGATTGGCAGGCAGAGCATTCGGGCAATCTGCGCATTATCCTGCCTGACACATTCGGCACCGAAGGTTTCCTGCGCCGCGCGCCCGATTGGCTGTCGGACTGGACAGGCATCCGCATCGATTCAGGTGATCCGGCGACAGGGGCAGAGATTGCCATTCGCTGGTGGCAGGATCGCGGGCAAGACCCGCGCGAGAAGCTCGTCATCTTCTCGGACGGGTTGGATGTGGACAAGATACAAGACCTTCATGCCCGATTCGTGGGGCGCGTGAAAATCAGTTTCGGCTGGGGCACGCTGTTGACCAACGACTTTCGCAACCTTGCACCAGATGACGGGCTGGCGCCGTTTTCACTGGTGTGCAAGGCGGTCTCGGCGAATGGCCGCGCAACGGTCAAGCTGTCGGATAACCCGCATAAGGCGATGGGCCCAAAGGACGAAATCGCGCGCTACAAGCGTGTGTTCGATGTGGGGCCGCAAGTGGCGCAGGATGTGGTCGTTTAGGCTGCGTTAAGGCATTTGGCGGAAACTGGCAGTTGCGGCGAAACCTCACACCGATTTTTGGTGACAGGGGCCTTCAGTTGTGGTGCACTGAAGATACTTTCACCAAAGCAGGAGGAATTTATATGTCCATAGGTTCGCATATTGCAGAACTTCGCCGTAAGCACGAACACCTTTCTGACAGGGTTGAACTTGCCCAACGCAGCCCCGGCACGGATGACCTTCATATCGCCGACATGAAGAAGCAAAAGCTCCGTTTGAAAGAGGAAATCGAGCGCTTGTCGCACGCCTGACGCGCTCTTTCCTGTGATACGCAAGCGGCCCGCAAGACGCGGGCCGTTTTTTGTTTTCAAGCCGTCAGATCAGACGAAGAACTGCGCCCCGTTCGCGCTGATGGTCGAGCCGTTGATAAAGCCCGCATCATCCGCCACAAGGAAGGCCACGCACCGCGCGATTTCCTCTGGCTCGCCAAGGCGGCCTGCGGGAATACCTGCGATGATGGACTCGCGCACCTTCTCTGGCACGGCCATTACCATTTCGGTGGCGATATAGCCGGGGCAGATTGCGTTTGCGGTAATCCCGAAACGCGCGCCTTCTTGCGCCAGCGATTTCACGACCCCCAGATCACCTGCTTTGGTGGCGGCATAATTCACCTGACCGAACTGGCCTTTCTGGCCATTGATCGAGGAAATCACCACCACGCGGCCAAACTTGCGTTCGCGCATGCCGGGCCAGATGGGGTGGACAGTGTTGAACACGCCCGTCAGGTTGGTGTCGATCACTTCTTTCCACTGTTCTGGCGTCATTTTGTGGAACGGCGCGTCGCGGGTGATCCCGGCATTCGCAACCACAATTTCAATCGGGCCAAGATCGGCCTCGACCTGCGCCAGACCGGCTTTGGATGCCTCGTAATCGGCGGCATTCCACTTGTAGGTCTTGATACCAGTCTCTTCTGTGAAGCTGGCCGCTGCTGCGTCATTGCCAGCATAGGTGGCCGCGACAGTGTAGCCTTTCGCTTGCAGTTCTTTCGAGATCGCTGCGCCAATACCGCGCGATCCGCCTGTGACCAATGCCACTCTTGCCATGTTTACTCCTCCTCAGGGTTGGGCCTTCGCAATATCTGTTATCGAACGTGGTCAGGTTGCGCAAGATTGTTGCGCAACCTTTTTTGCTCAGCGTTCCAGACACATGGCGACACCCATGCCGCCACCGATGCACAATGTGGCCAGACCCTTTTTGGCGTCGCGGCGCTGCATCTCGAACAGAAGTGTGTTCAGCACGCGGCAGCCAGAGGCCCCGATGGGGTGACCAATGGCAATCGCGCCGCCATTCACATTCACTTTGTCCACATCCCAGCCCATTTCCTTGTTCACGGCGCAGGCTTGGGCGGCAAAGGCTTCATTCGCTTCGATCAGGTCCAGATCCTCTGGCTTCCAACCGGCTTTGGCCAACGCCTTGCGGCTGGCATAGATCGGCCCCACGCCCATCACCGATGGGTCAAGCCCTGCTGTGGCATAGCTGGCAATGCGTGCAAGCGGGGTCAGGCCGCGCTTTTCAGCCTCTTCCGCGCTCATCAGCATGACTGCGGCAGCACCGTCATTCAGCCCAGAGGCATTGGCCGCAGTGACCGTGCCATCTTTGGTGAAGGCGGGGCGCAGCTTTTGCATGGCGTCCATTGTGGCGCCGTGGCGGATGTATTCATCCTGATCCACCACAATGTCGCCCTTGCGGGTTTTCACGGTAAAGGCCGCAATCTCGTCGGCGAATTTGCCCGCTTTCTGTGCGGCTTCGGCTTTGTTCTGGCTGGCAACTGCGAAGATGTCCTGTTCCTCGCGGGTGATCTGCCATTTTTCGGCAACATTCTCGGCGGTCTGGCCCATGTGGTAGCCGTTGAACGCGTCCCACAGCCCGTCTTTGATCATGGTATCGACAAGTTTCATGTCGCCCATTTTCTGGCCCGTGCGCATCAGTGCTGCGTGCTGGCTCATCGACATGTTTTCTTGTCCGCCCGCCAGCACGATTGACGCGTCGCCCAGCTGGATATGCTGTGCACCCAGTGCGACCGCGCGCAGGCCAGACCCGCATACCTGATTGATCGACCACGCGGCCGATTCAATCGGCAGGCCGGCATTGACATGCGCCTGACGTGCGGGGTTTTGCCCCTGACCTGCTGTCAAGACTTGCCCCAGAATGGTTTCGGATACTTCGCTCTTGTCAACGCCTGCGCGCTCTACAACCGCTTGAAGAATGGCTGCACCAAGGTCATGTGCAGGGGTGTTGGCAAACGCGCCACCAAAAGACCCAACGGCAGTGCGCGCCGCTGAAACAATAACAACATTGGTCATGTGATCTCCTCTCTCTATTGTCGGATATTCCGCCCCAAGCGCAAATCGTGCCCT
This sequence comes from Roseinatronobacter thiooxidans, assembly GCF_001870675.1. Taxonomy (GTDB): domain Bacteria; phylum Pseudomonadota; class Alphaproteobacteria; order Rhodobacterales; family Rhodobacteraceae; genus Roseinatronobacter; species Roseinatronobacter thiooxidans. The sequence continues at coordinate 21,994 of NZ_MEHT01000003.1, read as the reverse complement.
GTCAGATGACTGCAATCCGCCATGTTTGTAACATGAAGCAGAAACAGTGCAACGGCGCTGCGCCAATTGCTGGCGCAAACGCCAGTATTCTGGCCCCGATTGCGCCAGAACCCGCCCGCCACGGGCGTTTTGTTCCACGCGGCCCCACAGTTTGTTTCCGTGATTCCCTTGGGCGGGCATGGACATCGGGCAGTGCAGCGCGTAAAAAAGGGGAAAGAGGAGCGACATGGAACGGCAGTCGGCAAAATATCATCTTGGGCAAATCGTGCGCCATAAGAAGCACCCGTTTCGCGGGGTGATTTTCGATGTCGATCCTGAATTTGCCAATACCGAAGAATGGTATGATTCCATCCCCGCAGACTCGCGCCCGCGCAAGGATCAGCCCTTTTACCATCTGCTGGCCGAGAATGACGAAAGTTTTTACGTCGCCTATGTGTCCGAGCAGAACCTTGTCCCGGACGAGTCGGGCGAGCCTGTAGAGCACCCTGATCTAAGTGAAATATTCGGCGAATTCCGCAACGGCCATTACCCGCTACAGATCCAGATGAACTGACCGGCCCTTGCGGCGGGGCTGGTTCAGGCGGTCAGCCCGTCAAACAGCAACTTGGCCGCAATCACTGTCAGCAGCACAAGAATAAGCTTGTCGAACATCGCTTTTGAAATCTGGCTGGCCAGCCAGTTCCCCACGGGCATGCCCAGCAGCAACGGGCCAACGGCAAGAATCCCCCAAAGCGCCAGTTTCGGGGTCAAAATCCCCAACAGCGCCAGCGCAGGAATTTGCATCAGCGCCATTGTGCAAAAAAAGATCGAGATTGTCGCCATGAAGCGGGGCCGTTCCAGCCGCAAAGCATTCAGATAGGTGATGGAAACCGGCCCTGACATGCCGCTGGCCCCTTGTAGCACGCCGCCAATCAGGCCCGCAGGCGCAGTCAGGCGGGATTCGGCATTTGGGCCAAGCTGCCAGTCAGGGCGCATCAGCCGGAACACGATATAGCTGAGCACGACCGCGCCAACACCGGCCATCAGCAAGGTGGCAGGTGCCACGGCCAGCAACACAGACCCGACCAGCGCCCCCAACGCGCCCCATAGGGCAAAGCTGGTGGCCAGCCCCATCCGGCCCAGATGGGCGCGGAATTGCCAGCCTTGGGTCACATTGGTCAGCAAGTTTGGAATGGCAAACAGCGCCACAGCGGTGGGCACGTTGAACAACATGGCCAGAACCGGCACGCCAATCATGGGTGCGCCCGCCCCTGTCGCGCCTTTCAGCACACCGCCCAGAAACAACCCCAGACCGGCCAACAAAATCTCGGTGACGTCCATCAATCAGCCCCTTGGCCTGTTGCTGCGCGCAACCCCGCGCGCTGCATGCGCTTTACAGCGTCTTGAGGTATTCCAGAAGGGCTTGTCGCTGTGCATCGGACAACCGGTCGGCAAAGGTATGCCCTGCATTGCCATATCCCGGCAGGGTCGTGTCATAGATCCTTTTGCGCGCTTCTGCGGTTTGGGCGGCGGCTTTGCCTGCCTCCAGCGTCTGGCTGCGCCATCCCAACACCTCGTGGTCATAGTCTTGCGGTGTGACATGGCGCCAAAAACGCGGGCGCAACCGGCTGTCCAGCAGCGCTGCCAGATTGGGAACCGATCCGTTATGCAAATAGGGTGCCGCCGCCCAGATGCCGTCCAGCGGGGGGGCGATATACCCTTCGGCGGGGGCCGCGCGCACTGTTCCACCATGGGGCGAGCGGTCCACCCAGTCGAAGAACCGATCAAGGCTGCCATCGGTCATGGTTTGCGCATATATCGGGTCGGTGCCGATTTCATCCAGTGGCACAACGCGGTTGGGGTAGCTGGGTGTTTCGCCATAGGTGCCATGGCAACTGGCGCATTCGGTCATGAACAGCTCTTGCCCCTGGGCGGCCAATTCAGGGTCAACCGCATTGGGGTAGGGGGGGGGCGTCAGGTTTTCCAGAAAGGCGCGGATATCGGGGGCATAGCTGTCGATTTCCTGCAATTCTTCCACGCTATCGGCGCAGAGCATCGAGGCGAACAGCATATATTGCGCATGATCCCCGCGCCCGATTGTGGTGTAGAACATCGCGTTTTTCTTGCCCATCCACCACCATGGCGGGGTGCGCAAGGGGACGGGCGCAGTCGGGGGCGGGTCAATCAGGGGCGTATCTGACCACGCCATCGTGCGCGGGTCACGATGCGCCATCAAAGCCCAACTCAGGTTGGTTGCAGGGTTCATGCCGATGGTCTGCGTCTGGGTATAGGGTGCTATCCCTTCAATCCGGTCGGCCCAAAGCTGCCATGCTGCACTTTCGCCCGGCCCCTGCACATAGCGCCCCACTTGGGTGACAAGCTGGCGCGGGTCGGCGGTGAAATCGGCAAAGGCATCGCCCAGCCCCACGACAACCTCATCCCCGATGCGCCCTGCATGGCACACAAGGCAATTGTTCGAGACAATTTCCACCCCGTCATCATTGGTATGCGCTGTCAGAAAATACGGCAATTCCGCATTGCGCCCTATCCGCCCCGGCAACAGGGTGGCGGGGTCGGTTTCAGGGGCCACGCGGCGATAGGCAGAATACGGCATGCCGCAACTGACATAGGGATTGTTCACCAGCGCCGTATACCCTGCCTGCGGGTCGCCTGCGCGCTGGGGCGTTTCCGCCACCCGCCCTGTGGGCGAGCGGAACCTGTCAGGATCGGTGCCAAAGGGCAGGGGCAGGCCCGCCAGCACCCAGACCCCTGCGGCCACACCGAATGCGGCCAAGGCATAGGCCAGGGGTTTGCGTGTCATGGCGTCCTCTCTCCTGAAAGCTGCAAAATACCTGTGCCGCGCACGGGTTGCCCGTCTAACCTGCCTTCGGCCTGCACCAGACCGGACCAGACAGGGGGGGTAAAGTCATGTTCCTGTGCATCGTAAACCGGCGCGACCTCTAGTTCCAGCACATCATCCAGAAGGATATTCCACGCGACAGGCCATTCAACGCGCGCCCCTTGCCACTGGCGCGGAAATGTCACCTGCGCATGGTCTGCGCCCAGCGGGCGCGCGGCCCCATCGGTGTCGATCAAGACCGCATCCACCGTGGGCACCCCGCGCCCGTCACTGCGTTGCGACACGATGACAGACAGTTCATGGCCCGTATCCAGTTGCAGTGCCAACCTGTCCGAGATGACAGGGCCAGCGCCCGGCAAGGGCAATTCGCCCCAAGCGTGATCGAACCACGCGCTGCCGGTTACCGGCGCGTCACGGCCTGACAGGGTGACGGTGCCTGTCACATCCAGCCGCGAAAAGGCATAGCCGCGAAACGGCGCATCTGCCGCGTCAATGCTAAGGGGGGCTTTGCTTGGCACCATCTCCAACACCACGCGGGCACCGGCTGATGTTGCGCTGAAACGCCACGCCCCTGTGCGGCTGTCACCCGGGAAAGCCAGCGCCCAGTTGTCGAAATACAGCGCCCGTGCATCGGTATCGAACCCTGCCGAACCCGCAAGGCCACGGCCAAACCGTTCCTGTGCCACCGTCTGCGCGCTGTCCGCGACGATCAGATGGGCGCGATATATACTGCGCAACTCCCAGATCGACGCGGGCTGATCTGTGTCTGGCGGCACAAGGCCAAGCCGCATAAGCGAGAATTGCACATTTATTGGCACACCATCTGGCCCTGTCAGATGCGCTGACATCTGCCACAGCTCTGATTGCGCGGCAGGGTGGGGCGCATGGTCTTGTGGCAGATCAAGCGGCCCTGTGCCCGTGGGCCGCACGAAGCCGTCTTGCGCCATATTTGCCAGCGCACCCAGCCAGTCAACCGGCGTATCGGAGCTTTCAGCATGCTGCCCGGGCTGAAACAGGACCACACCCGCCACAAGGATCGCCCCCAAAACGGCACTGGCTGCGACCCAAAGGCGCGGGGTGGTCATTGTGCATGCTCCTGTCTTGAATGGCGCGCGCGCCCTTTGGGTGCAAACTATCGCATCGCGGTCTCAAACCAACCCCAAGTGGCGCAAAAGCGCGGCAAGGCCCGTGGTCGGGCGCTTGAAAAGCCATCGCGCTTGCATCGGACATGCGTTAGGACAGCGCAAGGCTGCGACGCGCAAACCGCCCGCAGGGCGCAGGCGTCTGGCCATGCCGCAACATTTTGACCCCGGAGGTGATACCCGATGCTGTTCGAGATTGATGTGTTGCTGGATTATGACCTGACGCAAGGCGACGCGGCCCTGCTGATGATCGAGGCGGCGCATAAGGACGGGCAGCGCATTCTGGACAGCCATCTGGATGTCAAGAATGCCGAGCTGCGCGTGATCGATGCAGATGGCGCGCTTGAACAGCGTGTCTGGGCTGTGGTGCAACAGACCCGCTTGCAAACCCGCTACCGCGCAAAAGTAGAGGTGACGCGCACACACGCAGCCCTTGCCACGCGCCCCGCCACAGCGCTGGATGCGCTGCCAAGTGATGTTCTGCCCTATCTGCGCCCCTCGCGCTATTGCCCGTCCGATATGTTCGTGCCGTTCGTCGCCAAAGAATTTGCCGATCTGCATGGCGGGGCTTTGGTTGTGGCGATCCGGGACTGGGTTGGCCGGGAATTGTCTTATGTGCCCGGCAGTTCTGTCGCTTCGACCAGCGCGGTGGAAACTTTCCTGTCCCGTCAAGGCGTGTGCCGTGATTATGCGCATATGGTTTGCGCCTTCGCACGGGCCGCCAATATTCCGGCGCGCTATGTGTCGGGCTATGGGCCTGATGTTGCGCCACAAGATTTTCATGCCGTCGCCGAAGTCTGGCTGGACGGGCGCTGGCATCTGGTCGATGCAACAGGCATGAGCACCCCCGCCACCTTGGTTGTCATCGGCGCTGGGCGTGATTGTGGTGATGTGGCCTTCATGGAAACCGAAAACGAGGCGCAGTTTCGGGAACTCAGCGTGCGCGTGGCGCGCGCATAGCGCGGTTGGGCCGTTGCGCAAAAGCGCCGCCTTTGGTGTAGTATCGCGGATGGGGGGCATGAAGAATTGACCCTGCCCTGATTCCAGACCACAAGGAAACTTGTAAAAAAGCACTAGCGTAGCGGGAGACGGGTTTTGACCACGACCATATCAAGGCGGCATGTGATCGGTGGGGTCGCGCTGTTGTTCGTATCTGGTTGCAGCGTGGCGCGCGGTGCCCCTTCCCAGCGCGAGGTTCTGGCAAGCCCCGATGCCGAGGGTGCAGATTTCGCCTTGGAAATCGTCACCCGTGACAGGCTGCCACTTTACCCCGGATGGGGCGTTCTGAATGGTCGCGCGTCTACATCCTGGCCCTCTGGTGGTGCCGTGCCGACAGATCAGGTTCTGGCACCGGGTGACAGGCTGGCCCTGCGCGTTTGGGATGCCGAAGAAAGCTCGCTTATCACGCAGGCAGGCAGCCCGTTTGCAGATATTGCCAATGTCCTTGTCACAGCATCGGGCCGCGTAAGCCTGCCTTATATCGACGAGGTGCAGGTCAGCGGCCTGACCGCCGAGCAGGCGCGCTTGCGCATGCAGGAACGACTGACAGCGATTATTCCCTCGGCGCAGGTCCAGTTGGAAGTGACCGAGGGGCGGCGCAATTCGGCGCAGATGCTGGGGGGGGTTGCCAGCCCCGGCACTTACCCTTTGAACGAACGCAACTTGCCCTTGACCAGCCTTATTGCTGCTGCGGGCGGGGTCAGCCCGACGCTGATCAATCCGCAAGTGCAGATCACGCGCGGGCAGCAAGTCTTTCGCCGCCCGCTGGAATTCGTATTGTATAATCCCGCGCATGACCCTGCCATTCGCGGCGGCGACAGCGTTCTGATTGAAAGCGACAGGCGCAGTTTCAAGGCATTGGGGGCCGCGCAACGCGAAGAGGTTGTTGGGTTCGATGCAGAAGATGTCAGCGCCTTGCGCGCAGTCTCGCTGATGGGCGGGATTGCGGACACACGCGCAGACCCGCGCGGCATTCTTGTGCTACGCCGCTATACCGCCGCAGAGGTCAGCCGCCCTTCGGGTGCCCCGAATACGCGTGTTGTGTTCAGCTTTGATCTGACCCGCGCAGATGGAATGTTCAGCGCGGATGAGTTTTTGATCGCGGATGGTGACATCGTGCTTGCGACCCAAGCGCCTGCGGTGACAACGCAGCGGGTGCTGGCCCTGTTCGGGGCGTTTCTTGGCTTTGGTCGGGCGGCAGGGTCCTTGTGAGTGTTGCGCGCGTCCTGATTCTGGGGGCGAGCGGGCGTTTGGGTGGTATGTTGCGCCGCCACTGGAGCGCGCAAGGCGCAACGCCCGTGTGGCAGTTTCGTCGCGCCCCGCTGACATCTGTGGCAACCGGATCTGTGCATCTGTGTGACCCGCTTGCTGGCCTGCCGCAATGTGGCCCCGTGGATGTGGTGGTGGGGCTTGCAGGTGTTGTGCCTGCAAAAGGGGACGTGTCATTGAACAGCGACCTTGGTCTGGCGGCGGTGGATTGCGCCGTGGGGCTGCGCGCAAGGCATGTGTTTCTGTCGTCTTCTGCGGCGGTCTATGGGCCATCGACCACGCTGCTGGGGGAACAGGGGGGGGCATTCCCTGTCAGCGCATATGGACGTGCCAAACTGGAAATGGAACAGGCCGCACTGGCGCGGGCTGCGCGACATGGCATTGCCGTTACGGCGCTGCGCATTGGCAATGTTGCAGGGGCCGATGCCTTGCTGGGCCAAAGCGGTGAAAGCCGCCGCCTTGACCAGTTTTCAGATGGGCGCGGCCCTGTCCGGTCTTATATCGGGCCTGTGGAATTCGCCCGACTGGTGCAGGCGCTGGTGCAACTGGCCTGCGGTGGCCTGCGCCTGCCCGCACGGTTGAACCTTGCGTTGGAGGGCGGCGTTGCAATGGCGGATTTATGCGATGCAGCGGGGGTGCCATTTCAGTGGCACCCCGCCCCCGAGACTGCGCTGCAATCTGTGGTGCTGGATGTGGCGCAGCTGGCCAGACTGGTGCCGCTGCCCAAAGCAGAGGCGGCAGAAATTGTTGCGGATTGGCGTGCAGACAGGCGGTGTGCATGACGCCCTCGAAACGTGTGTTCGATCTGTGTTTCGCAGTTGTGCTTCTGCCCTTGGTGCTTCCGGTTCTTGCGGGGCTTGTGGCGGTGCTTTGGTTGCGGCAGGGGCGGCCGGTTTTTTTCGGGGGCGAACGCATGCGCAGCAGCCACGAGGGGTTTACCCTGTGGAAGCTGCGCAGCATGTCGGTGGTCGCTGTGGATACGGGCGTGTCTGGTGGCGACAAGGCCGCGCGGGTGACCCCTTTGGGGCGCGTTCTGCGCCGGTCGCGGCTGGATGAGTTGCCGCAATTGCTGAACATCTTTCGCGGCGATATCAGCTTTGTGGGGCCGCGCCCCCCGTTGCGAATTTATGTCGAGCGTTTCCCCGATCTTTATGCGCAGGTTTTGCGCACGCGCCCGGGCATAACGGGGCTGGCCAGCCTTGTTTTTGCTGCGCATGAAGAACGGTTGCTGGCGCGTACCGCATCGCCCGAGGAAACAGACGCGACCTATGCGCGGGTCTGTGTGCCGCGCAAGGCCCGGATTGACCTGATCTACCAGCGCCATCAAAGCCTGTGTCTGGATCTGTGGCTGATCTGCCTGACAGGCGCGCGTGTGCTTGGCCTTGCGCGCGCGCGCAGATTGCCGCGCAGACGGCGCGTACTCTCCGGAAAATAAGCTGTGACATATGAAAACGGGGCCTCTGACGAGGCCCCGTGTCTGTCTTACCTTATGCCCGTTACATTGCCAGCAAGGCAGAGCTTTCGTGGCGGGCCAGAACACGGCGTGCGGCAGTGTATCCACGCTGGCCCTTGCGTGTGGCCAGTTCGGGGAACAGCGCCAGCAATTCGTCGCGCTGCTGCATGTCCAGCCCGTTCAGCGTGACATCGGCCGGTTGGAAGCTCTCACTCCAAGCCCCTTCAGAGTCGATAATCTGGTGGCTGTCGAACATGATATGCACATAGGTCACTGGACGCGGATCATGGTCGATGCCCGGTTGCCCCACCAGATCACTGGCGGCAACAAGGACTTCACGCTCTCCGAACATCAACTCTGCCTGATACCCGCTTAGCAAAATCCGATGCCCCGGCGAGACGCGCAAATCCCGTCTGGGCAGCTTGTTGCCCAGCGCACCAGCCCGAATGACGACCGATTCGAAATCCGGGTTTTGTGCCAGATACGCCGCATCAAGCACCCGTTGGCCGGCCCAGCGCACCTGCTGGAACCCGTCATCGCGCGTCAGAACCTTGTCGCCGATGCGAATATCCTCGACCAGTTTGGGGCCTTCGGCAGTGACAATCAGCGTACCTGCCGCGAAGCAGGGCACTGTGATATGCACTGTCGCATGGTCGGCGCCGCCTTTTCCGTCAGTGACGACATACTTGAAACTGTCCTCTCCGAAAAAGCCCTCTTTGGGGGTGTAGGTAAATGTCCCGTCTGGGTTCATCACCACTTTGCCATTTGCAGGCTGAGTGTTCAGCTTCACCGATAGCGGGTCGCCATCAGGGTCGCTGTCATTCACCAACACGTTCCCCTCAACGCTTTCGTCAATGCCATCGGTTACAAACTTGTCATCGACAGCCACAGGGGGCCTGTTGCCGGGCGCGCAGAGCTTCTCGGTGAACAGGTTTACTGTCGCAGTGTCCTGACCACCATTCCCGTCGGTGATGGTATAGGTAAAGCTGTCCTCGCCCGAGAACCCCTCATTCGGGGTATAGGTAAAGGTGCCATCCGAGTTAATGACAACACTGCCGTTTGACGGGTTTGTATTGCCGATTACTGTCAGCGTGTCGCCATCCGGGTCGGTGTCATTGCCCAGAACCGAGCCTTTGATCTCCTCGTTGAAATCCCCCGAGAAAAAGTCATTCTCGGCATCAGGCGGGTTATTCGGGGCTTCACCCACAGTGACAGTGACTGTCGCTGTGTCAGTGCCGCCATTGCCGTCTGTGACCGTGTAGGTGAAGCTGTCCTCTCCGGTGAAGCCTTCATTCGGGACATAGATGAACTGGCCGTTGGCATTGACGACAACCGACCCATTCGATGGGGCAGTGTTGCTGATAACTGTCAGATCATCGCCATCAGGATCGGAATCATTGCCCAGAACCGACCCTTCAATGGCGGTGTTGAAGGCACCATCAAAGCCGTCATCCTCGGCCACGGGTGGGCCATTCACATCCAGCGTGACAGTGGCTGTATCGGTGCCGCCATTGCCGTCGCTGATGGTGTAGGTGAAGCTGTCTGTCCCCGAGAACCCTTCATCCGGGGTATAGGTAAAGGTGCCATCGGGCCTTAGGACAAGGGTGCCGTTCGCCGGATCGGTATTGCCGATAATCGTCAGATCGTCCCCGTCAGGGTCTGAGTCATTGCCCAGAACAGACCCGGTGATCGGATCGCCAGCCTGCCCGTTGAAACCGTCATCCTGTGCATCGGGGGCGCCGTTGACTGTCAGGGTAACGGTTGCGGTGTCAACGCCGCCATTGCCGTCGCTGATGGTATAGGTGAAGCTGTCTGTCCCCGAAAACCCTTCATCCGGTGTGTAGGTGAAGGTGCCATCAGGTCTGAACACAAGCGTCCCGTTTTCAGGGTCGGTATTGTCCAGTATAATCAGCGTGTCGTCATCCGGATCGGAGTCATTGCCCAGAACCGACCCATTGATCTTGTCACCAGCCTGACCGCTAAAGCCGTCATCTTCGGCAATAGGTGCGCCATTGACTGTCAGTGTCACGGTGGTGGTGTCGGTTTCGCCTTTGCCATCGCTGATGGTATAGGTGAAGCTGTCTGTCCCCGAGAACCCTTCATCCGGAATGTAGATGAACTTGCCATCTGTTCCGATAACGACCTTCCCGTTGGAGGGGACGGTGTTGTCGATGACTTTCAGCTCATCGCCATCGGGGTCACTGTCATTGCCCAGAACCGATCCTTCAATCGGCGCGCCTTCCTGACCATTGAAGCTATCGGCAACCGCAACGGGCGGCTCGTTCGGTTCGGCTGCGATTGTCAGCTTTACAACCGCGGTGTCTGTGCCGCCGAACCCATCGCTGATGGTATAGGTGAACTGATCTTCGCCAGAGAAGCCCGTATTCGGCACATAGGTGAATGTGCCATTAGGGTTAACTGTTACACTGCCATTCAGCGGGTCTGTGTTGGAGATCACGCTTAACGGGTCGCCATCAGGGTCGGAGTCATTGCCCAGAACCGCACCTTCGATGGGTTCGTTGAAATCGCCCGTGAAGGCGTCATTCACGGCATCGGGCGGGCTGTTGGGCGCGATGGTCAGTGTGACAGTCGCGGTATCGGTGCCGCCATTTCCGTCGCTGATGGTGTAGGTAAAGGTGTCATTCCCCGAGAACCCTGCATTCGGGCTATAGATGAAGGTTCCGTCAGGCTTGATCGTCACAGTGCCGTTGGCAGGGTCTGTGTTGCTGATCACACTCAGCGGGTCGCCATCGGGGTCGGAGTCGTTGCCCAGCACCTCGCCGAGGATGGGCTTGTTGAAATCGCCGGTGAACGTGTCATTCACCGCATCGGGCGGGTTGTTGGGGTCTGCGGCGATGGTCAGTGTGACAGTCGCAGTGTCTGTGCCGCTATTGCCATCGCTGATGGTATAGGTGAACTGGTCTTTACCTGTGAACCCGTCTTTGGGGGTGTAGGTGAATGTCCCATCTGGTTTGATATTGACAGTGCCGTTCAGCGGATCGGTATTGCCGATAACCGTCAGCGGGTCGCCATCGGGGTCGGAGTCGTTGCCCAACACCTCGCCGAGGATGGGCTTGTTGAAATCGCCGGTGAACGTGTCATTCACCGCATCTGGCGGGCTGTTGGGGTCTGCGGCGATGGTCAGTGTGACAGTCGCAGTGTCTGTGCCGCCATTGCCATCGCTGATGGTATAGGTGAACTGGTCTTTACCTGTGAACCCGTCTTTGGGGGTGTAGGTGAATGTCCCATCTGGCTTGATATTGACAGTGCCGTTCAGCGGATCGGTATTGCCGATAACCGTCAGAGGGTCGCCATCGGGGTCGGAGTCGTTGCCCAGCACCTCGCCGAGGATAGGCTTGTTGAAATCGCCGGTGAACGTGTCATTCACCGCATCTGGCGGGCTGTTGGGGTCTGCGGCGATGGTCAGTGTGACAGTCGCAGTGTCCGTGCCGCCATTGCCATCGCTGATGGTATAGGTGAACTGGTCTTTACCTGTGAACCCGTCTTTGGGGGTGTAGGTGAATGTCCCATCTGGCTTGATATTGACAGTGCCGTTCAGCGGATCGGTATTGCCGATAACCGTCAGAGGGTCGCCATCCGCGTCACTGTCATTGCTCAGAACCTCGCCCTCGATCTTTTCGTTGAAAATGCCGGTGAAGTCATCATTCACGGCTTCTGGCGGGGTATTCGGCTGCATAACTTCCTGATTGCCGAAGAAAAACACCTTACCGTCACCGGCATCGCCGATCCCGGGATCGGGGTGATAATTCGTGTCTACATCCCAGACAACGCGGACAGAGTGGATTTGAGTGCCCTCTTCCAGACCATCGATAGAGGTGAGTTCAAATACCGAGGCGTGAATATTCTGCCCGGCCCATGTGCGTACACCTAGGTCTATATAGTTGCCGCCAGGCTCGTGTTTGTTGATGGCGGTGGCAGATGCGATTACATCGCCATTTTCATCAAGAAATTCAAGTGTTTGGCTATTGTTCCCATCTTTTTCGGTAATGAAGATGAACCCGCCTTCGGCCACCGTGATGGGTGTGTCATAACTTAGGGTGTAGCCCTGCTGCGGTGCTGTCGTCGAAACCCGAAAAGCGTCGACATAAGCATTCAGGTCATTGCTTTGGAACGCGACCTCTAGCGACTGCTCTTCGAACGCGTCATTGCGCTGCCCATCTTTTGGCCACAGCTTCGAGATGGGTTTGCCCCCGACGAAGAGTTGGGCCTCATGGTCTTTATGTGCGACATCAACCACGTTGAAACTGACACTGTCCGGCCCGACAAGGTCGAAATAGACTTCGTCACCTACCTGAATGCTGGTCAATGTATGGACGGCTGCCGAGTCGCCCGCACTTGTGGAAGAGTCGATGTTGAACGTGATTTCGCCTGACGACAATGCGCTCATTTCATAATTCCTTGCACAGGGACGCATAGCCGTCTGTTCAGAAAATTTCTCATCCAAAAATTTGGTCTTTGAAAAAACTCTGCCGTAGCGACTATATCAACACGTCCTAAAATTTCGTTTGTATCGTTGTGGCTTTTAAAAAAGCGCGAGAGACTTTTGCATAATCAAATTCTACCAGGCTTGGGCGCAAGACAACTGGTAATGTGGAAAATACCCATAAAACGAGGGTTTGCCAAGCGTCAGTGTTTAAGACTGTTTAACGGTGCGTCTCAAAGGACACCATTGTTTCCGGATTTCAAAATCTGTCCATCCGTCGCAGGCGGGCCAGAGTGCCTGGTGCCGCGCTTGTTCGGCGGCAACCGAATCGTTCAGATTTACCGATAGCAGGGTAACTGGGGGGCAATATTGGTGCGATCTGCCCAGCCCAACGCCGCCTGTCCCCTGACTTTAGGATGTGGTGCGGCCCCGAATAGGGTGTTTATTTGCATAGCGGACCAGCGAAAAACCATTGGGGGCAGGCACCGCAATTCAAATACCGAAACAATCCGACCGCGTTGATTAAATTCGCGTAAAGGTTGCTTTTAATTTAAGTCATTAATCTAAAAGTTGCAAATAATGGCGCGCGGCCTTGTTTCCAAGTTCTTCGCCAAGATGCCGTGTATACCTGCTATTGATCTGTGCGAAATTGCGGTACGCGCCCCTGCGCTGTGGGGCGTCACATCAAAGTATCACTCAGGCGCGCTTCCAAGGTTGCGACATCTGGCAGCATGGTAAAAAACCCGCGCAGGCTGGGGTCGGCAAAGCCCTGGTCGACAATATGATCCACCAGATTGGCCAGCGGTGACCAGTATCCCGCTGTGTTCAGCAGAAAAATCGTTTTCGCGTGCAAGCCCAGCTGCCGCCATGTCAGCACTTCAAAGAATTCATCCAGCGACCCCGCACCACCGGGCAGCACGACGATGGCATCTGAATTGGTGAACATGACCTTTTTGCGCTCGTGCATGGTTTCGGTGACAACAAGCATGCCCAGATCGCGCTTGCCAACTTCCGCCTGCATAAGGTGGGTGGGGATCACGCCCATTGTGGCGGCACCGGCAGATTGTGCAGCGCGCGCGACCTCTCCCATAATGCCAATATCGCCTGCACCATAGACCAGCCGCCACCCGTGCCGCGCGATCATTTCGCCGACAGCGCGGGCATCTGCGGCGAATCGTGGGTCTGTTCCTGCGCGCGAGCCGCAGAAAACACATAAAGAGCGCGCCAAAACTGTCATTTGGAACAATTTACCCCCTGAATTGCTTTACTATCGGTTATCGAGATTGCTACTGTCTTTCAAGCACAGGCTGGGTTTCGTGGTGTCAAAGGGCGCGCGATGTTAAAGTACTTTCCAAAAGATACGTTGGCGCAATGGCTTGTCGGGTCGGTGGCCGTGGCTGGCGCGGCCAGCGTGGCCTATGTTCTGGTATTCCCGTCAGAGGGGCCGCAGCCCGACCTGCCCGCGCCTTCTGTCATGTTGGGCGAACCCGCGCATCTTGATCTGCCACTGGACGCGCCTGCACCGGATTTGCAGTTGGCAATGGTGGCACCGGCCGCGGGCCAGCCCCCCAGTTTTGATATCATGCGCATGACCGATCTGGGCGATGTGCTGATCGCAGGCAAGGCCCCGGCGTTAAGTGCTGTCTCTGCCCTGATAGATGAAAACCCTGTTGCGCAGACAGTCAGCACGGCTGCCGGGGAATTCGTGCTTATGTTCGAGGTTCAGCCAAGCCCCATGCCACGGGTTCTGGAACTGGAAGTGCGGCTGGCCAATGGCGACAGGCTGCGCTCGCTCGATACGCTGATGCTTGCGCCCCGAAGCAACCAGTTGGTGGCCAGCCAGTCCGAAGGCGCGGCAGCACAACCGCTGCAAACCGCGCGCGTGGTCGATGTGGCGCCCCTATTCCCCGAACCCGGCGCATCCGCGCGCCGGCCGGTGATTTCCGAACCACGGGTCATCGGGGCAGCGGCGCCAGAGGGTGCAGCCGCCACAGACATGCCGCCAGAGCTACAGCCCACCGACACTGCTGATCCCCGCGCCCCTCTCGCTGTGCTGATGCGCGCGGATGGCACGGTGCAGGTTTTGGGAGAGGCAGCTTCTCTGGCAACGCATCAGGCATCTGGCGGGAATGTCAGCATAGACGCTGTCACTTATGACGCGGGCGGCGAGGTGGCGTTAAGCGGGCGTTCGCGGCAGGGTGCGGCGGATATCCAGATTTATCTGGACAACCAGCCAATCCTGCGCGCGCGCGCCAGCGCAGATGGCAACTGGCAGGCGCAGCTTGAAGGGATTGAACGCGGTGTGTACCGTCTGCGTGTGGATGAGTTGGATGATGCCGCACAAGTGACCTCGCGCGCCGAAATCCCGTTCCAGCGCGTGACGCCCGAAATCGCCCGAGAGGCCACGGGCACCCAAGCCCTGATTGTGCAGCCGGGCAACACGCTTTGGGCCATGTCGCAGGAACAATTCGGCGATGGCCGGCGCTTTATGCGGATTTTCGATGCCAACCGTGACCAGATCCGCAATCCGGATCTGATCTATCCGGGGCAGGTTTTTGTCGTGCCACAAACGGCCGAGTGACTGGCAGACATGTCAGCGTGCTGTCAGACAGCACAAGCCGCGCTGTCTGGTCATTTCCGTGCCTTAGCCCTAGATAGGGGGACAGCCAGCACGAAAGCCAGTCATGTCCGCACCCGATCAGGCCCCGTCAGGGGCAATCCCGCCAACACCCACTGCGGCACAGGAACGCGCAAGCGGTTTGCGCACGATCCAGCGCGTCATTCCCTATCTGTGGCCTGCCAATGCGGCTTGGGCGCGCAAGCGGGTTGTGCTGGCCTTGCTGATGTTGGTTCTGGCCAAGCTGGTCGCGGTTGGCACCCCGTTTTTCTACAAGGGCGCGGTGGATGCACTGGCCGGCGAAGGGGCCGCGTGGTTTCTGGCCGTGGGCGCGGTCGGGCTGACAGTGGCCTATGGTGTTGCGCGGCTGATGGAAATCGGGTTTCAGGAATTGCGCAACATCCTGTTTACCCGTGTGGGCCAGCGCGCGCTGCGCCAGCTGGCGTTGGAGACATTCGAGCATATCCACCGCCTAAGCCTGCGCTACCATATTACCCGCAAGACAGGGGGGCTAAGCCGCATCATCGAACGCGGCGTCAAGGGCGTGGATTTCCTGCTGCGGTTCCTGCTGTTCTCGATCTTTCCGCTTATGCTGCAACTGCTGATGATTGCGGCGATCTTCTTCTGGCTGTTCGATGTGTGGTATCTGGTCACTGTGGTGGTGACGATCAGCCTGTATGTGTGGTTCACCTTTCGCGTGACAGAATGGCGCGTGACCCAGCGCCGGATCATGAACCGGCAGGACACTGACGCCAACCAAAAGGCCATCGACAGCCTGCTGAATTTCGAGACGGTCAAATATTTCAATGCCGAAGGTATGGAAGCGCAGCGCTATGACGGGGCGATGGCGCAATATGAGGATGCTGCGGTCAAAACCAACTATTCGCTGGCCTTCCTGAATTTCGGACAGGCGCTGCTGATCACAACAGGGCTGGTCACCGTCATGGTGCTCGCCGCGATCGGGGTGCAGCGGGGTGACCTGACAGTGGGCGATTTCGTGATGGTGAACGCCTATATGATCCAGATCACCATGCCGCTGAACTTTCTGGGCACAGTCTACCGCGAAATCCGGCAGGCGCTGGTCGATATGGCGGAAATGTTCGACCTGCTGGACCAGCCACCCGATGTGCGCGACGCGCCAGATGCAAAGGCGCTTCAGGTCAGCACGGGCGAGATATGCTTCGAGCAGGTTGAATTCGGCTATGATGCCGCGCGGCCCATCCTGAAAGGGATCAGCCTGACCGTGGCAGGGGGTGAGACAGTGGCGATTGTCGGCCCCTCGGGGTCTGGCAAATCGACCATCGGGCGGCTGCTGTTCCGGTTTTATGATGTGACGGGCGGCGCGATCCGCATTGACGGGCAGGATTTGCGGACGGTTTCGCAATCCAGCCTGCATGGCGTGATTGGTGTGGTCCCGCAAGATACAGTGCTGTTCAACGACACGATTGCCTATAACATCGCCTATGGCCGCGAAGGCGCCACCCGCGCCGAGGTTGAGGATGCCGCGCGCGCCGCGCGGATACATGACTTCATCCTGTCCCTGCCCGAAGGCTATGACACTGCCGTGGGCGAACGCGGGCTGAAACTGTCGGGCGGCGAGAAGCAACGCGTGGGCATTGCGCGCACCTTGCTGAAGAACCCGCCGATCCTGCTGCTGGACGAGGCGACGAGCGCGCTGGACACCCAGACCGAGCAGAGCATTCAGGACAGTCTGCGCCAGATGGGGCAGGGGCGCACAGTGATTACGATTGCGCATAGATTGTCGACCGTGGTGGATGCAGACCGGATTATCGTGCTGGATGACGGGCATATTGTCGAAGAAGGGCCGCATGAGGTGCTGCTGGCGCAAAACGGGCGCTACGCTGCCATGTGGGCACGCCAAAGCATCGAGGCGGAATGAGGGGTAACGGGGGGAACGCCCTGCCTTTGGCACCCCGGCGGCGTTGTCTGGTGTGGCCGATGGTGCGCACCGGGGGGTGCGCGCGGCAGGGCGTGCCCGGCTGCGCGGGCGGTCTTTGTGGCCCGCTTGGGCGCAAGGGGAATTCATGAAACCCTATGATGTGATCATCCTTGGCGCAGGGGCCGCGGGCATGTTCTGCGCCATCGAGGCCGCGCGGCGGGGCCGCCGTGTTGCGTTGATCGACCATGCGAAAGCGCCGGGGGAGAAGATTCGCATCTCGGGCGGGGGGCGGTGCAACTTCACCAATCTTGACATCCGCCCAGAGCGGTTTTTGTCGCAAAACCCGCGTTTCGCGCGCTCTGCCCTTGCGCGCTATACGCAGCATGATTTCATTGCGCGCGTCAACGCCGCAGGCATTGCATGGCATGAAAAGACGCTGGGGCAGTTGTTCTGTGACGGGTCTGCGCGCGAAATCATTGCCATGCTGTGCAAGGATATGGCCGAGGCGGGTGTGGACCTGATGCTTGCCACCCGTATTGAAGATGTGCGCCATGGCGATGGCTTCATCGTTGCAACCAGCGCCGGAGAGTTGCACGCGCCAAAGCTGGTGGTGGCGACGGGCGGCAAATCCATTCCGAAAATGGGGGCTACCGGCTTTGGCTACCAGCTTGCCACGCGCTTCGGTGCCGAGCTGATCGAGACGCGCCCCGGACTGGTGCCGCTGACCTTCACCTCGGAGCAGCTGGATGAGATGAAACCGCTGGCGGGCCTGTCGGTTTCTGCCAGCGTGCGCTACGGGCGGATTGCCTTCTGCGAGGGGCTTTTGTTTACCCATCGCGGGTTGTCCGGCCCGTCGATCCTGCAAATCTCCAGCTATTGGCAAGAGGGCGAGGCGATCGAGATCGACCTTGCGCCTGATGTCGAAATTGCCACTGCGCTGGCTGCGGAAAAACAGATGCGCGGGCGGCAGGGCGTTTCCGTGGCACTGGGTGCGCATCTGCCCGAGAAGCTGGCACGCCAGATTGTGGCGCGTGCAGGGCTGGTAGGCAACTTGGCCGACCAGCCAAAGGCCAAGCTGCAAGCGCTTGCGCAGGATGTGTCGGCTTGGCGCGTGCGGCCTGTCGGCACCGAGGGCTACAGAACTGCCGAAGTCACATTGGGCGGTGTGGATACGCGCGGGCTTGATGCCGGGACGATGGAAAGCCGCCATGTGCGGGGGCTGCATTTCATTGGCGAAGTGGTCGATGTGACAGGGTGGCTGGGGGGCTACAATTTCCAATGGGCATGGTCATCGGGCTGGGTGGCAGGCCAGGCCGTCTGACGGCATGGCCTGCCTGCTTTAGCCCGAAATCTGTTCGCGCAAGACAGAGCCTGTCATGGACACAAACAAATAGATACCAAGGAATATCAGAAACGACAGGGACGAATATTCCAGCTTGCGCGGATATGCCGGTTCATCCGAGGCCACAGGCTCGACCGACAGGGCCAGATAGCGGACTTGGCGGCTGACCTCGATACGGGCCGATTCCATTTGCTGCATGGCTTGCGCGCGCATCATCTCGCGGGTCTGTATCTCGGCCTCGGCCATAATAAGCTGGCTTTGGGTGCGCGCCAGCGAGGCGCTTGCCGGTGTGTCGATTGTCATCGAGCCGCGCAAGTCTTCGATCTGGCGGCGCAGCGCCGCTTCGCGCCGCTCCAACGGTTGCAGGCGCGCAGGGTTGGGGCGCAGGTTAGAGCGCATTTCCTGAAGGCTTAATCTGGTCTGGGTCAACTCTGCCTCAAGCGCGCCGATCTGCTGCGAGAGCAAAGACAACTCCACCTCGCCTGACATGATGCTGGACTGTTCCTGCAATTCAACCGAGGCCAGACGCGCCTCGATCAGTTTTTGCTGTGCATCCTCAAGGTTCTCGCGTGCCTCGCGCATCTGGCTGTCGCGCAGGCGCTGCGTCATCATGTCGATATGCTGCTCTGCAAACCTGATAAGGGCTTGTGCGAAACGCTGACTGTCTTCGGGGCTGGCGGCAATTACTTCCATGCGCACAACCCCTTCTGTGGGGTCATAGCCGATCTTGATATGCCGCTTGTAGGTCTTGAAGGTGGCCTCATCTGTTGCATCAGCGGGCAGGCGACGGATCATGTCGATCCTGTCATCGCTAAAATGCGCTCTGAACCCCTCTTCCTGATCCAGCCGCAGCATGGCCGCACGCGATTGCAGAAAGCTTTGGACAGAAGCAGCCTCGCTCATGCCGCCAAGCCCCATTCCGGCAGCAGATGGCAGCATGCCCGCAAGCCCGCCTGCACCGGCCTGCGCATCGGCCTGCTGGATGATGAACTGGCTTTCGGTGGCATACATGGGCGTTGCGATAACGTAGAAATACCAACTGAGAATGAAGGTTGGCAGCGTGACGAATACAAGCAGGCGCGTGCCCAGAAGCGCCAGCCGTTTGCGGCGCCGCTTCGCAATCTCGCGCTGGACGCGCTTCAGTTCTTTTTCACGCTCGGCGGCGATCTGGGCCATGCGGTCTTGGGCATTGGCCACGGGGTTTGCGGGGGCCGGTGGGCCAGGGGCAGCCCTGACCTGTGGCGCGGTTTGCGCAGGAAGTGTCATCTCGCGCCCTTGCATGGGCGTTTCGCTCTGCACCAGATCCAGCATTGTCGCGCGGGCAAAAGGGTCGATGCCGCGCTCGCGCAGCATCAAGACTGCCTCAAAGGCCGATGTCGGGCGAATGCCGTGTTTCTGGGCCACCCGCATGGCCATGCGCAGCTGACGCGCGGTCAGCCCTTCGGCGCGGATTGCGTCAATCGTGTTTTGGGTTTTCGGGCGGCCTTCGTGGTCGGCCATATGCGCAGGGGCTTGCGTCACTGGCTGTTCATGGGGCGGGGTTTCCTGCGGGGGGGCCAGCGCATCGCCATACTCTGCCTGTTTGGCGTGTTTGCGCACCAGCACAGTTGGGCTATCGGCAGGCGGTGTGTCGCGCGCGTCCGCCTCTCGGGCGGGGGCGGGTGTGCGAACCTCCTCCTGCGGGGTGGCAGAAGGGTCTGTCGACGCCATGCGGCGCAACCTGAAGCGTTGGGGTTTAGCTTGTGTAGTCATAAAGCGCCTTGGCTTCCTGCAAAGTATCAAAAAAATAAAGTTTGCCGTCATGCAGAACGGCGGCGGAAGTGCAGAATTTAGATAATATTTCCATATCATGCGACACAATCACCAGTGTTGCATACTCAAATCTTTCACGCATGATCGCACCCGCACGCCGGTTGAAGGCGACATCGGTTGTCGAGGGCATGCCTTCATCTACCAGATACAGGTCAAAATTCATGGCCAGCATCAATGCAAGCGACAGGCGCGCGCGCATGCCGGTGCTATAGGTGCCAATGGGCATGTCGAAATATTCACCGATATCGCACAGCCACCGGCAAAATGCCTCAACCTCGTCCTGATCCAGACTATAAAGCGCTGCAATATAGCGGACGTTTTCGGTGCCTGTGTGTTTCGATTCCAACCCCCCCATGAACCCCAATGGAAAGGACACGCTGCAATTACGCTCGATCCGGCCTGAATCGGGCTTCTCCAACCCTGCCATCATGTTGATCACAGTGGTCTTGCCAGTGCCGTTCTTGGCAAGCACGCCCAGATTCGTCCCGCGCCTGACAGTGAAGCTTGCGCTTTCAAGAATGATCTTGCGCTGTGTGCCCGTCCAAAAGGATTTACTTACATTCTCGAATTCCAGCACGTCTGAATCCTCGTCGGGGGTGAGGGAAATTTGCTGTCGCGCGTGCAATCGATACGCGACACAATACTACCTTAAGTTAGAAATTCGTTCAAAATGAGACACAAAAGCCGGTTTCATACCCGGCTGGCGCAAATTTTATCAAGTTGAGAGGGGCAAGACAAAGGGGGGCTTTGGGCGCAGTACGGGCCGCCATGCGAAAACGGGTGTCAACCAGACCGGTCAACACCCGCTACATTGCAAGGTTTTGGCGATTTTCGGGTTACGATCCCCAGCTGCGGACTGCGCCGCAGTCAAAATGCACGAAGTCCGAGCGTGAGTAGCGCCCCACGCCACCGGCATTGCACGCCTGCGCCGCTTGCGAGATTTGCCGCACTGTGCGCGAACGCAACCTGACATCGGCAGCCTGCCCGCGCAGATGCAACGAGTTTTGCGCCACATTGCGCGAGCGCGCGCGCAGCATGGCATTTGTCTGGGGCGAACGATAGCCTGACAGCAGCATATAAGGTTCGTTCACAGCCAGCATGTTATGCGTCGCGGCCAAAAAATCGACTGTCCGTGCATCGATGTTATGGACGGCGTTGTTGCGCCAGTCGCGGAAGAAGTGGTTAATCTCTGCAAGCGATTCGGGAATATAGGTTCCGTCTATCCAGTAGATTACATTCATGCTCTCGCCGGTGCGGCCCGAGTAGAAGTGCAATCTGCGAATATCGCCAGAGCCGCGTGCATAGGCGGTCACCCCGGGAAAGAACGGTGCGGCGGAAATTGCGGTGGCGGCAAAAGCCCCAAGAATTGCACGGCGCGTGAGGTTCGGTCTGCTTGCATGTTGCATGAAGCGCTCTGTCCCTTTTTCTATCGAAATACGCTGCTTGCGCCCAAGGTTCACCTCGGTGCCTGCCAAGCAGCGCGTTTGCTTGCTAATGTGGTGCCACATTTGCGCCCATTCCAAAACCCGCTTTTGCGATGGGTTCCATGTGGAGGGCGCATCTGGGCGGAATTTTGCCTGTTTACAGGGGCTGGCCGCGGCGTTGCGGCTGGATTGGGGCGTGACAGGATGATCTGCATAGGCCAAGACTACCGGAGTTTTATTTACAAAATCTCAAGGCAACATCGCTTATATGAAGTGTTGTGATCGCAATCTTGTGACTGGACCTTATAGGCGGTTATTTGCCCAAGTGGTATTCAATAGTGGAAGGGGTTAGTTGATGCATGGTGATTCTACGGGGTGGCATAGGGTGATGCTTAGAAGATTTGCGGCATCCGTCGCAGTTGTGCTGGCGCTTGGGCTGGCATCGGAAGGTGTCGCGCAGCAATTCCCTGCCTTCCGGCAAGCGCTTGCCGAAAGCGTGGCAGAAGACCCCAAGGTTTCCGCATTTTACCGCGACACCGATTATGCCCCTCTCTGGACAGAAGCCGCGCATGCGCCCCGCCGCGAAGCATTGCTGAATGCCTTGACGCGCGCGTCCGAACACGGCCTGCCAAGCGCCCGCTATGATGTGCCGGGCCTGATCGCAGCCTTTCAGGCGGTCGAGACCGAACAGGACCGCGCAAAGCTGGAAGCAAAAGTCACCAAGGTGTTTGTCCAATTCGCGCGCGATCTTAG
>NZ_MEHT01000022.1 GCF_001870675.1 Roseinatronobacter thiooxidans | reverse complement strand
AATGGCATTACCTGCTCGATGTGAGAACGGCAATGCAAAAGTGAGCCACGGAAGTGGCGTGATAATCTCGCTGCGGGCAGCGTAAAATGTTGCCACTTTGGCCCTTTCTGTTTGCAGGGAGGGCGGGAGATTTTAGTCGTGGATTTATATTTGAAGGTCCGCCTCGCGCGTCGGAGCGGTATGAGCGAACGAGAGGCCGCTGGCCATTTCGGGATTTCGCGTGCGAGCGTGGAGAAGATGATGATGTTTTCGGTCCCGCCCGGTTATCAGCGAACGGCGCAGATCAAGCGGCCCAAGCTGGACGGGTTCACCAACTTCATCGACCAATGGATGCAAGACGATCTGAACTGTCCCCGTAAACAGCGCCACACCGCCAAGCGCATTTTTGAACGACTGCGCGACGAGCAC
This sequence comes from Roseinatronobacter thiooxidans, assembly GCF_001870675.1. Lineage (GTDB taxonomy): Bacteria > Pseudomonadota > Alphaproteobacteria > Rhodobacterales > Rhodobacteraceae > Roseinatronobacter > Roseinatronobacter thiooxidans. Next base: position 2,545 of record NZ_MEHT01000022.1, on the reverse strand, counting down.
CAGTTTCAAGGCGGTTACACGACGGTCAAGAATTACGTCCGGGAACAAGGGCAGCGTAGCCGAGAGATGTTTGTCCCGCTGGCACATGCCCCCGGCGATGCCCAAGCGGATTTCGGCGAAGCCATGGTTGTGATCGGCGGGGTTGAGCAGAAGGCGCATTTCTTCGCGCTGGATCTGCCTCACAGCGATGCCTGCTTTGTTCGGGCTTATCCTGCGGCGGTCTCGGAGGCTTGGGTTGATGGCCATGTTCATGCTTTTGCATTCTTCGGCCGGGTTCCGCAGTCGGTTCTTTATGACAACGATCGATGCCTAGTCGCGAAGATCCTGCCGGACGGGTCGCGCAAGCGGACCAAGCTGTTTAGCGGGTTCCTGTCGCATTATTTCATCCACGATCGCTATGGTCGCCCGGGAAAGGGCAACGATAAAGGCGCTGTTGAGGGTCTGGTCGGATATGCCCGGCGCAACTTCATGGTGCCGATCCCCCATTTTGCCACGTGGGAGGCCTTTAACCTTTGGCTTGAAGAGCAATGCCGCAAGCGTCAGGCGGATGTCTTGCGCGGTCACAGCGAGAGCATTGGGCAACGTCTGGTCCGTGACCTTGATGCCATGATGGGTCTGCCCTCGTGCCCGTTTGACGCCTGTGATCAGGCCACCGGCCAGGTGAACTCACAATCTCTGGTGCGCTACAAAACCAACGATTACTCGGTTCCTGTCGCCTACGGGCACCGTGACGTCTGGGTGCGCGGCTATGTCGATCAAGTGGTCATTGGCTGTAGCGGTGATGTCATCGCCCGCCACCCGCGGCGTTGGGATCGCGAGGACATGGTCTTTGACCCGGTGCATTATCTCCCCCTTTTGGAGCAGAAGGTGGGTGCCCTTGATCAGGCGGCCCCGTTGGTGGAATGGGAACTGCCAGAGGAATTTGCGACCTTGCGCCGCCTGATGGAAGCCCGGATGATCAAGGCGGGGCGGCGTGAGTATGTGCAGGTCTTGCGGCTCTTGGAAACGTTCGAGATGACAGATCTGCAGGTCGCCGTTAAGAATGCGCTGCGTCTCGGCGCGATTGGGTTTGATGCCGTCAAACACCTCGTGCTGTGCCAGATCGAGAAGCGGCCGCCCAAGCTGGATCTGGACGTCTATCCATATCTGCCAAAGGCCAATGTTGGCACCACGTCGGCGGCCAGTTATATGTCTCTGATGCAGGGGCAATCCGCATGACCGAAGCGCCTCAAATTCTGCTGGACCACCGCCTCAAATCGCTGCGACTGCCGACCGTTCTGCGCGAATACAGCAAACTGGCCAAGCAAGCCGCAGCCGAGGGACTGGACCATGTGCAATTCCTTGCACGTCTGATCGAACTGGAGATGATTGACCGAGAACGCAGGATGATCGAGCGCAGGATCAAAGCCGCAAAGTTCCCGGCCGTCAAAAGCCTGGACAGCTTCGACTTCAAGGCAATCCCCGCCCTGAACAAGATGCAGGTGCTTGAATTGGCGCGTTGCGAATGGATCGAACGGCGCGAGAATGTCATCGCCCTTGGCCCAAGCGGAACCGGCAAGACCCACATCGCCCTCGGCCTTGGGCTTTCCGCCTGCCAAAAAGGCTTGTCCGTCGGTTTTGTTACTGCTGCTGCACTGGTCCATGAACTGATGGAAGCGAGGGATGAACGCAGGCTGCTGCGGCTGCAAAAGCAGATGGTGAGTTACAAGCTGCTCATCATCGACGAGTTAGGCTTTGTGCCGCTGAGTAAAACCGGGGCTGAACTGCTGTTCGAGTTGATCTCCCAACGCTACGAGCGCGGTTCCACACTGATCACCAGCAACTTACCATTCGATGAATGGACCGAGACCTTTGGGTCAGAACGCCTGACAGGCGCACTCCTCGACCGCCTGACACACCATGTCAACATCCTTGAGATGAATGGCGAAAGCTACCGCCTTGGACAAAGCAAGGCGCGTCAGGCAACACCCAAAACCTAAATCACGATCAGCACAGATTGGCCCTAACGGGCCAAAGCATCCGGGCAACCGACAGCTATATGACAAGCGCGGCCGCCCGGATGCTGGCGCTCATCTGGAAGCTGATTATCCCAACCCCAAAGTGGCAACATTTTGCGCTGCCCTTTCGCACACTTTTGCTTTGCCGTTGACAAACATCGTGACCGCGATCACCGAAGGCATGTTTCACCCGAGCATGAAGGCGACGATGGACGCGCTGGAGGAGGAACGATTGGGGCTGGAGGGAAGGCTTGCCGCCCTGCCCGATCCCGAACCGGTGGCAATCCACCCAGGACTTGCGGAGAGCTATGCCCGCAAGGTGGCGGATCTGGCTGCGGCGCTGAATGCCCCGGAGGCACGGGCGCAAGCGGCCGATCTTCTGCGCGGCCTGATTGAGAATGTGACGCTGAGGTCCGACCCGGACGCGCCGAATGGCCATTTGGTTGAGTATCCGTCTTAGTCAAGGGCGTTGTGGTTGCCAATCTCGTCCTTCGCGTAGCAATGTGTTTGCCAGAACAATAATGCGGCGCATGATGGCAGTGATAGCG
>NZ_MEHT01000021.1 GCF_001870675.1 Roseinatronobacter thiooxidans | reverse complement strand
GGCCCTCGGCGAATGCTTACATTTTTTGCGCGGAAACCGAACCAATAGTTCCCCCACCGGAAAGGATTTCTGCTCGCGCAAGAGCGACCATGTCCTTTGTTACCTTCAGCTTCCTCCCCATAGCACCCTCCTGATCATCCTCAATCAGCAAGTTATTTCGTACAGAAGAAACGAGAAACCACAGATCTGGACCATCTGAGCATCATTGCTTGTGAAATTCTGCTTCGATTCTTGGTTTGAGGACACTTGGTTCGCAGGACCGTCAATCAAGCAAGTAGACCCTGCAGAGCGTCGCATATCCCTCCCAAATCTACTGGGATGCAGAAAATCGTAAGAACTATGGAATTATCTCCACAAAAATTCCGATTTTCTTAACAAGCCGATTCTAGATTGCAGGGGAAGGCAAGACGGAGGTGCAATTACAAATGCCGAAAAAATCTGTTGGACCAAAGACTCGAGTCAGGAGCATACGTCTTCCGGTCGATCTCGACAATCAGATCGAAGCAGAAGCGAAAGCGTGCGGAAAGTCATATTCTTCCGTTATCATTGACACCCTGAAAAACAAGAAATTCTCTGGAAGAAACGCGCTTGGCTTGCAGTTCCAACGTCTGAAAATCCTTCACAACAGTCGAGAAATCCTGCTGGAGGAGTGTCCCGACGCAATCGAGAGACAAGCTCGATATCAAGAAATACTCGATGATCTGTACGAAAAATTCTGCTCCGTACGTTTCGAAGATCAGGCAGAAGGAGCGGATTGTGATGGCCGTCAGCAAAATCATCCCGAGTAAAAATCTCACCGATACTTGGAGTAGGATCTTCCGCCTTGTGTCCTACATTCTGGCGCTTAAAGAGGGTACGCCCGAGGGGAAATGCATCGCATTCTTGTCCAATTTATTCTTTAGCTCAGTTCCGGAGAATATGATTTATGAAATGCAAATAGCAGCCAACATGGCGCCTCACAACGCAAAGCCGATCGTACATCAAGTCATAAGCTGGCCCATTAGGGAATGGTTCGATAATTCACTTTTTGAGAATATATTTAAGGACTTTATTGAGTTTTACGACCTCAGCAAACATCAGGTGATTGGAGCATTGCATGGTGATAAAGCTCAAATCCATATTCATTTCGTCTACAACAAATTCAATATTTTCACTGAGAAGACGAAGTCCATCAATAAAGGCTTCGATCGGAGAATGGGCGCAATGTTTTGTAGCTTTATCGAAAGAAAGTATGGCTTTTCATCAGCTAAAAACTCATCAGTATACAAAATAGGAGATGAATTTTACATTTCTGACTTTTATGACATAAGGTCAGCAGGCTCCAAAATTCGTGATAAGTCGATACGGCTCGAAGGCGAAAGTGTCGCTGAAACGATCACCAAAGTTGTCCGCTCTGCGATCTCCACCACCCGGAACTGGGAGGAGTTTCAGATCGTCTTGCTGAAACACGGTGCCGCTGTCCAGTCCGGCCTAAAGAGTGGGTTGGTTTATAGAGCAAAAGATTCAAACGGGCATTTGGTCCATGTCGCCGCATCGCGAATTTGCCGTGAGGCCCGGCGCGACTTCCTGGAAAATCTATTCGGAGCGGATTTCGAAAAACTGGACGTGTCCGCGCAGGTTGCCACCAGCAGCCCTGTCACTGCCAAAACCGGCAAACTCGATCCCGAACCCGTTATCTCGCATTATGAACGATATTCTTCACAGGGATCATCTGACGCGAAATCCATAAAGGATTACAAGAAATTTCTGCGAGAAATCTTCTCTGTCTTCAGCGGCGGTGGTCATGTTTTCTATGAGAAGTTTTCGTCCAAACACGCGGCGCCTTGCGGCAACAGGGTTCTTTTTGACCGACGCCGCGGTGACTGCACAGCACTTGATCCAGATGAAATTCTGGAATTGGCTCCGAACATCGCTCTCGTGGCGCAGTCTTCCGTCCGGGTCGGATTTCGTCCGCTGAAGGACGCAGATATCATTGCTTTTACGGCAATTGGCAGCGTGATCGACCAATTTTGCGCGCAAGGATGGGCGCCTAAGGTCCGGCAGGGCAATAAAGTCATATTTACAGGTCTGCCCCAAGACAGTCAGGAAGCAAAAGTCCTGAGAGCGGCAGCAGGCTTGCTGGGCATGGTCGAGACGAGCGATATTGAAATGGATATCGCCGTGGGTGGCGCAATGGCGAGCTTGGAAAATTATGAACACAGTCCGGCCGAAAATGCCGAAATGGCGGCCATCATATCTGCGAACACCCGGCAGGTTCTGCCAGCGCTTGCCGCGAGATTGCAGGATCTGAGCGGCCTTGTCAGCAAGCTGGTTCAGATCGACTTTGGGAATTTAATCGGCCTTCGCGGTGCATTGAGACGCGTGGGCGGTCGCATCGATCACTTTCTTTCACCTCTCAACCAGGAGCATTGTCGCAATGACGCAACCATCCAATCCGCTATCAACCAACCCTTCGCAAATGGACCATTTGACGCTTCTCATCTCGCAGCTGGCGAACCTGATCGTGAGCCTGGAGGAAGTTTTATCGCAAAAGCCCCAGGACGAAGCTTGGCTGACAGACCTGATCCTAGAGATCCGGGACTCGGCAAAGGTATTGGCCGGATCAAAGACAGCGCTAGAGGGCCTGAAGGCAGACAACGTTATGCTTCGGGGCGATATCGACAAGATGCTGGCCATGATGGAGATTCTGCTCAACAACCAGATAAAGCTTCAGCAGGATTTGGGAGCACCAGCAATCCAGGTGGGGCTGACGCGGTAAGCCTTCTGCAACTGATGCGCGCGCGGATCATCGCCAATCAATACAATCTTGAGGTAAGGTATGCAGAGACGCGCATCGTCTTGTTTCGGCACATTTCAGAGGGCGACCCCGTACCAGTGTGCGAGATTACAGCACACAAAATTAGGCCATTGGTGAGGCTGACAGAAAAACTCGGGAATGCCCTTCAGGAGATGCTGCATTTGCCCGTTGAACGTGGTCATGTTGCCCCCAAGCGCGAGGAGAGACCAGGAAGAGATGCAGCGCCGTCAGACGACAGCCCTTTCGAGTTTGTTCAATCTGTAACAGAACCACGGCCGCAGCCTGTCAAAAGGAAACCACGTCATCTTGTCTTTGATCCATTTAATATCCGGGTCGAAACTCCGAACGAAAGCCCCAGTATGCGTATCACAACTATCGGCGATCTGGACCTGCTGGATCTTGCCCATCTGACATCAATCACACTTCAAGCCAGAAATTTGTTTGATATCGGGACTGCCGTCCAGCATGAGGCCCTCCTACGAGGAAAGCAGACCAACAGAATAGATCTGAATGTTGAGATTAATATAGAACTCGTGGTGTCTGAACCGCGACATGCGCCAGAAGAGATCGTGTTCATATTTGATCCGGTTGATACCGGTTTTGAATCACAAAATCCGGAAAAATGTCTGGTCATTCCCATATCGGATCCAGCAGACCCGGGTGCCGCATGCGGGGCTGTGAGCCCAGAAAACCTGCAGCGCATTACGTTGCACAGAGAATGTCCGCGCTATGATGAAATCGACACTCAGATCGAAGCCTTTAAAGAACGGCTTGAAAAAGTCCTCTTTTATCAGCTCGATCGATTGATCGATTTTGAGCACACATCAGGCTCGCTGGAAGAGCTTCTCTCCGCTCGGTCAGATTACGATGACAGCTTTTCGATGTGACCGGCCCGCTGGACCATTGCCGGGTTGAGGCGATCCCAGTGTCATAGGACGGGGAACGGACAGCAAGGCTGAACTCTATTCTTCCCAACAGGTTTCCACCGTCCATAGGCGCGGTGTGTAGGAATTGCGCTAGCCGGAGTCACACAGAGATGCCCCCCTCCTCATTTCCAAAGCCTGCAGCCCACTTGCAGCAGACAACCCGATGCCTTCAGGTTTTATGCGTCGTGTTTTCCTCTATCCAGGACTGCAGAATGCGGCGGATCATCTCTGGCCGCGTCGGAATGTCTTCCTCACCACGCCGAATTTCATCGATTTGCGCAATGATCTCTCGAGGCAATCTTAAAGTCACTGCCTCAGTATCCGTGCGAGGGCGCCCCATTTTTTTCAACTGAACCTCTTGACTTTTTGATGCTATTAAGTCAATTATATGGAACTGCAAGCTGATGCAAGAGCTCTCACCTTCTTGCACCAGCTCTAACCATGGCAATTATAGGAGAAACCGCCATGACTGATTGTTGGAATAGCACCGTTTCTGGTGCGGACGGAACCTATTTCTCACCGGGCCAGGCGCAGGCGCATACGCCTGCAAGCTGTGCCTTTGGCATTCTCTTGATGCATATCAGGGCGCTCGTCGCGGCTGAGGCGGAGATTGAGACTGCAGGGTTTGCTGTGCTTGGCACAGAGCTGGCACAGGAATTGCGCCGGGCGGAGCAGGCCCGCGAAGCGCTTATCGAAAGCTGCTGTGACGTTATCGCAGCCGATGTCTGGCGCGAAGAAGACCGCGGATTGCGCCATATGGCATTCTTCCTGCTTTCGCTTCTTGAAATTGAGAGCGATGCGGAGCGTCAGCACCTTCACTTTCGCAGCGTTCTCCATCGTGATGTCTTTGGTATTTCGGGGGCGGGCGTGGCCGGCAGGCAGGCACAGAAAATGCAGATGGAATTTTTCTCCCGGCTCGATGATCTGGCGCAGCTTCAGGAATTCGGTGGCCCTGGCGGCGCCTTGGACGACGCTGCGGACGCGTCAGAGCCTGTCCCGGCCTGAAGGTTTTTCACTCCAAATTTTAGTGCGGGGCCTTTGGCCCTGCTGCCATGCTTGCTCATTTAAAACATGGAGGGCACGTCATGCCCCATCAGCTCTTGCTTCCAGGCCTCCCACCTCCACCACCCTTGCCGCCCGAATGTCGTGCCGCGCGCGAGGCACTGCGGAATTACCCGAAGGTTCCGGGACATATCCTTTCTCACTATGCCAAACAGCTCGGCACTTCAGGCGAGTTGCTGTTTGACAGCGTCATGATGCGGCTGGGCGAGCGTTCGATCCCTTGTGCAGAGCATGAGGCATTCGACCGCATCCTGTGGCTTCCACAGGCGCTTGTACGGGTCCAAATCAAGACGAGGCATGTGATGACCCATGATAGTTACGTGTTTGATATCAAGAAAGGGTATCGCGGCGGGCCGACTGGCACCAAGTCTTACAATCGCTCGGATTTTGACATTCTGGCGCTGATTGTCTTGCCAGAGAGTGTCATCAAGTTCACAGCCGAATGGCAGAATTTTCATAGGATCCGGATGTCCGAAATCCAGGATTTGCGCAAACGGCCGGGTGCGAGCTTCACACAAACGCTGGCCTCAATGGGACTGGCTGAGGCCACAAGGTCCGGCCCACCTGAGCCGGTCTGATCGAAACCAGATACGCATCTCATCACACTAATCCCCTGCCCGCACCATCGGGCAGGCCACATAATCTCGGATATAGGTATTTGCATGACTCTTCCCGGTTTAGCTATCGCAGGAGACTATCTTTCCTCAGAACGCGAAATGGCGCAGGATATTGCCTCGCTTCTCGAGAATATGGACCATCCTCCAACAGCGCCCATTCTGACCGAAATCACACCAGACCGCGCCTGTGACGCATTGATGATCCTGCGCCTGTTTAAAGGACACGCAGATGTCGGCGCACCACATATGCTGCCTGCACCCGGAGCAATTACTCTGATCCGTGCGGCCCTGCCGTCTGACACTATACGCCTGAAGACCCTATTCAAGATGCTTAATGCAACGCTGGTCCCGCAGGGTGCTAGGTGCCGCACGCTCGTGTCGCGCTTGAATCTTATTCGACTTCCCGGCTCCGAGGTCAGCCGTGCAGGCGACGCGCAGTTTCGCGAGCAGGTCGAAACAGCGCTTTTGAATGGCGATCCCGTCATGCTCTTCACAGCCGGGTCATCACCGATATGCGCCGAACTGCGCAGCCTCATCGATGTCAGCGTCACAATTGCTCCGACAGATGCACCGATGCTGGCTGCAATCCTGGCGATCTTGCACAAGACCCCTGTCGAAGTGTCTGCTCTGCCGCATCAAGGGATCTCCGGTTTGGGGGAGCTGCAGCTCGCCCGTGTCTTCGCGGCCCAAACCGCAGACGCTGCGATCGCGCAATTGCACAAGCTGTGCCAGCACGCTCAATATGACAGCCACATCACGCTGGACAGTGTTCATGGCCAGCGTGAGGCCAAAGAGGCATTTGTGCAATTGCTTCAGGATATGGAAGACTGGCGTCAGGGGCGCATTGCGTGGTCCGAGGTCACATCGTCATTTCTGCTGTTTGGGCCTCCGGGCACTGGCAAAACCCATCTTGCAAGCGCTCTCGCCGGATCGGCGCAGCTTACCTTTATCAAAACGAGTTACAGCGACTGTCAAAAAGCGGGGCACCAGGGTGATATGCTGCGCGAATTGCACGCGGCCGCCGACAAGGCCTGCACAAATGCACCGAGTGTGTTTTTTCTGGATGAGATCGACAGCTTCCATGCCCGCACCCGTCCCTCCAGTTCCAATTATATTCTTGGCGTGGTTAATGGCCTGCTTACGCTTCTGGACAAGCTAAACCAGACAGAAGGCGTAATCGTTATCGCCGCAACCAATCATCCCGAGACGGTTGACCCAGCCATCCTTCGTGCCGGTCGGTTTGATCAGCATATCCCGGTCGGCCCCCTCGACCGCGCCGGGGTTGTGAGTTTCCTTAAGCAAGAGGTGCCTGCGGGTCTGCTCAGGCCGTCGGATTTGAACCGTCTTTCAGATCAGCTTTCAGGTCAGGTAGGTGCCACTCTTGCAAATCTTGTGCGCAGCGCTCGGACGAAGGCACGGCGGGAGCGGACAGACTTGCGCACCGATCACTTGATTGGAGCCGCAGACGCGCTTGCGCCAGCACCTACACCCGATCTCATGCACCGCGTTGCCGTCCATGAGGCGGGGCACCTGCTGATCGGGCATCTGTGCGGCCTCCCGCACCCGCGGGGAGCTGAATTGAACGGGAATGGCGGGTTCGTGGAAATGCCCAAAATGGAGTATTTGACATCAAAGAGGGTCGATGCGCTCATTACCGTCGATCTCGCGGGCAGGGCTGCCGAGATGGTAATGTTCGGCACAGCCTGTCATGGCAGCGGCGGAAATCACCATGACAGCGATCTGGCCCGCGCCACCCGCCGCGCCATGGAAGCCGAGCTGAGCTACGGCTTTGGTGCGACGCTGATCTGGCACCCTCTCCCCGATGACATCAGTCGCCTTTCACCGGAGCTGTGCGCACGGGTTGAGGATCGCCTGCAACGCGCTCGCGCATATGCCCAGGTGCTGCTTCAGAACCATCAAGCGAATTTGGAACGGATCGCGGCAACCCTGTTGCAAGCGCGCCGCCTGAATGCTGCACAGATCGTGACCCTTCTGGACAATATCGATGCCCGTCATCCGAAACTGCACCAAGATGCCAGGCTGTGATTGCGCGCCTGCTTCTTGTCCTGCTGCACGCAATACTCCACAGGAAATCCAGCGCGGCACTCAAATCCTGCAAGACAGAATGTCCCATCACAAGGTAGTATGCACATACAGGCTGTGTGGCCTGTGAAGCAGAAGCTTCGTGAATCTTATACGTGATTGCGCGGAAGAAGGAGGCGCATGATCGGCAGGATGATGATGCATGAAGAGGACAAAGGCTGCACAGGCGCAGCAAAATCTGGAGAGCGCTGGGGCTGAGACCACAACAGAACGGAAACAGGCGGAAGAGCGGAAAGATGACCGCTCCCTTGCACCAAACGGGGCAGATTCGTCGCCACGGGCGGCATATCTGGCAAGGCTTGAGTTGATGCGTGTCCTGGCCCGCGAAATCGCGCGCCGGGATCATGCAGCAGCGATGAGAGAGGCATGCCAGAACACCCTGGCACATACGGAGGAAAGATCATGACCGGACAGTTGCGCGCTGCGATCTATGCGCGGTTTTCAACGGACATGCAGAGCGATGCGTCGATCGAGGATCAGATCCGGTCTTGTCGCGACTATGCGGCGCGTCAGGGGATGGAGGTGATCGAGACCTATTCCGACCGGGCCATGTCGGGCGCAAGCCTGATGCGCAGCGGCGTGCAGAAGCTGATGCGCGATGCGCGCGGCGGCGCATTTGACGTGGTCGTCAGCGAAGGGCTGGATAGGTTGTCGCGCAATCAGGCCGATATCGCCCAGATTCACCAGAGCCTCACCTTCGCCGATGTGATGATCGAAACTGTGGCCGAGGGCGTCATCTCCGAGATGCATATCGGGCTGAAGGGTACGATGAATGCCCTATTTCTCAAGGACCTCGCGCAAAAAACCCATCGCGGGCTGAAAGGCCGCGCGCTCTCGGGCAAATCCGCAGGCGGGATCACCTATGGCTACCGCGCGCTGACGCGGCTTGATGCCAAAGGGGAACCCGTGCGCGGCGAGCGTGAGATCGACGCGGACCAGGCCGCTGTCGTGCGCCGGATTTTTCAGGATTATGCGAAGGGCGTATCGCCCAAAAAGATTGCCGAGGCGCTGAACCTCGATGGCATCCCCGGCCCGCAGGGTGGCCGCTGGGGTAGCTCGACGATCAATGGCAATCGCGAGCGTGGCACCGGCATCCTGAACAACGAGCTGTATATCGGGCGCCAGATCTGGAACCGCCTGCGCTACGTGAAAGACCCTGAAACCGGCAAACGCGTCTCGCGGTTGAACCCCGAGCGCGACTGGGTGATCACGGAAATCCCAGAGCTGCAGATCATCGAGGATGATCTGTGGGAACAGGTGCGTGCGCGGCAAGGCGCATTGAAGAGCAAGGACACGCCTGTCCCGGTCTGGGACCGGCGCAGGCCGAAGACGCTGTTTTCGGGATTGATGAAATGTGGCTGCTGCGGCTCGGGGTTTTCCAAAGTGACCAAGGACAGCTTCGGCTGCTCGGCCGCGCGCAACAAGGGCAAAGCTGTCTGCACCAATATGGCGCTGATCAAACAGGCCGATCTGGAAGCGAGGGTACTGGATGCGCTGGCCCATCACCTGATGGACCCGGAGGCGGTCACGGTGTTTTGCGAGGCCTATACAGCCGAGAGGAACCGTCTCGCCGCATCTGCGACAAACACGCGCTCTGAGTTCGAGCGGAAACTCTCGCAGCTGAAACGCGACCACGCCAAGCTGGTGGACGCGATCATCGCAGGCGTCCCGGCCGATCAGGTGAAAGACAAGATGATCGCGCTGGATGACCAGCGCCAGAAGATCGAGGCGAAGCTGGAGGCGATGGAAACCTCCCCTGCCCCCTTACGGTTCCACCCGAAGATGGCGGAGACCTATCGTGACCGCGTGGGCACGCTGATCCGGGGGCTGTCGCGAGACGCTGGCCTGACCGAGACGCGCGAGGCGCTGCGGGGTCTGATCGAGAAGATCGTGCTGGAGCCGCGCGCGGAGGGGGAGGGCTTCGATATCGACCTGCATGGCGCGCTTGCGGGGTTGTTGCGTCTGGCGACGGGGGTTGAAGCGGGCGGTGCCGCAACACAGGGTAAAAAGAGCGCAAACGCGAACGGCCCCGCAGGTGCGGGGTTGGAAGGTGTTGATATGATTGAAGAAATTGTGTTGGTTGCGGGGACGCGATACCGCCGTGACTTGCCTGCGCCGTTCTGTTTGGTGTGAGAAAGCACCTCTGAGCTTTAAATAATGCGGCGATTCTTCCGGAAGAACTGCCTCTCACCGTCGCCATATGTCCTTTGCGTCCTGAAACAACCGCTCGGCTCGCGCACCAATGGCATCATCAGACCAGCCGCTCTTGCACTCATCCAGCAATTTCCGGTTTATCATCAGCATGGTGTGAGCGTTCAAGCCGCTACGCTTTCCTGGTTTTTCTGCGTCGAGATCAAACCACGGAGCATTCGACAGACTGGGGTTAAGCCTCTTGCTAACCAGAGTCAGATTGCCGATCCCTTGAATATTGGCCTTTCGTTCTTCAGCGGTGAGACCGTCTGGCAGCGGCCAGTGGTTTTCCCAACCTTGCGGCATGATGTGCTCGATTTGCAATTGCGACCAATCAAACGACATCAATGGTTCGGCCTTCCCGTTTCTGCTTTGATACCTGTGCTCTAAAGCCTGAAGGATCATAAGCACCCGGTCGCGCTTGAAGTAGCCGTAGAACTGACGTCCTATCCAGTTACGGCGAAAAGCCTCGTCCGAAGGCCATTCATCAGCGCCGTGCAACGCTCCCAACAACTCGCGTAGAGCTATGCTTGTTGGTTGATCGCAATGTGCCCTGATCGCCTTCAGAATCGAGAGGGAAAGAGCGCCATAGCTTCTTGTCTGGGAACCACAGATCAAACGGCGGACGAGATAGCTTTCAAGAATATCCGCAAAGGCATCAGCGTCCTCCGGATCCGCTTCGGTGCGGGACATGACCTCGAGCAACAGGGGGTGAAAAACGATGATCCCCAGGCGTGTCAGTCTTTCCAGAAAGAGGTCGAAGCGCCGATTACCCTTCGGCTGATCTATCTTCACAAAACGAAGGGCGTCGGCATGGATTGACTCCATCAGATCCTTCACCTGAAAGGTGGTGGCATCCCGCATGCGTAGACCTTCGGCATAACGCAGGAAGCGGTCATAGAGGTGCTTGCCCGAGATTGCCTCACCGGTCTCTTTGGAAAGCCAATTCTGCAGAAAGGTATCGACTCGCGCCCGCGCCGCATGGCCCGCCCCAACCCGGGCGCGCCAGTAGTCATGGTCCCGATCAAACAGGCGCCAATAAGCCTCATAGAGAGTGCCAACGTTCTGTTTTTGTCTTGAGGCCTCCCAGAGCAACCAGTTCTTGATGAGATCTGCAGGCAGAAGTGGCGTACCATGAGCATTCAGAGTTTCAAAAATTGCCTGCGGCTCATCTCCCTGATCGAGGTCCAACACGATGAGCCGCATGTAGTTTCGCACCGCCTCTGATAGGATGCCCGCCATTTCCGCTGGAGCGCCTGAATGAAGGAACGTTTCCGCAGCATCATAAAAAAAGGCGTAGGCATCTGCCATCCGTCCAGTGCCTGATGGGGTGCTTTTGGCATGACTATCCATTACTTCCTTGAATGGGCCGCGATCCTCGTTTGTGGGCCAGACCTTGTAGATTTCCTCGTCAACAGCGTCGTTAGCCGTCAACTTGGCAACCTGCCGCTTCGCCAGCTCGATTGCTTTGTCGGCAACCTCGTCACCAGAGCGGATACTAGAATCGATCGCATGCTCTACGGCCTTCAGAAGAATCTGGAGCGTGGTCAGCCTCTGCTGGCCGTCGATAACCTCACGCCGAGGCAGGCTCCCTGTCGCGGTAGGCTTCTGTTCGAGTACGATCGTTCCAAGAAAATGGCTGGCGACAACCTCATCGCCAATTCGTGCCTTCAAACGGCCCAGAACCCCTATCACGTCATCCCACAAAGGCTCCCACTGCTCCTCCCGATTCCAGACATATGGCCGCTGAAAAAGCGGCACAGTAAAGCGCTGGTCTTGGCTGAAAACCTGGGAAATAGGGATGTAGCTTGGCTGCAAAACTGCTCTCCGTCAAATTATGAATTTATGGGTTGGGAAACCCACGACATGCAACTGGGAACCAAAAGGCGACGACCGTCCAATTACAATGAGCTTTCGGCATGACCCTGCCATAAGGGAATTCTGTCGCATTGAACGACTGCTCGGCGATTTCGGAAATGGCCTGTTCGATCTAGCGTTCATGCGGCAGTCCAGAGGTCGAGCAACTCAATGCCGCAACTTTCAAGTCAGCGGTGTTGCAAATGATGATCGAGGCGCCGTGATCGCACGCTATAGCTGCGATCGGACAGTCGGACTGCGCGATGGGTCGGCCAGCTGCGCGGCGAGTGGCAGCGATATCGGCGAAAGCGCTCGCGGCGGCACTCTCGAGGACGCGGACGCGCCCAGCCACATCTTCCCGGATGATGTAGTCGATGGCTTGAGCCAGGCCACCGCAACGCCTGCCTTTGGCCATGATGGCCACACCGTAGCGCTGTTCCGCCTCTGAGATCGCGATCAGGTAGACGTGGAGCCCGTCTTGCGCCGCGAGCCACGCCTCGACCTTTGGCTCCAAGGCCGGGCGTGGAAACTCCGATAAGACGTTCGTGTCGATGATAATCATGGTCAGGCGCAACCGAAGCTGGGCAGATCACGCATCGGATCATGCGCGAGAAGCTCAAGCTCTGCACCGCCCATAAGCGCGATCCGAGCGCGGATCGCATGGGCGAGGTTGCGGGGAGGCCTCTCCTGTCTGACAGCCTCGCGCGGTATTTCACAGGTCCCTTCCGCCATCGACCAACCGTGCTCCGCCGCCTGCACGCGCAGACGGCGCTTCACTGTGTCATCTAGGCTCCGTATTGTGATGCTCGCCATCGATCCTCCATCCTGTCATAAAGCATAGACGGCGATTGCAGTGCTATCAATCCAAGACCTCTGTGGCGTATCATCCAATTGTGGAAAACTCCCGAGGATCAACGGCATTGCTAAGACCATGCATCGCCGCGTCGCACGCGTCCAATCATGCGGCATATAGTCGACCCAGCGCCACACCATCGACGCCCAGCAACCCCGCGCCCGTCACCTCGGCCCAGGTCACCCAGCGAAGGGACATTTCGCGTATCACTGGGACGGAACCACCGTCGATTACTTCAAGCGGCTGGAGACTGGTGAGGTCTGGCACGTGACATGGAGCCAAACTCCCATGGTCAACCAACCCACAAAGAACAGCCCCAAAGGCCTGAAATCGAAACGAAACGCCCCCATCACACTGGCCTTCGGGCGCGTTCGGGCGCTATACCTGATCAAACCAAGCATTTTTGAAAGGGGCGCTTCTTGGAGCAGATCAGCAATATCGAAAAACGCCTCTGGGGTTCGGCAGACACCCTTCGCGCCAACTCGAACTTCGCTAGCAACGAATACTTCATGCCCGTCATGGGGCTGATTTTCCTGCGCCACGCCTATTCCCGCTTCCTGAAGGTCCGCGACGAGATTATCCCCACGCTGCCCAGCCGACGCGGCGTCGTGCGCGCGCTGACCAAAGAGGACTTCTCGCGCCGTGGGTCCATCTACCTGCGCCCCGAGGCGCAGTTCGACATGCTGGTCAGCCTGCCCGAAGGCGACAGCGCCGCGACCGCCCTGATCAATGCCATGGAAAGCATCGAGGAGGATTATGAGACCCTCAAGGGCCTGCTGCCCAAACAAGAATATGCCGAACTCGATGACGATGTCCTGCGCCAGGTCCTGCGGATTTTTAACGATCCGGCACTGCAACGCGCTGATGGCGATGTCTTCGGGCGCATCTACGAATACTTCCTGACCCAGTTCGCCGACCAGAAAGCCCATGACAACGGCGAATTCTTCACCCCTGTCAGCATAGTCGAAACCATCGTCAACGTCATCGAACCCACACGCGGCAAGGTGATCGACCCCGCCTGTGGGTCTGGCGGCATGTTCGTGCAGTCGGCGCATTTCGTGGAAATGCAAAAGGCCAACCCGAATGAACAACTGACCTTCTACGGGATGGAAAAGAACCCCACCACCATCCGTCTGGCCAAGATGAACCTCGCCGTTCACGGGCTGGAGGGGGATATCCAGAAGGCGATCAGCTATTACGAGGACCCCCACAAGGATCACGGGCCCTTTGACTATGTGATGGCCAATCCGCCCTTTAACGTGGATGAAATCGACGCGGAGAAGATGAAGGGTGACAAGCGCCTGTCCTTTGGTCTGCCCGGCGTCAACAAGGGCGGCAAGGTGTCGAACGGCAACTATATCTGGATGTCGTTCTTCCACTCCTATCTGTCCGACCGTGGCCGCGCGGGGATCGTCATGTCCTCGCAGGCGTCATCTGCGGGCGGGAAAGAGGCTGATGTCCGTCAGGCGCTGGTCAAGACCGGCGATGTCGACATCATGATCGCGATCCGGGGCAATTTCTTTTACACCCGCGCTGTGCCATGCGAGCTGTGGTTCTTCGACAAGGCCAAGCCCGACCACCTGCGCGACAAGGTGCTGATGCTGGATGCGCGGCATGTGTTCCGCAAGGTCACGCGCAAAGTCTACGACTTCTCGCCCGAACAGATGCGCAACCTGACGGCCATCACATGGCTCTATCGCGGGCAGACTGACCGCTTCACTGCCCTTGTGCAGGAGTATCTTGAAACCGCACGGGGAGAGGCTGCGGGGGCGGAGTTCACCGACCTTCTGGCGGCGATTGACGCTTGCGTGGCCTATTACGCCCCGCATCTGCCGGATGCCACCCTGCCGGACGCCACTTCAGCCGTGCGCGCGGAATGTGACGCCTTCGCCAATGCGGCGGCAAAGCTGGTCGCGGCCCCGGATGAAATCGGCGCACTGAAGGGCCATCTGGCCATCATGCAGCCGGTGGGTGATGCGGCGAAGGCGCTGATCAAGGAAATCGACGGCATGTCGAAGCTGCTGCAAAAGGCACAAGAGGCGCTGCTGGCCAAGGGCGAAAAACCGGCCGAGGGGAAAAGGCTGTTGGCAGCGGTGGCAGAGGCGCGGGTGGCGCTGACGGGCGATCCTGCGGTGCAACTGGTGGTGACGGGCAGCCTGAAACGGTTCCGCTATTTCGAAGGGCAGGCGCATTGGTTGCTGTCGCGCTTCCCCGATGGCGTGCTGCGCGATGTGCAGGGGCTGGTCAAGCTGGTGGATCACGCGGAACTGGCCGCGAATGACTACAGCCTGACACCGGGGCGCTATGTCGGCGTCGCACCAGAGGTCGAGGAGGACGGGTTCGACTTTGAAGAGGCGCTGCGCGAGATCCATCTGGAACTGGACGGGCTGAACCTTGAGGCGGCGGAACTGGCCGAGGTGATCGCGAAGAACTTTGAAGAGTTGCTCGGATGAGTTGGCAATCAATCAGATTTGGCGATGCCTACGCCGAAGCATCCAGAAACGGTGTATACAAGCCGAAAGAGTTTCACGGCGCTGGGGCCAAGATCGTCAATATGGGCGAGCTTTTCCGGTATGACTTTATTGCAGGTCAAGAGATGGCACGCCTGCAAATGTCGGACTCTGAACTGTCAAAGTCGGGGTTGTGCGATGGGGACCTACTCTTCGGTCGTCGCTCTCTCGTTGACGAAGGCGCAGGCAAATGCAGTCTTGTCGCAAACGTCACTGAACCTACAACTTTCGAAAGCTCACTCATCAGAGTGCGCGTCAGGCAAGACGTGTTCGATCCTCGATTTCTGTTTTACTGGTTCAAGTCACCTGGTGGACGTGGCCGCATCCGCGCAATTGTGAGTGGAGTAAACGTAAAAGGAATACGGGGCTCAGACCTTCAGAATATTGAGGTCGTGCTTCCCGACCTCCCCACCCAACAGCGCATCGCGGGGATACTCTCGGCCTATGACGACCTGATCGAGAACAACCGGCGGCGGATCGGGTTGTTGGAACAGGCGGCGCGGCTGCTTTACCGCGAATGGTTCGTCCATTTCCGCTTTCCCGGCCATGAGACCACAAAATTCGTCGATGGCCTGCCGGAGGGGTGGAGCAGGCCAAAGCTGGGTGAGATTTGCTCCACGAACAAGAAGAGCCACAAGGCAGGCAAGCTGCCAACTCGACTTCGTTACATCGACATTGGATCGGTTTCGACAGGGCGCATCGATCATTCGACGGAAATGAGCGCCGAGGAAGCACCCGGCAGGGCAAGGCGGATTGCTGAAGATGGAGATACCATCTGGTCAAATGTCCGACCCAACCTGCGCGCGTATGCGCTTGTAACTGCGCCTCGGCCAGAGGATGTCTTTTCGACGGGCTTCACAATTCTTCATGCTGAAACTGTGTCGCCTTACTTCCTGTATCTCGCGGTCACGACTGATGACTTTGTGAAGCATCTGGAAAACCACGCAACTGGTGTTGGCTATCCGGCTGTGCGTGCGGACGATTTTGAACGTGCGCTTGTCATTAAGCCAACCGATGCCGTGATGGCCAAGTTCCATGAGCTTTGCCAGCCGATATTCTCTCAGCGCCAGCAGTTATTTGACCAAAACGCTCAACTCTCCCGCGCCCGCGACCTGCTCCTCCCGCGTCTTATGGATGGACGCATTCCCGTTTAAGTGTAGTCTTTGCCCATGAATGATTTCACCGAAGATCAGCTTGTCCAGAAAACCATGGCCGATTACCTCGCCGCTGAACATGGCTGGCGCGTGGCCATGGGGTGGAACCGCGAGACGTTTGGCCCTGAAGGCACATTTGGCCGCAAATCCGACAAGGATGTGGTGCTGACGCGCTATTTGTCGGACGCGCTGCTGCGCCTGAACCCCGGCCTGCCTGACATGGCCTATGCGCAGGCGCTGCGCGAGATTACCGACATCTTCGGCTCTCAATCGCTGCTGCACATCAACCAGGACAAATACGCCCTGATCCGCGACGGCGTGCGGGTGAAGTTCCGCCAAAACGGCGAACAGCGCACGGAACGGCTGCGCGTGTTCGATTTCGATGCGGTTGAGAATAACGACTTCCTCGCCGTGCGCGAACTCTGGGTGCGCGGCTATGCCCACCGCCGCCGCGCCGATATCGTGGGTTTCGTCAATGGCCTGCCGTTGATGTTCTGCGAATTGAAGCGCCCCGACCGCGACCTGCGGCGCGCCTATGCCGAGAACCTGTCGGATTACAAAGACACCGTCCCGCACCTGTTCCACTTCAACGCCTTTGTGGTGCTGGCCAATGGCGAAGAGGCCAAGATGGGGTCCATCAGCGCGGATTATGAGCATTTCGCCGATTGGCTGAAGCTGGATGAATGCGACAAGCGCAGCGACATGCTGCCCATGGAAGCGCTGCTGCGCGTGGTTTTCGACAAACGCCGCTTCATGGACCTGTTCGAGAATTTCATCCTGTTCGCCGACACCGCGAATGGCCCCGCCAAGATACTGGCCAAGAACCACCAATTCCTTGGCGTGAACCGCGCGGTTGAGGCCGTGGCGAACCGCCGCGCGCTGGACGGCAAGCTGGGCGTGTTCTGGCATACGCAGGGGTCCGGCAAGTCGTTTTCCATGGCGTTGTTCACCCAGAAGGTGCATCGGCGGCTGGGGGGCGATTACACCTTTCTGGTGCTGACCGACCGCACCGATCTGGACAACCAGATCTACAAGACTTTCGCCAGCGTGGGCCTTGCCAATAACGACAAGGACCCCTGCCGCGCCGGATCAGCACAGGAATTGCGCGCGTTGCTGGGCCAGCAGAAGAAGGTGGTCTTCGGGATGATCCAGAAGTTCACCGACGATCAGGCCAAGGCGGGCATCTATTCCGACCGCGACAATATCATCGTGGTGACGGATGAGGCGCACCGCTCGCAATATGGCACGCTGGCGCTGAACATGCGCAAGGCGCTTCCCAATGCTGCGTTCATCGGGTTCACCGGCACGCCGCTATTCGCCAATGACCAGATCACCAAGCAGGTGTTCGGCGCGTATCTGTCCACCTATGACTTTCAGGATGCGATCGAGGACGGGGCGACCCTGCCGCTGTATTATGATGCGCGCGGCGACAAGCTGAAGCTGACGGGAGATGGTCTGAACGAAAAACTGGCCGAGGCCATTGCAGAGGCCGAAATTCAGGACATGGACGTGGCCGCGAAACTGGCCGACGATTTGAGGCGCGAATACCATGTCGTGACGGCCGAGCCGCGCCTGAAGCATATCGCGCAGGATTTCGCGTGGCATTTCTCCTCGAACTGGGAAAACGGCAAGGCCATGTTCGTGGCCATCGACAAGGTCACTGCCGTGCGGATGTATGATTACATCTCCGAGGCCTGGCAGGCCCGCATCACGGAACTTGAGCGCGACCTTGCGGCCATGACCGATGATCAGGAGCGCGTCTTCAGTGCCCAGCAGATTGCCTGGATGCGCGAAACCCAGATGGCCGTTGTTGTCAGCGATGAACAGGGCGAGGTGCAGAAGTTCAAGGACTGGAACCTTGATATCATCCCGCACCGCAAGCGGATGAAGGACGGGTTCACTGTCACCGAGCAGGTAGGCGGGCGCGAGGTCGAGAAACGCCTTGATGTCGAAACTGCCTTCAAGCGCGATGATCACCCGTTCCGCATTGTTATCGTCTGTGCAATGTGGCTGACCGGGTTCGACGTGCCATCCCTGTCGACGCTTTACTTGGACAAGCCCTTGCAGGCGCACACCTTAATGCAGGCGATCGCGCGGGCAAACCGCGTGAAGGAAGGGAAAAGCAATGGGTTGATCGTCGATTATTGCGGGATACTGAAGAACCTGCGCAAGGCGCTGGCCACGTTTGCGGGCCATACCGGCGGGTCTGGACCGCTTGCGCCCGGCGAGGATCAACCGACAGTCGATCCGCTGCACCCTGAAGAAAAGCTGATCGAGGAACTGGCCGAAGCCATTGTCATCATTCGCGAAGGCCTGCGCAAAGACGGGTTTGGGCTGGAGCGCCTACATGACGCCGAGGGCTTCGACAAGCTGAAGGCGCTGCGAGATGCGAAGGAACTGATCAACACCAATGACGAAACTCGCAAGCGTTTTGAGATCGGTGCCCGCGCGGTTTTTCGCAAATACAAATCCTGTCTGACCTTCCCAAAGGTGGAGGCTTACAAGCGCGACTATCAGGCGATCAACTACATCTACAGCGCGCTTCAAGACGACAAGATGCAGGCCGACACGACTGCGATCATCCAGAAGCTGAACGAAATCGTCGCCGAGGCCATCGACATTCAGCCCGATGCCAAGGATGACAAGGTCTTCGATATCTCGAAAGTCAATTTCGACCTGCTTCGAAAGGAATTCGCCAAAAGCGAACGCAAGGCGAGCGATGTGCAGGATATGCGGACTGTCCTAGAGAACCGCCTGGCCAAAATGCTCGCTGCCAATCCGACCTTGGGGGACTTTCAGGATCGCTTCGACAAGATCATAACTGACTATAACAAGGAGAAAGACAAGAACACGATTGAGGCCACCTTTGAGGCCCTCATTCGTATTGCCGCCGATCTTGAAGCGGAATCGCAAAGTCACGTCGCGCTTGGCCTCACCCCGGAGGAGAAACCGGTTTTCGACCTGCTGATGCAAGAAGACCTGAGCAAAGAGGAAGCACGGCAGATCAAATCCGCCTCGATCGCAGTACTTCAGGCAATTCGGCGGCGCATGGAAGAGGTACAAGACATCTTCCAGAAACAAAGCACCCGTGATGGCCTGCGCCAGGAAATCTACGATTTGCTGTATGATGACAGGACCGGCCTACCGGCATCGAAATATGACAGTGAGATTCTGACGGAAAAGACCGATGCTGTGTTTCAGCATTTCATGCATCAATTTGACATCGGCGCGACAGTCGTCAGCGGGCTTCATCATTAAAGTTCGGCTGAATGGTCCCAGCGGGAACGCGCACGACCCTGTCATGCCGCAGCCGCAAAACCTTCTGGCCGGAACCTCACCATCGCCTCGGGGCCGCGCGGATCAAGATCGTAGAGAGCGGGCCGTGCATTCAGGTAGCTGCGCCAGGTTTTTTCCGGCAATGTACTGATCTTGATCCCATGCGCCACATGCATTTTCGGGGCGAGATCAGCAATGCGCATGCCAGCCCCCTTCTTGCTGTGTTCAGCAATCATGGCCCGGATTTTCAGGTCCATATCTGCGATATCTGACGGCGCTTTGGGCACCAAGTTCACTGTCGGTTTCGTGCCCAGTTCGACGAAGCTCGAACAACTGGCCCTGAACATATGCGGCGCTTTCGCTTCACCGACTCCGATCACCTTTGCACCGAGCTCGCGCAATCGCACCGCAAGATGCGTGAAATCTCCATCAGAGGACGCAATGATGAAGCGCGTTGCCGTTTTCGCATGCACAAGGTCCATCGCATCGATGGCCAACAGGATATCGGATGCATTCTTGCCTGACCCGGCATGGACCAGCCGATACCCGATGGCACCGTGCCAGTCGGAAGTCCGCCGCGCGTCCAGATAGGCCCGCACGACAATCGGATCACCGTGCTCCTTGGCGATGCCAAGAATGGCCGCGCCGTTCTTTCCGCTGATATTGTCGCCGTCCACAAGAACTGCCACGGGCTGGGTCATGTCGCGCACCGTCTTTCGGGGTTTTCATCCCGTTACTGCAGGAATGCGCCCAAAATTCGGCGACATGCGAATTTCTCAGCCCGGCATGGAGAGCCAGCAAGATCAGTTTCGCGTCCAGACTGTCACCTTCGTCCAGCGCGAATTCTGCGCGCTCATCAGCGCGCCCGGCTTCGGCGACGCTGTTGCTGTCAGCGAACTGCTCATGCTTGAGAGGATGTAAAAGAATCCCTGTCACACGCGATCCGACGGGAATTTACCCAATGTTTTCAGAGGGCGCTCTTTCGCGTCCTCGATACATTCACACGCTCTGAGGATACAATAGGCCAGTAGTTGCGCCGCATCCGTGATGCCCCCTCCCTGCGCGGCTGGCGCGGCATGCGTCTTGTGAAGCTGGATCACGGTCAGCTTGACCGGTTCCGGCACAAGCAGCGGATGCAGACCGGCTGCACGAAGTGCATCGTCAAGCGTGCGCATCGCGGTCGAGCGGCCCAGCATGTCAAACAATCGAAACATATTGACCACCTATCAGGGCGTGGACCAGAACGCACGAGCGATGGCGGGCTGGCCGACATCGAGGGCCAGATCCATAGCACCGCATCAGGTTCCCGGCCCCTCGCCCTCTGGTTTCGGCTCCGGTTTCGACGTCGAGATCACCTCACGCGCGTCCCGCAGGATATCCTTCCCCTCGTCGGCCAGCTCGGCCGGAAGTCCGGCACGGCGCAGCCACAATGTCATCTTCTCGATCAGGGGCTGGAGAACCCGCAGCAGGCGGTCGGCTGCCGCCCATTTGAGTGCCAGATTCGCCTTCATTTCGTCGAGGGCCCCTTTTTCCCGCGCGAGTTCCGCGCGTTGCTCCGCAATGTCCGACCGGGCGACAGACCGCTCCTGCTCGATCTCCTTAATCGCCTCCGTCCGCTCTGTCAGCGCCGATCGCGCCAAAGCTGCGGTGTCCCGCTGGACCGCATCGATCGACCCCAAGAAGGAATGCGCGGCGGCCACAGCGGGGGCGATCTCCGGATGTGCGGCGCGAACGGGCTCTGCCATCCGCTTCAAATCATCGGCGCCCCCTTCGTGCAGGGTACGCGCCTTAACGCCCTCACTCAGAGCGACCAACCCATTCCTGACCGCATCCACACGCGCGAGCGCATCGGCGGCGCGCGCCTCATGCGCTCCAGCCGTGCGCGCAGCCTCTTTCGCCCGCCGCTCCTCCGCAATGCGCGCGGCTTCAGCATCGGCCTGCGCCTGCCGCGCAGCTTCCGCGCGCGCCGCGGCCTGCGCATTCTCCCGATGCAACGCAAGGGCCCGTGTCTCCATCTCCCGGATTCGGGCCGCTTGTTCGGAGCGGCGCCGCTCCAGTTCAGTGGTTTTCTCAGCCAGGCTTTTGATGTGAGCGCGCCGGAACGCCTCTGCGAGATACCCGCGCTTGAGCGCGATCTGTGCCTCGACCATAATCTGATCGGCCTGTTGTCTCTGCGCCTGCGCTTCCCTGATCGCGCGCTTGCGCGACTTCTTCATCGTCGATTTCGCGGTCAACCCGGCATCGGCCCGGACCTGCGCGGCCTCGACCCAGGTTTTCTTCCGGATCCGGTCGCGATCCGCCAGCGCCTTGCGGCGCTGCTCTTCACGCCATTTCGACGGCGTCACATGCTTACGCGGCGACGGGGCCTCCAGTCCCGCGGCCAAGGCCGCGCGGGCGGCGGCAGCGCGGCGCTCGCCGCGGTGGATTCCCATATCTACGAACGCCTCCCCGGCGATGTCCTGGGCGTGTTCGTAATTCGCCAGAAGGGGGTTCGCAGAGGGCTGGAGAAGCCGCTGTCGTCCCCGATTCTGGCTGACCTTTTCGACCCAGACGGCGATCGCGAAATGAAAGTGCAAGGCCTCCTCATCCTCATCGATATTCACCTCCCTGAGCTGTCCGCCGGGGAAATGCTCCTGAAGAAAATCATTCACGCGCCGCTTGAACGCCCCCACCCGTTCAGGGTCCCAGTTTTCATGTCCGGTGCCGCCGAACCAGAGCTTGTTGACCGTGATGATCCCCTCGCGCAGGGGACCTCCGCGGGTGAATTTCCACGGGTCGACAGGCCCGCGCTCCCGCAGCCGCTCGGCCTCAAGAAAGCGCCCCTTACGTTCCCGCGCGGCGATCTCTTCCTCGTGGTTATGCGCCATCGCGGCCGCGATCTCCGCATGGATGCGCTCGATCCAGTCCGGTTCCCCGACCGGCTGGGTGTTGAGGTGCGACAGGTCGGTCCGGACATGCGTGAGATCACCACCGGTTCGTTTGTCATGCATTTCCCGGCGCTTCAGGTCCCGGGGGAACAGCGACGCAAACCGCAGGACAATCGGAGCGGTCGTCAGACAGGTGGAAGATTCGGGGTTGTCAAAACGGGCATGGATGGACATGATTATTTTCCGGAACAGATTTCGCAGGTCCAAGTGTCCGCGAGAGGCGTGAAAACGCGCAGCGAAAAATCTGCGGGAATGTCCGGTCTGTTACTCACTATCGTTTTTGCGCTGTCGGGCGGCCCCCGACACCACAAAAACTTCGTTCGCGAGGGGGATACCCCCTCGACCCCTTCTCGCGATTCGACCGGCCCAAAGGCCGATCAATCGCTGCGACCAGCAGCCTGCTGGACCCGTTGCACCCCATCTTTCATTTGTTTTTCTTGTTCTTTTTTGGGTGCGCCCGCCGCTTCTGTGCATGCGGCTGATGGTGTGCCCCCCTGCCCGCTCGTCCCGCTAAGGTGTGCCCAGCTCGGGCGCGGAGGCCGGCCGAGCCGGCCATCCTCCACACCCAGCCCGCATGGCCCGCCCGAGTTGCCGTTGCGAAACGCCCGCTCCCTTCCCACTCACGGCGCCCCTAAACTCCGACACGCTAGCCCCTCATTCTTCACGCGACCTTCATCGCCGTCATGGTGGTCAGGGGTGCCCCGGCAACGATTACCAACCCACCTGGACATGATCTTGGAAACCCTTAACCTGGCGGGAGTTTCCCGGAGGCTCTTTGTCCGACCCGCACCCTGATTGCCCGATCTGTCGCGCGCCCAGCCCACTGGCCGCGCCGCGGCATGTGGCGGCTTGGGCTGATCTGACGGCGGCCGAACAGTTCACGCTGCTGGCTCGGCTGGGGGAGGCGCTGGCCGCCGGGGCGGCGGGGTTCGCGGTGGCGACGGACCACGGGCATTTCCACCTGCGGCCGGGCGGCGCGCAGGCCCTGCGCCTGACCATCGGAGCAGCCGATCCGCTGCTGCCGCTGATCGCGCAAGGCATCGATGCGGCGGACAGCGTCGATCTGGCGGTGGCCTTCGCGATGGACTCGGGTGTGCCGCGAATCGCGCCCTGGTTCCGGGACCTGCTCGACCGGGGCGGGCGGCTACGGGTGGTAGTGGGCGATTACATGGACGTCACCGAACCTGCCGCGCTCCATCGCCTGGCCGACCTGGACGGCGCGCAGGTGCGTGTGTTCGAAACCGGCCCGGGCAGTTTCCATCCCAAGACTTGGCGTTTCCGGGCGGCGGATCGGCAGGGCGCGACGATTGTCGGCAGCTCGAACCTGTCCCGAGCAGCGCTGACCAAGGGTGTCGAATGGAACTGCCGAAGGCACTGCCAATGTGGTGACACGGGCCTTTGATGATCGCGGGTCCCATCCCCAGACCCGCCGCGACTACCCGATCAGACGCATTCTATCACGCGCCGACAGTCAGGCACGCTTTCACCTCTTCGTCCGGAACGGCAAGCTGCGCAACGGGAAAGCAGCGCCGTTCCTGTACTGCGGGCGACCCG
Source organism: Roseinatronobacter thiooxidans (assembly GCF_001870675.1). GTDB lineage: Bacteria > Pseudomonadota > Alphaproteobacteria > Rhodobacterales > Rhodobacteraceae > Roseinatronobacter > Roseinatronobacter thiooxidans. The sequence goes on along the minus strand of NZ_MEHT01000021.1, from coordinate 7,058 downwards.
TGTTCGAGGACTGGGAAGGCAAGAAGCCGATCACGGTGACCTGGCGTTTGTTGGTCCCGGTGCCGGAACACCTTCGCCCTGGTTTGGGGATCGAGGGGTGAGGGAGGGGGACGCGAACGGCCCTAAGCCGACGGTTGGGCAGTCGCCGAGAATTTCGCGAAACGGCCATTCAAGCCTAACGCAGCAACGTGTAGCAGCCTCTCTTTCTATTGCCGTTCGACGGGTGTGCTAACCAGCTATGCGCTTCTACAATCCAAACTTTCGTCTCGCGTGCAGTGCGACCAACTGAGGGTTTTTTGCATCAAAGTATACGACGTCGTGACGCTTCCAGCAGGGCCGCGCCGCGGCTGTTTACGTCGAGTTTAGAGTAAATCCGTTTCACATGCGTCCGAACCGTCGACTCTGCAATTCCCAAAGACCGAGCAGCCTGTTTCAGCGTCTGACCGGTAGAAATACTGTTTAGCACATCGCTCTCACGCTTCGTCAATTCGACAGGCTCGGTCTGTTCATCGGAAGGTGCGGCGAGAGAATTCAGGATGTAACGCGCCACCTTCGGGCTGATGGGCGCACCGCCGGCCATCATTTGCGACAGCATTTCGACCAGACTGGACCCGGCATTCACTTTCAGGATGTAGCCAGACGCACCTCGGCGAATTGCTTCGAGCACGGTACGTTCATCCTCGAAAATCGTGCAGATAGCCACCTCGGCATCCGGTTGCGACTTGGACAGTTGTGTCAGCACGTCTAGACCGGAACCATCGGGCAGGCCCACATCAATCAGCGCAGCGTCAAAACGATATCGGCGCATGACAAGCTTGGCATCGCGCACGCTTCCGGCAAGGGCTGTTGCCTCAAAATCTGCCGCTTGGGAAAGGATATCCTGGAAATACAACTGCCAATCCAGATCGTCCTCAACCACCAGAACTCTATAGCTCATTCTGATCCTCTGCCACCGCAAGCTGGCTTATAGGGCGTGCCTCGGTCACACCTTCTTTTGTGGTTGAGAAACTCCCAACAGGGATCACGCACTCGACAGTCCAGCCACGTTCACCTTGCGTGACAGTCAGCTGTCCGCCAAGGCGGGCCGCGCGGGCGCGCATGGTGTCCAGTCCCCGACCGATTGGGTTTTCCACAGGTGCTGCGCGCGCGCGCGCAGCACCGATATCGGAAATACGCAGGATGAAACCTTCAGCTTCACTGAGCAATCCCTGAACTCTGATTTCTTGGCTCCCGCTGTGGCGCACTGCATTCGACAGCGATTCCTGTCCGATACGCAAGATGTTGAGTATCTGCGTCGGAGGCATCTGTAAGTCCCGCACTTGGGGCACGAAATCAAGCGATATATCAATGCCTAGCGCCTCTGCCGTAGTGCGATTCATATGACATATATCGATCAGCGCTTCACCCACCGTGCGGACATCCCGTGCGGTCATCACGATGCGCAGATCGTCGAGGCATTCGCGCAGGGATTTGATGCCGGGCAATTTTTGCGCCTGGAATTGCGCAAGCAGCATCGACAAACGATTGCCGACACCATCATGAAGATCCTCGACAAGCTGTGCTCGTTCAGACGCAATGGTTTCGCGACGTTCCGCGATGATAAGTGCCTTATATTGCTGACTCAGTTCTTTGCGCGCTGCTTCTATGCGTCGGTTTAGTTCGGCATTGGCCTCTTGTGCGCGCACCCATGCGTGGGCGTAGCTGTTGGCGACTGTCAGCGATATGGCAAACAGGACCGTTGGCATGGCCACGGGAAGCAAGAGAACCGTTTCAAACGGCAACGCACCCACAATCCAAGACAGATCGTTGATTGTCGGTGGCACAATCATCAGCAGCGCGAGCGCAAGCAGAGTCTGGTCGCGTTCTGGGCGCAGGACAGCCCTGACACATACAAAAGCGATGCATGCGACCCCGACCACCGCAATCGGAACGTAGAAAAGCAGCGTTCGATTTTCGGCGAAATAGCTCTGCGGAAACAGGAACAGAACTGCCGTCCCCGCCACGACGGCCCAGATGATCAATCTTTCCGGCAGTCTCCAGGTCACGCCAGATTGTCGCAGCAGAAAGACGGAAAAGAACCCAACGGCCCAAGCTAGGCTGGAGGCGACGAGCGGAACCCAGATCATAATGGGAAGCGGTGCTTCGCCAGCATGGACATGCAGTGACCGGAAGGCAAAGACCACCATCGCCGCCGCAAGAAATCCGTAGTTGGAGAAATGTCGGTGGACTGTGACCCTTCGCCCCTGCGCCCAGATCAACAGCAAAGGAATCGCCATGATCAGCGTTGCCAGATTTGCAAATAGAGGCAATTGCGCTTGCAGGAAGTTAAGCCGGTTGGCCACCGCCTCGACAGCCGCATCTGGCCCTAGCAATATCTTCGACAGACCTGCAGTGCTGTAAAAAGACGCAACAACGGTGGCGGTAAGTATATTCTCGCCCTGACGCAGCAAACTTTCAGGCAGATCGACCAGCCGCGGAGTGTACCATTCCCAGCTCTGGTTCGGATCCTGCTCTGACTCGGTGTAGATGCGTTCACCGTTGAGCATCAGCTTCACAGTCCGCGAGACGCGTGGGATCAGCAGGGATTTGGGGCCTGTGGGCGCGTCAGTCAGAATGAAAGGCATTGTATATTGCCCGCTCACAAGCCCCGTTGGGGCGCGCCCGTCCAATGGCACATCGTTGCGCCAGTCTTGTGAAAGCACTACACCATGGCGGGCGGGCAGGTGCTCGCCAGTGTCCAGAATGACAAATTCAACAGTTTCGGCATGATCTAGGGTGATGACCTGCGGTGAACTGCGATGTGGGTCATAGGCCAGAGTTAGAAAACTCGTCGCGCCCAAAACGAAACACAGAAACAAAAATGTCGATATCGAGTATCTAACACTTTTTTCCATTAAAAATTAGCCCGATCTCGTGAGCATCGCGCTCGACTCCACCCGCTGTTTCAACCACAACAAACCTTTAACTTCATGCCCTGCATGCGATCATCCACGCGACACTCAAAAGCTTCTTGTTAGCCCGACTGAAACACGCGCATTCCTGAAATTAAATAACGGAATCGTAGAATTGCGCCGTTCAAGCAAGATGTCAAGTCGGGGCGCATAACCGGTGAACTCGAATTCACGGTGCAACATTCCAACAGTGATCGATGTAGTTCTATCGGATCTGGTTGTCTGGAACAGATTTGATACCCCGCCGCGGCGTTCACGCATATGACCAAGGTCCACTGCCGTCATCAACCCGCCATCAAAGACATAGGTCGCACCAAGGCTCAGCCCCGCCTGCACACCGCTCTCGGCAGCGCTTACGGCTTTGGTCTGGGTCAGAAACGCGCCCCCACGCAGTCCGAAGGTTGGGGTCAGAACATGGATAAGGTTCAGCTGCGCCCTACGACGTGTTCCGTCCCGGTTGCTTAAGGTGTCATGACGGATACGCTCAAGATCGCCTCGAAACCGCAACCGTGTGCGGGCGTTCATGCGCGTCTCATAGGTACCATACACCCCGAAACTTTGCGAATATGCGGCAGAGCTGATCCAGCGTCGCGATGCCGTCAGCCCGAAGCCAGCCGCGCGGCCCCCATCCGCGTTGACAACCAAGCCGATTTCACCGCCTGCGCGGATATCGTTCAAGCCGCTGTTTTCAAACAATCTTGCGTCAAGGGACGCTGACACCCTTGCGTTAAGATCTCGGCTGATACGGGGCAGATAGGTCAGCCGCCCGGTCACGTGCAGGGCGGTCGCTGCCTCGGCCTGTTGGTTCAGTGTGAACTCTTCGTTCAATATCGATATCGTTTCCGCGTCTGTCCGGCGCGCTGGATTGGCTTCCGGTGCAATGGAAAAGCTGAATTGCGCCTCCCAGCGCTTGCGCGCGCGAATACGTGCCTGATGCTGGAAAACCGCATTGCGGGTAGCTTCAGGCAGATCCGCACCAAGGGATTGTTCGAAATGGAACGCGGCCTTTTCGTCATCCTCCACCAGATAATACGCGCGGGCAAGTTCAAGCCGGAAACGATATTCGCCAGGTGCCAGCGTCACAAGCCTCTCAAGAATCGGGATGGCGGCGCGGGGGCGGCCTGCGCGCACATGTCCGGATGCTTCGGCCCAGGCTTGCAGAACGGCCCTTTGAAGTAGCACTTGCTGGGAAACCTGTTGTGCGGGGGCTTGGGACGTAGCGGGCGACGCTCCGGACATATCCTGTGCGACTGCCAGAGTAGGTAGTATCAGGATCGCCAACCCGGCACCCAGCAGGTGTCGCAACTTCAGATATGTCATGATGCTCTACTGGCTTGGTGATTGATGCGCAGCACCCGTTCTGGATGCTGCGAATAGGTGTCACATGTCAAAAAATTTGGATGCTTCAGTCCCGATCTGCGCTGAAAATACCTTCAAAGCCATCGATGAATTCACCATCTTGTACAGTGCCCGACAGGATGCCGATAACTTGTCCAGCATCGTCAGTCAGGAATGTCCCCTCGATAACGCCGGTGAAGGTGCCTGAATCATCCATCGCACTTAGCGTACCGCCGAGGTTAGTCGCCGAGAATGTACTGCCAGTGATAACCCCGTTGCTGAAGGAGAGGCTGCCATCAACGGTAAGACCGCCTTCCGGTGCGTCGTCACCGAAAGCGATGAAAGAGTCCAGCAAGCCAGTGATCGAGTCGTTGTCAAAATTTGCCGTTAATCCAATATCGCCAAGCAATGCTGATGCGGTCTCACCGTCAGCGGCATCATCAACAGCGATCCCCACAGCACCTGAATAGGTTGCAGTACCTGACAAGCCGCTGGTATCGAAGTGCTCTCCGCTGTTGCGTTCCAGGAACTCGGTGATCAGGGCCTGCCCTTCTGTCGGCAGTTCATTGAATTCCGAGCTGCCTTGCGCAGGAATGTCTGATATGTCATAGGGAGCGCCGCTGCCGTTGTCGTCGCCACCATTGCCACCGCTGCCGTTGTCGTCGCCACCATTGCCACCGCTGCCGTTGTCGTCGCCACCATTGCCACCGCTGCCGTTGTCGTCGCCACCATTGCCACCGCTGCCGTTGTCGTCGCCACCATTGCCACCGCTGCCGTTTTCTACGCCATTGGTGCCATTACCGCCGCCGGTGCTGCTGCCACAAGCGGCAAGTACCAGTACAAGTGGCAAAACCAATCCAAGCGCCACAGGCCTCTTGATATCCATTTTCTTCCCTCTTCGGTTTTCTGAACCTTTTCACGTTATCAATCGATCACGTGTCCGGCATCGCCCGTTCGGGGGATAAAGAATCTTTAGAGCCATCAAATAGCTGTTTCTTTGGCGGAATAACGTGAAGCAAACAGCCAGTTAAGGATTGTTGGACTTGGTAGATTATCCCCACAAGTACATTGAAATGTAGAAAACAGTTCGATGAGCAGGCATCACGCTTGAGTAAATCAGGTTTTTGCACACAAGCCTTTCGACATGGCGTTACGGCAAGCGGTGGCTGGAAGGTTTTATGGCACACCTGGTTCAATCCCGAGGTTTTCTTATCGACTGCGCCGCAGCTTGGTTTGGTCTGCGACGCTCAACTCAGGACAGGGCGCGCAGATGGCCCCTATCTGGAGCCGGCGATTTGCAAACGTTGATTTTGCTTACTTATGACAGTTGAACGCAGCTAGACAACTGAGCGCTTTCGCAAGTTGCTGCAGATGCAATGCTGCGACCCTGTCAGTCTGCAATCCGCCCTGCGCGTCACGCGGCGCCCTTGCAGAACAGTCGGCAAGACCGTCCATGTTCGTCTCAGCGTTGAAGTAAGTATTGACCTCAGCGCTGAGGTGGGCGCCGACGTCTCCGCCCGCACCGGTTGGATCATCGCTCAGGTCAGCGCTGACTTGGGCGATGATGCGAGCGCCGATGCAGCTGCGGCTATCACGCAGACGTGATCACTTTGTTGGAGATTCAGCGGTTTGTACTTTCACGGCGGTCGCGGACGCTGTGGGGGAAGACAAGGAAAGAGCCGCGATGTCAAAGAAATCCACACCACAAACTATCCCGACGAAACGTCGTCGCACCAGAGCTGAACGTGAGGAGCACGCTGAATTCGCCCGCCGCTCGGTCGCGCGCAAAAAGGCACAAGGGCTGTTTCGGGCGAACGTATGGATCCCCATGGACCAAAATGAGTACTTTCAGAATCTTGCCGCGGAGGCCCGGGCCCGGCACTTTGCGCGCCTTACGCCCATGGTTGAAGACCAGACGCCGCCCGCGAAGAAGCGACGCGCGCAGGGCAAATTCGAGAGCGACGCCCGTCAGGGGAAGCTTCCGCTTTGATGCGGTTTTCCAAAGTAAGGGTAAGTGACCGCCGCGCCTGCGCGCTCTAGTCCCACCCTTGTGATTTCCCTGCGCACGCAGATTGGCGGCGCACTGCCGCCGGAGAGCTGCCGCCATCGCGCGCCTTCCGGGTCCGGGTCAGGGTCAGGGACGACGTGGTGATGTCCCTGCATTCCCCTGCGCGACAAGGGCAAGGCGTTCTTCGGCGCGCTCTGCGCGGGCCTCGGCTTTGGCGATGGTCCCTTCCAGCATCGCGACTTTTTCCTTTAGGGCCTCGATCGTGGATTGTGCCCGCGCCAGGTCAAGCGCCTGTGCGTCATGGACGCTGCGCAACGTATCGATCTGCGATCGCAAGTCCGCGATTTCACGTTCCAGGTCCTGATGCCGGACTTCCGCCTGATTGAGTGTGTCGAGCAGCTCGGATTGGGTTTCTGCCGCTTTTTGCTGACTGGCGCGGTATTCGCGGCGCAGGGCGTCCGAGGCGACACTCGCTTCTGCAAGCGCGTCCCGCCAGATGCGTCCCGCCAGATCGCGGGCATGCCCCAGCACTTCCTCGGGGATTTCAAGCGTATCCAGTTCAGCGCGCTCTTTCTGCGCTTCTTTCCAGGCGCGGACCAAGGGCACCAGCGTAGACATCGATCCGCCGCCCAGAAGGGCGTGAATGGCCTGATTGGTGACGGGCTGGCCGCGGGCGACCAGCGCTTGGGCTGCGCGGTCGACGGCGTCCGGGGTAATCAATGGCGAGCGTGGCATAGACCCGATCCTCAAAATCTCATAAT
>NZ_MEHT01000020.1 GCF_001870675.1 Roseinatronobacter thiooxidans | reverse complement strand
GACGCGATCATGTGGTCTAAGCTTGATAGGAAGTATACCACCGCTCTAGTACTTATTACCACGCGCTGTCGCGGCAGCATGGATTTCAGGCCTGTTCAGATTAATAAAAAGAGGTTTTCAATGTTCTACAAAGATGAGCGCCTGGCGCTTTTTATTGACGGTGCAAACCTTTTTGCGGCAAGCAGATCGCTCGATTTTGACGTTGACTACAAGCTGTTACGGCAGGAATTCATGCGTCGTGGTAAGTTGTTGCGGGCATTTTATTACGCAGCCATAGTAGAAAATGAAGAGTTTTCCCCGATCAGACCACTGGTCGACTGGCTGAGCTACAATGGATATTGTCTGATAGCAAAAACTGCCAGAGAATACACTGACAGCGACGGGCGCCGGAAGATCAAAGGCAACATGGATATCGAATTGACCATCAATGTAATGGAGCTTGCTCCGCGGATGGATCATGCCGTTCTATTCTCAGGGGATGGTGATTTCAGGCCTCTGGTCGAGGGTCTGCAACGGCAGGGCGTGCGAGTATCTGTTGTCTCGACAATTCGCGGACACAAGCCGATGGCCAGCGATGAGTTGCGCCGACACGCGGATAACTTCATCGAGCTTGATGAGCTGCGCGATGTAATCGGACGTCCTTTGCGCGGAAATACACGGGAAAGCTGAATTTCGATAAGCCCTGACAAGCGCGGGTAAGTCATGGTTTTTCTCTCCATGTCATCCTCCAACAATACCATTCGAAAATGTATCAGCCCGATAAAGACTTGGCGGAAGACCCCGAATCAATGGGACATAAACGGCACGTACATAATTCCAGCTGCGCGTCACGTTTTGCGAGGGGTTCTCCTTGCACAAAGTGTTCTACTCCGTGCCAACTCGGCTAATCGGGTATCAGCTTCGGTTCCAGCTCTATGATGATCGACTGGAGCTCTTTCTCGGGGTTGCCGAACTGATGACGCTGCCGCGCGGTCGGTTGTCGAGCAACTGAAGCCATGGTCGTCCATTAGCTTCAATCAAGGTTTGGGCAATGGCGAGAAGGGCGTCCATGTTCTTGCCAGCTGTGACCGCTCCGCGTGCGCCTGTGTCCTGATTTCCGGGTTCGATCTGCCCTGCAAGCGCGGCTTCGCGGTTCCCCCAGAACAGTTTTACCGCTTCGCGTGCCTCAGCTTCGTAGTTGGCAAGATCAAGACTCATGCGCCAGTATTCCGTTCAATCAGTTTCAACTCGGCTAGGCTTAGTCCGTAAAGTTCGGATACAATTTCATTCAGAGAATGGCGGTCGTTTGTTTGGGCGTACTTTGCGAGCTTGTCGCGCAGCTCCGCGCTCACGTCAGACCATTTCGGAATTCTGATCTTGCGCAGATATTGTGCCTGGAACCGCAGATAACCGCCCCGCATCCGAGTGCAGTAAAGCGCCACAAATAGACGCGCGATGCCGGAACGCATGACGGCCTGGAGCGCGTGAACATCCCATTCATCGGATGTGATGAAATAAAGATTGTGGTGCGGGTAGAACTTGCCTTCCTCGAACACGATGGAAGCATCCCCCTTGATGTCCGGAATGAGCAGCTTCTGACGATAGGTCAGGTCAGGGTAGATGCGGTCGATGGTGCGATACCAGGCACGCGGATTTTTTTCTGCGACGTGGCGGCCTAAGAGCTGGTCCTTGCGCTCTTCCAGGTAGGCGCGAAGCTTCGGGAATTCGTGAAGATCGACCAGCTTGCCGTCATCGCCAAAAGGGTTAACAATACCCTTACCGCGCCACGCAACATGGCCTTCTAGGATGTCACGAGTCATCACAAGCGGCAGCTTGCGTGAGGGCTCAACATAAAGGCTGTCAAAGTCTCCGATGAACGCCTTGTCCGCACCTGTCGCAACGCCGATCCCGACCTTGCAGCCTGCATCTTCAATCGCGGGAAACTGCGCCTCGATGCGGCGCACGAGGGCAAGCTCGTCAAAGGAATCTAGCACCCAAGGCTCTGCGCCTGCGGTGACGTCTTCGATCTCGCGCACTACGCTCGTTTTCAGAAGCGCAGGGGCCGTAAGCTCGGTTGCAAGAGATTTGAGGGATGCGGCGTCAATGGCAGGACGGGCGAATACGCGCGTCTTCCCGCCCCTGGCTTTCTGAATCACGGTGATCGCGGGATAGGCGCTCACCTCTGCATGAAAGGCATCGACACCGTACATATTCACGTATGTCGTAAGTGCATAATTCTTGCTGACCAGCTCGCGGAGCTTCTTGCCGTATTTGTTCTTCATCCAGCGATCTGCGCAGATAAAGCCGAGCTTGCCGCCCTGCGCGAGTAGTTCAAGCGAGCGCTCAATGAACGGGACGTATATATCGGCGCGGTCATAGATGGTTTTGAATCGCATGCGATACTCGGCCATCAAGATGTCGGGAATAGATTCCTGCCGCACATAGGGCGGGTTTCCGATGACGTGAGTGAACCCTTTGGGCAAGTCAGAAAGCAGGAAATCGCCCTGCACTAACCAGACATCACATAGACCGGCGGCATCCTGTTGGCTCAAGCCGCTTTGCACCAAGGTCTTTGCCAGCAAAGCGCGAGTGCCGGTAAAGGTGCTGCGATGGAGTTCAACAGCACGGATCGCAGGCGCAAGCGCCTCGAAGCTCAGCTTGCCGTATCGCGCTGCGGCGGCAAGCAGGCGGTCGATAGCCGGAAGCAAGAAATGACCGTCACCGAAGGACGGCTCAAGCAGGCGGTAGCCTGTGAGTGGCGCGTCTTCGGTGTAGCCTGTGAGATCGAGGATAAACTCGACCACTTCGCGCTTGGTGAAAATCGCCCCGCGCTCTTCGATACCGCCGTCAGTCGCCAACTTCTCTACGGCCTCTCTCAGAGGACAAAGGCCAAGGAAGGCAGGCTGCAAGGCAAGCGATACGGTCACGAGCGTTTCCTCATCGAACAATTCAAGAACGCATTGCCTTTGCTAGCATGAATAGTGCAACCCATTCCAGCACTCGCTAGATATGGAAGGGCTTTATCCCCATAAAATCCAAGTGGGGAGTGGGCAAAACTTAGTGGTCGGCCGAACCTCTAACCGGACCCTTAACGATGCACGGCAAAGTCTGTGGTGGATCCGCCGCCTGCCCCCTCGTCCGCCCCGCCGAATTCGGAGGTGAATCTCCCCTCATTTGGGCCGCCGCACGTTCATTCCAGTCCATCCTCAAGCAACCCCAGGAGCACCCCATTTCAAGGTCAGGAAAACTGTCCGGATAAGTGGCGGACCGGCCTTGCCTGTGGGTCAGGCCTGCACGCCAGACACGCAGATCCCACCCTTGCGATGGCCGAATATTCAGGCGGCACGTGCGACCCCTCAGACAGGCACCCCAACTCCGGTGTGGGCGGTTCAACTTTTGCTATCAGTCGTTCAAATAGTCTTGGTTTGGCTTCCGTGGTTATTGAACGACGTGTCATAATCGGAGTGCAGTCCTTGCGTCGCAGGAAGCTTGGGCACCTCGGCCAATAGAAATCCAAGATGTCGTCGCCGTGAGAGGTCGAAAAACCGGCAAATCCAACCACCAACCGATCATGTCCCGCCCTAGGTAACTGGCGCGGACCACGCTGTTATGAATTGCGACACGGTTTATGATGATGTCATGAGTGATATTGAAGATTGCCAAAACGACTTTCTAACCTCCGGGTGACCGCCAGGACCGTCGCGATCAACCCAAGGCGGCGTCCAATTTTGAAGCAATTCGTAGGGGCGGGTTCGCGGATCATTTTGGCGTCCCCAAAGACCGTGGCCCACTCGGCGAAGCTCAGGTTGGTGGTGATGATGACGCTGGTGCGTTCGTATACCCGACCTGAAGCTCCGCATGGTAGAATGGGGATATATACCAGACCCGCTCCTCCAACCCGCCGCACCTACCACCAGACCCGCCCCTCAGCACAGGGTAAGTGTAGCTTAGTCAGGGTGCAGCGTTTAGTCTAATCGATGGGCAGACAGAGGGAGCCGCCGCGCGCGCGTGGCTTTGACAAACGGTGGACAGCCGGGCCGGACCCTGCCAATTTTGCTCATTCCGTTTGTCCGGAATTTGTCGATGAAACTCTCGCATGACCTGACCAAACTGATCGCTGACACCTAGCGTGAAGGGCCGTAGCCTGATTTTTTCGCCGCGGTTCTGGATGAGCATTTCGGACCCGTTCTTGAGGAATTTGATCTGGAGTTTGACGATCTGGAATATCTGCTGGGGCCGCAATTGCCCTGGACCTGCTGGGGCGCTGCGTTCAAGGATTTCATGACCCGGCACTGGGAGCCGGAAGGGAACGCAGTGGATGTCTACCTCAAGCGCCGGGGGTGGCGCGAGCCTGTGCTGGTCAAAAGCAATATGATGCTGGGCCTACGCGATGCCCATGTCAGCCTGCATGAAGTCGTGGCCCCCTCACCGGGAGCAGGCATGGCCCTGCGCGACCTGTTGGCAGGCGCGGACCCCGTCACTTACGCGAGAAGAGCGCGAGCAAGACCTTGAAACCGGGCGACCGCATTCCTGTGCGGGTTCTTCCGGTGCGCGATCACCATGTCATTGTCGGCGGGCTTCTGCGCTTCGCGCCTGCGGTCGTGGAATTGTTGATGGGTGGCCTGCGCACCATATTGAAACTGCGCCGCAAAAAGGACCTGCGGTTTACGCCCAATCAGTTGTGGCCATGACCGCGATCGAGACCTTTGAACAGGCCCACGCTCCACATGCCACAAAGGCCCCACCTCGCCTGACGATATCCCAGCGGAGGTCGCGCGCGAGGTTATCCATGCCCATATGAACCGCCATTACCGCGAAACTCTGGACCAGCCCATTCCCGTCCTGAAAGGCAAAACCCCACGACAGGCCGTCAAGACGGCGGCGGGCCGGAAGCTGGTCGCAAACTGGCTAAGGTTGCTGGAAAGCGGCACCGCACGGCCAGAGGCTGCCACGATGGCCGGGTACGACTTCGGCTGGATGTGGAAGGAACCGGGGCTGACGCAAGACCGTTAAAACGCCCGCTCTCGCAATCGACCATGCTTAGGCCCGATGTCGGCTTCGGAACATCCGGACAGGGGTATGCGGTGTCCTGCGATTCTCCAAGATGGCCGAACCTCTGACTGGACCCTTGGCGGTGCGCCGCAAAGTCTGTGGCGGATCCGCCGCCTGGCCGCTCGTCCCCCCCCGAACTGGGAGGTGGATCGTCCCCCTCAAGGTTGGCCATCGCAGGTTCATTCCGGTACGTCTTTAAGCAACCCCAGGAGCACCCCATTTCAGGGTCAGGAAGCGCGGCTGGCTGCGGGGCAGATCGGCCTTGGTCGAGGTCACGCCTACACGCCAGGCAGGCAGATCCCGCCCTTGCGATGGCCGAACACTCAGGCGGCACGTGCGCCCCCTCAGACAGGCACCCCAACTCCGGAGTGGGCGGTTCAACCGTTACCATCGGTCGTTCATAGACTTTGAATCTGGTTTCCATGGTTATTGAACGTCGTGTCAAAGTCGAAATTCCACAGAATTGCCAGCTTATTGCACCACACCCCGGTGAGACATAAAATAAAGGGCATCGCAGTCAGGACTAACCAAATGTACGATATTAATAGGCCTGAACGCGTTCGGTTAATTTATTTCGCATCCCATTTTAAGGCACACGACCCCAAACACAATCGGCCATACTGCGATATGGGTTAACTCTGACATCTTCATAATTAACGAAGCCCTTGTCCGTCTCTATCCACATCTTTGATTCAGGCGGAGTCCGTTTTTGCTTGCGATCTGACAAACAGAGGCCACACTTAATAGACGAAACCGCGAAAGCCATGACCGATGTCTGAATACCTTAGTAGACAACTGGAGACTCCGACCGCCCAAACGATGGCCGATCTCTGGGTCCTTCACGCGCAGTTCGATCACCTGCCTCGCGCCCTCCGAGAGGCGCTGCAGGTCGCAGTCCGCAAGACGGATGTCGCACGGTTCGAGGACCGGCGCGGCGCGCATATGCCCACCCTGGACGGGGCGCCGACCCATCGGATCGCAGATCTTCTCGGGGCCTGGGACAGCCGGGTCGCTGACAAGGGGTGCCCCTTTCCAAAGCCTGCGGCGACCATCTACAAGATGCTGGACTGGCTCTGGCCCGGCACGCTGATCGACACCGCCGGTTCCGCGATGATCGAGCGGGAGACAGCACGGGTAGATACCCAACCGTGGTCTGCCGAGACGGCCCCCCTCGCCCGCCTGCTTGTCGGTCTGGACCGCTGGCACGCCCTGCGCCGGGGAGACGCGCTGGTCCCGGGTATCGACCTCGTTGCCGACCTGTTTCTCTTGCAGTCCCTGATGCATAGCGTGGGCGGGCCTTTGTCCTGGTCGCTGGCTTTGGCCGTCGAGAGTCTGGACGGCGCACCTGCGGAATCGGCGCAAGCAAGCCACCAGGAGGTGGGCCCGGAAAAGCTGCTCGCCGCCCTGACGACGGAGGTGGCCCGGACCCTCAAGACGCTCACGTCGCCAGACATGCCCGAACGGCTGACCACCGCGATGCGCACAGCTTTACCATCGGACATCCCGGACAGCTTGATCGCGGATATCGTCGCAGGGGCTGTCCTGCCACGCGGGACAGTTTTTGACCGGCTGGGCAAGTCCAAGCGTCAAGGGGGGCGGGAGATCGCGACGATGTCCGCGACAGGCTGGCTCACCTCGGACAGCCCGAAAGGGCCAGTGCGATTGGCAATCCCGGCGGAGGTGATGGTCCGCATCCTTGACCCCCAGCCTTCCCCGCCCGCATCAGCCGGGCAGCGGTGACATGTGCGGATACCCAAAGGCAGGCACCAAGCGATGCGCAGAAAACCCATTCCGGGTTTATCACACTGTGATAATTTAGCTTCTTTATTTTAATTGATACTTCTTTACCGTTTTTTATAGATCCAGACTCTACAAATAAATCTATTCCAAGATGATTAAAAAAACTCAAGATACTATCTGGCAAAACCTGAAACAGCGCGTCTATTCATATTTTTGTGGAAAACTCCATAATCACGCACCCATACTCGCAAAATCGAGTCTATATGACGAATATCGGCCTACCGAAGATGGGGGCTTGAGATGATCTAGCACGACAAAAACGTAAAAGGAGCCACACTCAAATGACCCAGCATGACATGCAGCTCGTCTTTCTGGAGAAACTGCCGCCCGGAATAGTCTTGCGTGCCGACGGCCTTTACCACACCGAGGTGCAGGAGGACGGCACCCCCACCCAGACCTGGCTCTGCGGCTACCTGCGGCCCACCCTCCTGGCGCGGCGCTTAGGCAAGTTGGACTGGCACCTTCAGCTTGAATTCCAAGACATGGACCGGCAGACGCGCACCATCCTGATCCCGCGCAAACAGATCGGCACCGGCAACCATGCCATCGCGGCGCTACTCGCGCGTGGTTTCGACGTGCATCACGACCCGGCCCGCCGCAAACTGCTGACGGGCGTGATCGCTCAAATGAAGCCACCGCACCGGGCGATCCTGACCCGTCGACTCGGCTGGCAGGAGGACGGCCGCAGCTATGTGTTCGTGGACGGAAGCAGCTTGGGGCCCGAAGACATCATCTACGAGGGACCTGACCGCCTTGATGATGCAATCCGCGGCACCCTTGAGGGCTGGCGCCACGGCGTGGCGCAATACGCCCCCGGCAATCCCTTGATGGTCGTCGGGCTCAGCCTCGCCTTGGCGGCCCCCTTGGTGCGCCCGCTCGGGGTGCCGTCCGGCCTGCTGCATATTCACGGCAACTCCAGCACGGGCAAGAGCACCGCGCTCCTCTGTGCCGCCAGCGTCTTCACGTCGCCGCGCCATGTCGAAAGCTGGCGCGTAACAGATTCTGCCCTTGAGCGGGTCGCCGAGGCCCATACCGGCCGTTTCTTGCCGACGGACGAGCTGGGAGAGGTCGATGCCCGGCACTTTGTCCATGCCCTTTACATGCTCGCGCACGGGCGGGGAAAGGGGCGCTTCAGCCTGTCTGGCAGCGGCCTTGCCTACATTGCCCACTGGGAGCTCCTTGGCCTGTCGACCGGGGAGATTTCGGTGGTCGAAAAACTGCTTGAAGCCGGGATCAAGGCCAAGGACGGACAGAAAGCCCGGATCCTCGACATCCCAATCGAAGGCTACAAGCACGGAATTTATGACGAGTTGCACGGCCACAAGACGGGTCGGGGCCTGAGCGACGCGCTGATTGCGGCTGCGAACAAGGATCATGGTGTCGCCGGCAAAGCCATGGTCGCCCACCTCCTGTCCGACATTGACAGCGTCACGGCGCAGGCGCAGGCCGAGATGGCGGCCTTCGAGGCGCTGGTCGAGGCCCGCCGCCCCGATGCCCATGGTGGGATCCACGGGCGGGTGCGCCAGCGCTTCGCGCTCATCGCGGCCGGTGGAGAGCTCGCAAGTGCGGCTGGCATCACCGGCTGGCCCGCGGGCACGGCCCGGGCGGCGGCCTACGCCGTTTATGAAAAGTGGCTGAACGCGCAGGGCCCGAGCCCGGAGCAGAAGGCCCGCGCGATGGATGAGGACCGCCTGGAGCGCCTGCGCCTGTTTCTGAAAGCCGCCCGCGACCGGATCCGGGACCTCGATGTCGCCCCACATGGCGACATCGTGGACGGGGCACGTGCCCCCGTCGCCTGGTGCAAGGCAGGCGCCCTGCACGTCCCTGCCCCGACCTGGTCGAACATCTTCGGCGAGGACGCCGAGGTCGCGGCAAGACGCCTGATCGCGCTGGGAGTGCTAGAGCCCGACCGGGGCGGGGATCTGATGCGGAAACTGCCCCGCCAGGCCGGTCAGGGGGGCCGCCGGGGTTACAAGGTGCTGCTCGGACCCCTCGAACAGGGCGGCGGTCCCATGGGTGGTCCGTGATCGATTTGCGGATGTGGCTGGGACGGCCGCGGCTTGACTGCCCTCCCAGCGCCAAGCCCCGGTTTGCGGGCACTGAGCACCCGGAACATCCGGATCATCCGGAACATGATTAATGATCAATGGCTTGGGAAACACCGCTGCCCAGATCGGCCCAGAACCTGGCCGGATCGGATGGCCCAAAGCGCGGCCAGCGCGCGCGTCTTCAACATTGCCGCACCGGATGACCGGATCGCCCGGATCTCCCGGAACACACAACAAAAACAGTTACTTGCAGGACAAGGGGGTCGGAGCCTTCTCCGGAATAGCGCCCATATCAAATTGGGGGCCGCGCGCGAAACACCGATACGCCCCGTGGGCATCAGAGGTCGACACCGCCCCTTGCTGGGAACCTCATCCACTATTGGCTCTACCGAGGTCACGCAGTCTCCAGGAGCAAAATGATAGGATGGTGTCGCGAACGGCCCATAGCGACCGGTCGAGCCGTTCAAGATGCCGTGGTGCAACTTTCCCTGAAGCGGCCATTCGTTCTTGTCGCAGCGAACGATCAGGTGGAGCGCTGATGGTTTGACGGCCCCGCCATACGGTTGAAATTGTGCGATAGCATCTGCGAACGGGGTTTCTGCACCAAGGGCGCTGGCGGCTCGCGACATGGTGTTACACTCCCGCACAGTCTCGGTGAGGGTTTCGGCTCCGGTGTCGCTCTTGCTTGGGCACAGGCAAGGACACTTGCGTCCACGTTTCTTCGCGCTGCCCCTTAGTCCATCGAGAATGCTTCGGAGTGTTAGCCAAAGAGAGTTTCGCCATTTCCCTTCTCCGGAGTATGATTTAATTTTGCTGCAAACGAAATTGAAAGCCCAAATCATGACCCAATCGCCTTCGGGACAGACGCACCTGCCAGTGGCTAACCCCGACGGTTCCATTGGCCAAGATGTGGATATCTGGGCGCTACTCGGTACGCTGCCTGTACCTATGGTGGTACACGAGTTGGGCGAGGGGACTGCGGCGCGCTTCGTGAATCCGAGTTTCACCACCGCCTTTGGTTACACGCTGGCGGATGTGCCGAGTGTGGCGACTTGGGCGGAGCGGGCCTATCCGGACCCCGACTATCGCCGTGAGGTGATGTCCCGCTGGTGGGACCAGATCGCGACGCGGCAGGCGACGGGCACGGTCGCGCCACCGCGGGAGTACCGAATCATCGACAAGGCAGGCCGGCCGCGTGACGTGCTGATCGGCTTTGCGCTACAGGGCGATCTGGTGTTCGTCACATTTCAGGACCTGACGCCGACACGGGTGGCCGAGGCGGCACTGGAGGCGGAGCGTCGCGCATTTGAGCAAACAGCCTTCGCGCTGACCGAGCACATGCCCGCCGGTGCCTATACCATGGTGCTGCGACCGGATGCGGAGCTGGCCGAGTTCGCCTTCGTCAGCAAGCAGTTCCTGCATATGCTGGAACTGACACCCGAGGAGGCCGCGGGCGACCTGATGACCGGCTTTTCGCGCGTTCACCCCGAGGATCGCCCCCGCTGGCTGGAGATCAATGCCGAAGCTTTCGCCAGACGTCAGCCCTTTTCCGGCGAGGCCCGCATCGTTGCGAATGGCGAAACGCGGTGGATCCGCGCCGAGTCGATCCCGCGCGAACTCGATGACGGGTCGGTGATCTGGGAGGGCATCCTCGTTGACATCAACGATCTCAAGGAGGCCGAGGCGCGCCTGAAAGCGGTTCTGGAGGCGTCGCGCGCGTTCACCTGGAATATAGACCTGCGCACTCGGATGCTGAAGTTAGATGAATACTGGGCAGTTGCCCACGGATACAGATACAGCACCGAAGGCGTCGACATGACGGTTGCAGCTTGGTTTGAGACGCTGCATCCGGAGGATGCGCAGGCTGTCACAGCTGGCTTAGAAGCCCTGAGGCAAGGGGCGTCGGACAAGCGGAGTGCTGTGTACCGTCGCCGAGACTGGGAGGACGGATGCTGGAACTGGATGCAGGTGCATGCAGGTGTCCGTGAGCGTGATTCAGAGGGCATGCCGACGATCCTGTCGGGCGTAAGTTTTGACATCACAGCCGAGATGACTGCGCGAGCACAGGCGCAGGAAGAGCAGGCACAACTGCGCGAGGATCTCCAGCGTGCGCAGCAGCGAGACACTGTGGCGCAGGTCGCCGGGGGGGTGGCGCATGACCTCAACAACCTGATCGCAGTGGTCGCCGGTACGGTTGAGATGCTGGAGCCGCAAGCTGCCGGACAGGCAGGACTGCTGGACGGGCTGGGGCGCATTCGCCGCTCGGTCGGTATGGCACGCGACCTGATCGCAGGACTGGGCGGGCTGATCCGCCCGGAGCTGCCGCGCGAGGCGCTGGATCTGGGCAAGCTGCTGCGGAACGCGGTGGATCTGCTGGGCCAGCGGCGGATCGCGGAGCACAACGTGCGCGTCGAACTGTCCGAGGCGGGACCACTGGTATGGGCCAACCCGACCGAGGTCGCCCAAGTGATTGTGAACCTTGCCATCAATGCTTGCGATGCCGGCGCGCCGGAGCGACCGGCGATGGTGACATTGGCCACCTTGCCGCCCGGCACCTCCCCGCCGTCGCGCGCCCCCGATGCCGGCTTCCTACCGCCAGCCGGTGTGCCCATGGCGCTCTTCTCCATCAACGACACCGGCGCAGGCATCACGGACGACGTGCGCGCGCGGATGTTCCGGCCCAACTTCACCACCAAGGGCAAGGCAGGCACCGGGTTGGGGTTGCTGATCGTCTCTACCATTCTGCAGACCAACCGCGCGGCGCTGTGGGTGGATAGTACGCCTGGCCGGGGAACCACCATGACCGTGGCCTGGCCGGCCGCGGTGCCTGGCGACGCAGGCCAGGGGGCGCGGAAAGCCACGACTCGGCGGGCCGCCGTCGCCCCAGCCGAGCTGCTGCGCGATCTGCACATACTCGTGGTGGACGATCTGGTGGATGTGGCGGAAGTTCTGGCCGACATGCTGGAGGCGGCCGGGGCGGTAGCGGTGGCCATCTCAGACCCCGAGGAGGCGGCCGAATTACTATCGGAGGCGCCCGGGCTCTGGTCGGCGCTGGTGACCGATCTGCACATGGAGGGCATGGACGGCCGGGCGCTGGCCCGCCATGCCGGCACACTTTCGCCGCCGGTCCCGGTGGTGCTGGTCACCGCTCGGCCTGACACGCTGGGCGACGCGCCGGCGCCGGAATTCGCAGCGGTACTCTCCAAGCCGGTCACCGCCGCCCGGCTGGCCCACACCGTCCGCGAGGCATCCGCCCGCGGAAGCAACGTGGACGGTTGAGTCGACGGTCATCGACGAAGTGAGCAGAACACATCTGACGGAGGCCTCGAATGGCCGCTTCGGCCAAACCTCAAGACACTCCCGCCGCATCTATATTCGGCAGCTTACCGCCCTGTACACGGCGCCGCTCAGAACATTCGGGGAGATTACCACCGTACATGTTCGTCTTAGCGCTGAAGTAAGCATTGACCTCAGCGCTGAGGTGGGCGCCGACATCTTCGCCCGCACCGGTTGGATCATCGCTCAGATCAGCGCTGACCTGGGCGATGATCCGAGCGCCGATGCAGCTGCGGCTATCACGCAGACGTGATCACTTTGTTGGAGATTCAGCTGTTTGTACTTTCACGGCGGTCGCGGACGCTGTGAGGGAAGACGAGGAAGGAGCCGCGATGTCCAAGAAACGCACACCACAAACTACCCCGACGAAACGTCGTCGCACCAGGGCTGAACGTGAGGAGCACGCTGAATTCGTCCGCCGCTCGGTTGCGCGCAAAAAGGCACAAGGGCTTTTTCGGGCGAACGTATGGATCCCCGTTGACCAGAATGAGTACTTTCAGAGTCTTGCTGCGGAGGCCCGGGCCCGGCACTTTGCGCGCATTACGCCCATGGTTGAAGACCAGACGCCGCCCGCAAAGAAGCGCCGCGCGCAACGTAAATCCGAGAGCGACGCCCGACAGGGGAAGCTTCCGCTTTGATGCGGTTTTCCAAAGTAAGGGTAAGTGACCGCCGCGCCTGCGCGCTCTAGTCCCACCCTTGTGATTTCCCTGCGCACGCGGATTGGCGGCGCACTGACGCCGGAGAGCTCCCACCATCGCGCGCCCGCAGGGTCAGGGACGACGTGGTGATGTCCCTGCATTCCCCTGCGCGACAAGGGCAAGGCGTTCTTCGGCGCGCTCTGCGCGGGCCTCGGCTTTGGTGATGGTTCCCTCCAGCATCGCGACTTTTTCCTTTAGGGCCTCGATCGTGGATTGTGCCCGCGCCAGATCAAGCGCCTGTGCGTCATGGGCGCTGCGCAACGTATCGATCTGTGACCGCAAGTCTGCGATTTCACGTTCCAGGTCCTGATGCCGGACTTCCGCCTGATTGAGTGTGTCGAGCAGCTCGGATTGGGTTTCTGCCGCTTTTTGCTGACTGGCGCGGTATTCGCGGCGCAGGGCGTCCGAGGCGACACTCGCTTCTGCAAGCGCGTCCCGCCAGATGCGTCCCGCCAGATCGCGGGCATGCCCCAGCACTTCCTCGGGGATTTCAATCGTATCCAGTTCGGCGCGCTCTTTCTGCGCTTCTTTCCAGGCGCGGACCAAGGGCACCAGCGTGGACATCGATCCGCCGCCCAGCAGGGCGTGAATGGCCTGATTGGTGACGGGCTGGCCGCGGGCGACCAGCGCTTGGGCTGCGCGATCGACGGCGTCCGGGGTAATCAATGGCGAGCGTGGCATAGACGCGATCCTCAAAATCTCATAAT
>NZ_MEHT01000019.1 GCF_001870675.1 Roseinatronobacter thiooxidans | reverse complement strand
CGCGTCACGCGGCACCCTTGCAGAACAGTCGGCATGACCGTCCATGTTCGTCTCAGCGCTGAAGTAAGTATTGACCTCAGCGCTGAGGTGGGCGCCGACGTCTCCGCCCGCACCGGTTAGATCATCGCTCAGGTCAGCGCTGACTTGGGCGATGATGCGAGCGCCGATGCAGGTGGGATCATCACGCAGACGTGATCGCTTTGTTGGAGATTCAGCGGTTTGTACTTTCACGGCGGTCGTGGACGCTGTGGGGGAAGACAAGGAAAGAGCCGCGATGTCAAAGAAATCCACACCACGAACCACCCCGACGAAACGTCGTCGCACCAGAGCTGAACGTGAGGAGCACGCTGAATTCGTCCGCCGCTCGGTTGCGCGCAAAAAGGCACAAGGGCTGTTTCGGGCGAACGTATGGATCCCCGTGGACCAGAATGAGTACTTTCAGAATCTTGCCGCGGAGGCCCGGGCCCGGCACTTTGCGCGCCTTACGCCCCAGGTTGAAGACCAGACGCCACCCGCAAAGAAGCGCCGCGCGCAGCGGAAATCCGAGAGCGATGCCCGACAGGGAAAGCTTCCGCTTTGATGCGATTTTCACGGAGTACAGGTAGCGGGTCAGTCGGCAAGGTCACCCTTCTCGGCCGACGCATCCAACCCAAGCCTAATGAGTACCCTGATCGCCTCATTCTCCGAAGCCAAGCGCTTCTCGAAGCGGAAATCGGATATCCGCTTCGCCTGATCCTCTGTCAGGTTCACCAGCTTCTTCACAGGGAATACAGTGTCTTTGCTCATGGCCTGTAAATAAAGCATATGCTCCATATTGACAATGGGGCATATGCGACATATGTTCAATATGCGAGCGAGGCAGGCGCTACCAACACCTGCCCGCTCTAACCGCCAGAACCTATTGAGGAGGCTCCGATGGCTAAGCGTATCGATACCACTATTCCCCCGTTCACTGAACCCCCGCTGCGCGATGTTCGCGCGGTTTACCGCGCTGGTCGGGGCGCTGGTCCAGCTGACGTCTGCCGAGCGCGATCTTGGCGGCTATGACGGCCAGGATCCGGCGCTCGCGGCTTTCACCGGCGCGGTGGATGCGGCGCGCGCCCGGGCGCTGACCCAGTGCGCGGTGATCCTCGCAGGGGAGACCGAAGACGAGATGGCCTACGGGCTGCAGATGGCGGCGAAGATGGTCCGGACCGTCCTGACGACGGAGACGCCCACTGAGGTGGCGATGATCCGCAACATCCTTGCGATGCGCCATGAGACCGTGCTTTTCCCGCTCTACCGGGCTGGCCTGCCGCGTTACAACGCCCTGTTGGACACGGCGTTTGATGCGCTCGCGGCGCATATCGCGCTGCCCGGGGCCGGGGTGGAAGTGGTCGACCATGAGGACATGGTGGGTATGTCCTGCAGCGCAACTGTGGCGCATACCGGGATGTCGCGGTGCTTCACCGGTCTTCTGGGCGCGATGGACCGGTTCGTCCACGCAGACCAGATGCTCCAGCGCCCGGTGGCGCGAGACGTCCGGACGCCGCCCTTCGGGTTGGCGATGCAGCGGTCCGAAGCGGCCCTGACCGCGATGTTCGACGCGCTTCATCAGGTCATGGCGGCTGATCTGAACCGCCGTGAAGACCGGGCGCTGTGGGAGATGGGTTATGGGCTGTTCAGTCTGATCGGGCTGGAAGACGATGACGCGCGCCTGTTCCTTTTCCACACGCTCGTCGACTACCAGCCGCAGTTCATGGTGCCGGGCGCCCATGCGGTGGCGCGCCAGACCCGGCAGATGCAGGCCCGGTTCTTCAGCCTGGTGGCGGACATGATGCAGCTCCAGGATTTCGGCGGGCCCGGTCCGGACGGCGATGGGGCCTGTGGACCGGCATTGGCGGCCTGACCGCTCCTCCGTACCGTTCAGGGGGGCCGATCCCCCCGTTTTCTCCCATTTTTCAGACTGAAGGAGGCGCAAATGCAGCTTCTGCTTCCGGGCTTCACGCCCCCTGACCGCCCGGCCGAGATCCGCGATGCCCGTGAGGCGCTGGCAGCCTACCCCGACACTACGGTCGCCGACCTCTGTCGTCACGCCAAGATTCTCGGGCGCGCAGCCGAACAACTGGTCGACAGCCTGCTGACGCGCCTTGGCGAGCGGGTCTATCCTGCCGACGAACATGAACGCCATGACCGGCTGCTCATCCTGCCGGACGGGGCGTCGCTCCGTCTTCAGGTCAAGACCCGCCATACCCAGGCAGCGAATGGCAATTACATCTTCACCCTGCGGCAGCGCTCCGAGCGGGGCTGCACGGGGCGCGGGCCATATCGGCCAGAGGATTTCGACATTCTCGCCGCGGTCGTCCTGAGCGAGAATGTGGTCCGTTTCACGGCGGACTGGCAGCTGCGACAGGTGATCCATGTCTCCGAGATCGCGGAGTTGCGCCGCAACCCGCGGGCGTCCCTGGACGCCGCGCTGGCACGGCTTGGCCACACCGACGCCATCCCGGGCGGGTGGGACGCGGACCTCGACCTCGCCGCTTAATAACCGGCGCCACCCGCAACACCCGACCACCCCGAACCAGATCGAGTGCCCGGCCCGCCCTTGGGGCGAACCGTTCCCCGGTCCTTATTCCTGACGGAGGCTTCCCATGACGCAGCCCACCACCCCGACCCTCACGTCCACGACCAGCGGCGCGGCAGCCCCGGCTGACTGGCGCGTTTTCGCCGCAGCGATCCGCGAGAGCCTGCTTTTCGAGCAATCCGGATGGGCGACCATCAGCGGCGTCATCACGCGCCACCCACCTTACGCTGCGCCGACCGATACACCGGTTTCTGCGGTTGCGCCGCTGCGGCAGGCGAACGCTGCCACGTCTTCCACCCCGGCCCAACCGCCGACGACCGCCAGTACGCTGCCCCGGACCGAACTCGACGATATTTTGGATTTCGTCGAGGCAGAAGCAGAAGCGGCCGCTGCGCTGATGGCGGACGCCCTGCCGCCTGTCCCCGACGGGTCGGGCAAGGAGGCGGCGGTGTACAGCCTGCGGCCTGCCGTGGCCTTGGCTGTGACCCGGCTGGCCTTCACTTTCGGCAGTCCAGCCGCGATGTATAATGCCCTGAGCGCGCCCGGATCGCTGACAGTGCTTTCAGCAGATACCCTTGGTCTGGATGAGCCCCTGTACAAGGTCCTCGACCATATGCTGAGCCGCGCGCCCTTCTGGCCGGAGGATGCGCCGCTGCCCAAGGCGATCCGGGCCGAGGAAGCGATGCTGTCGAAGGACAACCGCAAAACAGGCGCAGGCCCGATCGGCCAGCTTGTGCCCACCTTCCGCACGGCGCTGGAAACGCGGCGCGCGATTGTCGCGGTGGCGCTGGCGGCCGGTACCCTGCCCACGGCCCTGCGCGCGCTGAAGCCGCAGGTGATCCACCTTGCACCCCTCGACCGGGCCATGCTGGCCGCGATCCTGACCGACGCTTACCCCGACACGGGAGGCCATAATGAAGGCGACCGGGGCGACGGTGTTGCCGCTGCCCTCGCCCGCCTGCCGGAGGACGCCCGCTGCAAGGGCCTCGGGCCGGACGATCTGGTGCTGGCCTTGCGCAACCCGACGCTGGAGGGTGCCATCGCAGCCCTGATGCTGGCTGCGGCACCAGATGCCGCTGATGGACCGGGGCTGGCCGATTTCCCGCTTCCGCAAGAGGTACGCGAACCCCTGGAGCAGATGGTCACTGACCTGCTTGCGTGGCAGGCAGGCGAGATCGCGTGGAAAGACGTCACCCGCGGCCTCCTCCTCTCCGGCCCGCCGGGGAGCGGCAAAACCGAAGTTCCCCGCCTTATCGCCAGATCGGCGGGGATCAACGTGATCACGGGCTCGATCGCCGACTGGTCCTCGGAGGGAAGCCGCGGGAGTGAGGTGATCAAGGCGATGCGGGAGTGTTTCGCCCGTGCTGCGGCCGCTGCGCCCGCAATCCTGTTCATCGACGAACTGGACGCTGTCGGGGACCGCGACCGGATGGGGGACAATAATCGCACCTGGACCGAGTATGTGGTGACGGGCCTTCTGGCCGCCATGGACGGGTATGAGGGGCATGAGGGCGTGGTCATTATGGGCGCGACCAATCATCCGGACCGGATCGACAAAGCCATCCGCAGGCCCGGGCGTTTCGACCGGGTGCTGCATCTGGGCTACCCGACGCATGACCTGATCCCCCGCCGCGATCCGCTGGCAGGCCTGGCACAAGGTTCTGACGCGCGATGACGGGTTCCAGCAGGTGCGCTGGGCCGGCCAACGGGTGCTTGATGCGGCGTATCTGGCACAAACCCGGGATTTCGAATCGGGTCGTC